>NZ_JBKFAQ010000012.1:0-87237 GCF_053345735.1 Bacillus sp. D48C
TTGTACCCACTAGATATGGGATTTGCGAAAAAGAATATTTGTTTAGAGTGTTATACATCACTGACAGGGAATTATCCATCTCAAGAACCGCCAACACCGACTAATGAAAATAACACACAAACAGAGCAGGAGCAGCCATAAGCTGTTTTTTATTTTGTACAAAATACGGCTTTGATAAAAAATGGCTTTCGTATATTCACAGTGAGAAGGGTTGTCTCATAGTATATAGAGACTGCTTTATATAGATTCTAGATGGATGTGAATATATGGAAGATGTATATACAAAGATTGATAGACTTAAATCAGAACAAAAAGAAATTATGCGAGATATTCGTAATTTAGAAACTCGTACAACCATTAATGAAAAAGACATTTCAACAATTAATAAACAATTAGAAAAAATCAGTACAAATACAACTTGGATCTTAAGAATTGTGATCAGTGCAATAGTGATGGCAGTTCTAGGATTAATATTAAAAGGCGGTATTTAGACGGTTTGTTTAAATGCACTTATGAAAGAGGGACAAGAGTCTCTCTTTTTATTTTGAAATGAGGTGGTCAAAATGGAAGGGTTACAAGATGTAAGAAACGATGTTCAAGAAATCAAACAAGAGATCAAGGACATTCGTTTAGAGATTAAAGGGTTAGAAATACGAACAACAGGTAACGAGAAGGATATTGATAATATCAACAAGCAGTTAGATAAAATCAGCGCCAATACTACCTGGATTTTACGACTTATTGTTGGTGGAATTGTTGGAGCAGCTCTCACTTTCTTCTTGAAAGGAGGTGGTATGTAATGTTTGAAATTACTGTGATGATTGGAATTGTAGTAGGTCTTTCACAGATTGGAAAAACAATTGGATTACAAACAAAATATGTTCCGTTACTCAATTTAACGCTTGGCATTATGCTAGGCGTTTTATTTATGGGCGGAGATATCAAAACAAATGTATTTCAAGGAATCATCATTGGACTGTCAGCAAGTGGATTATTTGACCACACAAAAATTATAAAAAAGGATGTTGATGCTAAATGAAAAAGACAATGAAACATATTACCTCGTTACTTATGATTCTAGTACTTGCTGTTTCTTTTGCTACAAGTGCTTTTGCTGATCGAACACTTATCATTCCTGATTTACCGAAACAACCATACCGTTATGGTGTAGGCGCTTATGAGGGCGTTGTAGCACATTCTACAGCAACTCCAGAAGCTCCAGCTATTAACATTCAAAAATACGAATCTCGAACATGGAAAAATGCATTTGTTCACTATGCAGTCGATTGGGACGAAACAATCCAAATTGCTGATACAAAATACATTGCTTATGGTGGCGGTCCTGCTGCTAATAAACGATTTGTACATGTAGAGTTATGCGAAACAGCGGACTATACAAAATTCAAACGCAGTTATGACAAATACGTTAAGTTACTAGCTAAAATCTTGCGTGATCGTGGGTTATCTGTAGAAAAAGGATTGTGGACACATAGCGATGTAACTCATCACCTTGGCGGAACAGATCATGAAGATCCAATTGATTACTTAAAGTCTCATGGTGTTTCAGAAGCTCAATTTAGAGCAGATGTACAACGAGCATATAATAATTCTAGTGTGGATGTTTCTGTCCCTGAAAAACCATCTAAACCAGAAGAAGTACCGACAGCAGTAACAGACGGTATCGCCTATATTGAAGGTTACAACGTTAACTTACGTAAAGGACCAGGTACAAGCTATTCTAAGATTCGCCAACTAAACAAACCAGAATCTTATATTGTGTGGGCTGAAAAGGATGGTTGGTTAAATCTTGGTGGAGATCAGTGGATTAAGAACGATTCATCTTATGTGAAGTTTAATAAGAAAAGTACAGTGGATTCTTCTATTGTAGGTAATCGCGTTGTATCTAAAGTTAATAATCTAAGTTTCTATGATGCTCCATCTTGGCAGGATAAAGATGTGGCTGGTTCTGTAGATGCAGGATTAGGATTCACAATTGATGCGAAAGTAAATGTAAATGGTTCACCACAATATAAAGTACACAACAGTAAAGGTAAAACATATTACGTAACTGCAAATGAAGCCTATGTGTATGTGAAGTAAATAAAAGGGAGAAGAACAAAAGACGATTCCTATTTAGAATCGTCTTTTGTCTCTATTTCTGTAAATCGTTGAATTATCTTTCCATCACGTTCAATTGTTTCGAAAAACATCTCATAAGGTCTTGCAAAAATAGCACCAGACTCATTTTTATATATGACAAGTGTTTCATTTGTTTCTGAGTGCTGTGCTGTGCATATCATTTTGTAAATAGCACCTTTAAAGTGTTTGAATGTTCTCATGATGATCCTCCTGTTAATCCTTGAAAAATGGATATAATTGTACAGCTAAAAGGACAAGTGCACATACGGTAATATACCCCAAGTTTTCTAAATTAACAGCATGAGCAAGTCCTGTGCTTGCTATGATTGTTAAAATAGCGGTGAAAATATGTAGCTTCTTGGCTTTTTTTCGTTCAGGAGAATTTTGAGTGACTTCTGTTAGAAAAACATCCAAAATTTGTTGCACTTTAGATTCAATCATTTCTCTTGCAAAGTCTAGAATTCTTAATTTTTCTTCAGCTGGAGTAGTCGAGTAATTTACATCTAAATATTGGCGCAAGGTTTCTTCTTCCACATGCCTTTGTACAATAGCTCTCAAGTTATTCATTGTTTAAACTATTATACTCCTTACGTAACATGTCAGCTATTTCTTTAGCCGCTTCATTTATATGAGACATTAAGTGATCCCCAAGTTCTTTAGCAGTTTCAAGAGATACATTACTTACTCCTCTGTCTGTAAGAAAACTTTGAATTTCACTGTCAAGGTGCAATTTAGATGTATTTACACTTTCAGATTGATAATAAACAGTGTTACTTTGTTTATTATAAGGTTTTAGAGCTTCAGAAGTTAACTTGATTAGTGCTAATTGACAAAATTTAATTCCAGGTGTTAATCGTATAGGAACTGAGGAATGATTTATAGCTAAAAAACTTAACCTTCCTTCATATCCTGGATTCATGTAACTAGCTGGACTAATCATAAAACCAAGCAATTTGACACTGTACCGTTCTAAAATTTGAGCCGCCATATTTGTAGGAATTTTAAAATATTCATTTGTTTGGACTAATATGGATTGGTTGGGTTTCAAATAGAATTCCTCAGTTCTAATATCAACTTCTTTATAAAATTCTATAGGAACTTCAGCACCTAATATTATAGGATCTTGTGACTCATAGATTTTTACATGATTATTTAAAGTTAAATTGATAGTTGCACCTTCGCAATTTTCTGGGATGTAGGGTTTAATTAAGTCGGTATTTTCTGCAAGGAACATTAGGTCTTTATCACTTAAAAACATTCAATAGCCCCCCCCTTAATAAGTAACTAAATGCGCTATTAATTTAACTATGTATCATTAGGCGTAATATGGCAATATAAATTTATCATTTTTTATAAGGATAAACAGCAAATGAAACCTATTTGTATGTGGGGTTATTTCTTACAAAAGGATAGTTTTAAAAATAAAAAATATCATCTGATTCTATAAGTAGGTAATTATATCTTGAATTCTAGATTTATAAATGTTAGTGTAAATATAAACCGTTTCTTATTTATCTATGAACCAGTATCTGTAGAACGAATAGATTAATTAAAAAATCCCCTTTCGCACCGATATGCAGAAGGGGATTTTTTAATTAATCAATATTGTTTAGAGAGTACATGTAAACCGAATGCTCCGTTTGACCACTGCCCACAAAAATGACCACACACTTAAAATAAATTAAATTTATTCAAAATAAAAAGAAGAAATTTGGATTTATTTTCTTTGCAGAAGAATGCACTATAGTAGTATAGGGTACACCAAAAGATATGATATACTTTATACGACTCATGTGGAGTGTGTGGCTTGGCTTAAGTTAGTATAATAGGAAAGCAGTTGATATAGGAAAATCTATATCATCTGCTTTTTGGTTTACAAAAATACCATTCATAAGCGATTTTAGTTAAAATAAATATTGCTGATTTTCACAAATTATAAATTGAGATTTTGAAATTGTATTCATAGTGAGAGGATTTGAATTTGAAATGATAGATAATTTTTGGCGTGAATTACCACGACCATTTTTCGTACTTGCACCAATGGAAGATGTGACAGACGTTGTTTTCCGTCACGTAGTAAGTGAGGCTGGTCGTCCAGATGTATTCTTTACAGAGTTCACAAACTCAGATAGCTATTGTCATCCAGAAGGTATGAAAAGTGTACGTGGTCGTTTAATTTTTACAGAAGATGAACAGCCAATGGTGGCACATATTTGGGGAGATAATCCTGAATATTTCCGTCAAATGAGTATTGGTATGGCAGAGTTAGGATTTAAAGGCATTGATATTAATATGGGCTGCCCTGTACCGAATGTAGCATCAAGAGGAAAAGGTAGTGGTCTTATTCTACGTCCAGACGTTGCAGCAGAACTTATTCAAGCTGCAAAAGCAGGCGGACTACCTGTCAGCGTAAAAACAAGACTTGGCTTTAAAGAGTTAAGCGAGTGGGAAGATTGGTTAACGCACATTTTCAAACAAGATATTGCGAACCTTTCTATTCATTTACGCACAAGAGAAGAAATGAGCCAAGTAGATGCGCATTGGGAACTAATTCCGGAAATTAAAAAATTACGTGACCGTATCGCACCAAATACGTTAATAACAATCAATGGAGACATCCTTGATCGTAAAATGGGACTGGAACTTGCTGAAAAATACGGCATTGATGGCGTAATGATCGGGCGAGGCATCTTCAAAAATCCATTTGCGTTTGAAAAAGAGCCAAGAGAGCATAGCAGTAAAGAACATCTAGATCTTTTAAGACTACAACTTGATCTTCAAGATCAATATGCAGAAGTACTGCCACGCTCAATCACAGGACTTCACCGCTTCTTCAAAATTTATGTGAAGGGCTTCCCAGGAGCTGCGGAATTGAGAAATCAATTGATGAGTACGAAATCGACCAATGAGGTGCGTGCTTTGTTGGATAAGTTTGAGGATAGTGTTGGTGTTGCTCAGGATAGTGAGACGGTTTAACTTTTAAGCAGTTAAATCATTTCATATGTAGTGTATGACATGAGTGAGTTGAAAATAAGCGTAGAGCTGGAAAAGAACAGTGTATTTGAGAAATCAAAGCACTGTTTTTTTCTTTTAGTTAATGTTAAGAGAGAAATCTTTTTAAAGGCATATAAAAAACACGTAAGAGCTCTGTAGATACAATGATAGAGAAAAGTTCGGGTAAGACTATAAAACATATCTTTAAAATGTTAAAGTATTAATTTAGCGGACAATAACTAAAAGGTTAGATTTAAACATGATAATTTAAAGCACGTTATAGGATAAACTTTAACTGCTGAATAAATAATCAACATTTCAGGAGGAAACCCAATGGCAATGAGCAACAACGATATATTAAAAAGAGTACGATACGCTTTAGATATAAGAGATATAGATATGGTGGAAATCTTTAAACTCGGCGGGATGGAAGTAACGAAAGAAGACGTAGTTGATATGCTTACAAAAATAAAGAGAGCTCCTCAGCATGAAGCCGAAGATGCGGATGTAATCGAAGATGAGTACGTAAAAACATGCGATATGATGATGTTAGAGGCATTTTTCAATGGATTTATTACTTTAAAAAGAGGAAAGCAAGATCCGAAACCAGGGCAGCCTGCACCTGTACAGAGTAAGGAGAGTGCCAATAACCTTCTTCTAAAGAAAATGAAAATTGCACTATCTTTAACGAGTGAGGATGTACTTGATATATTAGATTGCGTAGGCGTTACGGTAACAAAAGGAGAGTTAGGTGCTCTATTAAGAAAAAAAGGTCATAAAAATTACAAAGAGTGCGGCGATAGATACGCAAGGAATTTCATTAAGGGATTAGGTGTAAAGTATAGAGGATAATGAGTTCGTTAAAGCAGTAAATGATATAATAGGTAGAGTAGGACGTTCGTATCCTACTCTTTTTTATTTGTAAAAATACTATGCTAGGTGATGAAATGGTACATACATATTTAGGTGAGACAATTAATTTTCATATAACTTATAAGAAGAAAAAGTCCGTGCGTCTTTTTGTGGATTCGTATGGAAATGTGGAAGTGCAGGCTCCGAAAGGGACGCCTGTTGAATACTTAGTCCAGTTGCTAGAGGAAAAGTGGGATTGGATTCAGACAACCCGTAAGGAGATGGCTGAGCGAGCGCGTGGACCACAGGAAAAGGATTACGATCAAGGAGAAGGCTTTTTGTATTTAGGGAATACGTATCCGATACAGATTTCCCAAGATGCAAGTATTGAGCAAGACAATGCGATTTTTGAAGGGGATAAGTTACATATTTATGTAAAAGAGCTAAAGGATGAGAAAATACAGCAAGCTTTAAAACGATTTTACTATAAGCAGTGTAAATCTTTAGTAGAGAAGAGTATTAAAGCGCATCAAAGTAATTTCAAAACAAAACCACGTTCTATTCGTATTACAGATAGTAGTCGTACTTGGGGTACTTGCGATTCGAATTTACAACTAACATTCAATTGGAAGCTAGCAATGGCACCACAGCGAGTAATTGACTATGTAGTCGTTCATGAAATGTGTCATATGGTTCATTTAAATCATGATCGCTCTTTTTGGCGTCTTGTCGGGAAGATAATGCCTGATTATAAGGAAATGGAGAACTGGTTAGCTTTATCTAGTTGGAAGATGACGGTTTAGGAAGGGATATCAATTTTTGTCGGTAAATCGATATTTCTTGTCGAATCGTTGATATATTGTAAGTTTTGATAGATATATTTTAAAAATCGTTGATATATTGTGAGTTTTGATAGATATATTTTAAAAATCGTTGATATATTGTGAGTTTTGATAGATATATTCGAAAAATCGTTGATATATTGTAAGTTATGATAGATATATTTTAAAAATCGTTGATATATTGTGAGTTTTGATAGATATATTCGAAAAATCGTTGATATATTGTAAGTTATGATAGATATATTCGAAAAATCGTTGATATAATTTCATTTACTACAGGATTGTTCAACAAATCGAAAAGAGAAGAGGTCACAGCAGACATCTCCTCTTTTCGAGTATATAGATTATCGCCCAAACTTCACAATGAAAGTATCTGCTGTTTTCTCCATCTCATACCCACGATACCCCTCCGAAAGCAAAGTCTGCTGTCCACTAGCATCACTCATTAGAATACTTTGAACATCCGTCCAATCTCTTTCATTATCTCCGCGCAATTTCTTCACAAAAACATACCGCAGACTATCACCATATTTTTCCTTCAACACAGCAATCTCCATCCCTTGCGCAAATTTATCCTTCAAACTCGGGATGTTAAAAGGAGCAACGGTGCAGCATACATAATCATATTTGCTATCTTCTTTTTGCAATTCGTCCATGATGACGTTTGCTAATATTTTTTGCATACCATTTCCTCGGCAGTTCGGATGAACGTTTGAGATTTCTTGATAGATGACGCGGTGTAGTTCACTTTCTGGCAAACCAATATCAAGCCCTAAATGTTCATCATCGATAGGCGGGACGAGTAGAGCGCGAAATGCGATGAGTTCGTTTTCGATAAAAGCACCGATCATCATGCCGTTTCCTTTTAGAATGTATTGAAATTCTTCTTGTGAGAGTGGTTGTAAACGACTTTTATCTTCTAGTGCTTCAACTACAATGTTTTGTAGTGATAAAATTTGTTCGATGTGCTCTAGTGATAGTAATGTAACGTGAAATGATTCGTTATTTTGTTTTAATGTTCCTTCGTATAGAACCGTCATATGATAGTCCTCCTTTAGCGTACAACGTCTTGAAAGACGGTTAGTTCTTGTAGTGTATCTTCGTTTATTTCAATGCCGAGTCCCGGCTTTTCGTTTAAGCGAATGAATGGTACATCGTAATGTAAGTTTCCAATGTCTTTCGTGAATTTTAATGGTCCTGTTAGCTCTACGCTCGTAATGATTTTCTTTGAGAAAGCGACATGGAATCCTGCGGAAGAGGCAACAGAGGATTCGACCATTGATCCCACTTGGCATTCAATGCCGGCCATTTCAGCTTGATGAGCGAGCTTTACAGCTGGATATATGCCGCCGCATTTCATTAGTTTTATATTCACTTTATCGGCAGCTTCTAATTTAATAATTTGGCGCATTTCACGAGAACTTTTTAGTCCTTCATCAATCATAAGCGGGAGATCTGTTTTAGAACGAATATGAGCCATGGCATCAATATCGTCCGCGATAACAGGTTGTTCAATCCAGTCAATGTTTAAATGTCCTAATGAACGCAGTGCTGTTAATGTGTTCGCGCTATTTTTCCAGCCTTGGTTTACATCAATGCGAATAGCGATGTCATTTCCTACACGTTCTCGTACAGCTTCAATACGTTTCACATCTTCTTTTACATTCGTACCAACTTTCATTTTGAAAGATTGGTAACCTTTTTGAATCATAGAAGCAGCTTCTTCAGCCATATCTTCAGGATCGGCAATACTTAAAACGTGAGTGACAGGGAATTCTTCATGATAGCGCCCACCAATTAATTGATATACAGGTTGATTTAGTTTTTTGCCCATTATATCAAAACAAGCAATATCAATTGCGGCTTTCGCTGTTGGAACACCGTAAATTGTATTGTCCATCATGTCGTGTATTTTTTCGATATTCATTGGATTTTTCCCGATTAGAGCAGGGGTTAGCGTATGTTTTAAAGTATGGAAAGTACTTTCCCATGATTCACCTGTGACGTGATCATCAGCAACGCCTTCACCGTAACCGATAATACCTTCATCTGTTTCCATTTTGACGATAATAGAGGGCATATCAGAATAAGAGCCATAACTAATAACAAACGGACTGCGAAGCGGTAAACGAATTGCGTAAAGATGAATAGCTGTAATTTTCATTGAATAGAAACTCCTTCCTGTTTTACAATAGTTTTATACATTTGATATAGTTGACGTTAAATAGTCGTTAATTAATGATAAGGAGTTAGAGAAAATGATGATAAAAATTGCAGTTGTCGGTTCAAAGGAGTTTATGGATAACCTTTTTCCTATTGCTCAAAAATTAGAAGGAATAGAAATTGATTCCTATATTTACCTTCATCCGGCAGAATCTTCTGAACTATTAAAGTGTCTAAAGCCTTGTGATGTCATCTTTTTCTCAGGTGCTTTACCTTATTATATGGCAAAAGAAGTAAGAGAACAATTACGAATTCCAAGTACATACTTACAGCAAGACGAGACAACTGTCGCATCTTCCATTCTTTCTATCATGTATCATCAAAGTATTCAACCACATAACATTTCCATCGATTTAGTAGACCGCTCGTTTATTACAAATGTGTTCCATGATATCGGTATAAAAGAAAGTCCGCAAGTGTTGGATTATGAAAATATGCTGTGGAGTAAAGATGAAATAAATAGAGTTATCGATTTTCATGTAGCTAAATATCAATCTGGAGAAGCTCATTTAGCTTTAACTAGTATTCACGCTGTTTACGACGAGCTTCAAAAAATGGGTGTTCCTTCAGAGCGTATGATTGATCCAACACAATCCATTATACATGGGCTAAAAGATGCAAAAATAAAAGCTGAGTTAGCAAAAAGCTATTCAGCTACTGTTGGTACTTGTATTATTTCGTCCTTAGAATTACGAACGAGTTTGCTTGAAAAACTAGATGTCATTTCAAAAGAACTACGTGGTTCATTTAAACAAGTGGATGAAATGACATGCATTTTGTATACAACTCGTGGTGATATCGAATCAATTATTAAAACAAATGCGATAGATAACTTGTTTGCGAGTGTAGAAGGAACGATAGCTATTGGATTTGGTTATGGAAAAACCGTGAAAGAAGCGGAGCAAAATGCAAAAATTGCTCAAAGTTTTGCAAAGAATAATCCAATAGATCGTTGTTTTTATATACTAACAAGTGATAAAGATTTGTTTGGTCCATTCCCGAAAGAACAGAGAGTACAAAGTTTGAAAAATGATAATCCGGAACTAATGAAAATAGCGAAGGAAACGAAGCTTAGTCCGGCCAACTTGTCAAAAATTATTCAATTTAGTCAATCGCATCCGTCATTGAAATTTACAGCAGCTGACCTTTCTGAGTACTTACAAGTGACTCGAAGATCGACAGAAAGGTTGTTAAAGAAATTAGTTGATTACGGGTATGCTCATATTTGCGGCGAGGAAATGCCCTATCAACAAGGGCGACCTCGCGCACTATATGAACTGAATTTACCGCTATTTTTAAGCTTCTAGTTGAGCTTTTTGTTTCTTTAGCAGTTCTGCTTTTTCAATGTCTGATAGTTTTACAATTGTGAAACCTGTTATACCATAAATGATTGAGATAATAGGTACGATGAAATTCAAAATAGCATAAGGAGCATATTCAAATGCACCTACGCCAAGTGTAGCGAGAATAAATACACCGCACGTATTCCAAGGAACGAAGACAGAAGTTAATGTTCCGCCATCTTCTAATGCTCTGGATAAGTTTTTTGAATGTAGTCCTTTTTCTGTGTATGCATTTGCGTACATTCTTGAAGGGACAACAATTGAAATATATTGTTCAGAGCAAGTAAGGTTTGTTGCAAAACAAGATGCGATAGTAGAAGCGATAAGCCCTTTTGCTGATTTCGCTAACTTTAAAATTTGATTTACAATTGAGCGAAGAATACCTGTATGTTCTAATACTCCTCCGAAAGTCATAGCGACAATTGTCATAGAGACTGTATTCATCATCGAATCTAAGCCACCGCGGTTAAATAGTTCGTCTACTAGCTTGTTTCCAGTGTCTATAACAAATCCAGCTTGGAGTGCACCGACAGATGCTGAGACAGAACCACCTTGAATAAAGACTTGTGATAAGAATCCTAAAATAATACCGACGAGAATGGCTGGTATGGCAGGAACCTTTTTAGCGACCAATACCATAACGGCTACGGGTATAATGAGTAGGAAAGGTGAGATAACAAAGTTTTGTTGCAATACTTGTAACGTTTGATCGATGCTCTTCGCATCAATATTGTTAGCGCCGAAGCTTCTTCCTAAGACCGCGTATACGATAAGAGTAATAATTAAACCGGGAACTGTAGTAAATAACATATGACGAATGTGTGCGAATAAATCTGTATTTGTTAATCCTGCGGCTAAGTTAGTTGTATCTGAAAGCGGTGACATTTTATCGCCAAAATAAGAGCCTGAAATAATGGCACCAGCAACCATTGGAGCTGGAATTCCCATACTTAGGCCAATTCCCATTCCAGCAACACCAATTGTACCCATTGTAGACCAAGAGCTACCAATCGCTAATGCAACGATAGAACAAATGACAGTAATGGAAACTAAAAATAGTGATGGAGTTAAAAGTTTTAAACCGTAATAAATCATCGTTGCGACAATTCCACCGCCAATCCAAGCACCAATTGTTAAGCCAACAAGAATAATAATGACGATAGCGGGTAATGCAAGACGAATCCCTTTATACATTGCTTCTTCAAGATCATTCCATTTGTAACCGTAACGCCAAGCGACAATAGAAGCAACGGTTGTACCGATAATAAGTGGAACGTGAGGGCTTTGTTTTAATACAACAATTGTAACCATCATAACTGCAACGGTAATGATAATAGGGATAATCGCTATTCCAAAAGGTATTTCTTTTTTCATAAAGTTCCTCCTTGTTACGTATGTTTGTTTGTATTTTTAGAATTGTCGTAAAATAGACGTTTATTAGGTTATGATAACTAAAAGTTTATGTAAGCGTCAATATAAAAATCAGAAAATAATGAATGTTATAGTTGTTTGTTTAGTTTGTAATATAGATGCGTAGTAAGCTTTTGAAGTATCTAAAAATAAATAATTGACTTTTTTCTTAAAATTCAATATGTTCATAAAAACATCTGTTTTTCATAAGTATAATTAACCTGATGGTTTATAATTTGGGAAGGAGACTGGAACGTTGAAAACATTAGAACTACAAGAGCGCTTAACGGAGATTTTTCAGCATTTACACGAAAACCCTGAAGTAAGTTGGAAAGAATATGAAACGACAGCGTATATTACTGACTTTTTAAAAGAAGAAGGAATTTCATATAGAACATTTGATGATTGTCCAGGTGTAATTGCTGAGATTGGAGGCGGGAATCCAGTTATTGCGATTCGTGCTGATATGGATGCACTTTGGCAAGAAGTAGATGGAGAATTTAAAGCGAACCATTCATGTGGTCATGATGCTCATATGACCATTGTAATGGGAGTTATTTTACAATTGAAAAATATGAGATGGAAAAGTGGTACGGTTAGGTTTATTTTTCAGCCGGCAGAAGAGAAGGGTAATGGTGCTTTGAAGATGGTGGAGAAAGGTGCTGTAGATGATGCTGATTTCTTATTTGGTGTCCATCTAAGACCGATTGAAGAACTATCTTTGAAACAAGCAGCCTCATCTATTCGCCATGGAGCAGCTGGATTTTTAGAGGGGATGATTCATGGGGAGGATGCACACGGGGCGAGACCACACCAAGGTGTGAATGCAATTGATGTCATTTCCATGATTAATATCGGTTTGAAAAATATTTGGTTGCCACCGCAAAGTTCCTATTCAGTAAAAATGACGAGATGCCAAGCTGGTGGCGATAATTTAAATATCATTCCGGGAAATGGTCATTTCAGTTTAGATGTAAGAGCAGAGAGTAATATACTATTAGAAGAATTAAAGGAAAAGATTGAGCATGTAATAGAATCAGCTGCATCGATGGGGTCGAAAACTTCATATGAATGGATGGATCTTGCACCAGGAGCAGAGGTTTCCGAAGAAGCAGAGCGCTTTATGCGTAAAGGTATTATCGAAGTGTATGGGGAAGAGAGATGTACGGGACCTCTCTATACGACAGGAAGCGATGATTTCCATTATTACACAGTGAAAAGACCACATTTAAAAGCTGTCATGCTTGGACTAGGAGCAGACCTACAACCTGGATTACACCATCCGTATATGAGGTTTGATCATAGTTGTATTATGGATGGAGTAGAAATATTGAAACAAACTGTATTGAAAGTGTTAGAAGACAGGGGCTAGAGAGCTCCTGTTTTTTTGTCGTGGATTGTCGGTAAATCGATATATTTGAAAAATCGTTGATATATTTGAAGTTACGATAGATATATTAAGAAAATCGTTAATATAATTTCACGTACCTATTAATTTGATTAAAAATGAATCTCCAGTACATGGTGTATAATAATAAGTACCATTTTTTAATAGGAGAAAACGAATGAACGAACAATATTACGATGCAGTTTTACATATAAAAACAGTCGGTGAGCAAAAGGGGTTTAACAAGTCTATGCATTATCACCGCTATGAACCGACGCCCTATAGCGGATTAGATGAGTTACTGAATCAATATGAAATACGAAGTAGCGACCGAATTGTAGACTTTGGGTGCGGAAAAGGAAGATTAAACTTTTATATGCATCATAAATGTGGTGCATCAGCAGTTGGAATTGAAATGAATGAAGAGTTTTATAAAGAAGCGATGGATAATCGAGATCGTTATGCACGAAAGACACGAAACAGTAAGGGGAAAATCCAGTTCCAATGTTGTTTAGCGCAGGAATATGAGATTGATCCGCATGATAATAGGTTTTATTTTTTTAATCCATTTTCTGTACAAGTGTTTATGAATGTAGTAAATAACATTTTGCTTTCGGTAGAAGAAACGGGGAGAGAAGTGGATATTATTTTATATTATCCTTCTGAGGACTATATTTTCTTCTTAGAAAATCAGACTGCGTTTGAGCTGAAGAAAGAAGTTAGATTGCCAGGTGCTTATGAGAAGAATGGGAATGAGAGGTTTTTAGTTTATACATTAAGGTAAAAAAAACAGGTGCTAAGGCACCTGTTTTTTTATTAGTTACGAATTAAGTAATCAAATGCACCTAAAGCTGCGTTTGCACCTGAACCCATAGAGATGATGATTTGTTTGTACGGATTATTTGTACAGTCACCTGCAGCAAACACTCCTGGTACGTTTGTAGCGCCGTGCTTGTCTGTTACGATTTCACCGCGAGCGCGTTCAACTGTTTCGCCTAACCAGTCTGTGTTTGGCACAAGACCGATTTGTACGAATACACCTTGTAATTCAACGTGATGAACTTCTTCAGTTTCACGATCGATGTAAGAAATACCGTTTACTTTATCAGTACCAGTAATTTCTTTCGTTTGAACGTTTTTCAGAACAGTTACGTTTGGTAAGCTGTTAAGACGCTCTTGTAATACAGCATCAGCTTTTAATTCTGGCATGAATTCAAGAACAGTTACGTGCTTAACAATACCTGCTAAGTCGATAGCTGCTTCAATACCAGAGTTACCTCCGCCGATAACTGCTACGTCTTTTCCAGTGAATAATGGACCGTCACAGTGTGGGCAGTATGCTACACCTTTATTTTTGAACTCAGCTTCACCCGGTACGCCAACGTTACGCCAGCGAGCACCTGTTGAAACGATTACGCTCTTACTTTTCAGAATAGCGCCGTTTTCAAGTTCCACTTCAATAAGTTCTTTTTTCTCTAAACGTTTCGCACGTTGTAGATTCATTACATCGATATCGTATTCTTTTACGTGCTCTTCAAGACTTGCTACTAGCTTAGGACCTTCAGTCTTTTTTACGCTGATGAAGTTCTCAATGCCCATAGTATCCATTACTTGACCACCGAAGCGCTCAGCAACGATACCAGTGCGGATGCCTTTACGTGCTGCGTAAATTGCTGCACTTGCACCAGCAGGGCCGCCACCAACAACAAGAACATCGTATGGATCTTTATCAGAAAGCTCTGATGCATCTGGACCGTTACCCATTTTAGCTAAAATTTCTTCAAGTGTCATACGACCGCTTCCGAAAGATTCGCCGTTTAGGTAAACAGTTGGTACTGCCATGATGTCTTTGCTTTCTACTTCCTCTTTGAATGCAGCGCCATCAATCATAGTATGTGTAATACTAGAGTTAAGAACGCTCATTACGTTAAGAGCTTGTACAACATCAGGACAGTTATGACAACTTAGGCTGATATAAGATTCAAAATGATATTCGCCTTGAATGTTTTTAATTTGATCGATTAATTTCTGTTCAACTTTTGGAGCGCGTCCACTTACTTGTAGTAAAGCTAACACTAATGATGTAAATTCGTGTCCTAATGGAATACCAGCGAATACGACACCAGTGTCTTCACCAGGGCGGTTTACGCTAAAGCTTGGTGTTCTCTCTAATTCAACTTTTTCTACTGTAATCTTAGATGACATAGTAGCTAATTCGTCTACTAGAGCTAACATATCTTTAGATACGTTATCGTCTCCTGCGCTTACTTTAAGTAAAATATCGTTCTCCATTAACTGAAGGTATTGGGATAGTTGTGTTTTTATATCTGCATCTAGTATCATTTTGATCGAACTCCTTAGATTTTGCCTACAAGGTCAAGGCTTGGTTTAAGTGTTGCAGAACCCTCTTGCCATTTAGCTGGGCAAACTTCACCTGGGTTGTTACGTACGTATTGAGCAGCTTTAATTTTGTTAACAAGAATGCTTGCGTCACGGCCGATACCGTCAGCATTGATTTCCATAGATTGGATAACGCCGTCTGGATCGATGATGAATGTACCACGAGCAGCAAGACCTTCTTCTTCCATTAAAACGTTGAAGTTTGTAGTGATTGTTCGAGTTGGGTCACCGATCATGATGTACTCGATTTTGCCGATAGTTTCTGAGCTATCATGCCATGCTTTGTGAGTGAAGTGAGTGTCTGTAGATACAGAGTATACTTCAACGCCTAAGTCTTTTAGAGTTGCATATTGGTTTTGTAAGTCTTCAAGTTCAGTTGGGCAAACGAATGTGAAGTCAGCTGGGTAGAAACAAACTACACTCCATTTTCCTTTTAAACTTTCGTCAGTAACTTGGATAAATTCTCCATTATGGTAAGCATTAGCTTTAAACGGTTTTACTTCTGTGCCGATTAATAACATGTTAAAATTCCTCCTAAATGTTGGTTTGAGCATCAAAAAATAGTGTGCTCATAAAATATATTTTTTAATTAACTATAATAATTCTAATTCGATATTAATTATCATATAGAATTGGTTATTTTGTCAAGCGAATAAACCAACTTTATTCCAATTTAATTAATATTTATTCTCAATTAAGGCTATCAGGGAATAGAAAGGTAATTTTAAGTCTATAAATTTTAGATGAGTGTTTGAAAAGTTTAGTGTGTATGTTAGAGATAGTGTGTAAGTTTAATTTTTTAGGAAGGAAATATTTCTTAGAAGTTGTGGTTTTGAAAAGGAACTGCTTACTTCTATTTTACAAAGAATTTTGTGATAAATAAAATAAAATGAATCGGAAATTTTTTGAACAATTTTTGTCATCTCAAATATATAATTAGGAAGTATATTAAGATGATAGTTAGAAACATTGACTCAAAGTGCTAACAAGATATAATAAAACCTAGATATATCTTTCAAAAAGAAGAATACATATTTATAGGGTGAAAAAATTCAACCTATTATTTTTTATAGCTTTTAGAAAACGCTTACAATTAGTGTGGAGGGGAAACCATGTCTAAGTTCACGAAGTATTTTTTAATGGAAGCTAAAGATGTGATTGCATATGTGAAAGAGAAATTGTCTAAGTTTGAACATGCAAAGGAGTTACAGTGTAAAGAAATAGGTGATGGCAATTTAAATTATGTGTTCCGCGTTTGGGATGAAAAAGAGAACATGTCAGTCATCGTAAAGCAAGCTGGGGATACAGCTCGCATTTCAGATGAGTTTAAGTTGTCGACAAACCGTATTCGTATAGAATCAGATGTTTTGCAGTTAGAGGATGAGTTAGCACCCGGACTTGTTCCTAAGGTGTATTTATTTGATAGTGTGATGAATTGTTGCGTAATGGAAGATTTATCGGATCACACAATATTACGTACAGCACTTATAAATCATCAAATATTTCCGAGGCTTGCGGATGATTTAACTACTTTTATGGTAAATACACTTTTATTAACATCGGATGTTGTAATGAATCATAAAGAGAAGAAGGAACTTGTGAAGAATTATATAAATCCTGAATTATGTGAGATTACAGAGGACCTCGTATATTCAGAACCATTTACCAATCATAATAAGCGTAATGAGTTATTTCCGTTAAATGAGGGATGGATTAGGGAACATATTTATAGTGATAAAGAGCTTCGTATGGAAGTAGCGAAACGTAAATTTTCTTTTATGACGAATGCACAGGCATTACTTCATGGTGATTTACATACTGGTTCTGTTTTTGTAAGAGATGATTCTACAAAGGTTATTGATCCTGAGTTTGCTTTTTATGGACCTATGGGATATGACGTTGGGAATGTAATGGCGAATTTAATGTTTGCTTGGGTGAATGCAGATGCAACGATGCCACCTGGAGCGGAGAAAGATACGTATATGGATTGGTTACAAACTACGATGGTAGAGGTAATTGATTTATTTAAGAAGAAGTTTTTAGATGCTTGGGATATTCATGTGACCGAGATTATGGCGAAGGAAGAAGGCTTTAGCGAAGTATATTTACAATCTGTATTAGAGGATACGGCTGCAGTGACAGGTCTGGAATTAATTCGCCGTATTGTTGGATTAGCGAAAGTAAAAGATATTACTTGTATTGAGAATGAGGAAGCACGTGCTAGAGCGGAGCGAATTTGTCTTCAAGTAGCGAAGAGTTTTATTTTACGAGCGAATCAATATAGAACGGGTACACGTTTTGTAGAAACGTTAAAAGAACAGTCAATGCACTACGCGAAGTAAGGGGAGAATATGATGGAAGAGCAATTAATACCCATTCAGTGGAAAGATGATGCTTTAGTTTTATTAGATCAAACATTATTACCGAATGAGGTTGTCTATGAATCTTTCAAGACAGCTGAAAGTGTGTGGGATGCCATTCAAGTAATGAAAGTACGAGGAGCACCAGCAATTGGTGTTTCGGCAGCGTACGGTGTGTATTTAGGAACAAAGGAAGTTATTCAAAGTAAGATGGAAGACTTTATAGAGGAAGTCAAAAAGGTATGTGCATATTTGGCAACATCAAGGCCAACGGCAGTAAACTTATTCTGGGCACTTGAAAGAATGGAAGCGGTAGCGACAGAGAACGCGCACTTATCAATCGTCCAGTTGAAAGACAGATTACTAGAAGAGGCAAAAGAGATTCATAGAGAAGATGAAGAAATTAATCGTCAAATTGGAGAGCATGCATTAACATTATTCGATGATGAAATGGGAGTATTAACACATTGCAATGCTGGTGCGTTAGCGACGACTAAGTATGGTACTGCGACAGCACCAATGTACTTAGCGAAAGAAAAAGGATGGGACTTAAAAATCTATTCAGATGAAACTCGTCCTAGGTTACAAGGTTCAACGTTAACAGCATTAGAACTACAGCGAGCGGGAATTGATGTTACTGTCATTACGGATAATATGGCAGCTATGGTCATGTCACAAGGAAAAATCGATGCTGTAATCGTTGGATGTGACCGCGTGGCAGCAAACGGTGATGTAGCAAATAAAATTGGCACATTAGGCGTATCTATTTTAGCTAAATACTACAACATTCCGTTTTATGTAGCGGCGCCAACACCAACAATCGACTTAAAAACACCGACAGGAAAAGAAATTCCGATTGAAGAAAGGGATGCTTCTGAAGTGATTAATCGTTTCGGACAATATTCAGCTCCGAAAGAAAGTAAAGTATATAATCCAGCATTTGATGTTACTCCATATGAAAATGTAACAGCGATTATTACAGAAAAAGGGATTGTAAAGGCACCGTTTACGGAGAATTTAAAAAAGCTATTTCAATAAATAGATAAATATAAAAGTCAGTCATCATAAGCTTCATACTTAGGGGGATGTATATGTTATTACAAAAAGAAAGAGAAGAAATTGTAGCGTATGGAAAGAAAATGATCTCTAGTGGTTTAACAAAGGGGACTGGGGGTAATATTAGTATTTTCAATCGCGAACAAGGTCTTGTTGCGATTAGTCCAAGTGGTTTAGAGTATTATGAAACAAAACCTGAAGATGTAGTTATATTAAACTTAGATGGTGAAGTGGTAGAGGGAGAGAGAAAGCCATCAAGCGAACTAGATATGCATCTTATTTATTATAGAAATCGTGAAGATATAAATGCGCTTGTGCATACACATTCTCCTTACGCAAAGACGATTGCGTCATTAGGATGGGAGCTTCCTGCTGTTTCATATTTAATTGCTTTCGCAGGCCCGAATGTTCGCTGTGCACCGTATGAAACATTTGGTACGAAGCAATTAGCGGATGCTGCTTTTGAAGGCATGATTGATCGTCGTGCTGTGCTACTTGCAAATCACGGTTTAATTGCTGGTGCAAATAATATAAAAATGGCGTTTACTGTTGCAGAAGAGATTGAGTTTTGTGCTCAAATTTATTATCAAACGAAAAGCGTCGGAGAACCGAAGCTTTTGCCAGAAGATGAGATGGAGAATTTGGCGAAGAAGTTTGAAGGGTATGGGCAGCAGTAGAATGAAACAAAAACACCCTCAAGAAAAGATCTTGAGGGTGTTTTTTACGCTTTCTTAAGCAACAAATACATAAAGTAAGGAGCCCCAATTAAAGCAACGACAATACCTGCTGGGATGCCGTTAGGTTCAACGATGTTTCGGCCAATTGTATCTGCTAATAGCAATAGCCATCCGCCGATTAAAACGGCAATAGGCATGAAAATTTGATGTCTTGGACCTACTAAAGATTTCGCGATATGAGGAGCCATTAGTCCGATAAAGCTAATTCCTCCTGTTACGGAAACAGCTGCAGCTGCAAGCGCAACGGCTGCAACTAATAAGTATCTGCGTTCTTTTTCAATTTCAATTCCAACACCGATTGCGACTGGCTCGTTTAATGCTAGAATGTTTAATCGATTTGCTTTATAGAAAACGAACGGAATTAATACGATTAACCATGGGAGCATTGCTAAAACGAAGACCCAGTCATCTCCCCAAATGTTTCCGGCAATCCACTTGGCGATAAAGTCCACTTTCATACGATCAGCGGATGAAATAAGGACAATCATCATTCCAGATAGTGCAAATGAAAAACCAATACCGGTTAATGTTAGTCGGATTGGCTGAAGCCCAGTTGATTTACTATATGAAAATACGTAAATTAGAACAGCTGTCAGAAAAGCCCCGATAAATCCAACGACTGGTAGTAAGTAAAGAAATGAACCTACATCTATTGGAAAGTATAAAAAGAAAATAGCAACAGCAACACCGGCCCCAGAGTTGATCCCGAGAATACCAGGTTCAGCTAAATCATTTCGAGTAATTCCTTGGAATATAGCCCCTGATAAAGCGAGAGCCATACCAGCTAATAATGTAATCACAATTCTAGGTAGTCTTAAAGAGTATAAAACAAACTCCTCTTTAAAAGTCCCTTGTCCCATTAATGTTGGGAGTAGTCGATCATAAGATAAAGATGCTGAACCAAGTCCCATTCCAACTACAATGGTGGTGATGGTCAGTATTAGTAAAGCGAGTATAATAAGACGTTGTTTTCTTAGAATAGATTGCATCATGAGAATGTTTTTCCTCCTTTACGTACAATGAATAGGAAGAATGGTAACCCTACAATCGCGACAATTGCCGCAACTGGTGTTTCGTACGGAGCGTTAATAGTACGTCCGATTGTATCTGCAAGTAGCATAAAGGAAGCTCCAGCAATTGCTGACATCGGTATAACAAATCGGTAATCTGGACCGACAATTGGGCGTACCATGTGAGGTACCATTAAACCGATAAATGCCATATTTCCAACAAGCGCTACAGATGCACCTGCAAGTAAGATAATAATGATAAATAAAATAGTTTTAATAACAATAATTTTTTGACCAAGTCCAATAGCCACTTCCTCACTGAAACTAAGAACTGTTAATTTTTTTGCTAGTAAGATAGCGATAAAGATACTAATTGAAATGACTGGAATAATAATTTTTAATTGGCTCCAAGTTGTTCCAATTACGCCCCCAGCAGTCCAAAGTGATACATCTTGTGAAATTTTAAAATAAATGCCGATTCCTTCTGAAATTGCGAGTAGAAATGCGGAAACTGCAGCGCCCGCTAATACAATTCGAAGAGGAGAAAGGCCGCCTTTTTTCACCATACCAATTCCAAATACCATGATTGCGCCAATTGCCGCACCGATAAAGCAAGCTAATGTTAAGTAAAGATAGCTGATGGAAGGATTGAAAGCAAGTGTCAGTGCAAGCGCAGCATTTGCTCCACCAGATAGCCCTAATAAACCAGGATCTGCAAGTGGATTTCGTGTTAATCCTTGCATAATCGCTCCAGAAACGGCTAATCCAGCTCCTACAAAAATAGCAGCAACTTCACGTGGTAAACGTATTTCTCGAATAATAGATATTTTGTCTCCTTTAGCGGAGGAAGTGAGTGCTAACCATACATCTTTTATCGAAGTATCTGCAGCACCTAATACCATTGCAACCATAAAAATAAGAAAGAATGCAATTAAGCTTAAAATTAGTTTGTATGTAAAAGCTATAGAACGTGGATTTTCATGATCTTTTGTCATTCGTTTCACATCTTTTCTGTTCATAGAATAAAGGAAGAGGAATTCTTAAATTAAGAATTCCTCATGTTTGTATTATTTACCAAGAAAGTTCTTCTTGAAGAAGTCTAGTTGGAAATCTAATGTAAGTGGATCATTGAAATAGAATTCCATCATGTTTGCTTCATATACGCGATTATTTTTTACTGCTGGGATGTTTTTATATGATTCTGTCTCTTGGAATGAGTTATCAGTCTCTTTATTTTTACTTACGATTAAGTAATCACCAGCAAATTCCGGTAATACCTCAGTAGATAATGCGTAGTAACCTTCTTTTAATGCTTTTTCTTTTACTTTTTCAGGCATTTTTAATTTCATTTCTTGGTACAGGATTTCTGTTCCGCGGCCCCAGTTCTCGCCGTATACATAAAGCTGTTTGTTGAAGTTTTCTACAACAGAAACTGTTGCATCTTCACCGATTTTTGCTTTAATTTCTTTACCAGCTTCTTGTGCACGTTTCTTGAAGTCATCAACCCAAGTTTTTGCTTCTTTTTCTTTGTTTAATAACTTACCAATTTCTAAATGCTGTGTTAAGTAATCAACTTTTCCGTAAGTGTATGTTACAGTAGGAGCGATTTTCTTTAACTTATCGACATTTTTAATATTTGATAAACCGATGATTAAATCTGGATTTAGTTCAGCGATTTTTTCAACATTTTCATCTGATACTTCAGCAACATCTTTAAGTTTGCTATCAAAACGTGGGTTTTGTTTAGACCATGAATCTACCCCAACAAGATTTACATCTAATGACATTACGTTACCAGCGAATGATGATAATACAACAACGCGTTTTGGATTTGCAGGAACTTCTACTTTACCATTTTCAGATTGGTATGTAATTGTTTCTGATTTACTACCTTTTGCATCGTTCTTTTTGTCTGTAGAGCCATTGCTACAAGCACTCATAACAAGAACGAAAAGAACTGTTAGTGAAATAAATAACTTTTTCATCGTCTTTCTCCTTTAACATAGATGATATGTGTATACAATAATTTGTTTAACTGTAATCTTTTTGAAAGAGTAGTGGTAATGCAAAATAATTTATTAAAAATCTTGAATATGAGATTTTATAATATAGTATTAACCATATTAATGAAAGAAGATGTAATCTCAATTTGCTAATTATTAACAAATTGATAATGATTATCACTATTGATTCTTTAAATAATATAATTTTATATAGGTGTATTGTCAATAGTAATTTTGATTGTAAATTTTGCGGAAACAGGTTATATTTTATTGAGAATGATAATCAATGACTAGTAGCTGAGGAGTGACACGAATGAATCAAGAAGAATTGTTTGATGTAACTGTGATAGGCGGAGGACCTGCAGGGCTTTATTCAGCTTTTTATAGTGGACTCAGAGAGATGAAAACGAAAATAATAGAATTTCAACCACAGTTAGGTGGAAAAATACATGTTTATCCAGAGAAGATGATTTGGGATGTAGGAGGGCTGCTGCCAGTTACAGGTGATAAATTAATTGAACAACTTGTACAGCAAGGGCTAACATTTAAGCCAGAAGTGGTATTAAATACAAAAGTAGAATCGATTATTCGTAACGAAGATGGCACTTTTACGTTAAAAGCAAGCAATGGCGAAGAACATTTTTCAAAAACAGTTATCGTCGCAACTGGAAGTGGTATATTGAAACCTCAAAAGTTATCAATTGAAGGTGCTGAGCGATTTGAAGTATCTAATTTAAATTATACAGTGAAATCTTTAAAGCGTTTCAAAGGTAAGACGGTCATTATTTCCGGCGGAGGAAATTCTGCGGTTGATTGGGCAAATGAATTAGAACCAATTGCGAAAAAAGTGTATGTAACATATAGAAAAGAAGAATTATCTGGTCATGAAGCACAAGTAAAACAACTGCTGAACAGCTCGGCGGAGTGTTTCTTTAATACATCGATTACAAAACTCATTGCTGGTGATAATCATGAAGCGATCGAATATGTAGAATTGACAAATCATGAAACAGGTGAGGTTTCTCATTTACCTATTGATGAAGTTATTATTAATCATGGATATGAACGTGACATTACATTATTAGAAAATAGTGAGTTAGACGTTGCGATTATAGATAATTATTATATTGCAGGTAATGCAAATAGTGAGTCTTCAGTAGATGGATTATATGCTGCTGGAGATATTTTAAAGCACGAAGGGAAACTACACTTAATTGCAGGTGCATTCCAAGATGCTGGAAATGCTGTGAATAAAGCAAAGCAATTTATCCAACCAGATGCAAGTGAGTACGGAATGGTTTCTTCTCATAATGAAGTATTTAAGAAGAGAAATCGAGAACTGATTAAACAGATGATGAAATAATAAGGAACAAGTATACCCCCACATACTTCTCTATTCAAATGGATGAGAGATGTACGTGGGGGTTTTCCTGTTTACTATATTTTCAATCATTATAATGACACCGGTTTCATCAGTTCATATGATATGAACATTTTATTGGTAAAGCATCCTAGAAAACAATTTAGCTATGTTTTGCTTACGCAGAACATGGCTAAATTACGCTGTCCCTTTAGCGCGTTCATTAGGAAATGGCATATTTAGTATAGAAGCAATATATTGTTTTCCATGTTTTCGAGCCAATGATTCTAATATTTGACGGACGCGTTTTGTAAGATGGCCTTGTTTTTTGATGGCTTCACAATATGCGTCATAGAAAGCATATTTAGCCCAAAGGAAATCATCTTGTTGGAATAAGAAATGATTTTTGTACCATTCACCAATTGTATGATAACAATTGTTTTCATGTATTGCTGTGCTTTGAGAAAGAAAACGATCAGATAAAGATACATTCAAATGAGAAATTGTGTTTTCTGTTTCAACTTGTAGTGTTTTTTCTAACATTGTAATGATGTGACGAGTAGCCATATGTTAACTCTCCTTTGTGTAAATGGGTAATACCATTCTATATTTAAAAAATTCTTACTATATAATACTATACAATATATGGAATGCATCTACCTGCTTTTTGAACTGCATTTACAAAATCTTTTTTATTTGTTTACAAAAATAAAGTAAAGTAAGATACAGTATAGATGAAAAAATAATAAAGGAATGAACGCATTGTATATAACAGTAGAAGAGACTGCGGAGTATTTGAATTTACCGAAATCGTATATTGAAGAGTTAATTCAGCAAAAGAAAATTCGTGCGCTATTCGATGGAGAGCAATATTTAGTAAATAAAGAACAATTCAATACACATTTAGAACAAATGGAGAAATATAAGCAGTTAGTGGAAGAAATATTAAATGAACCAATTCCAGAAGATATGGATGTTAAAGACGAAGACTAAACTTTGGGAAATCCCGTATGAAGATATGCAGAAATGTATCTTCATACGGGATTTTTGTTTAAATGTATCAAAATCCTAATGGGCACGCAGAATTTCTTATATTTTTGATAGGTAGTAGTCTACCATGTTAAAAGCATATTTTTTTCTAGCTAGGACAAACATAGAGAACGTAACCTGTACAGATACATATACTATCAGTGCAAAAGCTTATAAATTAATGGAAGGGGTTTTCTCGTGAGTTTATTTCATTGTGATTTTCTGAAAGACTTAATTGGATCTTTTGTGAGAGTAAACAGGGGTGGTCCAGAATCTCAAAAAGGAACAATAATATCAGTATGTCCGGACTACTTCGTATTGAAGAATGAAAAAGGTGAGCTTTATTACTATCAACTTAGCCATCTGAAAAGTATTACGAAAAATGCAAAAGACTGTGGATCAAGTGATTGTGATTGGGAAGATTGCGAATGTGCAGACGACTTTGAAGCACTACTTCTAAGCTTCAAATATTGCTGGGTGAAAATTAATCGCGGTGGTCCAGAGAAAGTGGAAGGCATTTTACAAGATGTTTCTTGTGACTTCGTTACATTAATTGTAAAAGAAGAAGTTATATTAATTGCAATAAAGCATATTAAAAGTGTTAACTATAATGCATTAGCATGCGGAGAGAGCGATGAGAGCGAAGATAGTAATAGTAAGGAAAGTAGTAGCGATAATTCAGGTCGAGCTCGCGCACAAAGACAGTCAAGTAGAGGAAGATAATAAGAAAGGAGGATACAAATTTGGAAAGTATATTATGCTGTGAGCAAATTAAATGCTTAGTCGGTGAGACTGTAAAAGTAAATCTTCGTGGACCAGAGAGTCGAGTGGGGGTACTTGTATCGTTAGGGAGAGATTACCTTACATTACAACTTCCTCTTGGTGAATTAGTATATTACCAATTGAAACATGTGAAGAGTCTAGCTAAGAAAGTGAAAGAAAGTAAATGTGGCGATTCCTATGTTTCATGTTTCTGCTCTGATGATGATACTTTTGTCGATGTATTACGTGACTTGAAGTATAAGTGGGTAAAGATTAATCGTGGCGGTCCAGAATGTGTGGAAGGATTATTAAGTGAAGTGCATGAAGAATGTATTACACTAGTAAACTGCGATGAAGTCATTTATATCATTAATTATCATATTAAGAGTGTGAGTCAAGTAGTGAAATGTAAAAAGAATGAAGATGAATAATGTTTAATAAATAAGAGGGGCATTATGAGGGAAAGAGAAGAACAATTTCTTATTTCGATAGTATGAAAAGGAATTACTTACTATTAAGACAAAACATTGCCCTGATTATTTTTTTTGAAACGGAAGATAGGAAAGCTGATATTCATAGGAAGGAGGATATAGATGAATGAGTTGAATAAAAGTATTGGAGAAAATATATATGTTAAATTAATCGGTGAAAAAAGATTTAAAGGTGTATTAATTGATGTAGGAAATGATATCGTTGTTCTTTACAATGGACAAGATTACGTATATATATCTTTATATCATGTACAATACTATAAATTTTTAAGACCATATGACGAAGAAATATCAAAACCAGATGTTGATTCTGTAATTAAGAGGGAATCACCTTCAATTTCTTTGAGAAAAGTATTAAGTACTTCTAAAGGTATTTTTACAGAAGTTTATGTAGCAGGAAATGCTCCAATACATGGTTATGTTACAAGTGTGATGAACGATTATATTGTTTTTTATAGTCCGGTTTATAAAACGGTATATATATCTTTAAAGCATTTAAAATGGTTAATTCCGTATAAAGAAAACCAAGTACCGTATGCCCTCAATAAAAATGAACTCCCCGTAAATCCGTTAAATATTACGTTAGCTAGAACGTTTGAAGAACAGCTTATTAAAATGACAGGGAAAATTATGGTGTTCGATTTAGGTGAGGAGTCCAATAAAATTGGAAAAATGGCGAAAATTGATGAAGGTCATATTGAAATATCAAAAGCACGTGATGCAAAAATGTATGTGAATATTCAACATGTAAAATCCGTCCATTGTCCGTAGATTAGTTGGAAGGGCTGGCTTTTTCTTTTATATGCAGAAGAAAAGGTCGAGCCTATTTATTTAGTTTAATTTGGATATGAGGGGAAAAATGAATTGAATATAAATATATTATAGTGCGATCTTTTAAAAATAATTTTGCACTACTTTATAAAGAAATATGTACGAGCTATCTTTTTATGTATTCAATTTATTTTTTGAGGAGGAGCTGCTCAACTAATTTATTAAAGGGGTTTTGTTTGTGGAGCAGTTTCCGAATTCGTTATCAATTACATTGCTTGGTAGTGCTGGTGGAGCAGCAAAAGCAGTTTTAGCAATTTTAAATCAAGCGATAGCAAATGAAAAAGATCCAATTTATGAAGTATTAAAGAATGCCAAATTTCATTTGGTGGATATAAAACAAAAAGATAGGACTTATTATGATGAGTTGTTTTCGAATTTGAAAGGTCGCTTATATTTATATGAAATAAACCTTCAAAATGTAGTGGAATTTAAACAACATTTAAAAGAAAAAAGAACGAGTGTTGTGATTGATGTTTCAGGAGCAGATACAATTAGAGTATTAAGCTGCTGTAATGAACTAGGAATTTGTTATATTAATTCAGCCTTGGAAAATGAGGCCGTAGATCAGGACGATAGCTTAATCGGCTTTCAGCTTACGGAAAGATATACAAGGTTTGAGAAGGAGAAAGAGAAATTTACAAATACAAAAGCGATTATAGGTTCAGGTATGAATCCAGGTGTTGTTCAATGGATGGTTGTTGAACTTATGAAGGAACGACCAAATGAAAGGCCAAGAGCATGTTATATTGTAGAACATGACACGTCGTTTTTGAATGATATAGCGCTTATAAAGCCACATACACTTTATGCTTCATGGGCAGTAGAGCGATTTTTAGATGAAGCAATCTGGAGTTATCCGATGTATATGAGTCAACATCGTCCTCTTTACTTTTATGAAGATGTATATGCTTCAGAGTATAAAGTGAAGTTGGGAGAAAAAGAATTCTATGGTTGTTTAATGCCACATGAGGAAGTATTAATTTTAGGGAAAAACTTTAATATGGAAGTTGGTTTTCTTTACCGAATTAATGAGTATACAACAAATATAATTAGACAGAATTTAGACCAAGTAGAAGATTTATGGAACTGGAATCGTAAAGTGTTTAATCCAGCGGAAGAAGAGGTTGCTGGAGAGGACTTGGTCGGTGTGTTACTCGTTTATGAAAATAGTGAGACATATATGTATAATGTGATGAATAGTAGCCAAGTTTTTCGTAAATATAAAACGAATGCAACGTATTTTCAGGTAGGGTGCGGGATTTATGCGGGCTTGTCCAGTTTACTTTTAGATCGCTTTGAACAAGGTGCTTATTACGTCGAGGAGTTGTTATTAAATACAGAAAGTAAGTACGGTGAGTATTTAAATTTATATATGAAGGATTTTGTAATGGGGCATAATAATTTTACTGATGGATTGTTACATGACAGGGTAAGATGGGTGTAATTTGTTACCAAAAGGAAGGAGAGATCTCCTTCCTTTTAGTATTATAAGGTTAAATATTGCCCTGAAAGCAATTTCATACTTATACTTTAAGGAGATAACAATGAAAGTTTTTTGTATCGATCAAGGGGAGTTTTTATATGAACAAATACAAGAGCTTGATTTATGAAGAAAGAAGAGCCTTAAAGGTATTTATATTATTATTCTATATTATATTCTTTTTATATGACGCTATATATTATTTTGTGTATCCTGCTATGAATATTAGTGGAACAGCGGTAGGTTGGCCAGAAGGTAGTCTTGGGATAGGTGTGCCTATATTTGTAATAGCAATATTTCCTATTTCTATATACCTTCAAAAAAGAGGGTATGTATATTCTGTAAAATATTTATTTTTATTTGGGTACATGTTTATCAATCTTGTTAATAATTTAATGATTTATTTGCGAACGGATAGACCTTTTGAACATGGTAGTATGGTAGAAATGTTATTAATTTTATTTGCCCCAGTTTTCGTGAATAGAAAATACTTTTATTTAGTTTCCTTTAGTGTAATTGGAAAGTACGTATTTTTCACATTGCTATTACAAGATTTAAAAGTGGTAATTCCACTTGTTTTATGTGTATTCTATTTCATTATTTCACATTCTTTATTAAAACGATTTCAATCTTATGTAAGAACAGTGGTTGAAATGATGAACAATATGAAAGAGACGGAAAATTTAGCTGTGATTGGAACTATGTCTACAACAATTGCCCATGAAATTCGAAATCCGTTAACAGCGTTAAAAGGGTTTACGCAAATGCAAAAAGAAAGAAATCCAGCTGATACGATGAGCTACGACATTATGTTACAAGAAATTGAAAGGGTTAATGGATTTGTTAGTGAATTGATGTTGTTAGGAAAACCAAAGCCAACAAATTATGAAAGGTGTAATATACGAGACATCCTTCTATATGTTGTGCATCTAATGGAAAGTTATGCAATGCAATATAGAGTTAAATGTCATTTACAAGTAGATGGGAATTTACCGGCTATAAACGGTGATGATAAGCAATTAAAACAAGTGTTATTAAATATCATTAAAAATGGAATAGAATCAATGCCAGAGGGCGGAGAAATTCATATCCGTGCATATCAAAAAACGCAAGGACATTTGTGTATTTCTGTTGAAGACCAAGGATTTGGTATAGAGAATGAAAAGTTGGAAAAAATCGGCAAGGCATTTTACACAACAAAGGAGACTGGTACAGGACTTGGATTAATGATTACATATAAAATTATTAAGGAACATCAAGGGAGTATCACAATCCAAAGTAGTCTAGGAGTAGGAACGAAAGTAGAAATTTTTCTGCCGACCGTTTAATGTATTGGGAGAAAAGATTTTTCAGAAAAGTGTTCTTGTTGTGTAAATATAAACATTTTATAAAATATTTCAAGAAGGGTTTTTTTTATAAAATACTTCGTTTATAATGGAGGAAAATATCGACATGAGATTGATTACTCATGTAACGGTTCAGTAGTGTTATGAAAAGATAAGAAGGGGTGCACGCGCATCCTTTTTTCTATGCAGATATTATGAAAGAGGTGGTATGATGGAATTAACATTAAATTCGACTGTATGTTTACACACGATTCAATTTCGAAAAGAGCAAAAGAATTATATTGTAAAAGATACAATTACAGGAGAAAAATATGAAATGCCGCCACTTTGGATTGATGCATTGGCAATGATGCGTGACGGTTTTTTATTGGGAGAAATTGAGGAGAAATTAAAAGAAGAGTATCCATCTGAAGAAGTGAATATGTTAGCATTCACGAGGCAACTGTTAGAACTAGAACTTGTTGAAATGGTAGATGGAGAAGAGATAGCTTGCACAAAGAAGAAAGAGATAGATTGTTTAGCTTGGGTGCGTCCCCGTGTGGAACAATTCTTTCTTAATTTAAATAGAAAATATAGAAGCAAAGACCAGTAGTGGCCTTTGCTTTTTTTAATCCCGCTATTTGCCGGGCAGTAAGACCCCCACCTCAAAATTCAGCGGAAGCAAAGAAGTTAGGTGTGGGATGAACAAAACCCCCACTGATTAAAGGTTCACTTTATAGGTTGTGTTTAAAATATAACAGCAAATGCTCTTGCGAAAGCACCGTCACTATTTTTAATTTTTAAAGGTGCGGCTGAGAAAAAGAAACGTTTTGTTTCGATAGCATCTAGATTTGTTAAGTTTTCAATTAAGTAAATATTATTCCCTAGTAATATGTGATGAATCGGTGATGTTTCTGTTGTGACTTCATCAGGAGAAATGAAATCTAAACCGATAGATTTTACTTTTAATTGAACTAATTCTTCAGCTAATTCTTCAGAAAGATAAAATGCTTCTTTCTCATAAGCTTCTGTATTCCATTTGGTGGATAGATTAGAATGAAAAATAACAATATCACCTTCTTTTATGTCAGTATTATGCAATACTGCCTTAGGTAATTTTCGCTCTTGAATATGTGTTACATCTATAAGAACAGCTTCACCTACAAATTGATCCAGCGGTAATTGATCGATGGTCGTTGCGCCTGAAATAAAATGCGCAGGAGCATCACAATGCGTGCCAACATGAACGACAGAATGAAAATCTGTAACTTGATAGCCTGATTCTTCAACACTTGTAACAGCTTCTAGTTGTATTTTAGGTGTTCCAGGAAATTGAGACATATTATTTTCAAATGTTTGCGATAAATCAATTACTTTCATTTTACATACCTCCAATATATATTTTTCAAATAATAAAAAGCTCACCCTTCAATATCAAGAAAGGTGAGCTTTACATGCTAGTTGAGTTTTATCTTCCAAAATGCAATGCATTTTGCAGGAATTAGCACCTATTCAGTTTGTATAAACTGAGGTTGCTGGGCTTCAAAGGGCCGGTCCCTCTGCCTCTCTTGATAAAGAAGTATTCAGTTTTTTTGAAAACGGAATTTTCCGATAGTTAAATTGTAATTCATTTCCTTTTTTCGTGCAATACAAAATAGGTATTCACCCAAATAAAGCTGCTCGCATATTGTAGGTTATGTAAATAGAATGCTGCGAAGGAGTGAGTGCAGTGACAGGAAATGTATTAAATTATTATGCTGGTGGTAATACAGCTAGGGGATTTCACAATTTATACGAAGAGAATTTAAAAGGATTAGACAGATTATTTATCTTAAAGGGTGGCCCAGGAACGGGAAAATCTTCTTTAATAAAGGCAATAGGTCGTGAATGGATTGAAAAAGGATATGATATTGAATTGTTACATTGTTCTTCTGATAATAAATCGGTTGATGGTGTAATTATCCCAAAATTAAAAGTAGGAATTGTTGATGGGACATCGCCGCATGTTATTGAGCCAAAAATGCCAGGAGTTGTTGAAGAGTATATAAATTTAGGAATTGCTTGGGACTCAGATAAACTAAGAAAGCAGAAGTTAGAAATTGAAAGATTTGTTTCAGAAGCAAGCAAAGCTTTTCAGTCTGCTTACGCACGTTTTAAAGAGGCATTGGTTATACATGATGAGTGGGAGAAGATATATATTGATAATATAGATTTTAATAAAGCAAATGAACTAACCAATCAGCTAATCCAGAAATTATTTGCAGATAAAAGCGGGAGACAATCGCTTGTAAAACATCGTTTTTTAGGAGCTGCTACACCGAAAGGAGCAGTTGATTTTGTTCCTAATTTAACAGAAGGGTTACCACATCGTTATTTTATAAAAGGGCGCCCAGGCTCTGGAAAATCAACGATGCTCAAAAAGTTAGCTAAGGCAGCTGAGGAAAAAGGGTTTGAAGTTGAAGTATATCATTGCGGATTTGACCCGAATAGTCTTGATATGGTTATCGTAAGAGAATTAGGATTTGCAATTTTTGATAGCACCGCACCACATGAATATTTTCCAAGTCGCGAGGGTGATGAAATTATTGATATGTATGCCCTTATTGTTACGCCAGGGACGGATGAGAAATATGCGAAGGAAATTCGTGATGTCTCCATTCAGTATAAAGCAAAAATGAATGAGGCGATGTCTTTCTTAGCGAAAGCAAAATCGGTTCGTGATAAATTAGAACGAATTTATATTGCTGCTATGGATTTTTCAATAGTAGATGCATATAAAGAGGAGATTCAAAAAGAGTTTGAACGAATTGCTGCTACTGTAATTGAAAAGCAACAATAGACGTTTTATTAGGCTGTCAGTAATTTCTGACAGTTTTTTTAGTATGTAGTAAAATTAATAGTGTATTGTCGAATTTCCAAGGAAATAATCAAAAAATGGAGTTGTTATGAAATGAGAGAGAAAATCGAGTTGGAGTTAGAAAGAATTGAAAAAGAGAATGATGTGAAAATTTTATTTGCGGTGGAATCAGGGAGTCGTGCTTGGGGGTTTCCATCGAAAGATAGCGATTATGATGTTAGGTTTATTTATATACATCCAGTAGAATGGTATTTATCAATTCATGATAAACGAGATGTAATTGAATATCCAATTAGCGATGATTTAGATATAAGTGGTTGGGATATTAAAAAGGCATTGCAACTATTCGCGAAGTCGAATCCTGCTTTACTTGAGTGGATTCGATCACCAATTTTTTATTCGAAAAACTCTAATTTTCCAGAACTACTTCAACAGATGAGTGAGAAGAATTTTGATCCAAAAGCAACGATATATCATTATTTACATATGGCGTCGAAAAATTATCGTGAATTTTTGCAAGGTGAGAATGTAAAGCTGAAAAAGTACTTTTATGTATTACGTCCCATTTTAGCTTGTAAGTGGCTAGAAGAGAAAACGACTTTACCTCCTGTAGAATTTGACCGATTGATTACAGAATTATCATTAGAACGTAGCGTATTAGATGAAATTGAAAAGTTGTTAATAAAGAAAAAAGCAGGTACTGAATTAGATGTTGGATTGAAAATTAAGGTGCTAAATCAATTTTTAGAAGAACAAATTCATTACTATCAGGAATATGTAAAAGGAATTGAAAAGGGATCAGGAATCGATATTGAGAGTTTAAATACATTGTTTCGAGATATGTTGTTTGAAGCATATGAAAAAGAGCACAAGTAAGTTTGTGCCCTTTTTATTTTGTAGGAATGAAGAAAACAGATATAGCTGCGATAAGACCTGCAAAGGAGAATAAGTAAAAATTCCATGCTAAGTCATATTGCATTGTCATAATAATACCGACAAGAATTGGGCCAGCAATTGCACCAACTCGGCCAAGCCCCAGTCCCCAGCCTAAGGAGGTAGCTCGGATATGTGATGGGAAGTATTGTGTTACATATGCATTTAATATTTGAGTAATACCGACTGATCCAATACCAGCAAGGCCAATTAAAAGATAAATGATTGTAACAGATGGTTTGATTGTTAATAGTCCGATACATATAGCTGCCATAAGATAAGAGATGCTAATAACAATTTTTGCTCCTATACGATCAGCAATTGCTCCAGCGAATAATGCGCCGATAGCTGCGGTAATATTTAGCATAAGTAGAAATGACAGACTAGACCCAAGAGGATATCCTGCCTGGCGCATCATCTGTGGTAACCAAGTGTTTAAACCGTATATTAAAAACATTCCCATTATATAAGTAATCCAAAAAAGTAGCGTTGCTTTTATGTATTCTTTTGAGAATAACGTAGTAAATCCATTTTTCTTTTGTATAGTAGATGGAGCTTGATGAGTTTTATTTTTCACATGAAATTCAATTGGAAAACGATTAAGAATTTGGTTCACTTCTTCTTGGCGATTACGTGATAATAAAAATTGAATGGACTCAGGTAAATAGCGAATAATGAAAGGAATGAGGAGTAGTGGAATCATTCCGATACCAAACATAATTCTCCATCCGAAATCTTCTAACATAAATATAGACAAAATAGCACCTAACACGATACCTAAAGGATAGCCAGTAAACATAAGAGCATAAATAAAAGATTGCCTTTTTTTGGGTGAATATTCAACAGTAAGTGCTGAAGCTGTTGGGATAACACCGCCTAATCCGATTCCTCCTATAAATCGAGATAATCCAAATAACTCAGGAGAAGGAGCGATAGCCGCTAAACCCATTGTGATAGAAAAAAGTGCTAAACAGCATATAAGCGTCCATTTACGTCCAATTAGATCTGTAATCGTTCCAACTAGAATAGCCCCAATAAACATCCCAAATAAAGCATAGCTTGCAATTGTGCCAGCGTGCGATGGTGATAGCGCCCAGCTTTTGTCTTCTAGGAGCTTTGGTAGAACGGCACCGTAAATACCTAAATCATATCCATCAGCTAAAATGGCTAGCCAACAAATAAAAACAACAAGTTTTGTAATAGAGCTTGAAAAGATAGTTTCTGTAGATTCTAGATGAGGTGGAGCTGAAGGTTGCATAATATTCCCCCACTTTTTAATTTGTAGATGAATATATTATTTCATTTAATGTTAATATTTTCCTCCCTGTGTTGAAATTTATCTGAAAAGGTTTTATAACAAATAAAGAAGTTCAACAGTAATTATGTTGAACTTCTTTATTTGTTCACTCATTATCAACTCGTTTTAACGGTTGATCTGCTGGACCTTCAAGAACGTCTCCTTCAATTGAAAAACGAGAACCATGGCAAGGACAATCCCAGGTACAATCACCATTATTCCATTCAACTTCACAGCCGAGATGTGTACAAGTTGTATCGACGATATGTAATTTTCCTTCTTTGTCCTTATAAGCACCTGCTCGTTTACCGTTAACATGTACGACAGATCCTTCACCAACTTCGAGATCTTCTGGCTTACGTAATGCGGTTTCGATCTTTCCTTCAATTAAATGTTTCGCAACATCAATGTTCTGGGAGAGGAACGTTTTTATATCTGGATCATGGAAGCGTGATGGTGCATACAGTTCTTTATAGGGACTGTGGACTTTTAGGATGGAGTCCTTCAGTAGCTGAGCGGCAGCAGTTCCAGTTGTCATTCCCCATTTGCGATATCCAGTTGCAACAAATATATTTGGATTTCTTTCGTTAATATGTCCGATATAAGGAAGCTTATCTAGAGTGATTAAATCTTGTGCTGACCATCTATAAGGAACCTCGTCTATTCCAAAAGTTGCTTCAGCAAAAGAATAGAGTGCTTCATAATGAAGCATCGTATTTATTCCTTGTCCTGTTTTATGACTTTCTCCGCCAATTAAAATTAATTTCTCTCCATTGTTTGTTATATAGCGTAAGGAGCGCTTTGGATCATCAATACTTAAATACATGCCACCTGGATAATCTGTTTTGGCTTTTATTGCAAGAGCGTAGGAGCGTTCTGCGTACATTCGCGTAAAGAAAAAGCTATTCGCATCATAAAAAGGAAAATGTGAACAAGAGACAACATATTCACAAGTGATATGATGGCCCTCTTTTGTAATTATTTGTGGATAATCTTCCTTTTCCACATCCATAGCTGTTGTTTGTTCGTAGACCTTTCCACCCATCTCCACAAACTTTTCTAAAAGTGTTTTTAAATAAAGAAGGGGATGGAATTGTGCTTGATTTTTCATGACAAGTGCAGATTGTACTGGAATAGGAATCGATAGAGATTGAACATAATCACAAGGTATATTTAATTTTTGATAAGCTTCATATTCTTTCGATAAATTTCTTAATCCGTTATCAGTAGTTGTATATAAATATGAATCTTCATTTGAGAAATTACAGTCGATTTTATATGTTTGAACAGTTTCGTTTATGAATTGTAGAGCCTGATTATTTGATTCATAGTAAAGCCCGGCCTTTTCTACACCGAAGTGATTTATTAATTCATCATAAATAAGATCATGTTGTGCTGTTACTTTCGCTGTTGTATGCCCAGTCGTCCCGTTTAAAATACGACCAGAATCAATTAAAACAACATCGATGCCTTCTTTTGCAAGTAAATAGGCAGTAGTAATACCTGTAATACCAGCACCGATAATAGCAACTTTCGCCTTTATATTTTCGGATAAACGAGGGAAAGTAGGAAACTGAGTAGATTCAATCCAATAAGATAGCGGCAGTTGTGGAAATGTATCACTTGTCATTGCTGAAACCTCCTGATTTTAGAACAATTTTCCTTTTAATATTTCCATATTATATGAAATTCATGTGTGTTGTTTTAGAAGAAGTCTATTTTTATTAAAAGAGGTTATAAATTATTTTGATATAATTAATTAGGTGGGGCATTATGAAGAAGTAGGATTTATATAAAACTAAATTCAAGTGATTCTGTTTGTTGATTACATAGAGATTTATTGAATGAGATAGGGTCTATGGCGTTTAAGAAAATGTCTATAGATAGTGGATAAATCCTTATGTAATATATAAATTTTCTTTAGTGAAATAAAGTATGATTATAAAAATATAACCAACTTTTATTACTAGGTCATAAAAGTTGTTGACAATATAGAAATTCTATTGTTATGATTCATCATGTGGAAAGGTTGATAGAGAGTAAAAAGAGAAATGTTTTTCATTGATAATAAAAGCGAAAAATAAGTGACGATAGAGTGAGTATATTTTCCTTATAATACATGCTTTTTGGATCATTTAGTAAAATCAATCTGGAAGCAAGAATTGATATATGTAAGTTGCGCAAGGCGCGGCATAAGAAAGGGGCAAAAGGATGAAGGAGCTTCATACATTTGGGTGGTATGCAGCACGTGTATCACCACATTTGCCGAAAAAAGCATTTAAACCAGTGCCTACTCGTTTATTTGGTGGATTGGCTTATTTGCTTGTGGCATTGTCGGGATTAATATCGATTGGTGTATTTGAATTGAATGTGTGGGCGAATCTAGGAATTGCGATTGTTCTTGGATTATGTTTTGCTTCACTAGGATTTTTAGGGCATGAAATTTTACATGGAACTGTTGTAAGAAAGGCATGGCTTCGTGACTTCTTAGGAGCGATTGCATTTATGCCATTATCAACAGGGCCAAAGCTTTGGAGAAAGTGGCATAATGCAACGCATCATGTTCATACACAGCATGAAGAGAATGATCCGGATGCATGGCCGACACTTGAGAAACTTAAGAAGAGTAAGTTTTTGAGTTGGGTATATCGTATGCCTCTACATGTACGTTCATTCTTTAGTTTTCTGTCACTAACAATTCAATTTACATTGCATTCGACTCGAATGTTCTTTCATTTTATAAAAGAGTTCAAGTCATCCAATCAAAAATCTGTATGGCTTCAACTTCTTTTGCCTTGGACAGTTTGGATTAGTTTATTGTTTATTATGGGACCTGGAAAATGGTTATTTGCATATGTCATTCCGTTGTTAATTGCTAACTTTATTGTAATGGCATATATCGCAACAAATCACCGCTTAAATCCAATTGTTCCAGTAAATGATCCGTTAGCAAACTGCTTATCAGTAACAGTGCCGCGCTGGGTAGACGTTTTGCATTTCAATTTCTCATATCATACAGAACATCATCTGTTCCCTGCTATGAGCTCTAAATACTATCCGTTAGTAAAAGAGAAGATTAAAGAAATGTGGCCGGAACGTTATCACGAAATGCCGATGACAAAAGCATTGGCAGCACTTTGGAATACACCACGTGTGTATTATCACGGAAGTGAATTAGTTGATCCGCATAGAGAGCATTTCTACGGTTCTTTAGGAAATGGCTTAGACCCTCATAATATTTCATATCGTGAGGAACATATAGAAGAAAAAGAGAGTATTAAAAAAATAAATCAGTAAAAATTAATATATTTTTGCAGTGAAAAAGCAAGCCATCTCAGGCTTGCTTTTTCTTATAAAGAAACTTCCTTTTTGTTCTTTTTATTGACTTGGAAGGAGTTAGTTTCTTTTCGTTGTAATCGTTTTTCTAAAAGATTAACAAAATAAGTAAATAGAAGAACAAGTACGAGATAGTATGCACCAACGATTATGTAAGTATCTAATTGTTGGAAGTTACCTGCTGCAATTGATAAACCCGATCCCCATAATTCGGACATTCCTACATAAGCAACAAGTGAAGAATCTTTTAATCCGATAATAAATTGGTTTCCTAGAGGAGGAAGAGACAGACGAAATGCTTGTGGTAATATAATTCGTCGCATAGCTAAAGGATAAGGCATGCCTAAAGAGCGAGCTGCTTCTAATTGTCCTCGGTCAACGGATTGAATAGATCCACGGAAAATTTCCGTAATATATGCACCGTTATGAATTGCTAAAGCGATTGCTCCTGCCCAAAAAGGGGTGAAAACAACAACAGATGTAATTCCAAAATAGAGAATGGCAATTTGAACAATTAAAGGTGTACCACGAATAATAGCAATGTAGACATGAGCGATACTATTTAAAACTTTATTGTTAGAGATTCGAAAGAAAGCGAATAATAATCCAATTAATGAACCGAGTACTAGGGAAGTTAATGTTAATTGTAATGTGACAATAGTAGCTTTTAAGAGTGTGGGATAGGAAGAGATAAAAATTTCAAACATGCGTTTCACCTCATATTGTATAGATTTTAGTAGAGAATGAAATGCCCCACATAAAATGAACACTTAATCAGTGGGGCACTGTTTATGAATCTTTTGAATGGCTAACTTACTTACTTCGTTTTTTCCTCTTCACCAAGAATATTACGTCCGAACCATTTTTTACTGATCTTATCATACGTACCATCTTTAATGATTTCATCTAACGCTTTATTTACTTTCTCAACCATTTCTTTATTATCTTTGCGAATAGCAATTCCCATTTCATCAAGATTTAATGGTTTTCCGGCTTCTTTTATATTCGATTTTCCTTCTTTTATCATACGTAGACCAACCATTTGATCCGTAATTACTGCGTCAACACGCCCAGGCTCTAAATCCATAAGAGCAGTAATATCACTGTCATATTCTGTGATTTGATCTGTATATTTTGCAACAAGATTTTTAAAGGTACTAGCTTTTACAACACCAATTTTCTTACCTTTTAAATCTTCTGGAGAAGAGATAGCGGTATTCTTTTTAGCTACAAAAATTTGGGCGCCAGAGCGATAGTACGGATTTGAGAAACTAACAGCTTTTAAGCGCTCCTCTGTAATTGCCATACTACCCAGTATTACATCATATTTCTTCGCTTGAAGACCTTGAATTAGCGTTTCCCATGGGTTTGTAACTGGCGTAGCCTTCATGTTCATCTTTTTAGCAAGAGCTTCACCGATTTCTACATCAAAACCGACAAGTTTGCCGTCATTTTCTTTATAGTTAAAAGGTTTGTATAATCCACTCATCGCATAGCGAAATTCTTTTTCACCATTTGATGAAGTAGTAGAACTTTCTTTGCTACAAGCTCCTAGTATGAAGGATGTACATAGTGTAATGCTCGCAACAATGGTTAATAGTTTTCTTTTCATAAAACCCCTCCTATATATTGATCATACGGATGTTTTTCAGTATGTTATTGAAATATTTTATTTGGATGATTAGTTGTGCACCGTATGAATGTATTCCTTTTCGTTTGAAACAGAAGTTACATTATAAAACGTTACGTAAAAATTGTTTTGCTCGTTCATGTGATGGAGCTGAAAAGAATTGTGCTGGCGGAGCATCTTCTACAATCTTTCCATCGTCCATAAAGATGACGCGATCAGCTACATCTTTTGCGAAATTCATTTCATGAGTAACAATAACCATTGTCATCCCTTCTTCAGCAAGTTCTTTCATAACTTGCAATACTTCTCCAACAAGTTCAGGGTCTAAAGCTGAGGTAGGCTCATCAAATAGCATAATCTTAGGGCTCATTGCAAGAGCTCGTGCAATGGCAATGCGCTGTTTTTGACCACCTGAAAGAAGATGAGGAGTTACATCCGCTTTATCTTGAAGGCCGACTTTTTGGAGAAGTTGATTTCCAATATCCTGTGCATTTGCTTTCTCTAATTTTTTTACATGAATAGGTGCTTCTATGATGTTTTCTAGTGAGGTCATATGAGGAAAGAGGTTAAAGTGCTGAAAAACCATACCGACATTTTCACGGACTTTATTTAAATTTGAATGCTTTGGATCAATTCGCTCACCTTGTAAGTGAATTTCGCCTTCATCGTACATTTCTAAAAAGTTAAGACAGCGAAGTAATGTACTTTTACCAGAACCACTGGCACCAATTAAAACAACAACTTCTTTTTCTTTTACTTCTAAATCAATTCCTTTTAACACATCAAGTGAACCGAATGATTTTACTAGATTTCGAACTTGAATCATACAAAACCCCCAGTTAAAAATATATTTTACAAATGTTGCCCCGTATTTCTGTTATTAGTCATAAATTGTCAGAATCCTTTATTTTTTTCGTGCAATTTGATATTCAAAGAAATAATGATTTTTAAAATCTCTATATCCTTCTATAATGAAAATATGGATAATAATATATAGGTAGTATTTATATTGCTTATAAAAAGGGGGAAAGGGAAGATGGAAAAAGAAAGAAAAACATTTTCTTTTGGATTACGTACACAACTTATGCTATTCACTACAGTTTTAGCTTTTATTACATATTCAACAAGTATATTTTTTATTTACGTGATATACGATTATTTTCAAAGTTATGTAAGTCAAACTGTATATAATATTATCGTTATGTTATTAGGGGTAGTATGGTCTGGAATTTTAGCATATGGAGCAGCCGTATTTTTAATTAAACCACTTCGCAAGTTAGAGGAAGCGGCAAGAAAAGCAGCTGAGGGTGATATTCGTGAAGATGTTCCATTACCGAAGACAGATGATGAAATTAAATCTTTAAGTGTTGCATTTAATATGATGTTAGGAAACTTAAGGGGCATGGTAAAAAATATTGATACAACATTTTCTTATACAAACAATCAAGTACAGCAGATTAGAAAACAAACAGGAGAAGCAACGAGACAAGCGCAAGGTGTATCTGAGACTCTTGCAGAGATTTCTTCAGGCGCTGAGCAATCAGCAGCATCAATTCAAGCAATTGTTTCTGCTGTTGATACAACGACGTCTATTGCAAGTGAAGTAGAAGAAAAAGCGAAGCAGTCTGATACGTTGTCTTCAGAAATGGTTCAAGCTTTAGGGCATAGTACTCGTGTCTTTACGTCTTTAATTCAAGGTATTCAAACATTGGCAAAAGAAAATGAAGATTCAATGCAAAATGTACAGAAGTTAGAAGAACGAATGAAACAAGTAGAACATATTGTGTCTGTTGTGAGTGCGATTGCTAGCCAAACGAATTTATTAGCACTAAATGCTTCTATTGAGGCAGCTCGCGCAGGAGAGCATGGAAGAGGTTTTGCGGTTGTTGCGGAAGAAGTACGTAAACTTGCTGATGAAAGTGATCATTCTGCAAGAAACATATCTCAGTTATTACGGAATATGCAAGATGAAGTACAACAAGTTGCAATGAAAATGACAGAACAAGTGAAAATAGCTAAAGAAGAGGCGAAACGTGGGGAAGCTACGGAATTAATTTTAAAAGAAATGTCATCAAGTGTTATGGAAGTAGCCGATGCAACTCAGCAAATTAGTAGTTATATGAATGAACAAGTGAGCCACATTCATCAAACAGGAGCACAAACAAAAGCTGTAGCAGCAATTGCTGAAGAAACGTCAGCTGGTTCGCAAGAAGTGGCGCGTGTGACGCTACAACAGTCTAAAAATATGATAGTAATCGATCAATTATTAAAAGATTTAGAGAAGCAAGCAACTGATTTGAAACAAACAATTGAACGATTTTCAATGTAAAAGGAAGAACAGAATGCTGTTCTTCTCTTTTTTATTTAGTTTGATTTAATATTTACAGTTAAACTATGAACGTTTCCGCAACATTCTTTTCTCTCCCTTTCGGATGAAAATTATAGCGAGCTATAATATTAAAAGGGGTGTCTTTTATGAAAAAAGAAAAAAGACAACGGTTAATTAAACAATTTGTAAAGGAGTATGAAATAGATAAGCAAGAAAGATTAGTAGAATTGTTAGCAAAAAAAGATGTATTAGTAACACAAGCTACGGTTTCTCGCGATATTCGTGAGTTAAACTTAACGAAGGTACCTTCTCAAGAAGGATTAATGATATATAAAGTTTTCTCAGAAGAGCATTTACAAACTGATATAAAGTTAAAGAAAAAATTACGAGAAGTTGTTGTGAAAATTGATTGTGTAGATCAATTAATGGTTATTAAAACATTACCTGGTAATGCACATGTTATTGGTGTTTTATTTGATGAGTTAGATTGGAAAGAAAAAATAGGATGTATATGTGGAAATGATACATGCCTTATAATTTCACAGTCGAAATCAGATAGGGAGATTATAGAAGAAAGATTAAATTTAATTATTTAGATGTAAAAATCCTGTTTTTAATAAAATTAAAAACAGGATTTTTGTTTAAATACGGAAGTTGAATATTCAACATATATGCGTAATATATGTGTTTTTTATTGAAAAAGCGAGAGAGTTTGTTATAAAAATACAAATTCGTATGATTTTAAAAAAATAACTTGTTTAATATTTCACAATGATAATGTGGATGCTTTCACAAAGATGAAAGTGCAGAGCATTTATTATGTACTTGTAAGACATCAAACATATTTAAAAGGAGGTACAACAAATGAAACATCCGATACATGTTACTTCAGAAATTGGGGAATTACAAACGGTTTTATTAAAACGACCGGGTAAAGAAGTGGAAAACTTGACGCCAGATTATTTGCAGCAATTATTATTTGATGATATTCCATACTTACCAATTATTCAAAAAGAGCATGATTATTTTGCACAAACGTTACGCAATCGGGGTGTTGAAGTTCTTTATTTAGAAAAACTAGCCGCTGAGGCGTTAGTAGATAAAAAACTTCGAGAAGAATTTGTTGATCGTATTTTAAAAGAAGGACAGGCTGACGTAAATGTTGCACATCAAACTTTAAAAGAATATTTACTTTCCTTTTCAAATGAAGAATTAATTCAAAAAATTATGGGCGGTGTACGGAAAAACGAAATTGAAACAAGTAAGAAGACACATTTATATGAATTAATGGAAGATCATTATCCGTTTTACTTAGATCCAATGCCTAATTTATATTTTACTCGTGATCCAGCAGCTAGCGTGGGCGATGGCTTAACGATAAATAAGATGAGAGAACCAGCGCGTAGACGTGAATCATTATTCATGGAGTACATCATTAAATATCACCCAAGATTTGCAAAACATAATGTACCAATCTGGTTAGATCGTGATTATAAATTTCCAATTGAAGGTGGCGACGAGCTAATTTTAAATGAAGAAACAATTGCGATTGGAGTGTCTGCTCGTACTTCAGCTAAAGCAATTGAACGTTTAGCTAAAAATCTCTTTAGCCGACAAAATAAAATTAAGAAAGTGTTAGCAATAGAAATTCCAAAATGCCGAGCATTTATGCATTTAGATACAGTATTTACAATGGTTGATTATGACAAGTTTACAATTCATCCAGCCATTCAAGGGCCAAAAGGGAATATGAATATTTATATTTTAGAAAAAGGATCAGATGAGGAAACTCTTAAAATTACACATCGTACTTCTTTAATGGAAGCATTAAAAGAGGTATTAGGCTTAAGTGAATTAGTTCTTATTCCATGTGGAGGAGGAGATGTAATTGCTTCTGCTCGTGAACAATGGAATGATGGCTCGAACACATTAGCAATCGCACCAGGTGTAGTTGTTACATATGATCGCAACTATGTATCCAATACGTTATTACGGGAGCACGGTATAGAAGTAATTGAAGTGCTAAGTTCGGAATTATCTCGTGGTCGTGGGGGTCCACGTTGCATGAGTATGCCAATTGTTCGTAAAGATATTTAGTATAAATAACGGAGAAAGTAGGGATGAAGTATGTTAATGACTAGACCAAATTTAAAAGGAAGAAGCTTTCTAGCAGAAAAAGATTTTACACAAGAAGAATTGTTATATTTTCTAGATTTGGCAGCAGAATTAAAAGAGAAAAAGAAAAATGGTATCCCGCATCATTATTTAGAAGATAAGAATGTAGCGCTCTTATTTGAAAAAACCTCCACTCGTACGCGCTGTGCATTTACAGTAGCATGTACAGACTTAGGGGCGAATCCTGAATATTTAGGGAAAGGTGATATTCAGCTTGGGAAAAAAGAATCCGTAGAGGATACAGCAAAAGTGTTAGGGCGTATGTTTGACGGAATTGAGTTTCGTGGATTTAATCATGAGACTGTAGAATCTTTAGCACAAAATTCTGGTGTGCCAGTTTGGAATGGATTAACAGACATGTGGCATCCAACACAAACACTAGCAGATTTATTAACAATTAGAGAACATGTAGGGAAGTTGAAAAATGTGAAGCTCGTTTACGTTGGAGATGGACGAAATAATGTTGCTAATAGCTTACTAGTTGGTGGAGCAATCGTTGGAATGGATGTACGTATTTGCACACCAGAATCTTTATGGCCTGCACAAGAAGTAATTGATTTAGCAAAAAAATATAATGAACAGGTAATGATAACAAGTAATGTGGAAGAAGCTGTTGCGAATGCAGATGTAATTTATACAGATGTATGGGTGTCTATGGGGGAAGAAGAAAAATTTGCTGAACGTGTCGAGTTATTGAGACCTTATCAAGTAAATATGAAAATGATTAAAGAAACAGGGAATGAAAACGTGATTTTCTTACATTGTTTACCTGCATTTCATGATGTTGAAACGATGTATGGCGAAGAAGTTTACGAGAAATATGGGTTGAAAGAAATGGAGGTAACTGACGAAGTATTCCGCAGTAAACATTCAAAAGTATTTGATCAAGCTGAAAATAGAATGCATACAATTAAAGCGGTTATGGCAGCTACTTTAGGAAACATGGAGTAAAGAAGAAAGGGAGTCTTCCTTTCTTCTTTCTCCTCCTTTAGACACTATCATTCACTGTTGCTTTTGTATTGTTATTGCAATTAAAGAGAGGTGAGTGGAATGGGTGAAGATAAGAAATTAGGGTTGTTTACACTAACGGCTCTTGTAGTTGGGTCTATGATTGGCGGTGGAGCATTTAATTTAGCGAGTGATATGGCAAAAGGTGCTGGTGCGGGGGCCATTATTATTGGCTGGGTTATAACAGGAATTGGGATGATTGCACTTGGATTATCTTTTCAAAATCTAACTGTAAAACGGCCAGATTTAGATGGTGGTATTTTTAGCTATGCAAAAGCAGGATTTGGTAATTTTATGGGATTTAATAGTGCGTGGGGATACTGGCTATCTGCTTGGCTTGGGAATGTAGCTTACGGTACATTATTATTTTCTTCATTAGGATATTTCTTCCCGATCTTTGAAGGCGGTCAAAATGTAGAATCCATTATTGGTGCAAGCGTATTATTGTGGTGTGTTCACATGTTAATTTTACGTGGAGTTCAATCAGCAGCACTTGTGAATTTAGTAACTACAATCGCAAAATTAGTACCTGTATTTGTATTTATTGTCATAGGAATCTTCGCGTTTCATATTGATACATTCTTAGATGGATTTTGGGGGCAAACTGGTTCTTTTTCATGGGGAGCAGTTGGCAGCCAAGTTAAAAGTACAATGCTTGTAACTCTATGGGTATTTATTGGGGTAGAAGGGGCGGTTGTTTTATCCAGTCGAGCAAAAAATAGAAGTGATGTAGGGAAAGCAACGGTTATTGGCTTAATTGGTACACTCATCATTTACATTTTAATCACATTATTGTCTCTTGGACTTATGCAGCAAGCAGATATTGCTGGTTTGAAAAATCCAGCTATGGCTTATTTATTTGAAAGTGTTGTTGGAAAATGGGGTGCTATCTTTATAAATTTAGGTTTGGTCATCTCTGTATTAGGTGCTTGGTTAGGTTGGACTTTGCTCGCTTCTGAAATTCCATATTTAGCGGCTAAAGATGGAGTATTTCCAAAATGGTTCGCAAAAGAAAATAAAAATAAGGCTCCAGTAAATTCATTATGGATAACAAATGGTTTAATTCAAATATTCTTGTTAACATTCGTCGTTTCTGATCAGGCGTATAACTTTGCATTCTCTTTAGCATCTTCAGCCATTTTAATTCCATATGCTTTTTCAGCATTTTATCAACTGAAGCATAGCTTAAAATCTGAAGAAGTAGATCGAAATAAAAATATAATAATTGGTTTGATAGCAAGTATTTATGGTGTGTGGTTAGTTTATGCAGCTGGTTTAGAGTATTTATTATTAACAATGACTTTATATGCGCCAGGTATTTTTATTTTTTACAATGTTCAAAAGCAAAAGAGTTCGAAGCAAATATTTACTCGAGTGGAATTAGCATCATCCGTAGCAATTGGTGCTTTAGCATTCTTTGCGATTTATGGATTAATTACAGGCAGTATTACTTTATAAAGCGCTGTGAAAGCGAAATGAACTGGAGGGCTGAAATATGGCACGAAGAAAAATTGTAGTTGCACTAGGGGGAAATGCGATACAGTCTGGAGAAGCTACTGCGGGAGCGCAGCAAGAAGCGTTGGAAAAAACGGCGGAACAACTTGTGAAAATAATGGAAAATGATGTGGATATAGTAATTGCGCATGGAAATGGCCCACAAGTGGGGAATATTTTATTACAGCAAAAAGCTGCAGAAACGGAAAAGACACCTGCAATGCCATTAGATACTTGTGGGGCAATGAGCCAAGGGATGATTGGATATTGGATGGAAAATGCGATTGAAAAGGCATTAAAAAAACGGAATATACAAAAAGATGTAGCAACGGTTATAACGCGCGTTGTTGTGGACAAAAAAGATGAGGCATTTAAAAATCCAACTAAACCAATTGGTCCTTTTTATACAGAAGAAGAGGCCAGAAGATTAATGGATGAAACAAAAGCAGTGTTTAAAGAAGATGCTGGTAGAGGATGGAGACGTGTTGTTCCATCACCGAAGCCTGTAAGTATTCATGAACATAAAGTGATTAATTCTTTGGTGGAAGATGGAAACATAGTGATAGCTGTTGGCGGGGGTGGAATTCCAGTAATTGATTCCGAAGAAGGGTTAAAAGGAACTGAAGCGGTTATCGATAAAGATTTCGCTGCGCAGAAATTAGCAGAATTAGTAGATGCCGATACGCTCGTTATTTTAACTGCAGTTGATCATGTGTATGTAAATTATAATCAACCGAATCAAAAAAAATTAGAGCATGTCACAGTGAATCAATTAGAAGAATATATTGAAGAACAACAATTTGCTGCGGGAAGCATGCTTCCAAAAATTGAAGCTGCTATTAATTTTGTTAATACAAATCCAAAAAGAAAAACAATTATTACGTCTTTAGAAAAAGTATATGAAGCACTAGAAGAAAAAGCTGGTACTATTATTTCAAAACAGAATGTATGCATGTATGTTTAAATTATTATGTACGCTACTTAGTAGTAAAAAAAAGAATGAGGTTAATAACTTCATTCTTTTTATTTATTAATATTTTTTGTACTCATTGTTCATAAAGTTTTCATGATGAAATCTGAATATATAAGTTAATTATGATAAAATTCAAATTGAATACGCTTTCTTGATTTTTCGCTCCAACATACAGCAAGAGAGAGGGAATTTTATGAATAGACGGAACGTAGTGAAAGACTTAAAGCAGTTCGAATTATTTGCTCATTTAACAGAAAAAAAATTGAAAGGCTTAACAGAGTTTGTTTATTGGCGAACTTATAAAAAAGGTCAATTTTTATTTTTAGAAGGGGATTCAAGGGAAAGAATTTACTTCATGTTAGATGGTTTTGTAAAGTTAGAGCGGGTTAATCAAAATGGGAACTTATTATACGATGACTATGTAAAGCGGTATTCTATTTTTCCTTATGGTGGTATGTTTACAGACAGAGGATATAACTATACAGCAGAAGCAATGACGGATGTGGAGGTATATTATATTCCAACGGTAATCTTTGAAGATATGGTAAAATCCAGCAGAACGCAATTGATGTACGTTGTTCAGCAATTATCATCTATATTAAAATTGAATGAAAATCGAGTGCAAAATATTACAATTCCTAATGCACAAGATCGTGTTATCCAAACGTTAAATTATTTAATGCAGGATTTAGGAGAACAGAGTGGGGAAAAGATTGTAATTTCATGTCCACTTACAACAATTGAAATATCCAAAATATCTGGAACATCTCGAGAGACAGTTAGCAGCGTATTAAAACAATTAAAAAATGATAGCATTGTTACAATTTTAGATAAAAAAATTACAATACACAATCCAACATATTTTGAAGAAATCTCAATGTGAAAATTGTATATTGATTTTTTAATTCATAATGTATATTAATAAGGTTCTTTATATATTTATAAGGAACTTTTTTACGTTATCCTCTATAAAAAGATTGTATAGTATGGTAATAATAGCTAAAATCGATAATAAAAAACAAAGTGAAGGGGAGAAAGAATGATTCGTATTGAGTATGATCGATTAGTAGCTATTTGTTACAGTATAGGGGTTTTGTTATTATTAAAAATTCCAAATGATAATGAATTAATTGGGGAAAAACTATTCAATGTCTATAAGGTTCCGATACATACGTATGTTTATATGGATTATAAAGTCTCAAATATATTGATTGTTTCTTTCATACTACATGTAATTGCATTTATATTATTTTTAAAATGGCTAGGAAAAAAGGAGTCTAGTACATTTAGAAAAATGAATAAGATAAAAGTAGTAGGCATTAGTATTTTGATTGTAATGATGCCGTTTATTTTAAATACAATCCTCCAGACATTGAATAAAACATGGTACTATGCAGGAAAAACAGGGGTAGAAGCAATAGAATATAAAAAAGAAGATAGCCAGTGTAGAATGGAGAAAAATGGAGATAATATCCAACCGAAGTGCATTGTTACTTTAAAAAATTATCGTAATCATTCACAAGCATTAAAAGTTGTTTTATATGATAATGCAAACGAGAATTCAAAAAGCTATCCAGTACCGAAACCAGTCTATTTACAAAAACATGAGACAAAGCAATTCGAATTTCAAGTTCCTGTTTCTTATAATAGAGGTATGGAAAAAGATAAAGTACCAAATATTAAATTACATTCATTGCATGAAAATGATACGAAATACAATTAATCTGTAAGTAAAAGTTTATGAGTAGGAGCAAGAATTTGAAACGATATAGAAAATCAACTTGAATCATCCAACATACTGTGAGGTAACGGTATATTGGATGATTTTTTTATGTTATCCTCTTTTTCACGTATGAAAAGGAGGAATACTTTGTTGGAAATGAAAAACATCACAAGGATCATACATAGTTTTTACTTTACGCAATCTGTGAAAGTTAGAGCCATAATAACTAGTTTGCCAATTTTTAATGTCGATATCGGGCCAGTTCACATAGTCACCTAGTGTATAAGGATCTAAGCTTTCTCGTAAATCTTTAACCCAGCGTATATTTCGATTTTCTTCATCATCGCATTTCCAAGAGGTAATGTATTCTTGGGCAATAATTGCTTTACGATGAAAATAAGCCGTTTCATTCGGCGAAATATTTTCAACAGCACCTATGAGCGATTGATGCCAAATACTAGCATCTTTATTTGGGGCATGAGAAAGAAAGTATTGCATGAGTTGAATGCCTTTAAGGGGAATAGGTTTATAGACATAGGAACCAGAGCGCTTGAAATTTTCAGGGATGTTACCGCCATTAAAAAATTCGACAGCCTTTATATAAGGAACTTCTTCTATAAAGAGAGAGGGGCTGCCAGTTTCAAGAAGAGGGGATAATAGGGAATGGAGTTCAGAGGGAGAACCGACAAACTCGCCTTGTGCTTCGATTTTATTTCGTTGCTTGGCGAATAATTCAATCGATGAAGTGAGACGTTCATCTATATAAGGTGCCCAGTTTTGCCACGCTTGAAATGCAGCAATAAAGTCTTCCCATTCCCATGTAATTGAGAAAATTGATACATTTTTTACGGGGTGGACTCGAAAAGTTAAGGAAGTGATAATTCCGAAGTTTCCACCACCGCCACCACGGCATGCCCAAAAAAGGTTAGAGTTTTCTTGTTCATTTGCACGAATGGGTTTTGCACCAAATTTTCCACACGCTTGTACCATTTCCACTTCCATTAATTGATCACATGTTAATCCAAATAAGCGTGAAAGCATACCAATACCACCGCCAAGTGCTAATCCAACAATTCCAACGCTTGCACTTGTACCAGCAGGAATTGTAACACCGTAATTCCAAAGTTCTTTATAAACAGTGCCAAGATTTGCACCAGCCTCAATTGTTGCTGTTAATTTCTCTGTATTAACAGTAATGCGATGCATTTCACTCACATCAATAATAAGTCCTCTATTTAAAAGAGAAAAATTTTCATAGCTATGACGTCCACTTCTTAACCGAAATGGTATATGACGTTCACGTGCCCATTTTAAGGCGTTACAGATATCCTTGTTATTTTGACAAAAAACAATAATACAAGGGAGTTTTGGAATACTTAAATTTAAATTCATTCGGGCTACATTGTAGTCAGGATCTGTGGGAACAACGATACGACCTGTTAATTTTGTTTGCTTCAATTTCTTACTCCTTTCCAAAATAATCAGAGCTTTTTATTAATATATGAAAAATGTCTGTAATACGCGTGGACAAGGAGAGGTGGAGAATGAGATTTACCTTTGTGAGAAATAAATAAAGCATAAGAATAAAGAATCTACATAGAGTTCAATGAAAACAGTTGCAAACTGTTCATATTTTGTTATGATAGTGTTACGAAAACGTTTGCATAAAATTCTGATGGGATGCAAAAGGAGAGAAGGACTATGAATAAGACATGGTGGAAAGAAGCAGTTGCTTATCAAATTTATCCACGAAGCTTTATGGATTCAAATGGTGATGGTATTGGAGATTTACAAGGTATTATTGCAAAACTGGATTATTTAAAAGACTTAGGTATAGATGTAATTTGGATTTGTCCAATGTATAAGTCGCCTAATGATGATAATGGTTATGATATTAGTGATTATCAAGATATTATGGATGAGTTTGGTACAATGGCAGACTTTGATGCTTTACTAGATGAAGTTCATAAGCGTGATATGAAGCTTATTATTGATTTAGTTATTAATCATACGAGTGATGAACATCCATGGTTTATTGAATCACGTTCATCTAAAGATAATCCGAAGCGTGATTGGTATATTTGGCATGATGGTAAAGATGGTGCGGAGCCAAACAACTGGGAAAGTATTTTTAATGGTTCGGCATGGGAATATGATGAAGAAACAGAACAATATTATTTACATCTATTCTCACGTAAACAACCAGATTTGAACTGGGAGAATAAAGAAGTTCGCGAAGTACTATATGATACGGTTAATTGGTGGCTTGATAAAGGTATTGATGGTTTCCGCGTTGATGCAATCAGTCATATTAAAAAAGAAGAAGGCTTTAAGGATATGCCAAATCCAAAAGAGTTAAAATATGTGCCATCTTTTGATAAACATATGAATGTGAAAGGTATTCAACCTTTATTAGAAGAGCTAAAAGAAAATACATTCTCTAAGTACGATATTATGACTGTTGGTGAAGCAAATGGCGTTAAGATTGAAGATGCTGAGCTTTGGGTTGGAGAAGAGCAAGGTAAGTTCAATATGGTATTCCAGTTTGAACATTTAAGTTTATGGGATGCAGAGAAGAAGAAAGACCTTGATGTTGTAGGATTGAAAAAAGTATTAACGAAATGGCAAAAAGGATTAGAAAATAAAGGATGGAACGCTTTATATATTGAGAATCACGATAAACCACGTATCGTTTCAACATGGGGAGATGACAAACAATATTGGCGTGAAAGTGCAACAGCTCTAGGGGCGATGTATTTCTTTATGCACGGTACACCGTTTATTTATCAAGGCCAAGAAATTGGTATGACAAATGTTCAGTTACCAAATATTGAAGATTACGATGATGTAGCAATTAAAAATTTATATCGCGAGAAAATTGCAGAGGGCGTACCACATCAAGATATGATGGAGATTATATGGGCTTCTTGCCGCGATAATTCACGTACACCTATGCAGTGGAATGATGAGATGAATGCTGGTTTCACAACAAGTACACCTTGGTTTAGCATGAATCCAAATTACAAAGAAATTAATGTTGAAAAGCAAAAAAATGAAGAAAAGTCTATTTTCAATTTCTATAAGAAAATGATTGCCCTGAAAAAAGAGCACGATGTACTGAACTATGGTACGTACGATTTACTTTTAGAAGACGATCCACAAATTTATGCATATACACGTACGTTACAGGATGAAAAAGTCATTGTAATTAGTAATATCTCAAAAGAGGAAGCTGTGTATAATGAGGGTTCATTTGCACTAGAACGCAAACGCTTGCTTTTAAATAACTATGAAGTTGCGGAACATGAAGAAGTAACAACAATTGCTTTAAAACCTTATGAAACAAGGGTTTATCGCATTTTATAATAAAAAAGGATGCTCTTTGAGCATCTTTTTTTATGAAAAAAAATAAATTTCTATTGCAAAGTGAAAACGCTTTTATTAAAATAGATTTATGAAAACGGTTGCGTAAAGATAAAAATAAAGTAATATAAGGAATCGTTTTCATAAAGGGAACAGAAATTATAATTTAAATCATTATGTTGTTATAAATAAAGGGGAGGAAGAACAGATGAAAATTACGTCTTTTGATTTTTGGCAAAAGTTCGGGAAAGCGTTATTAGTTGTTGTAGCTGTAATGCCAGCAGCCGGTTTAATGATTTCCATCGGTAAGTTAATTGGGATGTCTGCTGGGGATGTTAACGCAGTTCATACAATTGCTCGCGTAATGGAAGACATCGGTTGGGCAATCATTACAAATCTACACATTTTATTCGCAGTAGCAATTGGGGGATCTTGGGCGAAAGATCGCGCGGGTGGTGCATTTGCAGCGCTATTAGCATTCGTCTTAACAAACCGAATTACAGGAGCTATATTTGGGGTAAACGCTGAAATGTTAGCGGATTCAAAAGCGAAAGTTTCTTCAGTAATAGCGGGAGATTTAATTGTAAAAGATTACTTTACTTCTGTACTTGGTGCACCTGCATTAAACATGGGAGTGTTCGTAGGGATCATCACAGGTTTCTTAGGAGCTACTTTATATAACAAATATTATAACTATAATAAACTGCCACAGGCATTAGCATTCTTTAATGGAAAACGATTTGTACCATTCGTTGTAATTCTTTGGTCTACAGTTACTGCGATTGTATTATCACTTCTATGGCCATTCATCCAAAGTGGGTTAAATGAATTTGGTCGCTGGATTGCAGCTTCAAAAGATAGTGCACCAGTTGTTGCACCGTTTGTATATGGAACGGTAGAGCGTTTATTATTACCATTTGGTTTACACCATATGTTAACGATTCCGATGAACTATACAGAGCTAGGCGGAACATATACGATGCTAACTGGTTCAAAAGTTGGACAAGTTGTAGCAGGACAAGATCCATTATGGCTTGCATGGATTACAGATTTAAATAATTTATTAGCAAATGGAGATACGAAGGCATATAACGATTTATTAAATAACGTTGTACCAGCTCGTTTCAAAGCTGGACAAGTTATCGGCTCAACAGCAGCGTTAATGGGGATTGCATTTGCGATGTTCCGTAACGTTGATAAAGAAAAGCGTGCAAAATATAAACCAATGTTTTTATCAGCAGCATTAGCAGTATTCTTAACAGGTGTAACAGAACCAATTGAATTCATGTTCATGTTTATTGCTCCAGTATTATATGTTGTATATGCTATTACAACAGGACTTGCATTCGCACTAGCTGATTTAATTAACTTACGTGTTCATGCATTTGGATTTATTGAGTTAATTACTCGTACACCAATGATGGTTAACGCAGGTTTAACAAGAGACCTAATCAACTTTGTTATTGTTTCATTAGTGTTCTTCGGTCTTAACTTTACACTATTTAATTTCTTAATTAAAAAATTCAACTTACCAACACCAGGGCGTGCAGGTAACTATATTGATAATGAAGATGAGGCATCAGAAGGAACAGGAAATGTACAAGATGGTTCATTAGCAACAAAAGTTATCGATTTATTAGGTGGAAAAGAAAATATTGCTGACGTAGATGCTTGTATGACACGCTTACGTGTAACAGTAAAAGACTTAGATGTTGTTGCACCAGAAGCACAGTGGAAACAAAATGGTGCTTTAGGGCTTATTGTAAAAGATAAAGGTGTACAAGCGGTATATGGTCCGAAAGCTGACGTATTAAAGTCAGACATTCAAGATATGTTAGGTGCGTAATAATATGAAATTGCTAACTTTAAACTGTCATTCTTGGCAAGAAGAGAATCAAATAGAAAAGATACAATACCTTGCTAAAGTAATTCAAGAAGAAGAGTACGATGTCATCGCATTACAAGAAGTAAGTCAGTCCATACAAGCTGAAAATGTATGCGGTAACAAGAAAAAAGATAATTTTGGACTTTTACTATTAGAAGAGTTAAAAGCGCTACATGTAAAAGATTACAATATTACTTGGGATTTCTCTCATATTGGTTATGACGTGTACGAAGAAGGATTAGCGATTATAACGAAGCATAATATTATAAAAGAAGATACGTTCTTTATTTCAGAAAACGAGGATACAACGTATTGGAAAACGCGTAAAATTGTAAGTACAACAATTGCTTATAATGGTAAGGATATAACGTTTTACTCTTGCCATCTCGGTTGGTGGAATGATGAAGAAGAGTCATTCAAAGGTCAATTCGATCGTTTGATGGAGCGTGTAGATAGCAATAAGCTCGCCTTCTTAATGGGGGATTTTAATAACAATGCTCGCTTGGAAGGCGAAGGTTATGAGTATATGATGCAAAAAGGGTTGTATGACACATATGAATTAGCAATAGAGAAGGATGAAGGAACGACTGTCCAAGGCGAGATTGCTGGTTGGGATGAAAATAAACATAATTTGCGAATCGATCTAATATTGTGTAACCAAAGTAAAAAAGTTCATTCTTCAAAAGTTATTTTTAATGGTACAAACAGAAATGTAATTTCAGATCATTTCGGTGTAGAGGTTCAATTGGATATATAATAGAAGAAATCCTCACAGAGAATAAAAGCTGTGAGGATTTTTTTAGGAATACAAGTATTTCCAAGAGAAAATACTTGTATTTTTTATGACATTTCATATATATTTGTTATTATTGAATGTAAAACCGATTCGGTCATTTTGTATTCATACTTTGACTCACTTCGTTATATAATGAAGTAAGTGAAAGTTAATGGGAAAAAATAGTACGTTTTTGGTTAATACACGATGTAGAAAGTGATATAATTGCAAAATGCATGTATCATTTTCTAAAGAAGGAAAAATATATAATTAGGTGATAACTTCTATGAAACAGATTTGGCGTATTTATAAGACAGATTTACGGAATGTAGCCAAACATTGGGCTGCAATTGTTATTGTTTTAGGATTAATGATTTTACCATCGTTATATGCATGGTTTAACATTAAAGCTTCTTGGGATCCGTATGGAAATACAAAAGAGGTTCCCATTGCAGTTTCTAACCAAGATGCAGGTTCTAATTTAAGAGGGAAAGATATTAATATCGGGAAAGAGATTGTAGACTCCCTTAAGAAAAACAAAAATCTTGGCTGGAAATTTGTAGATGAAAAACAAGCAATTTACGGAGTTGAGCGTGGGGATTATTATGCAAGTATTACGATTCCAAAAGACTTCTCTGAAAAAATCGCAACTGTTCTGGATGAAAATCCGAAAAAACCAGAACTGGATTACTATGTGAATGAAAAAGTAAACGCGATCGCACCGAAGATTACAGCAAAAGGTGCATCAGGTATTACAGAAGAAATTAGTAAAAACTTTGTTAAAACAGCAAACGGTGAGATTTTTAAAATTTTCAATGACCTTGGAATCGATTTAGAAACAAACTTACCAAGTATCGAAAAAGTAAAAGATCTTGTATTTAAGTTAGAAGCGCAGTTCCCAGAAATGAATACACTCATGGATAAGGCGTTAGATGATGCGACTCGAGCAGAAGATATTGTGAAAGTGGCGCAAAAAGATTTACCTGTTGTAGAGAGTGTAATAAATGATGGGCAGGAAGCATTGGCGAATTTAGATAAGTTCTTTGCAAGACAAGATCAAACATTAAAAAACGCTCCAGGAACGATAAGAAATGATTTAGTAGTAGCAAAAGGCGTTATGGATAGTGCAGCTGTATTTACTAACTTTTTAATGAATCCAGGTGTGGATTTAAATATTCCTGATTTCTCTGGAATGAATGGATTACCTGAATTCCCTGCAAGACCGGACCTTTCTAAGTTGAATAATGACGGATATAAAAGTATAGCGCAAAATATTAATCAAACAGTAAATAATGTTTTAAGCTCATCACGTGCAGGAACAGCTTATGGGAAAAGTGTTTTAAATGGATTGCAAAATGGTCAGTTTGATCCAGAACAAGCAAAGAAAGATTTAAATGCAGTATCAAATCAATTGCAAGCTCGTACAGAAGGTATTTCGTATCTTATTAATGTATTTACTGAACTTCAAAACTCAGCGACGACTGATTTTGGAAAAAGCTTTTTCCAAGGGCGAGTGGATCGCCTAACTAAGCTGAAAAGTGGTATGGAAAATGCAAACAACGGTATTAAAGATATTGTAAATGTTATCGGTACAGGACAAGAAGTAAAGAAAGATGTAACAGATGTAGCAAATCAAAAATTAGATGCAGCAAATGCATTAATTGATCAAGCTGAAAAAGATTATAATGAAACGTTTGTAGCAGATTATAAAAAAGCAGTTAGCACAGTAGATCAAGCTAAAGCTAATGCGAATGAAATATACGATAATGCAAAAGCTGATTATGATAAAGCGAAAAATGGTCTAGAAAGTACTAAATCTAGTGTCCAAAAAGCACTAGAGGATGTACAAAACAAAGGTATTAATGGTTTAGAAGGTTCGAAGGAAGCCTTGAAAAGCTTAAATGGTCAATTCCAATCTGGAATCGGTTTAATTGATGATATGATTCCAGTTCTAGAAAGTACAAATAAGGTTTTAGCGGATGTAAATAGTGATAAAAACCTTAATAATGGAATCGCAAAATTAAATAAAGCGAAAAGTAGTCTGCAAAAAGGTGTAGATGCAACGAATAAGGGGATTACACTTCTTAACAATGGACAGAAACCTACAAAAGATGTAATTGAAAGTATTAACAATGCTGCGAAGGGCGGATCAGCTCAATTAACAGATGTATTATCGACGTATGATTCAGAGATTGTACCTAACTTCAATACAGCAATTGCTCGTACAAAAGAGATGTCGAAAAATACAACTCAAATTTTAAACGATGCAGACAAAAAGCTTCCAGATGTTAAAAAGTTACTAGAAGATTCATCAAAAGGCTTGGTAGACGGTAGAAAGAAATTAGTAGACATTAAAGCTGAAATGCCGGAGACTGAGAAAAAGATTAAAGATTTAGCAAATAAAATTCGTGATTTTGAATCTGAAGAGGATTTAAAAGACATCATACGCTTATTGAAAAACGATGTTGAGAAGCAAAGTGATTACTTTGCGAATCCAGTAAATTTAAAAGAAAATAAATTATTTGCGATGCCGAACTACGGTTCAGCGATGTCACCATTCTATACAGTGCTTGCATTATGGGTAGGCGCATTATTAATGGTTTCATTATTAACGGTAGAAGTACACGAAGAGGGCGCGAATTATAAGAGCCATGAAATTTACTTCGGACGTTTATTAACATTCTTAACGATAGGTCTTTCACAAGCGTTTATCGTATCGATGGGAGATATATTCTTACTCGGTACGTACGTAGTCGATAAGTTCTGGTTTGTGTTATTTAGTTTATTTATTGGTGGAGTCTTCGTTTGTATCGTATACTCACTCGTTTCTATTTTCGGAAACGTTGGGAAATCGATGGCGATCATTTTACTTGTACTGCAAGTAGCAGGATCGGGCGGAACATTCCCAATTCAAATGACACCAGCGTTCTTCCAAGCAATTTATCCGTTCTTACCGTTCACGTATGCAATTAGTGCAATTCGTGAAACAGTTGGCGGAATGCTTTGGGATATCGTAACACGAGATTTACTTGTGTTAAGTGTTTTCGTAGTAGTTATGATTGTTGCTGCGTTATTACTGAAAACACCAATTAACAAATCAAGTGAAAAATTTGTTGAGAATGCAAAAGGAAGTAAAATCATTCATTAAGAAAAGGTTCCTACCGAGAGCGGTAGGAACCTTTTTGTTTAATCGAACTTTAGTTTTTTTAATGCGTCTGCGAACGGGTTGTTTAATGGTTCTTCTTCTTTTTTCTGTTGTTTCATATATTTTTGAACGTCACGTTTATCAGCTTTGTTTCCAGATTCTTTTTTACGTCGCTCTTGGAATGTTGATAATTTCTCGCGATAGCCACATTTACATGCAAAGATTTGACCTGCACCTTCACCACGTAATTCTAGTTTCTTCTTACATTGCGGACAGCGAGCGTTTGTTGTACGAGATACATTTTTACGATGACCACATTCACGATCTTGGCATACGAGCATTTTTCCCTTTTTGCCGTTTACTTCTAGCATTGGTTTACCGCAGTCTGGACAAGACTTCGTTGAAATGTTGTCATGTTTATATTTTTTATCACTCGATTTAATTTCAGAAACAATTTCTTTCGTATAGTTCTTCATTTCAGAAATGAATACTTCTTTTTTCAGCTTACCTTTTGCGATAGCCTCAAGTTTTTGTTCCCATTCACCAGTTAGTGTAGGGGATTTTAACTCTTCTGGTACTAAATCAAGTAATTGACGACCTTTTGATGTAATGTGAATATCTTTACCACGTTTTTCAATTAAGAAAGAGTTGAAAAGTTTGTCGATAATATCTGCACGTGTCGCTACAGTACCTAATCCACCAGTCGATTTTAACGTATCAGCAAGTTGTTTATTTTGCGTATCCATATATTTTGTAGGATTCTCCATTGCTGAAAGTAAAGTTGCTTCATTAAAGCGTGCAGGTGCTTTCGTTTGACCTGATGTTTGCATAATTAACTTTACAGTTAATGTATCGCCCTTTTCGATGTGGGGTAGAAGCTGCTCTTTTACGTCATCAGTTACATCATCGTCTTCAAATCGATTTTCGTATACTTCCTTCCAACCAGCATGTAAAATTGTTTTTCCGCGTGCAATGAACGTTTCACTACCAACTTTGGTACGTAATGTTAGTTGCTCGTATTCGAATGCTGGGAATAAAACAGCTAAGAAACGTTTTACAACTAAATCATAAATTTTACGTTCTTTATCTGTGAATGCTGAGAAGTTAACGTATCCTTCTGTTGGAATAATCGCATGATGATCGCTTACTTTACTATCATCAACAAATGATTTATTAGCCTTGATAGGCTTTTGTAATACTTTATGTGCTAAAGGACGGTACTCTCCAACGCCACATGCTTTTAAACGTTCTGGAAGTGTTTCAACGATATCAGATGAAATGTAGCGTGAATCTGTACGAGGGTACGTTAGCACTTTATGTTGTTCATATAACTTCTGCATAATGTTTAATGTTTCTTTCGCAGAGTAACCGAACTTTTTATTTGCATCACGTTGTAATTCAGTTAAATCGTAAAGACCAGGAGAGAATGACTTCTTCTGTTTTTTATCAATTTCCACAACAGTAGCATGTTGTTTATCTAAACCTTTTACAATACCATCAATTTTTTCTTTATTAAAACTACGGCTATTGCCATTTGCATCTTGCCAAGTAAGTTTGAGTTTCTCCATCGTTTGAGCTTCGATGCCGTAGTAAGTTTGTGCTTTGAAGTTCTTGATTTCATCTTCACGACTAGCAATCATAGCGACAGTAGGCGTTTGTACACGACCGCAATTTAACTGAGCATTAAAGCGAGTCGTTAAAGCGCGAGTTGCATTAAGACCGATATACCAGTCAGCTTCTGAACGTGCAACTGCTGAAGCGTATAAATTGTCATAGGCTTTACCTGGTTTTAAATTTGCAAAACCATCTTTAATTGCTTTATCGGTTACAGAAGAAATCCATAAACGTTTGATTGGTTTGTTTAGCTTAACTTTATCGATGATCCAGCGTGCGACTAATTCCCCTTCACGTCCAGCGTCTGTTGCTACAATAATTTCATTTACATCTTTTCTAAGTAGCTGACTCTTTACAGCATTAAACTGTTTACCAGTTTGTTTAATAACCGTTAATTTCAAACGCTCTGGTAGCATCGGTAAATCTTCTAAATTCCACTGTTTATATTTCACATCATAGCTTTCTGGATCTGCTAATGTAACGAGATGACCTAAAGCCCAAGTTACAATATATTTACTACCCTCAAGATAGCCGTTTCCTTTTTTATCACACTTCAGTACACGAGCAATATCTCGTGCAACGGAAGGCTTTTCAGCGATTACAACGCTTTTTGACATATTAAAAACATCCTTTCAAATTTCCATAAGTTAAATATAGCATACATCTTCTTGAGATTCAGTTTCGCTTCATATTTGAGCTGTTTTTAGTGGAATGAACAAAATCCTCACTGATTAAAGTTTCACTTTATATAGAAAAGTAAAGAACTTGTTATTTTACTAGAATAAGAGTAGACTTTGAAGTAGATGAATAAGAAACACATGGGAGTTTGTGGATACAAACTGAGAGTATGGCTACTAGTCCGTCATTGACCATTTGAACCTGTTGGATAATGCCAGCGTAGGGAGAGTGTAAAAGCACATGTTCAGGCACTTTGCGTACGCGCGAAGTGCCTTTTTGTGTATCTCCCATCATTATAGTTAGGAGATGAAAAGGATGAATATGAAAGAAATTAGTAAAGTAGTGGATTTGGTGAGAGAATCTAATCCGCTCGTTCATAATATTACAAATGTTGTTGTAACAAATTTTACTGCTAACGGTTTGTTGGCACTTGGGGCATCGCCTGTAATGGCGTATGCAAAAGAAGAAGTAGCAGAAATGGCTAGCATTGCTGGAGCGTTAGTATTAAATATGGGAACACTTCGTCCTGAGGAAGTAGAAGCGATGTTACTTGCTGGTAAATCAGCAAATGTGAACAATGTGCCAGTACTATTTGATCCAGTTGGTGCAGGAGCAACTTCGTATCGAACAGAAGTTGCGAGACATATTCCAGCCGAAATAGATTTAGCAATTATCCGCGGCAATGCGGCTGAAATAGCAAACGTTATTAATGAGAAATGGGAAATTAAAGGGGTAGACGCTGGTACTGGAAATGGCAATGTTGTAAGTATTGCAAGGCAGGCAGCAGATGAACTAAATACAGTTGCTGTCATTACTGGAAAAGAAGATGTTGTTACAGATGGAGAGCGAACTGTTCTTATTCGAAATGGTCATCCTATTTTAACAAAGGTTACGGGAACAGGGTGTTTACTAACTTCGGTAATAGGAGCATTTGTAGCAGTAGAAAAAGATTATGTAAAAGCAGTAGTAGCCGCATTAACGTTTTATGGTGTAGCTGCGGAACTGGCAGCTGTTAAAACAGTAGAAAAAGGGCCAGGTAGTTTCCAAATTGAATTTTTAAATCAATTAGCGAATACAACTTCAGCTGATATTGAGAAGTATGGGAAGATTGAGGAGTTAGAGTAAGGGGGATGAAACATACGATGCGCATTGAAACAAAGAAAATGTCTAAGTTATTACAAGTGTATTTTATTATGGGAAGTAATAACTGCACGAGGGATCCTTTAGCTGTATTGAAAGAAGCGTTAGATGGTGGAGTGACACTTTTTCAGTTTCGCGAGAAGGGGGAAGGTTCTTTAATCGGAGGAGATAGAGTGCGCTTTGCAAAAGAATTGCAGACGCTTTGTAAGGAATATAGTGTTCCTTTCATTGTAAATGATGATGTAGAATTAGCCATTGAATTAGATGCAGATGGTGTTCATGTAGGACAAAATGATGAAGGGATTACATCTGTTCGTGAAAAAATGGGAGATAAAATTATCGGCGTATCTGCTCATACAATTGAAGAAGCACGCTTTGCAATCGAAAATGGAGCAGATTATTTAGGTGTTGGACCTATTTTCCCAACGAGTACGAAAAAAGATACGAAAGCGGTTCAAGGAACGAAAGGATTAGCTTATTTTAGAGAACAAGGAATTACAGTGCCAATCGTTGGTATTGGTGGGATTACAATTGAAAATACAGCGGCAGTTATAGAAGCGGGTGCGGACGGTGTTTCAGTTATTTCAGCAATTAGTTTAGCTGAATCTGCGTATGAAAGTACGAGAAAATTAGCTGAAGAAGTAAAGAGAAGTTTGTAGAAAAGGACATGTAGTATTTTAAGTGCTACATCGAGAAGTAGACTGCCCAAAAAATTTAAACAAACATTTGATTAAAAAAGCACAAACCTTTTTAAATAAGGGTTTGTGCTTTTTCTTTAAAACATAATAGAAATTAAAAGCATTCCAATTCCGATAGAAGTAAATGTTGCAATTAAGCCTGGAATCATAAAGCTATGATTTAATACGTATTTACCGATACCTGTTGTACCAGTACGGTCAAAGTTAATGGCAGCAACGATTGTCCCGTAGTTTGGAATGAAGAAATATCCGTTTACTGCAGGGAACATCGCAATCAGTAGTGCTGGTGGAATACCAAGGGATAGTCCAAGTGGCATTAAGGCACGTACTGTTGCTGCTTGGCTGTACAGTAAAATAGATAGAATGAATAGTGCGATGGCAAATAGCCAAGGTGCACTTGTTACTAAATGCTGAATAGATCCTTGAATCATATTTAAGTTTCCATTAAAGAAAGTATCTCCCATCCAAGCGATACCGAAAATAGCAACAACTGCTGTTGCTCCTGCTTTAAAGACGTTACCAGACACAATGCTTTCTACATTTGGTTTACAGAAAATAATAATAAGAGCCGCGATAGTTAACATAACCATCTCAATTGTGTTCGGCATGGAAAGACGGGCTAACTTCCCATCAACTATCCATCCTGGACGAAGTGCTTCAAATGAACCAAGAAGTACAACAAGGAAGGTTCCTACAAGGAAAAGGATAACTGATAATTTGGCGCCCTTTACACCTACAAATTCTTTTTTCTCTTCAAGCTTAGGAATCATTCCTTCTTTTAATCGTTTTAAGTATTCAGGGTCTTCATTTAATTCTTTTCCCATCTTACTAGCAACGAATGCTGCTAACATACAAGCAATGAAAGTAGAAGGAATACTCACTTTTAAAATATCTAATAAAGTGATTTTATAGTCAGCTAACATTGCTAAAAGAGCAACTGTGGCAGCTGAAATTGGGCTAGCTGTAATTGCTTGTTGAGAAGCGATTACGGCAATCGACATTGGGCGTTCCGGTCTAACCCCTGATTCACGAGAGACTTCTGCAATAACAGGAAGTACAGAATAGGCAACGTGACCAGTACCTGCACATAGTGTGAATAAATAAGTAACAATTGGAGCAAAAAAAGTAATACGCTTTGGATTTTTTCGTAATGCTTTTTCAGCTAGGTGAACAAGATAGTCCATTCCTCCAGCAGCTTGCAAAGCACCAGCGGCTGTAATTACTGCCAAAATCATAAGCATTACATCGATAGGAGGCGCGGTTGGTTGTAAGTGGAAGACAAAAACGAGTATTGCCATACCAACTCCACCCATTACTCCTAAACCAACTCCGCCTAGGCGTGCACCAATAAAAATACAGAGTAACAAGGTAAGAAATTGTAGCCAAAACATGATAAACTACCTCCGAAATTCATTAGTTAAGATATATTCGAATAGTTTAATTTGAATGAAAATTAAATAAATACCCGAAGAAATCCTTGTTATTTATACATTTTTTATTATATAACACAAAAAAAGTAACATTCACGTACTTTTTGAAATTATTTCGAAAAAGCAATTCGTTAAAAATTTGTATTTATATCTCTAAATAAGTAGACATTTTGATTTATATGTTGTAACCTTTGATAGAGAATATATGATTCTCATAGAACTCCCATATCGTTCAACTCGTTCAGCGAGAAAGGCAAACTGATGGAAACATGAGGACGCAAAACTACAGGAGCTAAGGTCGAAAGGCTATGCTAGCCAGTTACCGGACGGATAGGGTTGGTCTTGGCCAATGCTTTTACATTGGCTTTTTTTTATTCTCGAACATATTGAGAAACATCTTTAAACAAAATATTCATATATTTTGTTTTTTTGTTTAGAATCATTAAGGAAGGTGGATATTAATGAAAAAATATTGGCATAAGTTATCGTTCCTTCAAAAGAACGTCTTATTAACCGTATTAGTTATTTTGACACTTGTTGGAAGTATGGGTGCGTTAAGTTTCAACATGTTTCAAAATAGTATGATGTCTTTATTTGAAAGACAGTCTATTGAAACAGGAGAAATAGTGTTGAAAAAATTGGATGTAGAATTAGTTAGAGACATGGCGAAAGATCCTACAGCCGAAAAAGTGAAAAAAGAAAAGTTAACAGAGAAATTAGATGAAGTGTCAAAAGAATTGAAAAGTGTTGGACAAACGTATGTTACAGGAGCAAAGCCGAATGAAAAGCGGGAATTACAACTCGTTGGTTTGACTACAGAGTTAACAAATGCATTCCCTATAAAGCCGGGAGATTATTATGAACAACCCGCTCATTGGATGAAGGCGTACGATAAGGTCATTGATACGAAAAAGGCCCAAATGACAGAAGTATATGAAGATGAAATAGGTTCGTGGGTGACAATATTAGAACCAATTACAGATGGAGAAAACAATATTGTTGCAATTATTGCGGCTGACTTAGATGCTTCCATTGTTCCTATTACAAAAGAGAAGTTTATGATACAGGGCTTACTCTTTATCATTATTTCATTAGCAATTGCGACTATTACTCAATTCTTTATCGTGCGTCACTCGCTAGCTCCATTAAAAGATTTACGAGAAGGATTACGTAAAATTGGTGAAGGTGATTTAAGTATTAAATTAAAAGAAAGACCAGATGATATTGGAATTATTAATGTTTATTTCAATAACACGATTGAAAAATTTAAAGGGATTATAGATAAAGTAAGGCAAACTGCTGAGCAAGTTTCTTCTTCTTCACAAGAATTGTCGGCGAGTACAGAGGAAAACAGTATGGCAGTTCAAGAGATTGCAAGTTCTATTGAAGGTTTAAGAGTAGGGGCACAGTCTCAAAAAACTTCAGTACAACAATGTTTAGGAATTGTACATGGAATGGAAGATAAGGTAGAAGAGATAACTGGGGCTGCAAAACAAGTTGCGGTTGCTTCTGAAGGTATGGAGCAACATTCAATTGAAGGTAATGAAGTGATTGGACAAATTATTAATCAAATGAGTTTAATCCAAAATGCAGTACAGGATTTATCTTCCATCATTTATTCGTTAGAAACAAGGTCAAAAGAAATTAGTGATATCGTAACTGTAATTACAGGTATTTCAAATCAAACAAATTTATTAGCTTTAAATGCTTCTATTGAGGCTTCACGTGCTGGAGCAGCTGGAAGAGGGTTTGCAGTTGTTGCTGATGAAGTACGAAAATTAGCAGAACAAACTGAAGCGTCTGCAAAAGATATAGCGAAATTAATTGGTGAAACACAAGCTGAGACAGAAGATGCTGTAGTTTCAATGCAAAAAGGTTCAAAAGAAGTAGAAACTGGAATTTCACTTGTTCAAAGTAGTGGAGATTTCTTTGAAAAAATTTCAAAATCAGCGCAATCTGTTACAGATCAAGTAAAAGCTGTCTCTGGTAATTCGAGTGACATTTTACAAAATAGCCAGAATATTGTTCAAGTCGTAAATGAATTATCACATATTGCAAATACTTATGCCAACAGCAGTAGTAATGTTGAAGAAAGCATGAAAGAGCAAGAAATATCAGTACAAGATATTGCAGAATTAGCGACTTCTTTAAGTTGGCTTTCTCAGGAATTACAAGAGCTAATTGGTGAGTTTAAAAGTGAATAAGAAGAAAGATCAATTCTAATCGAAGGGGGATCCCCCTTTGATTATGAATTGAACTAATTTGCCCGTTAATAAGGGATGAAAAAGGTGTGAATTTTCACACCTTTATTATATTTGAGAGAGGAATTTACATAAATATGAAATTAGCAATTTCTTATAATGAGATGGTAAAAGAATTTTTAGGAAAAGTAGAAGGAAGTATTAAAATACCTAAAGATGTTCAAGGAACAGAATTTGGGGTAAAAAGAAAAACTGAACTATTTCCAAATTTGACTCACATTGTAGATTTAATAGGAGCGACTGCAACGTGGTTATATCATATTTCTAAAGAAAAACATATTGTCGTGCTTTATCATGTAAGAGGAAGTTTATTTCCGATTACTATTGAAATTTCTAATTTTCTCTCCTATGAAAGTTTGAATTTACAGATTGAAGAGCAACTGGAACAAATTAAAGAAATGAATGAGGAAGAAATAGAAGAGTTTCAAAACGGTAATACATTATATGAAATGTCACCTATTATTATTGGTGAAACATATTATGAGCTACAAGACACGAATACATTACAATTTGTATTCAGTAAAAATATGCAAAGCGTAGAAATAATATTTAATAGTGTTAATTGGAAAGAGACAACGATTACTCGTTATGCACAACAAATAAAAGGTGTTTTAATCAATACATTACAAAATAATAATAATTATATAAATGATTTTAATGTTATTACAGAGGCCGAGATGGCACTTTATAGTCAAGTGAATGATACGACAGCAGTATATCCTGAGAAAAGTATCGTCGATATGTTCTATAATACTGTTACTCAATTTCCAAATCGTATAGCTTTATCTTCAAGGGAAGGTACTTTAACTTATGAGGAGCTAAATAAAAAAAGTAATCAAATAGCTCATATGTTAATTAAAAACGGCGTCCAATTAGGAGACTATGTTGGAATATTTATGAAACGTAGCATAGACACAGTAGTAAGTATGGTAGCTATATTAAAAGCTGGTGCAGCGTATGTTCCGATTGATCCAGATTATCCGGAAAGTAGAATACAGTACATTATTCAAGATAGCCAAGCGAAAGTTATATTGATGAAAGAGACGCCTATAACATGTGATGGGGTTCAAACAGTTTCAATGTATGATAGTGAAACTTGTGAAGATATAGATGTAAAGTTGTCTATTCATTGTGATGATGTAGCTTATATGATTTATACATCTGGTTCAACAGGGAATCCAAAGGGAACGATGTTAGCACATAGAGGCGTTGTTAATCTGTACATTTGGATGCAAAAGCAATATGAATTGACAGAAGAGGATGTATTTGCCCAATTTCCTTCCTTTAGTTTCGATGCTTCTGTATGGGAGTCATTTGCTTCTTTATTCTGTGGAGGAAACTTGTATGTATTATTAGAGGAAGAGCGATTGTCTGTAGAAGCATTTGCACATGCAATCTATAAAGTGAAAGCAACTTCGATCTTGGCATTAGCAACAATTTTTGTTCGACAAGTAGCAACTTATTTAGCAGAAGAAGATATATATAAGCTAGCTTCCCTAAAAAGAATTGCGATTGGCGGTGAAATGTTGCCTGTAGAGGTTATTAAATTGTGGAGAGAAAGAATAGGTACAAATGTTGAAATTCATAATGTATACGGACCGACAGAATGTACAGTAGTGACGACAACTTATAAAATACCTAGTCAGTTAAATGAGGATGTTGCGAGTATTCCCATTGGTAAACCATGTTCTAATTATCAAGTTATGATTTTGGATGAGAATATGAATCTTTGTCCAATTGGTGTACCTGGTGAATTATATATAGATTCAGTAGGATTAGCAAAAGGGTATTTTAATAAACCTAATAAAACAATTGAAGCTTTTATTCCGAACCCTTTTAATCCTATAGTTAATATATATAAAACAGGTGATATTGTTAAGTTGCTAGAGGATGGAAATATAGAGTTTTTACATCGGAAAGATGATCAAGTAAAAATTAGAGGACATCGTATTGAACTAGGAGAAATCCAAAGTAAAATTTCTCAAAATCATAATATAAAAGAAAATGCTGTTTTTGCTAAGAAGAGTAAGGAAGGTAGCCAATATTTAATCGCGTTCTATACAACTTTAAATAAAAAAGAAATACCAGAATTAGTTTATCAGTTACAAGAGCAATTACCAGATTATATGGTGCCATCTAAACTAATTTATATTAATGAATTACCACTTACACCTAATAAAAAGATTGATGTTAAGAAGTTAGCTCAGTTAGAAGAAAAGTATGAACCGGTTCGTCTACAAGAATATGTTGCACCTTCTAATAAAGCAGAAAAACAAATAGCGCGCGCTTGGGCGGAAGTATTAGGAATTTCAAAAGTTGGAGTGCATGATGATTTCTTTACAATTGGTGGACATTCATTGAAAGTATTACGAGTCTTAACATTGTTAAAAGAAGATTTCTCACATTTAACAATTCAAGATTTCTTTAAAGAAAGAACGATATATGGATTAGCTCGAATTGAGCGAGAAGTAAAAGTAGAGAAAGAAGAAGTATTTCGTGAATATAAAGTGATTCACGAACCGGATACTATTACGTATGCAAACGTTTTGGAAGAAACCCAGATTTCAAATGTCTTTTTAACAGGAGCTACTGGTTATTTAGGATCACACATATTATATGAATTGCTGAGAGATACATCTGCTACTATTTATTGTTTAGTAAGACCAACCAAAGATGTGCAGCAAAGAATTATAGATACATTAACAGCTTACTTTAATGATATATGTGAAGAATGGTTACAGCGTATACAGGCCGTAGCTGGTGATCTGGGAGAAGAGTATCTTGGGATGAGCGAAGAAGAATTTATGTTCATCAGTTCTAAGATGGATACGATAATTCATTGCGGTGCAGATGTAAGACATTTTGGAGATGTAAAACAATTTGAAAATATAAATGTCCAAGGAACTAGCCGTATGCTAGCATTAGTGGAAAAAGATGCTACATTCCATTTTATTTCTACGATTGGTATCCCGTTAGAATTAGCAGTAGATCAATGGGATACATACATGAAAACTGGTGATTTTAATTACAGTGTAGACTTAGAGAATGTATATTCAAATAGTAAACTACAAGCGGAAAACATTGTTCGTGAAGCAATGAAAAATGGTTTGCGTGGAAATATTTATCGTGCAGGTAATTTAGCATGTCATTCAGAAACAGGTTCGTTCCAACAAAATATTGAAGGAAACGCATTTTATCGTCTTATTAAAACAATGCTATTAATTGGAAAAGCACCAAATGTGAAGTGGAAAGTTGATTTCACACCAATTGATTTTGCTAGTAAATCAATTGTAACGTATGTACAAGATTCACAAATAGATGGAGAAACATTGCACATCTGTCATCCACATCAAATTGAGTTTGAACAATTTATACAGCTAATTGGAGAGTGTGGATACAATCTTGAACTGGTTACACTTTCAGAATATGAAAATGCCGGACTTGAATTAGCAAAGGGAAATGAAGTAATAGCAGAGTTAATTGCTTCTCAAGTTGCAGGAGATGGAGCGCAGCAATCTGAAATTGTAATGGGTACGCGTAGAACGAATGAATGGATTAAGAAAAAAGAATTGAAAGTACCAGCAATTAATAAAGAATTTATACAGCAGTTATTAGCTCATGGTGAAAAAGTTGGTTATTTTCCAAAAATAATGAAATGATTATGCATGCTTTTGTTTGTTCAATAAAATAAATCATGCTACAATGAAAACGAATTAAGGACCGGGGAGCCAATTGGCTGAGAGGATGTAAGTAAACATCGACCCTCAACCTGATCTGGATAATGCCAGCGTAGGGAGTTACTTAAAGTGATGTAGCATATGTTATTCTATAATAACTTGCATACAAGGCTTTCCTACGCAGTAGGAAAGCCTTTTCTTATTTTTGAAATTTAATTTTATAAGGGGGATTTTATTATGTCACAACAAGTTACAATGTCATTTTCAGTAGTACCACAAGCGAAAACGAAAGATGTATATTCTGTTGTCGATAAAGCAATTGAAGTTGTGCAACAATCGGGAGTTCGTTATGAAGTAGGGGCAATGGAAACAACTTTGGAAGGAGAATTAGATGTACTTCTTGATGTCGTTAAACGTGCACAACAAGCTTGCGTCGATGCTGGAGCAGAAGAAGTGATTACTTCTATTAAAATCCATTATCGTCCAAGCACTGGTGTAACGATAGATGAAAAGGTTTGGAAGTACCGTGATGAATATGCAAAACCAGAAGCAATCTAAACTTATTACAACTATTTGGCTTATCCTTCTCATTGCGATATGGGAAGGATCTGTTTCATTATTTAAAATCGAACCGTGGATTTTACCAAAGCCTTCTGCCATTGTTCAAGAATTAATTGGGATGAAAGATTTACTATTACCAAATACGATGCAAACACTGCAGGAAGTTATAATTGGACTATTCTTTGCAATTTTATTGGGGACGAGCATCGCAATTATTATGGACGTTATACCGTTATTTCGTATTTTAATAAATCCATTGCTCGTTATTTCGCAAACAATTCCAATTGTTGTACTTGCACCACTATTTATTATTTGGTTTGGATATGGGATGTTGCCGAAAGTAATGGTCGTAATACTCGTTTGTTTCTTCCCAATTGCGCTTAGTATTTTAGAAGGTTTTCAAACAGTAGATAAAAACATGTTGAAGCTGTTACAAACAATGAAGGCGACGAAATGGCAAGTTTACCAGAAAGTAAAATTTCCAGCAGTGCTTCCATACTTTTTCTCAGGCTTAAAAATTGCAGTTACATATAGCGTAATGGGGGCAATTATCGGAGAATGGCTCGGTGCAAGTGAAGGATTAGGCGTTATGCTTACGAGGGCTACAAAATCATTTTTGACTGCTCGAGTATTTGGTGTTGCAGCAATCATCGTTATGGTGACATTGTGCCTGTATTTTATCGTAGAGTTTATGGCAAGAATAACAGCACCATGGATATATAGAAAGGACGGCAGAAAATGAAAAAAGGTTTGAAAGTTATGTTAGCTGCCTTATTAGCGGTAGGTGTGGCTGGATGTAATCCGGCGAAGAAAGAAGAAAGTGCAAGTAAAGATCAAAAAGTAAAAGTAGTATTAGATTGGTTTCCAAATACGAATCATACTGGCTTATATGTAGCACAAACGAAAGATTATTACAAAAAGCAAGGATTAGATGTAGAAATTATTCAACCGGGTGACAATGTAACAGCAGAGCAAATGATAGCATCAGGAAAAGCAGACTTCGCAATAAGCGCACAAGAAAATGTAACATTAACTCGTGTGGAAGGAATTCCTGTTGTATCTGTAGGAGCGATTATTCAGCATAACACTTCAGCGTTTGCATCGCTTAAGAAAGATAATATGACGTCACCGAAAGATTTTGAAGGTAAACGTTATGGCGGCTGGGGAGGACCAGCGGAAGAAGCGACATTAAAGACGATTATGGATAAGCATCAAGCTGATTTTAATAAAGTTGAAAAAATCATCTTAGGACAAACAGATTTCTTTAAATCAATCGGTCGTGATGCAGATTTCGAATGGATTTATTACGGTTGGGATGGTATTGAAGCGAAGCGCCAAGGAAAAGAGTTAAATACGATTATGGTGAAGGACTTAGATCCAGCGCTTGATTTCTATAGTCCTGTTATTATTACGAGTGAAAAACATACGAAGCAAGATAAAGACTTTGTGAAAAAGTTTATGAGTGCAACAACAGAAGGTTATAATTTTGCAATTAAGGAACCGAAAGAAGCTGCTGATATTCTAATTAAAGCTGTTCCAGATGTAAATAAAGATTTAGTTCAAGAAAGCCAGAAATGGTTAAGTACGAAGTATCAAGATGATGCGAAAGCATGGGGAGTACAGAAGGAAGAAATTTGGACGAATTACATGAATTTCTTATATGACAACAAAGTTATTAAAAAGAAAATCGATGTAAAAGATGCTTTTACAAATGAATTCCTTCCAAGTGAAAAATGAGCGGATTACAAATAAAAAATATAGTGAAATCTTTCGACGGAAAGAATGTATTAGAGAATATTAGTGCCTCTATACAAGAGGGAGAGTTTGTTTCCTTTGTAGGACCGAGTGGTTGCGGGAAAAGCACATTATTAAACATGATTGCAAATGTTGAAAAACCAACAAGCGGGAACGTAATGTATAAAGATAAGCAAGTACAAGAGCAAGATGTTGTTAGTTATATGCCACAACAAGATTTATTACTACCGTGGCGATCAGCTTTGCAAAATATCGTTCTTCCGTTAGAAATTGAAGGAAAGCCGAAAAAACAAAGGCTGACAGAAGGAATGGAAGCATTAAAGCAGTTCGAACTAGATGAATATGCAGACCATTATCCAGATGAATTGTCTGGTGGTATGCGTCAAAGAATTAGTTTTCTGCGCACATATTTATGTGAAAAGCCAATTATGCTGCTTGATGAGCCTTTTGGAAAGTTAGATGCATTTACAAAAATGGAAGTACATAGCTGGCTTTTAAACTCTTGGCATCAAGAGAAGCAAACAATCGTTATGGTTACACATGACTTAGATGAGGCAATCTTGCTTTCAGATCGCGTATTTATTTTATCTCAAAGACCAGCGTCAATTGTTGGCGAGGTACAAGTGAAATTACCTAGACCGAGAACGATGGATATGTTAACATCACTCGAATTAAAAAAGGATAAAGAAGAGATTTTAAGTGTGTTAGCTCCTTATATGAAAAAATAGAAAAAGCCTTTTAACAGTTGTTAGTATAATTACTGTTAAGAGGCTTTTTTTAGAATATGAAAAGATGGAGAAGGAACAAAAGGGAAAATAGAGAATAGAATATAACAGAGTAGTTTATACTCTTAATATAACAAATGTTAAAGGAGTGAAAGGATAAAATGACTTTATCAACTGTTCTTCAAATGGTTTTAGCTTGATATGGGAGAAGTCTGCCCATTTTTTAAGATTAAGCTAAATTGAAGACAGCAGGTAAAGAACCTTAATCCTTTTTTACGATAATATGTAATGGGTAAGGTGTATTCACCTTACCCATTTTTATATGCATAATTAAATAAGGATTCATACTGTTGGTCTCTCTATTTAGCTTATGGACGATAAGTAAAGGAGAGAAAAAAATGAGTATATTAACAGTAGAAAATTTAAGTCATTCGTATGGTGAGAAAACCATCTTATATAATGCATGCTTTCGATTATTAAAGGGGGAGCATGTTGGGTTAGTAGGGAAAAATGGGATTGGAAAATCAACACTGCTAAGAATTTTAACAGGAGAACTTATACATGATGATGGGAACATTGAATGGTTTCCACATGTAAAGGTTGGATTTTTGCAGCAGCATATAGATTTACAAGAAGGAATAACAATTGCAGGATACTTGCAAAGTGCATTTTCTAACTTGTATGCGATTGAATATGAAATGTTAAAAATTGCAGAAGAGATGGCTGAAGCAGTAGAAGTAGAAAAATTGTTAGTAAGGTATGGAGAGTTACAAACTATATTGGAAAACTCTAATTTCTATCAAATTCATACAGAAATTGAAGAAGTGGCAATTGGTTTAGGGCTGTTTGAAATAGGATTGGAAAAGGATGTTTCAAAGTTAAGTGGAGGACAGCGGACAAAGTTATTACTAGGAAAGCTTCTTCTAGAAAAAGCTGATGTTTTATTGCTAGATGAACCAACGAACTATTTAGATACAGCACATATAGAATGGTTGCAATCGTACTTGAAACTGTACGAAAAAGCTTATATTATCATTTCGCATGATGAAGTATTTTTGAACAATATTACGAATGTCATTTACCATCTAGAAGAACGAAAAGTTAAGCGATATGTAGGGGATTATGAAAAGTTTTTACAAAGTTACCAAGTACAAAGGAAACAATTACAATCGGCGTATGTGAAACAACAAAAAGAAATTGCTCAGTTAGAAACATTTATTCAAAAAAATAAGATTCGAAAAGCAAAACAGGCAAAAAGTCGAGAGAAAGTATTGGAGAAAATGCAAAGGGTTGAAAAGGTTAATAATATACCTCGGTCCCGTTTTGCTTTTACTGTTTATAATGAACCAGTAAGTCGTATATTACAGGCTGAGAAACTAAGAGTGGGTTATAGTGAGCCGTTATTTCCAGGCTTGAATTTACAAGTGAAAAAAGGAGAAAAGATAGCTGTTGTTGGTCATAACGGTATTGGAAAAACGACAATGTTAAAGACGTTATTAGGTCAAATAAAGCCGCTAAGCGGTTCAATTTTTGTTGGGGAACGAGTAAATCCTGCTTATTTTGCACAGGAAGAGTTTGCTTCAGAAATAACACCATTAGAGAAAGTTTGGGCAGAGCGACCAGATATGACAAAGAAAGAAGTGCGCCAAGCATTAGCGAAGTGTGGATTGAAAGAAGAACATGTATTAAAACCTATTCATTTATTAAGCGGTGGAGAGCAAACGAAAGTGCGTTTATGTGAACTCATCGCAACGAAAAGCAATGTTTTAATTTTAGACGAACCGACTAATCATTTGGATGTAGAAACTAAGATGGCTTTAAAAGAAGCGTTACAACAATATAAAGGAACGGTTTTAATTGTCTCACATGAACCTTCTTTCTATGAATCGTGGATAACAAAAGTATGGAATATAGAAGAGTGGAATGCTGAACAATATGAATAAAGAAAAGACATTAGCTTTTATGAGCTAATGTCTTTTCTTTGTGATTAACATGATTTTCGAGAACTCTTACATGAGAATTGTATGAAGAAGCACTCTTATGGTGCGCTTATAAGCGTGCTTTTTCTTTTGTTATATTTATAATAATACGAAAGCCTTTCCCTAACAGGTGACTATCTTTCTTTATATATATAGATAGTTCAAAGTGGAATGAAAATAATTCCTATATGTAAAGAATAATGTGGATATTATAGGAAGACAATAGAAATTAAAGGAAATTCATGTAAAATTCAAATTAACTTCATATCAACTTCATATTAGAAATTAATTATAATAGGTTATTGTGATGCTTTTTATTTTTCATAAAATTAAAAGTTTGAATTTAGGAGGTATTGCTCAAACCTAAATTCAAACTTTAGTGAAATAATTAATGGATATTACGTCTAGTTTTCGCTAATGACGGCATTTAAAAGTTCGGCAGGATTACCTGTTCCTGCACCACCAATTGTAATAGATCCGCCAGGAGGAATTTCGCCATTCCATCCTGCGTTCGTAATTACATAATGATTATTTGTTTTACTATTAATTTTAGAATCCCAAACTTGTGTTAAATTGCCGCTATAATCAAATTCTAATTTCCAATTTTTAATAGGGGTCGTTCCATTATTTTTGATTATAATCGAGAAGTTATAACCGCTGCCCCAATTCGAAGTGACTGAAAATGTAGCAGTGCCATTTCCATCAGGAGGTGTCGTATTAGCTTCATCTGTTTTGACAGTAAGAGCGGTAGGTTGTGATTTATTTCCAGTAGCATCTTTGGCAATTACTGAAAATGTGTATTCCGTATTAGGTTTTAAGTTTTTAATTGTAATGCTATTTGTTGTTGCACTCCATTTTTCTTCTCCGGCAGTAATTTCGTATTCAGTAACGCCTACGTTATCAGTGGATGCAGTCCAACTTAATTGAACTGAGCTTGAATTTTTATTCGTAACTACAATATTTTTAACATTTGTTGGTGGCTCAGTATCTTTTTGACTAATAGGTCCACCAAGTAATTCTTTTACTAGCGTATCAAGTAATTTTGGACCACTACAACTATATTTTGGACTTGTACGGCAATCCCCGCTTAGTTCCCAAAACATTGCTCCACTTAAACCCTTCGTCTTTATATAGTCTGTTTTATATTCCATAGATTCATTGTCATCGTAGCTAATAAATGTGCCTGTAGTCGCATTATATAAGTAAGGTACTTTAGCTGTGTCATTCCAGTAGCGTACAAAACCATTTTTATTAACGTAATTGGCTGCTAAATCACCGTAATCATACACACCTGTGTCACCGGTAGAATAATCATCCCAAGTACCTTTAGAAGCAAGTTTCCCATCACTACCTGGTTTGCAAGGTTGATATTGTCCGTTATTTTCTTTTCCACAACTTTTCCAGCCACGTCCGTAAAAAGGTACGCCTAATACTAGTTTATCCACTGGAACACCTTCATTGGTATAAACGTCTATAGCACCATCTACGTAAAAATTCGTATTTGCTGCTGGGTCATTTGGATCCTTGTATAGAGCTGCATTATGATTAGAAGTAGCTTCCCATCCACCGTGGAAATCATATGTCATAATATTAATCCAATCGAGTATTTGAGAAATTTTCTTTAGCTCTGTATGATCAGCGTAGCGTTGACTTGCACCTGACGCGATTGTTAGTAAATATTGTTTGCCATCTTCAGCACCTGCTTTATTCAAAGCATTTCGGACGTCTTGAAGAAGAAGAGTGAAATTTTGTTTATCTTCAGGACGATAACTACCACCAGGAATTGTTTCAACGCCCGGATATTCCCAGTCTAAATCTACGCCATCAAATCCATATGCGCGAAGAAAAGCTACTGTAGATTCGGCAAATACTTTTCTTGTCTTTTCATCAGCGGCCATATCAGAAAAGCGGTTAGACCAAGTCCAGCCACCAACGGAAATTATTGTTTTTAAATGAGGATATTTAGCTTTTAATCGTTTTAGTTCTCCGAAATTTCCGCAACGGGCATATTTATCGCAATCTTCCCAAGTTGTACCTGAGCCAGGATACGATTTGGTAACATCAGCCCATGGTTCACCGAGTACGAGAGTACCATTAGGAACCTCTTTATTTTGCAATGGTACACCAGATTCTTTACAGTTCCACGTTTGTTTATTTGGATTATCCGGATGGGTAGAAGGATTTCCATGTTTTCCATTCCAACAAATATCCGCGAAAGCATAGTTAAGGTGAGTAAGTTTTGATGCATCAATGTCAGCAACTTGATAATTACGTCCGTAAACGCCCCACGAAGGAAAGTACCCAACAATTTTTTGACTTTGCTTTGGTGAATCTGCTAATGCGAGATTTGGAGTAATAAAATTTGTGAGAAAAAGAGGTAAGAAAAGTAGTAGAGATAGTAATAGCAGTGTGAATTTTTGAGACCTCATAGCCATTTCTCCTTTCAAAATAAAAGATATATTTAAAGGCATACGCCAATAAATCAAAATGAATCTAGACGTATGAAACGTCTAGATAAAATGATCAGACATCACGAAGTCTATACAAGGGAGCTGGGGGTGATTAAATCGTAACAAATGTAAGATTTAGTGTAAACGCTTTATTAAGTTGAAAAAGACTTTCTCAATACAAAAAGGCTTGAATACAAACTATATATGAAAACGAAAGGTCGGTATGGGAGGAAATAGCTCATTATAAATAAATTTGAGAAAAAATTGTATGGAGCCAATTATTAAAGACGTAGAAAGATAAGGAAATATCATGTAAAATAATAGTAAAAATATGTAAAGGAGGGAATAGTGTGGATGTGTTTTTGAACATTGCTGAAGAAAAAATTCGCCAAGCAATACGGAATGGTGATCTTGATTATCTTCCGGGAAAAGGAAAACCACTACAATTAGAAGATTTTTCAATGGTACCTCCAGAACTTAGAATGAGTTATAAAATTTTAAAAAATGCGGGAATGATTCCACCAGAGATGGAACTACAAAAAGATATATTAAAAATAGAGGATCTAATTGCCTGCTGTTATGATGAAGAAGAGAGAAAGAAATTACGAGAAGAGTGAACAATAAAAACGTTACGTTTTCAGCAGGTAATGGAAAAGAGAAAGATTAAAGATAGTTCAGCTTTTCGTATGTATCAAGACAAAGTATTTCGTAAATTACGCTAAGAGGGATAAGATGACTACATTTAAAACGATAGAAGAAATAGCGACCTATATCGAAGAACAACAATTGGTACTTCTGTTTATTAAAACGGAAAATTGTGGTGTTTGTGATGTTATGCTAAGAAAAGTAAATTGCGTATTAGAGAATTATGATTACGTAGAGAAAATAGAGATATTACTACAAGACATGCAAGAGATTGCGGGGCGATATGCCGTATTTACAGGACCGACAATTTTATTATTTTATAATGGAAAAGAGATCCTTCGAGAATCGCGCTTCATTTCACTTGAAAATCTAGAGAGAACCATTCAATTATTCGAGGAATAAGGGAGGCTTTTATATGGAATTTATTATCGTCATACTATTATTTGTTGTAGTTGGAATAATCGTAACAGCAGTTCGATCGAACAAAAAGAAGGTAAATCTTACAAAACAAAATAACATCCATAATTCATCTAACAGCTCATCACCATTATTTTTCTTTGCTGGATCTGATAATGATAGCTCGCATGATGGCGGTTCACATGATTGTGGAGGGTCTTTTGGGGGAGATAGCGGGGGAAGCTGCGGTGGTGGTGATTGATGAAAATGCGCCTTATATAGGCGTATTTCTTTTTAAACAAACGTTTGATTAGTTGGCTTACATATGCATAAACACAGTTAAACAAACGTTTGATTAATATTTTTAACATACTAAGGGGAATGGAAATGAAAAGGGAACCGAGAGTGAAAAATAAGGGGAAAGTAGTGTTATTTTTATTAGCTGCGGGAGGCGTATTTCTTGTTAAATTAACATTTAAATTTGGAACAATACATATGATTCGAACTTGGTTTGAAAGTACATTTTCTTAAATAAGGAATATAGCCTCTTGCGATAGAGGTTTTTGATTTGTTATTATTAGACTGAACGGTCGGTTTAAAGAGGTGTGAATATGAGAAGAAGCGCAGAAGAGATAAAGAAAGAAATTGCATATAAAGCAGAAAGTCTATTTTCACAGAAGGGCTACGCAGCTACATCTATGGAAGAGATTTGTGAAATTACAGAGCGAAGTAAAGGAAGTATTTATTATCACTTTAAAAGTAAAGAAGAATTATTTTTATTTGTAGTGAAACAGCATACGTATGATTGGGTTGAAAAATGGAATGAAAAAGAGAAGTTGTATAGTACTAGTACTGAAAAACTATATGGTCTCGCGGAATATCATGTAGAGGACATACAGCAACCAATTTCAAATGCAATAGAGGAATTCTCTATGAGCCAAGTTGTAAGTAAAGAGATTCTGGATGAACTGTTAGCTTTAACTAGAGAATCATATGTTATGTTTGAGAAATTAATTGAAGCAGGTATACAGTCTGGAGAGTTCCGTGAAGATAATACTCGTGATCTTATGTATATTGTGAACGGATTATTATCAGGGCTTGGAGTACTTTACTACGAGTTAGATTATAAAGAGCTGAAACGTATTTATAAAAAGGCAATAGATGTATTGTTAAAAGGAATGGCAGCTGAATAATAAGTCAGTTGCTTTTCTTACAAAACAAATTAGACCGAACGGTCGGTTTATGGAAGGGGAATGAAAGTGAAAGCTTTATTTAAAAACCGAGCATTTATGCTCGTTATGGCATCTGATATTTTACAACAATTTGCAATTTGGATCAGAAATATGGCTCTTTTATATTTCATAATGGAGCGGACAAATAATGATCCAGTTTCAGTGTCTCTATTATCTGTCATGGAGTATGCACCTATCTTTATTTTCTCGTTCATTGGTGGTGCATTAGCAGATCGCTGGAATCCGAAAAGAACAATGGTCGCTGGAGATGTGTTGAGTGTACTGTCTATTATAGGAATTGTCCTGTTGTTAAAGCTGGATTATTGGCAGGCTATATTTTTTGCAACACTCATTTCCGCGATTGTAGGTCAGTTTTCTCAGCCCTCATCTTCGCGTATATTTAAGCGCTATGTAAAAGAAGAAGAGGTAGCAAATGCGATTGCATTTAACCAAACATTACAGTCATTATTTCTAATTTTTGGGCCAGTGGTAGGATCGCTTGTGTATACACAACTTGGTTTATTTACGTCACTATATAGCTTAATCATTTTATTTTTGTTATCTGCTATCGCCCTTTCATTTTTACCAAAATGGGTTGAAAAAGAGAAAGTGGCAAGAGATTCATTAAAAAATGATATAAAAGAAGGATGGAAATACGTTCTTCACACGAAAAATTTACGTATGATTACGATCACTTTTACTATTATGGGTTTAGCTGTTGGATTAACGAATCCATTAGAAGTATTCCTTGTAATTGAACGTTTAGGCATGGAAAAAGAAGCTGTTCAATATTTAGCAGCAGCTGATGGAATAGGTATGTTAATCGGTGGTATTGTTGCTGCAGTTTTCGCTTCAAAAGTGAATCCGAAAAAGATGTTCGTATTCGGTATGAGCATATTAGCGATGTCATTTTTAGTAGAAGGGCTATCTACATCATTTTGGATTACTAGTTTCATGAGATTTGGAACAGGTATTTGTTTAGCTTGTGTTAATATCGTTGTCGGTACGCTTATGATTCAACTTGTACCAGAAAATATGGTTGGAAGAGTAAACGGGACGATTTTACCACTGTTTATGGGGGCAATGCTAATTGGAACTTCACTAGCTGGAGGATTAAAGGAACTAACTTCACTAGTTATTGTGTTTTGTATAGCAATGGCACTTGTTTTATTAGCGATAGGGCCAGTTCTACGTATGCAAATAAAGAAAGAAGATGTCGTTAATAAAGAGAAACTAACAAATTCGTTAGCTTCGAAATAACTATTTTAAGGGAGCAAAATTGCTCCCTTTTTCTTTGAGGAACTTTTGACAACTATATGAGCCAATTATATACTGATGTTGTAAAAACGATTTTACAGGTTAGGAGCAATGGTGTGAAAAATCAAATCTATGAATTACGCACTGAAAATAATATTTCACAAGGCGCATTAGCTGATAAATGCAAGGTTTCTAGACAGACGATAAATGCAATTGAGAATAATAAATATGATCCAAGCTTAGCGTTAGCATTCCGTTTAGCTGAAGTATTAGGAACAACTGTTGATAAATTATTTTTGTACAAGCAGTAGAGTCGTTTATTATAAGGCGCACCGTTAAAAATAAAAAAGATCCTCTTCTCATGAGAAGAGGATCTTTTCTTATAGTGTTTTAGTCTTTGGACTAGTTGGTGTAACGGATGTATTATTTTCTGGAACTCTAGTTAATAAGAATCCACCGATAATAAACAGAACAATAATACTAAGAACACCAGCGTTTGTTTTTCCTGTTAATTGCGTTGTAACACCGACTAATACCGGGCCCATAATTGCGGCGAACTTACCAAAGATATTATAAAATCCGAAGAATTCATTAGCAGATTCTTTTGGTACTAGTTTTGCAAAGTATGAACGACTTAGTGCTTGAATACCACCTTGAGATGTAGCAACTAACATTGCTAAAATCCAAAAATCAAGTGTCGTTTTTAAGAAATAAGCATATATGCAAATGATGATATAAATAATGATACCGACATATAGCATTTTTTTACCTGTAAATGTTGCTGATAATTTTCCATATAATAAAGCAAATGGACAAGCGACAATTTGTGTTACAAATAATATGATTAATAGATTCGTTGCACTGATACCGAGATCTGTTCCGTAAGCGGTGGACATGGTAATAATTGTATCGACCCCATCAATATAGAAAAAGTAAGCGATTAGGAACATGAATACAGTTTTATATTCTTTAATATTTTTAAAAGTAGCAGCAAGGCGTTTGAAGCTCATTGTAATTGGTCTAGGGTGACGTTCAATATAGTGCTTTTGCTCTACGTTTTTTAGCATTGGAATCGTAAATAACCCCCACCAAAGAGCTGTTATCGCAAATGAAATTTGACTAGCAATACCAACAGATAAAGGGATAGTTCCTTTTTGAGAAAGAATAATAAGAGCGATACAACCGATGAAAGGAATAGTACTCCCAATATAGCCTAATGCGAAACCTCGCGTAGAAATTCGATCCATTCTATCTTCAGAAGTGACATCTACTAAAAATGCATCATAAAAAATGTTTGCTCCAGCAAAACCGACTAAGGCGAGCATATAGCATCCTAATAATAAGTACCACTGAGATGTTGGAACGACTGCTAACATACTTGTAAATACGATACCGAGTCCAAAGAAGAATGTGAAAAATCGTTTTTTAAATCCTTTATAATCAGCAACTGTGCCGAGAATAGGAGCAAGTATAGAAATTAAAAGTGTAGCGAACGAGTTTGCATATCCCCAATATGCTGTTGAAGTTGCCCCGGATAGTCCAGCTTCTTTTGCAGCTGCTTTAAAGTAAATTGGAAATAATGCAGTTGTAATGACGAGCGAATATACCGAGTTCGCCCAATCGTATAATATCCAGCTTTTTTCTTGTCTGGACATTTTTTTCATATAATGTTCCCCCTTAAATTTGTTTTACTAACAGTGTACAAAAATAAAAATTATAAAAAGAGAAACAGTGATGAATTTTACATAACTTTTACATATATACACAGTTCTTTACAATTGGAGTAAATCCTCTACAATTGCTCCGTCTGTTTCGCCTAAGTGTAAACCGAGTAGTCTAGCGATAGTTGGACCTTCATCAATAAGTCTCATATACGGGACGGTAACGCCGGTTTTTATTCCTTTTCCAGCAGCGATAAAAATTGTTTCATAGTTAGGTTTTGTTGGAGAGTATCCATGCGTACCAAATGTATATTTTTTACTAGGCGTAACATCTTTTTCAGTAATTTCTTTTATAAAATCTCCTGTATAGTTTTCAGTGAAATAATACCCCTCTTGCGCTTCTAACATAAATAAACAATTACCATCTGCACCGCAGTCTTTCGCAGCTTCATCATGAAGTATAAATTCAATTCCATTCTGTTTATTTTGCAGCAGTTCTTCAAGGAGTAGTTGTACTTCTCGAATTGTATCCGTATCATTTTTGTCTTTCACATATACATAGGCAGAGCCATCACAACTTTGGCAATAGGCTTTCCAGTCTACTAATTTGCCTTTTTTATTAAGAGATATAAGTCCTCTTTGATGGAATAGCACATTTAATTGGATGGATTTGTTTTCACTTAAAGCGCTATGATCACCAAGGGCAATAATTGTACTTTCTTCGTATAGATCACTGTCTTTTAAAGTTTGAATAATTTTCCCTAGCCGCTCATCATGTCTATGAATTGCAGCTATTGTTTCGTTAGATTCAAAGCCATGATAATGTCTTTGCGTGTCTAAATCAGTGAAATGTACGAACATAACATTAGGCTTTTTCGTCTGAATGGTGTGTACAGCAGAGGCGAGGACGAAATCATCCAGCTCTGGTTGTGATAAACCATTTCTTATATGGCCGAAACGACGATTTAAATCTAATTGGTATAGTGGGCTACCGCTAAATAAGGAAACTAACACTTGATTTTGCCACGGTCTATTGGGGAAAATTTCTGGTAAATTGTAATCAATGTTTGCTCTCCCAGTAACAGGCCATAGAAGGGCAGCTGTCGTTAAATTTGCTTTACGCGCTTCATCATACAATGTTGTTCCTTTTATCGATTTTCGGTACCAATGCCAATCAGGTGATTCACGTCCTGGTTGAAGTAACGTATTACTAACAACACCGTGCTTGTTAGGATAATTACCGGTTACGATTGTTGAGTGGCTTGGATATGTTACAGAAGGATAAATTGGTTCTACTTTTTCGACAACCGTGCCCTTTTTTATTAGAGATTGGAAATGAGGTAGTTTTTGTAGTATAGGAAAATCTAAAGCTGATAAACAGTCGAATGATAAAATAATGACACGATTCGTTAATGCTTTATCCATAAAGTAATCCTCCTAATTATATAAAACCTATTCTTATATATTACTATTAATACCTAGTAATAAAAATATGTTTTCGAATAAAATTTATTGTTTATTTTCAGAAAAATTAAACATATAATAAGTATAAGGGAATCTACGGACGGAGGGAATAGTATGGACTGGTTAGATGGATTCGGTATATTTTACATCATTGGTGGCATCACAATTCTCCTTGTATTTGCTATTTCATATTTACTAAAGAAACGTTTTCCAGACAAACAGTTTGATATTATATTTGCACTGATTGTAATACTTCTTTGCTTAGCATCATTTCCTGTTACCATGATGGTTATTGGTGGGTGGGAAGGAATGGGATATGGATTTATTGGTTTCTTCGTTCTACTAGGTACACTTATTGGTATGATTGCACATCAACTTGTAAAAATCTCTCGAAAAAGCTACGTATAAAACTGTAAAAAACGAAAAGAATATATAATAATAAGAAAATTAGCTATTGTTTTAAAAAAGAATTTGTATTATGATAATCAACAAATTTATTTCATTATAACGATGAAAAAGGACTAGTACATGTTCAACCTTTTTAGCAGAGAGAGAATCCGCCAGGCTGAAAGATTCTTAAAAAGGCAATATGGAACCTGCCTTTGAGTTCTGCATATGCAGCGGGAATTTCCCGTTATCAAGAAGAGAGCATATACAATTTTTGTGTATGAATCAGGGTGGTAACGCCGGCAAAGCTCGGTCCCTATTTAGGGACGCGGGCTCTTTTGTATTTTCTGGAAGAAGGAGGAAGACTGACTATGGCAAAAGAACAAGTGCAAGCCATTACGAAGATGGAAGAGGACTTTGCGCAGTGGTATACCGATATTGTAAAAAAAGCCGAACTGGTTGATTATTCAAGTGTAAAAGGGTGCATGATTTTACGTCCATATGGTTATGCCTTATGGGAGAATATGCAGAAGGTGATGGATGAGAAGCTAAAAGAAACTGGCCATGAAAATGTATATATGCCAATGTTTATCCCAGAGAGTTTATTGCAAAAAGAGAAGGATCATGTTGAAGGGTTTGCTCCTGAAGTAGCATGGGTTACGCATGGCGGAGATGAAAAGTTAGCGGAAAGACTTTGTGTACGTCCTACATCTGAAACTTTATTCTGTGAGCATTTTTCAAAAATTGTGCAATCCTATAATGATTTGCCAAAATTATACAACCAGTGGTGTTCAGTAGTTCGTTGGGAGAAGACAACTAGGCCATTCCTTCGTACGACAGAATTTTTATGGCAAGAGGGTCATACAATCCATGAAACAGCAGAAGAATCGCAGGCTGAAACATTAAATATTTTAAACTTATATGCTTCTTTCTGTGAGGATTATTTAGCGATACCAGTTATTAAAGGACAAAAAACAGAAAAAGAGAAGTTTGCTGGAGCAAAGGCAACTTATACAATTGAAAGCTTAATGCATGATGGGAAAGCACTTCAAACAGGAACATCCCATAACTTTGGAACGAATTTCTCTGAAGCATTTGATATTAAATTTTTAGATCGTAACGGTAAGTGGCAATATGTACACCAAACATCTTGGGGTGTATCAACAAGAATGATAGGTGGGCTAATTATGGTTCATAGCGATAATAATGGACTTGTAATGCCACCAAAAGTTGCTCCAGTGCAAGTTGTTATCGTACCAATTGCTCAGCATAAAGAAGGAGTTTTAGCGAAAGCAACAGAGTTACAAGGACATATTCAAAAAGTTGCACGCGTGAAAATAGATGCTAGTAATAAAACACCGGGCTGGAAATTTAATGAGTATGAAATGAAGGGCATTCCAATTCGATTAGAAGTTGGGCCTAAAGATATTGAAAAGAATCAAGTTGTACTTGTAAGAAGAGATACGAAAGAAAAAGAATTTATATCAATGGATCAATTAGAAGAACGTATTCCAGCACTACTTGAGGAAATTCATGACTCTTTATTTAATAAGGCAAAAGTATTTCGCGATGAGAATACGTATAGTGCGACGAATTTTGAAGAGATGAAACAAGTAGCTGATGAAAAGCAAGGATTTATTAAGGCAATGTGGTGCGGAGAATTAGCTTGTGAAGAGAAACTAAAAGAAGAAGTTGGAGTATCTTCACGTTGTATGCCTTTTGAGCAAGAGCATTTAGCTGACGAATGTATTTGTTGTGGTAAAGAAGCTAAACAAATGGTGTATTGGGGAAAAGCGTATTAATAATCCTTCTGATAGGTGATAAAAAGGACTTTAGGCTGCATAATAAAATGCAACCTAAAGTCCTTTTAGTTTTTACAATTTATTTCATGTATTTTTTAGATGGAAGGATGTGTTTTATTTTGCGTTTTTACGGCGAATAAATAGTAACATACCAATTAGGAATGTTGAAAGCCCCATTAAAATAGATGCAGGATAATGTGTTGCCGTATTCGGTAACTTATCGCCTTGTTTTTTCGCATTATCTTTTACATTGCCACCTTGAGAGCCGTTTCCACTGCTATCGCCTTTAACACGGTTACCGCCCTGAGAGCCATTACCACCTTGAGAACTGCTATCGCCTTTAACACGATTACCGCCTTTAGAGCCATTGCCACCAGAGCCATTGCCACCAGAGCCATTGCCACCAGAGCCATTGCCACCAGAGCCATTGCCACCAGAGCCATTGCCACCAGAGCCATTGCCACCAGA
>NZ_JBKFAQ010000012.1:87422-168350 GCF_053345735.1 Bacillus sp. D48C
GTTGCCACCAGAGCCGTTGCCGCCAGAACCGTTGTCACCAGAGCTACTGCCACCAGAACCGTTGTCACCAGAGCTACTGCCACCAGAACCGTTACCACCAGAGCCGTTGCCGCCAGAACCGTTGTCACCAGAGCTACTGCCACCAGAACCGTTACCGCCGGAACCATTGCCGCCAGAACCGTTACCACCAGAGCCGTTACCGCCGGAACCATTGCCACCAGAGCCACTGCCACCAGAACCGTTACCGCCGGAACCATTGCCGCCAGAGCCGTTACCGCCGGAACCATTGCCACCAGAGCCACTGCCACCAGAACCGTTACCGCCGGAACCATTGTCGCCAGAGCCACTGCCGCCAGAACCACTGCCGCCAGAACCATTGCCGCCAGAACCGTTGTCACCAGAACCACTATCGTTCTGAGAACCGTTATTTCCTGGAGGTTTATTATTATCCTTTGAGTTTCCTTCTGCAAAATGATCACTATTTTGTACAATAGCGTTTGTTAATGGGCGGAAGTTTTCAGTTGCAGCATTACCAATATTTAAACCGCTAAAAAAAGATAAAGAGAGTGTTGATGCTAAAATGAAGATTTTCGTCATGGTTTTCCTCCTAAGAAATTAATATTCCATCTAAAATACATCCCTTTGTAATATTTCTTAGGAAAAAGAGTTTTATGCAAAAAAAACTATATATAGAAAAAGGTGGTGTATTTCTCAAAGCAGAAAAGAGTTAATGTAGATTTCCTACAAATAGTAGAGGCGGAGAATTTACATTCAGAACGGTAGAGGAAGTGGCAGTAGATGAAAGAGTATATAGCGTTTGATATTGGCGGTACGCAAATTAAGTATGGCATTGTTTCAGAAATAGGGAGAGTATTAAAGCGTAAAACAGTTGCAACAGAAATTCATTTAGGCGGAGAACAAACTATTCAAAAACTTATATATGTATCAAAAAAAATAATGAATGAACATACTATTGCAGGAATTGGTATTAGCACCACGGGGATTGTTGATATTAATAAAGGAATTGTGACGGGAGGTGCGGATCATATTCCGGGATATCGTACTATTCCTATTATTGATAGATTGCAAGAGATATTAAAAGTTCCAGTATCGATTGACAATGATGTGAATTGTGCAGCGTTTGGAGAAAAATGGAATGGTAGTGGAAGAGAGAAAGAGAACTTTATTATGCTCACCCTTGGAACAGGGATTGGGGGAGCGATTTTTATAGACGGAGAATTGTACCGAGGGCATTCATTTAGTGCTGGTGAATGGGGGAATATGTTAATAGAAGGAAAACCGTTTGAAGAGGTTGCCTCGATTTCAGGATTAATTCGTCTTGTCAGAAAATATAAAGGCAAAGGTGAGTGGAATGGGAGATTAATTTTCGAGTTGTATGATAAAGGAGATCGGGAAGTTGCTCAAGCAGTTAGGATCTTCTTTAAACATTTGGCAATCGGAATTAGTAATCTTGCTTATATTTTCAATCCAGAAAAGATTATTATTGGTGGAGGAATTACCGATAGAGGAAATGAGTTTTTAAAAGAAGTAAAAGAAGAGGTCAGTAAATACTTAAATCAAGAGATTTATAATAATTGTGAGATTGAACTTGCACAAAACGGTAATTGTGCAGGAATGATTGGTGCTATTTACCACTTCTTACATCATCATAAGTAAATTATATGAATGTTTTCATATAACTGAGAATTTATCCTTTTTATCGCTAGGTAAATAATGCTACAATATAAGAGAAGAATACAATATTTTCCGATTTGGAAAATGCTTTGTAGAAAGGGAGAAACTTCATGCCTATTATTTTAGAAAAAGGTCAAAAGATCGATTTAACGAAAGGACAACCAAAAGTAGCAAAACTACAGGTTGGCTTAGGCTGGGATCCAATTGGGCAATCAGGTGGATTTCTGTCTTCATTATTTGGAAGTAAACCAAATGTAGATTGTGATGCATCTGTTGTTATGTTAGAAGGAGATCGTTTTTTAAACAAAAATGATTTAGTTTACTTCGGAAATAAACTTTCTACTTGTGGTAGTATTATTCATTCAGGAGATAATTTAACAGGTGAAGGCGCTGGTGATGACGAAACAATTTTCGTAGAATTACATAAAGTTCCGAGCCGTATTAATCGTTTAGTATTCGTTGTAAATATTTATGACTGTGTAAATCGTCGTCAAGATTTCGGGATGATTCGTAATGCATATATTCGTATTCAAAACCCGCAAACTGGTGAAGAATTAGCACGCTATAATTTATCGGATAATTATGCTGGCAAAACGACTCTAATTGCAGGTGAAATGTATCGTCACGGAAGTGAATGGAAGTTTTCAGCTGTTGGAGAAGGCACACAAGATAAAAACTTAAGTGAGATTGTATCACGTTATCAATAAAATAAACCGAGGAGGAATTGAATATGGCATCAATTTCATTGAAAAAAGGACAAAAGGTAGACTTAACAAAAACGAATCCGGGTCTTTCAAAAGTTCTTGTAGGACTAGGTTGGGATACGAATCGTTATGACGGACAAAACGATTTCGATTTAGATGTTAGTATTTTCTTAGTAGGCGCTAACGGTAAAGTTTCAGGTGCAGAGGATTTCGTCTTCTATAATAACCCAAAAGGTGCGAATGGTGCTGTCGAGCATTTAGGAGATAACCGAACTGGCGAAGGTGAAGGCGATGACGAATCGATCAAAGTAGATTTGAAAAATGTACCTGCACATATCGAACGTATTTGTTTCACAATTACAATCTATGATGGAGAAGGTCGTAGCCAAAACTTCGGACAAGTTTCTAACTCTTTCGTACGTATTTTAGATGAAGAAAAGAATGCAGAATTAATTCGTTACGATTTAGGAGAAGATTTCTCTATTGAAACAGCCGTAGTAGTAGGTGAATTATACCGTCATGCAGGTGACTGGAAATTCAATGCAATCGGAAGTGGATTCCAAGGTGGATTAGCGTCTCTATGTAATAACTTTGGTTTAGACGTAGAGTAATAGATTTAATTTATATATCCATCGGTGAAATGTATGTTTACCGATGGATATATTTTTAAAGATAAAAATATAGAGGTGAATATAGATGGTTATTCAATTACAAAAAGGACAGAAAATTGATTTGGGTAAGACAAGCCCTGGTTTAACAAAAGCAGTAATTGGTCTTGGATGGGATATTAAATCTTATGACGGTGGATCAGATTTCGATTTAGATGCATCTGCCTTTTTATTAGATGCAAACGGAAAATGTACGAAGGAAACTGATTTTATCTTCTATAATAATTTACAGTCTCCTTGTGGATCTGTTTTACATACAGGAGATAACCGTACAGGTGAAGGTGAAGGTGACGATGAGCAACTTGTTGTGGACTTAAAGAAAGTTCCAGCAGATGTGCACAGAATTGCTATTACAGTTACGATTTATGATGCAGAAGGCCGTAGTCAAAACTTTGGACAAGTAGGAAATGCGTTTGTTCGTTTAGCAAATGAAGAGACGAATGAAGAAGTTCTTCGTTTTGATTTAGGGGAAGATTTCTCCATTGAAACAGCAGTTGTCTTTTGTGAATTATACCGTCATAATGGACAGTGGAAGTTTAATGCAGTAGGAAGTGGATTCCAAGGTGGTTTAGGTGCGCTTGTAAGAGCGTATGGCTTGGATGCATAGAAAGGAAACGATATTCGTTTCCTTTTTTTGACCTTTCTATAAATCTAGCAAAGAATAGGGGATAAAGGTAAGATGAGTATTTTGCAAGGAATCCTTGATACGTATGCTCAGTTTTTCGACTTGGACATGTGGATTAAAGTGTTGCAAGATCCAGTATCTTGGGGATTAATAGGTACACTTGTTGTACTTGAAGGTTTGTTATCTGCCGATAACGCACTTGTGTTAGCAGTAATGGTAAAACACCTTCCGGAAGAAAAACGTAAAAAAGCATTATTCTATGGACTTATTGGAGCTTATGTGTTCCGCTTTATTGCGATTGGAATTGGAATGTTCTTAATTAAATTATGGTGGGTAAAACTTCTTGGTGCACTTTACCTTGCTTGGTTATCAGTAAAATACTTTATTGATAAGCGTAAAGGTGCAAGTGAAGAAGACGAAGCTCACGGTATGAATCAAAACAGTATTTTCTTTAGAATGTTCGGTGTCTTCTGGGGAACAGTTGCGATGGTTGAATTAATGGATATCGCGTTCTCTGTAGATAGCGTACTTGCTGCATTTGGTGTATCTAATGAAGTTTGGATTTTATTATTAGGCGGAATGCTAGGTATTTTAATGATGCGTGGTATCGCTGGTGTATTCTTAAAATTGTTAGAGCGTATTCCAGAGCTTGAAACGACAGCATATATTTTAATCTTAATTATCGCATCGAAGATGCTATTGTCTCTAATTGATATTCATATTAGTCATACACTGTTCTTCATTATTTTAGTTGTAGCATTTGGAGCAACATTTATAATTCACTACATGAAGAATTCTGGACAAGCTAAAGAAGAAGTTGCAGCTACTAAAGAAGACAATAAATAATTGAAATGGGTTTGCTCGTTTTACGAGCGCCCATTTTTTATAACCAAAAATAGTTTATAATAGAAGAAAGATTTAGAAAAAACGTAAATGTTTTTGGAGGTGAACTGTTGTGTTTTCACGTTTTACACTTCAACCATATGCATTAAAAGATGAATCAGATTTAAAGCAATTTGAAACACTTTTAGAAAAACGCCCACAATATGAGCTGACAGAGAATGAAATGAAATTTAGTTATATAGCATGTCGAATCCTTGGCGTTCCTAATGATGTAGATGAATATTTTAATGAACTGTTTGATTATAGTGAAGCGAAAGGAATCGAAGTTTTACACGAACAAAATTTAAACAAAGTGATTGATTCGGAAAAGCTTCGTCATATTCAAGAAGTGTTCGGATTACATCAAGAAGCACCAAATGGTCTGACAGTAAATAGGCTAGTTGCACATTTATCTGGGAAACAACTTTTACCGAAAGTAGACAATCCTGATTTACAGCATTACATACATGCGACGTTCATTTCAGTATTGAAATTATATGAGAAACAACATAATCAGTCGTTAAAGACAGAAGGTTTCCGTCGTTTCTTAATCGACATAATTAAACTAAGCGAAAATTACGTAGCGAAGTGGTTCTCTACGATTAATTATAAGAAACAAATGCCGCGTATCGTTTGGTATGGTGATGCACAGGAAAGCCGTATATATTTCTTATATTTTCTTATTATGCTCGGTTGTGATGTGCTTTATTATCACCCCGAAGGAAAAGATGGATTTGAAAATATTGATGAAGAGGGAAGAACTTTTGTTGTATCTCATCCGGGTCGCATTTCGCTTGAACCATTCCCTGATCGTCGACGTGAGCGTGTTGCAACAGTAGCGTATCAAGCTTCGAAAGAAATTGAACAAGTACTTCACCACGATAATTCACTATTATATAAACCGTGGCAATTTCGTTCGTATACACCTGTAGCACGTACGTTAAAAACGACATATGATGAACTCTTTTTAATTACGAAAGAAAAGGCATTTGTACGTCCAACATTCTTTGTTGAAAATAAACATATTTATATTCCTTCTTTATTTGCGAAAATATCAGGCGTTTCAAAGAATGATAAAGAATATTTTCAACGATTAAAGGTTGTTACATCATTTGATAACAGTTTATTAATTAATACATTCCCATTTACGAAAGAGCAAAAAGCAAATTTCCAATATCATTATCGAGATGCATTGGACCGAGCTGGGAAATTACATCCTGATCTAATTATGAATAGCCATTGGTGGCCGCATAAGCGTTTACCGGAAGGTTTACAACATGGGATTGCAGAGGCGATTATCCATACGTGCGAAAGTGAAATATGCAAACCAATTGCGAAAGAAACGAAACAAGATGTAGCACTGTATGTTTTCGCACAACTTTCTCAAATACCACCTAATATTTTAGAACAGCTTGAGAAATTTGATTATTCACAAGATGTACCGAAAATTGTTATATTTAATAATGAGAAGAGTGGAGAATTAACTCGTTCTGACGCTGTTTTATTACTATTTTTGAATCAAATTGGAGTAGATGTATTCCATTTCAATCCCACGGGCAGAAACGATATTGAACCGTATGTTGAAGCAGGAGCATTCGATTCCCATTGGCTTGAAGAAGTTAATTTCGATCTTGAGTTTCATGGCTCATCAGCCTATAAAAATTTATCACAAACAATAAAAGGACTATTTCGTCCATTTTTATAAGGAAAGGGAGAATACCATATGAATAACCCAGTCGTACTAGATTCGAAAACTGAATTGAATGAGCAAACCGCACAAGATGTTCGCTTGCAACTTAGACAAGATGCAGATGTGCAACGTATTTATAACGCAGTAGATATTAAAGATCAACTGGAATTAATTGAACTTGGAAAAGAACCTTCTATGGAAATTTCACGTTTCGCTGATCAAATTTTACATACAATGTCTCTATCAAAGATAGAAGATTCTGGTGAATTGTTAAAGCAACTTGGTAAAATTATGGACAGATTTGATAGTAAAGACTTTGCGGAAGAAAAAAGTGGTTTCTTCTCGCGCATGTTCAAAAAAGCGGATAAAATGATAGAACAAATCTTTAGTAAATATCAAACGATGGGCCGCGAAATTGATAAAGTTTATGTGGAAATTACGAAGTACCAAGATGAGATGAAAAAATCAATTGGTACGTTAGATGGCTTGTATGAGCAAAACTTAAAATATTATTTAGACTTAGAGAAGTATGTAGTAGCAGGAGAAATGTTATTAGAGCGTTTAAATACAGAATTAGTTCCGATGTATGAAGAGCGCGTGCGTAATAATGATCAATTAGCAGGTATTGAATTAGAGTCGCTTAAAAACTCGGTTGAAATTTTAGAGCAACGTATTGATGATTTAGAAAAAGCTCGTATGGTTGCGCTACTTACAGCACCACAAATTCGCATGATTCAACGTGGTAATAATAAATTAATTGGTAAAATCAATACAGCATTTATTACGACGATTCCTATCTTTAAAAATGGTATCATTCAAGCAGTAAATGCGAAACGTCAAAAGCTTGTTGCAGATTCTATGGCTGAACTTGATCGCCGTACAAATGAATTACTTAAGAAAAATGCACAAAATATCGCAACGCAAAGTGTAGAAGTAGCGAGATTATCAGGTTCTTCTAGTATTAAAATGGAAACACTTGAGGAAACTTGGAACATTATTTCAAGAGGTATGCAAGAAACACAACAAATTGAAGAACAAAATAAACGTGAGCGTGAAGAAAGTCGCAAGCGTATGGCTACATTAACAGAGAATATCAAAAAAGAATTACAAGGATAAATGAAAAGGCAATGAGGAATAGTCCTCATTGCCTTTTAGTTTCTCTTCACTAATTTAATAATTTCATTCACAACAAGTGGAATGATACTTAATAAGAGAACAAATCCCCAATCTCGCATCGTTAATGCATGTACACCGAATATATTTGCAAGGGGCGGGATGGAGATGATACAAACTTGCATAAGAACACCGATAAGAAGGGAGAAGACTAAATATTTATTTGTAAAGATCCCAATTGAAAAAATCGATTTCGTTCTTGAACGCAAGTTAAATGAATGAACAAGCTGAGAAAAACTAAGAACGACAAATGCCATCGTTTGGGCATGTAATAGAGCATCCTCATCAATTCGCTCTGGGAAAAGAGGGAATAAATTTGTATCTCCAGTATAGAATTTTGCTCCGGCGATAAAGGCTATTAACGTTAAAATCCCAATGACAGCCCCATTGAAAATAAGAAAAGGAACGCTACCACTAAATAGGCTTTCTTTCGCATGTCGTGGTTTTTCCTTCATCACATCTGGATCTTCAGGATCAACCCCAAGTGATAATGCAGGCAGTGTATCTGTAATTAAATTTACCCACAAAATATGAATAGGTCGTAGGGGTGTTGCCCAGCCAAGTAAAATCGCTAAAAATAAAGCGATAATTTCTCCAAAGTTACAAGAGAGTAGGAAGAGAATTGATTTTTTTATGTTACGATAAATATTTCTACCTTCCTCAACAGCTTTCACGATAGATGAGAAATTATCATCTGTTAACACGACATCAGCTGCTCCTTTTGCGACATCTGTTCCTGTAATGCCCATCGCTACGCCAACATCAGCTTGCTTTAAAGATGGTGCATCATTGACACCATCACCAGTCATAGAAACGATATTTCCTTTTGCGCGTAATGCCTTTACAATTTTCACTTTATGCTCTGGAGAGACTCTAGCGAATACATTTAAATGATTAATTTTGCTAGCTAGTTCTGTATCTGAAATGTTATCTAATTCAGTTCCAATCATAATTTCAGATATTTCTTCAGCAATGCCAAGTTCTTTGGCAATTGCAAAGGCGGTATCTTTATGGTCACCGGTAATCATAACTGTGCGAATACCGGCTTTTTTACATTCTGTAATTGAATCTTTCACTTCAGTTCGCGGTGGATCAATCATACCGACAAGACCGATAAAGATAAGATTTTCTTCAAGATGATTTATATCCACATCGTTTGAATTGTATTTTTTAAATGCGAATGAAAGTACTCTTAAAGCTTCTTGAGACATTGCTCCGGCAGATTCTAATATTTGATTTTTATCAGAATCAGTTAAAATCTCGATTTTCCCGTTTTTAAAAATATGGTTACATCGAGGTAAGAGCTTATCGATAGCACCTTTCGTCATGCTATAGCAGTTTTCATCGTATGTATGCACGGTTGACATCATTTTACGATCTGAGTCGAAAGGTAGCTCGTTAACACGTTCATGTATTTTTTCTAAATGATCTTTTTGCATGTTAAAAGTGCTTCCGGCCACCAGAAGAGCAATTTCAGTCGGGTCCCCGGTTTGTGATTCGTTATTGTAAGACGCATCATTACATAGCACCATATTCTCTAACAATAGACGTTGCGTATCATTATTTACATTCAAATGTTCTAAGTGATCGTATGTGTTATCACTATAAAAGTGAGTAACAGTCATTTTGTTTTGCGTTAATGTGCCTGTTTTATCTGAACAAATAATTGTGACAGACCCGAGAGCTTCAACAGCAGGAAGTTTACGGATGATGACGTTTTGTTTAATCATACGCTGCACACCAATTGCAAGAACGATGGAAACGATAGCTGGCAAGCCTTCTGGAATAGCTGCAACGGCTAAACTAATAGCAGTCATAAACATTTCTAGTGTATCTCGTCCTTGTAAAAAGCCGATGAGAAACATCACGATACAAATAGCTACAGCAACAAAGCCTAAATACTTTCCGACTTGTGCTAAGCTTTTTTGAAGTGGTGTCATATCATCGTCTGCTTCATGTAACAGGGTAGCAATCTTACCAATTTGTGAGTTCATTCCAGTTTCAACAGCAACACCGACGCCTCTTCCGTATGTTACAAGAGTAGACATAAAGGCCATGTTTTTTTGGTCGCCGAGTGGTACTTGCTCATCACTTTGCATGGAAGGGTGGTAGATTGCATCTTTATCAACAGGGACAGATTCACCAGTTAGAGCAGATTCTTCAACTTTTAAATTTGCGGTTTCGATAAGGCGTAAATCGCATGGGATATATCGTCCGGCGTCGAGCATAACGATATCCCCTGGAACGACGTGCTCAGATGGAATTTCTTTTAGTTCACCATTTCTCTTGACGATAGCTTTAGGCGTCGCCATCTTTTTCAATGCCTCTAAAGCTTGTTCTGCTTTCGATTCTTGGACAACACCGATAACAGCATTTAAAACTACAACGAGCGCGATAATACTGGCATCCGCCCATTCACCTACAAAGGCAGAAATAAGGGCAGCAATAATAAGGACATATACGAGGACGTCATTAATTTGGGCGAAAATACGCTGCCATAAAGTGCGTTTTTGTTTTGTAGCTAATTCATTAGAACCGTATTGCTTTAAACGGTCACTTACAATCTCATCTGTTAAACCGTGTTGTTCGTTTGTTTCTAGGTCAATTAATGTTTGATCTTTCGTCTTACTGTACCAATTGCTCATAAGTAAGCACCTCCAGTAAAAACAGTTAGCAATGGTAGTGTTGCTATTATTTGTGAGTAGTATGTATGGAGAAAAAATCTAAGATGAGGTTCTACTTCTATTGTACAATATTTTACAGTTGGTTGAGGGAAAGAGAAGAGTTGTCATGAATTTGTTGGAAATAAAAAAGAGCCTCATATAAGAGAGGCTTTTTTACTTTTTAATTAATGTACCTAATTCTTCTGTAATAGCTTGCATTTCACTAATGCTGAAAGTTTCACGTTTCATAACATGATCATAAATGTCACGTAAATCTTCGTACATTTCTTCGTTAAAACTAGCAGCTCTCATCGCTCCAGCATTAACCATACGTAATTTTTCTTTAATAGCTTCGACCATATATTCAACGTTTTCTTCTGACTTTACGGATAAATCCACCGAAGTGTCCCCCTTTAAAATAACATAAGGCTATCTTAACATTTTTTATCATTTTCGTTAATGAATCTTTTCAATCCTATTAAATTAGTAGGGATTTCCTTTATATTTAATAATTGGTTGTTTATACTATAAGTATATATGAAGAAATGCACCAAGAAGGGAAGAAACAAAAACATGGTTCAAGTATTGTTTGTTTGTCTTGGGAACATTTGCCGTTCTCCAATGGCAGAAGCGATTTTTCGAGATCTTGTCGTAAAAGAGGGACTCGAAGAGAAAATTGTCATTGATTCTGCAGGAACTGGAGATTGGCATGTTGGCCATCCGCCACATAAAGGAACACAAAAAATTTTAAAAGAAAATGCAGTCACTTTTGAAGGAATTAAAGCAAGGCAAGTAGAAAAAGAAGACTTAACAAAGTTTGATTATATTATTGCCATGGACAACAAGAATATAGCAGATTTAAAAAGTTTAGGTAAAACTGGAGGCTATATTGGTAGACTGTCCGACTTTGTTCCAGACGGTGGCTGGACAGACGTTCCTGACCCTTACTATACAGGGAATTTCCAAGAAGTATATGACCTTGTAACAGAAGGGTGTGCAAAGCTATTAGCTTTCATTCGAAATGAACAAGGAATATGAGGAAGCTTAGAAAGAAATACTTTCTAACATAAGAAATGAAAGGGTGAAGGAATATGGCAAAGAAAAATAATATTGCTCGAAACATTGCGATTGGTGTAGCGGCAGGTGTAGCTGTATCCATGTTAAAGAAAGAAAACCGTGAAAAAGTAAAAAATACAGCAGAAAAAGCAAAAACAAAGATGATTGAAATTGGTGAAAATGCAAAGATCAAAGAAAAAGTGCAAACTGTTACAGATAAAGGACGCGAACTTGCTGATTTCAATGTGGTAAAAGCGAAAGTAGCAGAAATTAAAAAATTAACGCCATCTGTTGTAGAGACGTTAAAAGAAACGAAAGAAATTTTTAGTAAGAAAAAAGTTGAGCCAGAAGAAAAGCCAGAAACGATTGAAATTCAAGCTGTATCTCCAAAGGTAGATGAGCTGAAAGCAGAAGAAGAGCCAGTAGTTGCTGAAGATGGTGGTATGAAAGAAGCGCGTGAATTATTTATAAAAGACTCAAATGCAGTGGAAAAAAAAACTGAAGCGTACATTGAGTTAAAGCAAGATAAAGAAGAGAAGAAAAGCGTTTAAACATATATGAGAAAAATTTTAGAAAAGGTGAGAAGAAATCGTACTTATTCGTTTGGTAAAGATTTATATGACCGGACGATGCGCGATGATGTAGCGGGCTTGGCAGCACAGCTCGCTTATTTCTTCTTGCTTGCAATTTTTCCTGGGCTCGTTTTCTTAATTACGCTTCTTGGATTTATTCCCATTCAAACAGAGGATGTGCTTAGTTTATTAGAGGTTTATGTACCAGATGATGCAATGAACTTAATTGAGGTAAATGTAGATAAAGTTGTAAACCAGCAAAATGGTGGTTTATTATCATTTGGTTTATTATCCATGTTATGGTTTGCCTCAAATGGTGTTAATGCGGTTATGAATGCTTTTAACCGAGCTTATGACGTGAAGGAAACACGTTCTTTTATTACAACAAGAGCGTTATCAATTGTGTTTACATTAGCTATTATTTTTATGATTGTCTTTGCGTTAATTGTTCCGGTATTCGGACAAGTTATTGGAGCAGCAGTGTTTAAAGCACTCGGTTTATCAGATAGTTTTTCTTTCGTATGGAGCATTACACGATTAGTAGCGAGTTTCTTCGTACTATTTGCTTTGTTTAGTTTCTTATATACATTTGCACCAGATCGAAAGTTAAAAAGAAGAGAAGTTATTTCAGGGGCGTTATTTGCTACTGTAGGATGGATTGTGGTGTCTTACTCATTTGCTTATTATGTAGATAAGTTTGCGAATTACGCCAATACATATGGTGGTCTCGGTGGTATCATTATTTTAATGTTATGGTTTTATTTAACTGGATGGGTAATTTTACTTGGCGGTGAAATTAATGGTTTACTCCACCATTATAGAACCGGTGACAATAATTCCCGTAATGAATAATGAGCTCTTGTTCCATAATAAAAAGGAACAGGGGGGATATTTCATGAGTAATAATAAAAAGAACCATAATAATAAAAGTAATAATAAACAAAAGAGCAGTTCGCATCCAAAGCATAAAACGAGTAGCAGTGCGAACGGTCATAATAGCTATCATTAAAAAAAAACGGGTCCTCTATGAGGGACCCGTTTTATTTGCTTCCTTTTAGTAATCGTAAGCCATTCAAAATGACAAGAATCGTACTTCCTTCATGGCCAATAACACCGAATGGAAGAGCTAAAAATTGCAAGAAGTTTGAACAAATTAGCATGGCAATAACGGCTAGCGAAAAGATTACGTTTTGCTTCACAATACGGTTCATTCGTTTTGATAAACGAATTGCTTGGGAAAGGCGAGATAGTTCGTTCTTCATCAGTACAACATCTGCAGTTTCTAAAGCTACATCTGTTCCTTCTCCCATTGCGACACCAATGCTAGCAGTAGCTAGTGCAGGGGCATCATTTATACCGTCTCCGACCATTGCTACTGTACCGTATTTTTCTTTTAACTTTTTAATCGTTTCAACTTTTGTTTCTGGTAAGCATGATGCGTAATATTCCTTTATATTACTTTCAGAGGCAATTGCTTTTGCCGTTTCTTCATTATCTCCAGTAATCATAATTGCTTCGACACCAATGCTTTGTAAATCACGAATAGCAGCTATTGTTTCTTGGCGAAGCGTATCTTTTAAAGCGATAAGTCCAAGAATGCCTCCCTCATCACTAATATAAACGACAGTTTTACCTTCTTTTTCAAGTGAGGCAGAAATACCATTATGAAATGTCTTTGTTTCTTCACCGATAAAATCAGCTTTACCTATTTTATAAGCGATGTTTTCCAATCTTCCTTTTAGACCAAAACCAGTTACATCTTCAACCTTTTCTGGTTTTTTTAATGTAATGTCGTACGCATGTTGTGCATATTTAACAATGGATTCAGCTAAAGGATGTGTAGAGTGACTTTCAATTGATGCTGTAATAGAAAGTACTTCTTTTTCTGTTATATTTTCTCGAACATATACATCTGTTACGGTAGGTTTACCTTCTGTTAATGTTCCTGTTTTATCAAACGCGATTGCTTTCACAGAAGCAAGGCGTTCTAAATGTATACCGCCTTTAAAGAGAATACCGTTTCTCGCTCCGTTAGAAATGGCTGATAACGTAGCTGGTGTAATGGCAGCTACGAGCGCACAAGGAGATGCGACTACAAGTAAGATCATAGCGCGATAAAACGTTTCATTCCAGCTCCAGTCAAGTAAGAAATGAGGAACGAACATCATAAGCGCAACAACGAGTAGTACACCTTTTACGTATGTTCCTTCAAACTTTTCGATGAATAGTTGTGATGGTGATTTTTCACTTTGTGCACTTTGGACGAGACGGACAATTTTTTGGAATAATGTTTGATCGCTCGGCTTCGTAATTTTAACTTCGATAGCACCACGTAAATTTACAGTACCGGCAAATACTTCATCGCCATGTCTTTTCTCATTTGGAATAGGTTCTCCTGTGATTGCTGCCTCATCGATATTTGTTTCACCGTTATGAATCGTACCGTCAGCAGGAACACGTTCACCAGGTTTAATTAAAATAATGTCGTTAATTTGTAACTCTCCAACAGGAACACGTTCTTCAGTTCCGTTGGAAATACGTAATGCTTCTTCAGGTTGTAAGTCAAGAAGAGCGGAAATTTCTTTTTGGCTTTTACTTAACGTATAAGATTCCATAGCACCGCTGAGCGCAAAGATAAAGATTAAGATAGCCCCTTCTGCCCAGTAGCCAATAATTGCAGCACCAATAGCTGCAAAGAGCATTAGCATTTCAACATTTAGCTCTTTTTCTTCAATCGTATCTTCAATGCCTTCTTTCGCTTTTGCATATCCACCAACTATATAAGCAAGGATATAGCAAGTAATACCTACATTCATTGCATCGTTCTTTGTGAATAACCAGCCAACTAAAATAAAAATACCAGATGCTACTGCAAATACAAGTTCATAATGTTTTTTTAATGTGTCCCATAAAGAGGGATGGGAAATTGCTTCTTTTGCCTGTAACGTTTTTACTTCTGAGTTCATTACTACTCGCTCCTTCCGAATTCTTATTGAGAAAAATAATCAAAATCGAAACCCCTATAAAACGACGAAAGCTGCCATCCATAATGGATAGCAGCATTTCTGTTGAATCTGTTTTTAATCGTTATTATATTGTAATTATTCTATAGTATATCATATGTTTTTATGAGATGGTACGGTTTTGTTTCAAGTATAAACGGAAAACTTGTGTTTTCGCAATTCCTCTGGTATATATGAATATTGTTCATAAAAGATCGGAAAGGAAGACAACAAGTGAAGACAGAGAAATTTTTTACCCATCCGATTGGCGTATTTATTGCTGCAATAGTAGCAACTTTTTTATGGGGAAGCGCATTTCCTTTTATTAAATTAAGTTATGTTGAACTTGGAATTCAACCACAAGAAGTTGGAGAGCAAATATTATTTGCTGGTTATCGTTTCTTGTTATCTGGGGTAATGCTTTTATTCTTTTTTAAAGTGTTAGGGAAAAATATGAGCTTCAAAAAAGGAACGGGGAAACAGTTAATACAAATTGGTTTATTCCAAACGTTTCTTCAATATATCTGTTTTTATATTGGAATGAGTTATAGTTCGGGGATTGAAGGAGCTATCATTTCAGGGACATCATCATTCTTTCAAATTTTACTCGCCCATTTTGTATATAAAGATGATGCTCTCAATATGAGAAAATTAATTGGGGTATCGATTGGTTTTTGTGGCGTCATTTTAGTAAATGTGCCGAGTGATGGTAGCTTATCATTTCATTTTGGAATCGGAAGCTTATTACTTCTTAGTGCAGCAATGCTGTATTCATATGGAAACATATTAGCAAAAGAAGGTAGTAAAACATTAGATGTTGGCTATATGACAGCATACCAAATGATTTTTGGTTCTATAGGATTATTATGTATAGGGGCTTTACAAGTTGGAGTAATGCCATTTACATTTAGTCTACACGCACTACTTATGCTGATTTATTTATCTTTCTTATCTGCAGCTGGTTTTTGCATTTGGAATACAATTATGAAATACAACAAGGTTGGAAAAGTATCTATGTATATGTTCTTTATACCCGTATTTGGTGTGTTATTATCGAGCATGATTTTAGGTGAAGCAATTCATTCATTTGTGCTACTTGGTTTAGCATGTGTAGCCGCGGGAATTATTGTGGTAAATCGGACGCCAGCTAAGCAAAAAATAGAGCAAGAAAAACAAGTGGCATAGAGAGCAGAAAAGCGATTACAATGGAAGAACAGTGCTGTTCTTCTTTTTTAGAAAAAGGATAATAGACTAAGTGTAACGAAAAAAGATACAAAAAGCATTTATTGAGGAGAACATATTATGAATCTACTTTACGTGGTGTTAATTGGGCAAATACTTCTTTTTTTTATTGGTGCAATTTATGCAATAGGGCAGACAAAAAGAACGAAAGTTAATATGCCGTTACCTTTAGCAATCCGTCTTATTCTTAGTTTTTCTTTAACAGCTAGTGCAATTTGGATATGGTTACAAGATCCATCTGTAGAGTATAGTACGTGGGTTGCACTTGGTATGACTTTATCGACTGTGGGAGATTTGTTTATGGCTGGGTTGATTCCAATTGGTCATCGATTAATTGGTGGGATGGTTACTTTCGCCCTTGCTCATTGTTTTTATGTAAAAGCATTTTTGCAAACAGGAATTTCATGGAATGGTTTTTGGATTGGCTTACTTGTATATGGGCTCTTTCTAATTGTAGGATGGTTCTCCTTTATCCGAAATGATAAACAGGATAAATTGTTTACGATAGGAGCTCTAATTTATGGATTGTGGGTTGGGGGAATGGCGTGCTTTGCATTCGCCTTATATTATGAAAATACAGGAATATGGTGGATACCAGCGTTTGGTGGTTTACTGTTTGTGATTTCTGATTTTATTATTGGCGTGACAGATATCGGAGGGCGCAAATTGAAGTATGAGCCACTTTGGATTTGGTTTACATATGTAGCTGCTCAAATGTGTATTGTATATGTGGGATTATAAAAAGATACTCTCAAAAATAGTGGATAGACTATTTTGAGAGTATCTTTTTTGCTTGTTTAATTTGATCAGTATTGTTATTTTGAAATTTCTAATATTATAATTTAATAATTCAGAATTTTATAGAAAAATATCAGTCGTATTATTTATAATAAAAGTAAAAAGATGATGAGATGGTGAAATGATGCAAAGGAAAAAATGTTGGCGTGAATTTTTTGGAACGATTGCAATTGCATGTTTATTGGTGTTTTTGGCGAAAATTTTTGTGTTTTTCCCTACGACTGTAAAAGGAGCATCCATGAGGCCGACGTTGCAAGATGGAGATAAGGTGATTGTTAATAAGTTAGCAAAACAATTTGAAAGCTATGGGAGAGAAGACATTATTGTTGTGAAAACAGATAATTTTTATGTCAAAAGAGTGATTGGATTGCCAGGAGATATTATTGAGATGAGAAATGATCAATTATATGTAAATTCTGAAGTGAAAGATGAAGAGTATTTGGATAGTAATAAAAAACAAGCAGAAAAAAAACTTATGAATTTAACAGAGGACTTTGGACCGATTACAATTCCTAAAAATAAGATTTTTGTTATGGGAGATAATCGCCTAATAAGTAAAGATAGTAGAAATGGTTTAGGTTTTATTGATAGAGAAGATGTGTTAGGAAAGTTAGCAGGCATTTATTATCCGTTTGAACATATGAAAATAATAAAGTAAAAAAACCAAGCAAATTTTAGTTTGCTTGGTTTTTCTGTTAAACAGTAGGAGATTCGTTAGATACAAAGATATCTTCATGTTTCTTTGTAGTACTTAAAACGAATTTATGTTGTAGCAATTGTAGTTTAAATAACGCTAAAGGATCATGATATGTTTCTGGATTGCTTCTTAGCGTTGCTAATGTTTGTTCATCTTCCTGTATCTCAAGTTGAGCTGCATCCACATTTTGTTTCAATATGCTAAGTGGATCTTTAAAGAACATCATGATATCGCGTTCTAATGCCCCTTCAAATACTTCAAATTGTAGGAAGAATTGTTTTGAAATTGTGTGAGCAATTTCTGTATAGTCTTCTGTTTCAATATATTGTTTATATTTGTTGGCGAGCATAGATTGGTTTTTTTGCATATTACCAAATAATTTTCCGGCACTTTTTAAGAAAAACTGTGTCGGTGTAAAGCGTAATAAAATATTGATGTTTGTTACTGTAATTCGATTTGTCATTCGTACAACATCTCGATTCCAATCATCTAATAATTTGAAATCGCAAGGAAGTTTCATACGTTCTTCTTTATATAATTTATTAAATGTTTCACTCATTTCATCTAAATAAGCTTGAGCTTGAATAAATTCATTATGTGCTGTTTCAATCCATTCTTGAATAGACCCAGTAAATTTAGGAAGAAGTACCTGTTGTACATGCTTTTGAACTCGTTCATTCATTGCAGCATTTAATTCTTCATGAACTAGTTTGAAATCACTATCTTCTTGAACAAGATCAGAGCAGCTCTGTAATAATTCAGGAATTTGAGAATGTATATCTCGTGTAATTTCTTCTTTCGTTAAAAGATAGGATTCGGTAATAGAGCGAATTTTATCTTTTTCAAGAGCAGTAAGGTTATTAATAAATCCAGTAAGTTTCACTGAGATGTGTTTATTCCAGCGTACGGATTTTACTAATGTATTTTCTAATTCCACACGTTCGTTTATGAGATAAGCAATCGTCTTTTGCGTAAACCATATTAGCTTTTCTATACGTTCTTTTTCTATATCGCGTTTTGCAAGATTAGAGAGAATAGATTCTGTTACATCTCCAAGTTGCTGGCTACTCTCTTGCGAAGGAGAGTAGGGGAAGAATTGTGCATCTGGAAAATGCACTTTAAGTTTACTAATTAGTTTTTCATTAGTAGTCGTATTATTTGTGTGTAATACGAAGTGAATTTGTAAGTTTGATACTTGTTCACGTAAATAAATTAACGTATCAATTTCTTCACTATGCAATGGTGAAGAAGAATTTAATACGTAAACAAGACTATCTGCTGCTTGTAAGTATTCAAAGTATGCATTGTTTTTATCCAATTGTCCTTGAATGGATGGTGTAATAAGAAATGTAAACTTATTTTTTCTTAAAAACCTACTTGGTAGCTTAATTTCTATACATCTTTTCTCAAGTTCCGACTGAGCAGATGTAGCCGTTATTTGATGGAATTCATTAAGGTTAGGGATACTTCGTATATCTAACGCGGTAAATTCTGTTATTTCAGTTTGACTAGCGTCTTTAAATAGAATAGGAGTTGTTAAAGTTTCATTTAAGATGTTCTCTCCTAATATTGAATTAACAAATGATGTTTTATCATGGTCACTAGTTCCAGCTATTAGTAGTGGCGTGACATTTAAATCGCATAGTTCATGGACGAGTAGCGTAAATTGATGACTTAAATCTACATCATTTTTCTCAGCCCACACAGCGATTGTTTCGAATAAATGAGAAACTGTTTCCATATTTACATCTGCTTCAGCAGATGTATTAGAAAGTAAGGATCCAGCACTTTTTACGAGTAATGATTCTAAAGTTGTAGGTGAGACTTCATTCCATGCTAACACTGCTGCAGAGACAACTAGAGAATCTTTTGCTTTCGTTAAACTGAACCAATTTGTTAATAAATTTGGTACAAGTCCGTTTAATTCATGCATAAAATGATTTCCGGTAATTAATGCAAAGTATGTTTCTTGATAGCGAGTAGAAATTTCATTCCAATCGTCATTATTGTCTGTTTCAATATGCAAGAATAAATGATTAATACTTTGAATCCAAGGAAGGTATAAGGATTCATGTTGATAGCTATTCCAAAGAGCAATAACAAGTTCTTTAAATTGAGCTTGATCAACAGCATATAGAGCTTTTAAAGACTCATAGAAATATTCAGGCTTAATATTTTTTGTAAATCCTTTATTTATGTAATTTATTAACGTATCAAACCAGTGTAAAGATTGTGTTCGAATACCTTCTTGAACAGCTAGTTCGATAGCGTTGTTCCAATCTTCTTGTTTTTCATAGAAAGAACGTGCAATTGCAGTAATATTTGGGTAATCCGGTTGGAATGCAACAGCTTCACTAATCGTCTTAAAAGCAAGTCCTAAACGATCTTGTTCGATATAAAGAGAAAGAAGTTGTAAGGAAACCTCCATCGTAAGAGTTGTATCTTCTGTTTGAATGGATTGATAAATTTCTTCTGCCTTTGGTAAAAATCCTAGTTCAAAATAAGCATCTGCAATATTTTTTGTTGCCCAAAGTGCAAGAGCATTATTTACTTTTTCCCATTTAAATATAGCTGCTTCAAAATCTTTATTTTGATAATAAAATTCACCTTGAGCAAATCGAATATTAGAAATGTTGGAGAATTCATTTTTAGATTCATTTATATATGCTTCACCGAGTACTTCCGATGCAGGAGTAGAAGTTTCTTCTGTTAAAAATGTTTTATAGTAAACTTTTTGAATAAATTGATTTTCAATGGTCATGTTCGTTCCCCCCTGTATAATTTAGAAAAATGATGTTGTATGTAAAAGGGTTCATGTTCTTTTAATAGGTAGAAGTTGCATTATATAGACCAAACTATGTTTTTGCTAGATATATCATTTTTCTTGAGAGTTAAACCGTTGCGAAAAGTAACTTTCCTTTATTGTAACAAAAAAACACGCATATGAATTTTTATTTTTTATCGGGTCATTTGCGGGCAGTAAGAATCTACTCTCAAAATTGGTGAATGTAAGTGAGTTATGTGGGAGTCGGGATGTCTGTAGAAGCAAGATTGGCGTAGATTAATAATTAGTAGAGGATGAAGAAAAGCCCCACTGATTAAAGTTTCACTTTATCTCTGTTAAAGGAAAGAATAGAAGTAGAGTTCATTATAAAAACAATGTATAGTGAATATGTATACCATGTTTGCCTTAAAGATAGAAAGGGTACAATGTGGAATAACGATCGTGCATAGGATGTGTCTTCCGAATGGAACAACATATTGGCGAGTTAATCGCGCATTATGGCTATTTTGGAATTGTTATAGCTTTGGCTGGTGGGATTGTCGGATTACCGATACCAGACGAGTTTTTATTGACCTTTATTGGTTATAATGTTTCAAAAGGAGTTATGTCAGGAACTGCTGCTTTTTTAAGTGGGATGGCTGGTGCGATGTTAGGGATTACGTTAAGCTACATATTAGGTTTAAAACTTGGGCTCCCTGTTTTAAAGAAATATGGGCCGAAAATTAGAATTAAAGAACATCACATTGAAAAAACACATATTTTATTTGAAAAATATGGGCCATTTCTTTTAATGATTGGTTATTTTATACCGGGAGTACGTCATTTAACGGCATATTTTGCTGGGGTATCAAATTTGACACTTTGGCGTTTTTGTTTGTACGCTTACGGTGGTGCGCTCATTTGGATAAGTGTTTTTATTGGGCTTGGCTGGAAGTTAGGCGAGAAGTGGCGCTTCGTTGAGTATAGTTTACATCATTATGGAATATGGATTTTATTAATTTCAGCAGTTGTTACATGTGTTGTATGGTTTTACATAAAGAAAAAGAAAAACCGCTAATAGCGGTTTTTTTAGCTGAAAGCAATAAATAATACACCAGCTGTAATAAAGACTACACCAACACCGGTCATAAAGTTTAACTTTTCACCGAGGATAATCATAGCGAGAATGATAGAAAATACGACGCTTAATTTATCGACAGGAGCTACTTGTGAAACCTTTCCTGTTTTGAGGGCAAGAAAATAAAATAGCCATGAAGAAGCACCTGCAATCCCACTTAATGTGATAAATAGCAGTGCTTTTTTATTTAGCAGTACGTCGCCGATATTTTGAAATTTACCTTGTATGATAATAACGCCTATCATAAATAATGCCATAATAATAGATCGAATTGTTGTTGCAACGTTTGCATCGATTCCGTCTAAACCAAACTTTCCAAAAATCGATACAAGGGCAGCAGCAATTGCTGATAATAGTGCAAATAAGAGCCACGAACTCATAGTAAAATCCCTCCAATCTTACAGTATTATACATGAAAATGATTCTCATGTATAAAGTTGAAGTAATTAAGGTTTATAGGAAGCATGACTCCAACTTAACTTCTTGCTCCACTTGAATTTTAAGGTGGGAGTTTTACTGCCCGCAAATAGTGGGCTAAATAACGAAATAATCCCCACCTTATATTTTTAATAAGGTGGGGATTATTATGCTACTCTGCAATTTCCTCATATAAAAAGTACGTTACATTATAAATATGCTCTACTTCATCGTCTGTCATAAACAGTAATTCGTCACGCTCAATCCCTTTCTTCTTTTCAATAAACTCAATCATATTTTTGCGTTCTTCTCTCTTCATCAATTTTATTTCTCCTCTCAATCTGTTTTAATACAGTTTATTTAAGTTACTGCTATTATATAACAGAATCTTTAGAAAGTTCCACCTATTTTATTGTTTTTTTCAAAAGAACTTTTCGACAAAACAAGCCCACCTAAAGGGGGCTTGTTTTATTTTATAGTCGTAAAAACTCAGGCTCCGTCGTACCGGCACCATCGATGTAATAAATTGTGTCGGGATTGATTTTTATCAATACGTAATTAGGGTCTTCAGGACCGAGTAACCAACGTTTTAAGCTATTATTCCAAAACTTGTTTTTTAATGTTGAGTCTTCCTCGATTGAAGCTAACCCTTCAACTTCAATATAATCTTCATCTAATTTTTTTCCTTCTCGTCCGAGTAGTACATGGACATTAGGATTTTGTTCAATATCTGTTATCTTTTTTGATTGTCGATCTGTTGCAACATATAGTACAAAATCTTCATGGAAAAACATCATAAAGGCACTATGCGGTTTCTCGTTACGTACTGTGGATAATACACCGGTACGTTGTCCTTGGATAATAGTTGCAATTTTCTCTTTTAAGTGCATATTCTTTACCTCTTTTCCTAATTTATATTTTCTCTGTTTAAACAATATAATTTAAATATCTTTCATACTGTTTTCTTCAAGTCGATTTTTTAAACGTAATTGTGATGAAATCGGACAAGTTAGGAGAAGAATAATAATAATATTGAGGAGAAATACATACGATGGAAGGGTGAAAAGCATGTTTAATAAAATATTTCTTATAGTAGCACTTATAGGTGTACCACTATCTGTACTTGGAAAAACACTTCATTGGCCAGAAACAATTATGTTCGCTGTGTATTGTATTACGATTATCGCGTTAGCTGGTTTTATGGGGAGAGCAACAGAGAGTTTAGCAATTGTATCTGGTCCTAGAATAGGCGGATTATTAAATGCTACTTTCGGTAATGCTGTTGAACTTATCATTTCAATTTTTGCACTTCAAGCAGGGTTAATTGAAGTGGTGTTAGCTTCTTTAACGGGTTCTGTACTTGGAAATTTATTATTAGTAGGAGGACTATCCTTCTTTGTAGGTGGACTTAAATATAAAAGGCAAAGCTTTAACGTTTACGATGCAAGGCATAATTCAGCTTTATTAATATTTGCTGTTGTCGTGGCCTTTGTTATTCCAGAGATCTTTTCAATGAAGATGGACGCTGGCAAGACGTATCAATTAAGTATAGGTGTTTCTATTATTATGATTATCATGTACATTGCTGCATTACTATTTAAGTTAGTTACGCACCGTGGTGTATATCAACATAAAAGTGACGAAGTAGCGCATGAAGAAGAGCCAGAGTGGTCGAAAGGGAAGGCACTCCTTATTTTAGCGATAGCAACACTGGCGGTAGCTTATGTATCAGAGGCGCTCGTGCATACTTTTGAAACTGTTGCAAAATCATTTGGTTGGTCAGAATTATTTATAGGGGTTATTATCGTTGCAATTGTTGGAAATGCAGCGGAACATGCATCTGCAATTATTATGGCTTATAAAAATAAAGTAAATATTGCAGTCGAAATTGCAATAGGTTCTACATTACAAATCGCCATGTTTGTTGCTCCTGTACTAGTATTGCTATCTATGTTCTTCGCGCAGAGGATGCCTTTAGTATTTACCATACCAGAACTTGTATCTATGATTACAGCCGTTTTCTTAACGATTGCGATTTCAAATGATGGAGATACAAACTGGTTTGAAGGCGGCACTTTACTAGCGGCGTATGTCATTATGGGAATTGGTTTTTATTTATTATGAAAAATAGGCATAACAATTGTGCTCAGAGAAAACAATAAACAAAGTAGTATATATACCTTTACATAGGAAGGAGCCAGACAGGTGAAACGAGTATACAGCATATGTCTTTCAACTATGGTCTCGTTTATTTTATTATTTCCTAACATGAGTTTTGCAAAGACAACAGTAGGAACAAAAATGCCTTCATCTGTTTTAAATATTTCAAAAGACAATACATTTCCAAATGATGCGCAAGATTTGCCACGTTTACAGCCAAGTAAGTTTGCTCAAGAACTATTGAAAACAGCTAATATTAAAATTGAAAATCCAGACTTAATTCGGATGTTTAATGAAACGACAATTTCAAATGCGCCGCTTGCAGTAGGGTACCGGGCAAAAATTTATTTAGGTCAATGGGCTTTACATTATGAATCAGTAGACACATCGATTAATTGGGAATATAAACAAGTGAATCGAAATGTGTATGATAATCGCGGAGGAGACCGTTTATATCCACTTCGCTATAAGCAAGAAACACAAAAGACGGTTGAAGGCGATTTAACAGCAGATATGAAAGATGCTGCAGATGTGAAAAAAATGATGCTTCTCAAAGCGCTTGAAAAAGTACAATTGCCCCTTTCGTTTAAAACAACTATTGGTTATGGTACTGGACATGAGCGTGTGTATAATATTAGTCCGAGTCAACTCGGATATTTATACGCTTATACACCAGCAGTAAATGAAAAGGGAAAAGTAACATTTGGAGAAGTGTATCTTGTATTAAAGGGAAATCAAAAAAGACTTGTTGTGAAAAATATTACTTCTCAAGGAATTGGAGCGGCGATTCCAATTCATGATCATTTATTTTTTAAATTCATTTCTTCTTCCCACTCGCAATAACATAAAAAAACGTCAGCTTATAAGCTGACGTTTTTTTATAATGTAATGTTTGCTGTTTTTGATAAGAAATCTTCTGTCGGATAGTAGCTGTTTTTTACAAGAACATTTGGTCCAAGACATTTTACTGCAGGACAGTGACAGCTTAATGATTTTGCTGTTTTTGAAGCACTCCATTTGTCATATGCTTCTTGTAATGTGTTTGTTTGTATGTTTCCTAGAAGTGGAACATCACCAAAGTCCGTCACAATAATATTTCCATCGAAAATATTTACATTTAAACGAGAACGGCCATCTGGATCGTTACGAACGGTTACATTTTTGCTCTCTTGTAATTTTTTTAATGTGGCAATGTCTCGCTCGTCATCGCTACAAGCATAGAAAGGTAAAGTTCCAAATAACATCCATACATTTTCATCGCGAATTTCTAGTAAATGCTCAATCGCATCACGAATTTCAGCTTTTGTTAAAATCTCTAGATTACTCGCGAAGTCACTTGGATACATTGGGTGAACTTCATGACGTTTACAGCCCATCTCTTCGACGATTTGGCGGTGAATATGTTCAATATGTGGTAGAGTTCTTTTGTTTAACATTGTTTCGGCAGATACAAGTACACCTGCATCTGATAGAGCCTTACTATTTGTAATCATTCTTTCGAATAATTTTGCACGTTGTTCGTAAGTAGGTTTACGCTCCATCATTGCAAATCCGCCTTCAACGAAGTCATCAATTGTTCCCCAGTTATGAGAGATATGCAACACGTCTAAATAAGGAATAATTTGTTCGTAACGTGCTAAATCTATAGTTAAGTTAGAGTTGATTTGAGTGCGAACGCCTCGTTCATGGGCGTATTTTAAGAGTGGTGTTACATAGTTGTCGACGGATTTTTTTGAAAGCATAGGTTCTCCGCCAGTAATACTTAAAGAACGTAAATGAGGAATCTCATCTAATCGTTTTAATAAAAGATCCATCGGAAGCGGATTTGGGTCTTTCGGCTGTAACGTGTAACCAACAGCGCAATGCTCACAGCGCATATTGCATAACGTCGTCGTTGTAAATTCAACATTTGTTAATAGTAGTTTGCCGTACTCTTCAAGGTCCATATACGCTTCCCATGGATCGTAAGAAGGAGTAATCGGCTTCATTTTTTGTGATATCGTCATATGAAATACTCCTTTGACTATTGAAATAACAATTTGTCCATTCTCTATAATAGAAGAATATGTGCTTTTTATAAAGTGAAACTTTTTAGCATGAAAAGAGAGAGGGCTTACATTATAGTGGATGACTGTGACAAAATTGGTGAAATTTCATGCCCATAGCAATCATTTTTGCGGTATAATAAAAGCAACTCGAATTAAAAGGAGAGTGCCTTCATGGGAAAAGCAATTCAAGATAAAGATACACAATTAGTATATTTAAAAGAGCGTTTAAATATGTTCATTGAAGTAATTGATACAATTGAACCTGAAGAAGTAGAATTAGAAGATGTAGATCGTCTTCTTGCAATGTTAGATGAATTAGAATTAAAATGTGAGCAATTTAAAAAAGACGAATAATATATTAAAAAGGCTGCCAATTCCAATTTGGTAGCCTTTTTCTGTGCGGATAATAGAAGGACGATAGAAAAAGAGGTATAATCAAGTTGTGAAAAATTTCATTTATGCTTTAATAGCGTGAAACAAATAAAAAGCTAAAGAGCATAACAATGGAATTTTCAGCTCATAACGTTTTGGTAGCGTTCACAATTGAGGGGGAAGTAACAATGGAAAAGCTTCAAGAAAGCATGTATCAACTAATTGTTGAAACGTCAACGAACTTACCGAAAGATGTTCGTCGTGCGATTCAACAAGCGAAAGAGCGAGAAAATGCAGGGACTCGTTCGGCGATGGCACTTGGCACAATTACAAATAATATTAAAATGGCTGATGATAACATCTCACCGATTTGCCAAGATACAGGGATGCCAACGTTTAAAATTTATACACCAGTTGGTGTGAATCAATTAAAGTTGAAGGAAGCTATCTATAATGCGCTTGAGCGGGCGACAAAAGATGGTAAACTTCGTCCAAATTCTGTTGACTCTCTTTTTGGAGACAATAGTGGAAATAATTTAGGACCAGGTACACCGGTTATTAAGTTTGAACAATGGGAAAAAGATTATATTGATGCACGTTTAATCCTAAAAGGTGGTGGCTGTGAGAATAAAAATATTCAATATAGCTTACCGTGTGAACTAGAAGGACTTGGACGAGCTGGCCGTGATTTAGAAGGAATTCGTAAATGCCTTCTTCATGCAGTATACCAAGCACAAGGTCAAGGATGTAGTGCTGGTGTAATTGGTGTTGGTATCGGGGGAGACCGCACATCAGGTTATGAATTAGCAAAAAATCAATTATTCCGTACATTAGATGATGTCAATCCAGTACCAGAGTTACAACAACTTGAAGAGTACGTATTAGAAAATGCGAATAAGCTTGGCATTGGTACGATGGGATTTGGTGGAGAAACAACTTTACTGGGCTGTAAAATTGGCGTGTATAACCGCCTGCCAGCTAGCTTCTACGTATCTGTGGCGTATAATTGCTGGGCATATCGCCGCCTAGGTGTAACAATCCATCCTGAAACAGGTGAAATTATGGATTGGTTATATCAAGAAGGTGAAGATACACTTCAGCATGAAGCACAAGAAAAAACAGAGCAACGTGAGATTGTATTACAAGCACCAATTACAGAAGAGCAAATTCGTGGACTTCGCGTTGGTGATGTTGTAACAATTAATGGCATGATGTATACAGGTCGTGACGCAATCCATAAGCATTTAATGGATAATGATTGTCCAGTAGATTTAAATGGACAAATTATTTACCACTGTGGTCCAGTTGTTGTGAAAGATGACAATGACAATTGGCAAATTAAAGCAGCAGGTCCAACGACAAGTATTCGTGAAGAACCGTACCAAGGCGATATTATGAAGAAATTTGGTATTCGCGCTGTTATTGGAAAAGGCGGTATGGGTGCGAAAACATTAGCGGCTTTAGAAGAACACGGTGGCGTGTACTTAAACGCAATCGGCGGTGCCGCGCAATATTATGCTGAATGTATTAAAGAAGTGGAAGATGTTGATTTCTTACAATTTGGTATTCCAGAAGCAATGTGGCATTTACGCATTGAAGGTTTTAAAGCAGTTGTAACGATGGACTCTCATGGTAATAGTTTACATGCAGATGTTGATAAAACATCACTTGAAAAATTAGCGAGCTTTAAAGAGCCGGTATTTAAATAAACAAAAATGCATCTCGAATCTTTCGAGATGCATTTTTTGGTATATATAGAAAAACATGCACAGCATGAAAGTAAGTAAGGAAACAGAAACTACAGGTACGATTATATATGGAAAGGAGACTATTTATGAAATATAAATGGTTATATATCGGTCTCATTTTTTCAATTATGATGGCACTTGTTCCAGTTTCGACATTGGCTTATACAAATACTCCACATAACTGGGGAATCCCGCGTCCTAAAAATGAAACAGTACCAGATGCAGGAAAGTTATATACGGATTTACTGCAAAAAAATGGCGGGTTTTATTTAGGAGATACGAAGAAAAAAGATATTTATTTAACATTTGATAATGGATATGAGAATGGATACACAGGGAAAATCTTAGATGTATTAAAAGAGAAAAAAGTACCAGCAACTTTCTTTGTAACGGGGCATTACATTAAAACACAAAAAGATTTATTGTTAAGAATGAAGGATGAAGGACACATTATTGGAAATCATTCTTGGAGTCATCCTGATTTTACAGCGGTAAATGATGAGAAGCTTCGTGAAGAATTAACGAGTGTAACGGAAGAAATTAAAAAAGTAACTGGGCAAAAAGAAGTGAAATATGTACGTCCTCCGCGCGGCGTATTTAGTGAAAGAACGTTAGCTCTTACGAAAGAAATGGGCTACTATAATGTATTTTGGTCACTTGCATTTTTGGATTGGAAAGTGGATCAGCAAAGAGGATGGCAATATGCGCATAATAATGTTATGACGATGATTCACCCAGGATCTATTTTATTACTTCATGCAATATCAAAAGATAATGCAGAAGCACTTGCGAAAATCATTGATGATTTGCGCGAGAAAGGGTATCATTTTAAAAGTCTAGATGACTTAGTAAAAAGCAATCAACCGTAAGCATGTATGCTTACGGTTTTCTCATGCTATAATGATGTGTAAAAAGGATGGGGAAACGTATGTGGAGCGAACATGTTACGTTAGAGTATCCGTATCATTTTGAAGAAGTATTAAAACGTTTATCTTTTGATCCTCTTAACGTCATTCAATTAGATGAGAAAGTCATTTATATCCCGCTTTGCATAGAAGAGGAACAGGTTGTTGTTCGCTTACAAGGGATTGGTACTGTTCAAAATCCACAGTTTTGGATTTCTAGTCAGACAGGAGATCCGGAGAAAGTCATGAAACGAATGAGGGCCATTTTTCATTGGAATGAACCGTTTCAAGATATACAAAATCATTTTTTAAACACATCATTACGTCCACTATTTGAAACATATGCTTATACTCCAATTATTTTAGAATTTGATTATTTTGCTTGTCTTCTTCGCTGTATCATTCACCAACAAATAAATTTGAAATTTGCTACTGTGTTAACAGAACAATTTGTGAAACGGTATGGAACAGAGAAGAACGGTGTATTCTTTTTCCCCACTCCGGAAATAGTAGCAAATATTTCAATAGAAGAATTGAGAGAGCAGAAGTTTAGTCAGCGAAAGGCTGAATATATAGTAGGATTAGGTCGAAGTATTGTCAGTGGTACATTAAATTTAGCGAGTATAGAAACTGGGACGGAAGAAGAAGTTTCAGCACAATTGTTGCCAATTAGGGGAATTGGTGCATGGACAGTGCAAAACTTTTTAATGTTTGGGATTGGACGGAAAAATATGTTTCCGAAAGCGGACATTGGGATTCAGCGTGCAGTGCAAGGTATATTTCAATTAGATGATAAACCTGATGATGCATTTTTAGAAAAAGTGAAACAAGAGTGTGAACCATACTGCAGTTATGCAGCGTTATATTTATGGAAAAGTATAGAGTAGAGGTGTAATAATGATACAAAAGCAACATGAGAGTAAGTTGGAAGTTGGTCAAACGTTTCCTGTGACAATTAAACGTCTTGGGATTAACGGAGAAGGCGTTGGTTATTTTAAGAGACAAGTTGTTTTCATTCCAGGGGCATTACCAGGAGAAGAAGTTGTTGCAGAAACAACGAAAATTCAGCGTGGCTTCGCTGAAGCGAAAGTGAAAAAAGTTCGTAAAGCTTCACCGCATCGTGTGAAAGCACCGTGTCCAGTATATGAGGAGTGTGGCGGTTGTCAGCTGCAACATTTAGATTATAAAGAACAATTGAATCAAAAGCGTGATATCGTTGTACAAGCATTTGAGAAGTACATGAAAAACAGTATGGAAGAGAAAATTCGTCCAACGCTTGGCATGGAAAATCCATGGCATTACCGTAATAAGAGTCAATTACAAGTGGGGCGTAAAGACGAAAAGGTTATTACAGGGCTATATAAACAAAACTCACATCAGTTAATTGATATTGCTCACTGTATGATTCAACATAAAGCAACGAATGAAGCGACAAAAGTTGTAAGACGTATTTTAGAAAAATTAAATGTTTCTATTTACAATGAGAAAAAACAAAAAGGTTTAGTACGCACAATTGTAACACGTACTGCAGTTCAAACAGGGGAAGTACAAGTTACACTTATTACAACAAAAGAAGAATTACCAAATAAAGAACAATTTGTTGCAGAAGTACAAAAACAGATGCCAGCGGTTAAATCAATTATGCAAAATGTAAACTGGCGTAAAACATCTGTTATTTTTGGAGATAAAACATTTAAATTAGCTGGAAAAGAAGTAATTCAAGAAACACTTGGCGATTTATCATTTGAATTATCAGCACGTGCATTCTTCCAGTTAAATCCAGAACAAACAATTGTTTTATATGATGAAGCGAAAAAAGCAGCTGCGTTAACAGGCGATGAGAAAATTGTAGATGCGTATTGTGGTGTTGGTACAATCGGACTTTGGCTTGCGAACGATGCAGCGGAAGTACGTGGTATGGATGTAATTCCAGAAGCGATTGCAGATGCAAGAAAAAATGCGAAGCGTCACGGATTTACAAATACGAAATATGAAGCAGGTAAAGCTGAACAATGGTTACCGAAATGGGTAAAAGAAGGATGGCGTCCAGATGTAATTGTTGTCGATCCACCACGTACAGGTTGCGATGATAAATTACTGGAAACGATTTTAAAGGTGAAACCGAAACAAGTTGTGTACGTGTCTTGTAATCCTTCTTCATTAGCACGTGATGTACAAGCATTAATGAAGAGTTATGAAGTGGATTATGTGCAACCAGTTGATATGTTCCCGCATACTGCGCATGTAGAAAATGTAGTTAGATTAAAGTTGAAATAAGAAGGATTAAAAATGTTGATGTAGTTAACTACATCAACATTTTTTGTTATGCTGGCAGCTAAATCACGTTACGTAATCAATATACATACTTTCTGTATGAAGTATATGAAATTATTTTCTGCATTTGAAAAGAATTTGTAAAAATATACAGTATTCAGATTGTATAGACCACTTTGTATTAATAAATTACAATATGGATGTAACATAGCAATTTTGCTATAGAAAATAAGCTGAAAGGGAGAAGATTTATGAAAAAATGGTTGGCATTGTTTGTTTTTGGGATGGTTTCTTTATTTGCAACTTCTGCACATGCGGAATCATATGAAACAACAAAAACATTAAAAGTATATGAAAGTCGTAGTTTTAATTCGCCTGTGAAAAAAGAACTGCAGCCAGGAGAAAGGGTTTATGTTACAAATCAACATCCTAGTGGATGGTGGAAGATAAGTGGTGGATTTATCGCACCAGAGGGCGCTAAAGTAGAAATTAATCGAACTTTTGAAGCTTTTGATTGGATTAATATGGACAGTGCGAAGTACGTATTTGGTCCTCAAACTGTTATTGCACGTGATGGTACACTAAGAGGTGAAATTTTGATTGATACATATTTGGGGCAGAAGTGGACAAGTGTAAATGGAATGCCACAAATAATGAAGCAGAATTTTGCAGCATACAGTAGCCCTGAAGCTAAAAATCCAGATGCTTGGTTCGCTCCACAAACGGTTAATATTTTGCAGACAAAAGAAAACGGTTGGTCTTTAATTAACACGTATTTAGGGCCAAAGTGGATTGTTCGTTATCCACACGTGGAACATATTAATCGTGATTTTTATGCATACAATGAACCTAAGTACATGCATCACGGTGTGAAATTCTCAGCCCAATCTGTAAGAGTACTTCAACAAGGAGAAAATGGTTGGAAGAAAATTAAGGTTGAGGTTGGAGAAAAATGGATTGCACCACAAGGATCTTATTACCATGTCCCAAATGTATTTACGGCATTTGATCAACCTTTCGGTAGAGCAATCGGTACTTTTGCACCACAAACTGTATTTGTAGTTGAAGAATCTACAACATCATTTGGTTGGTTAAAAATTAGAACATACTTAGGAGATTCCTGGATTCGAACGAATCGTAATTAGTAAATAGATTACTTTATTCCTTTTAGAATGAAGTAACAATATGTTATAGTTCCCTCATATGGAAAAGCTGTATGAGGGATTATATTTTTAGCCCATTAAGACAAGGAGAATACGATGAATAATTATAAATTAACGATTCAGTACGATGGTGCACGTTTTAAAGGATGGCAACGTCTTGGTAATAACGATAATACGATTCAAGGAAAAATCGAAAGTGTCATATCTGAAATGATCGGAAAAGAAATTGAAATTATCGGTTGTAGTAGAACAGACGCTGGTGTACATGCTTTGAATCAAGTTGCTAACTTTCAAAGTGATGAGAAGTTAGTGGAACATAAAGTGAAAAAATATTTAAATCAATATTTACCTAATGATATTAGCATTACGAATGTGGAAGAAGTACATGATCGTTTCCATGCTCGTTACAATTCTAAAGCAAAAACATATCTGTATAAAATTTGGAATGAAGAGCATACAAATCCATTTATGCGTAAATACAGCATGCATGTGAATAAAAAATTAAATGTGAAAAGCATGAAAGCAGCTGCAAAACATTTAGTTGGTTCACATGACTTTACTGCTTTTTCAAATGCGAAATCAAAGAAAAAATCTATGGTTCGAGAAGTATATACACTTGATGTGATGGAAGAGGCAGGATTTGTACAAATTAGAGTAAGTGGGAACGGATTCCTTCATAACATGGTAAGAAAAATTGTTGGGGCATTAATTGAAGTTGGATTAGGACAATTAGATGCTGAAGCAATTCCAAACATTTTAGAAGAAAAGCAGCGCAATCAAATTAATTGTCTTGCTGAGGCAAGTGGGTTGTATTTAGAGAATGTTGAGTTTTAATGGCAAATAAAAAAATCGGGCTAAGTAGCTCGATTTTTTTAGTATTACGAAGATTTCTCGTTTTTTATATGTAGCTTCAAATTCCAAAAAGCAGCAAGCATAATAGCTGCAAAGGAGCCCGAAATTGTTCCTAATAGCTTTGCATAAGGAGAGCTGCTTACATCGGAATTAATGAATAACATCATACAGAGCATGGCAGGGAAAAAGTATAAGTATTGTAATAACTTTAATTTTTTATCATTACTCATATATATAACCCCTTTCTAGCATGTTATATGTTCATTGTAACATGTTTTACCAAATTATTTTTTGCATTTGGAGAAATGTTCATTTCATATGTGTAAATGCAGTTTTTTAATTCGATATTGTAAATTTTGTCTACTTAATCCTAAAAATTTTGCAGCTTGTGAGATGTTACCGTGATTCTCTTTAAGAATTTGATTGATGTAGTTTTTTTCCATTTTTTCTATTGTGTGTTTTAAAGTTTTAGGTGCATCAGTATTGTGATTAGTTAGTGTATGCTGCATGTTGAATTCTTTTTTTATTTGTTCGCGAAAGCGAGTAGGAAGATGAAAAGCTGTAATGATGGTTTCATCTTCTATCAAGTTCATGGAACCTTCAATTATATGTTCCAATTCCCGTACGTTTCCAGGCCAATCGTATGCATAGAAAAATTCACTTACATTTACATCTACATCGGTTACGTTGAGCACGAATTGAGTATTATATTTTTTAATAAAGTGCTGAACAAGAGCTGGAATATCTTCTTTTCTTTCCCGTAAAGGCGGAAGACATAAAGTAACGACGCTTAATCGGTAATATAAGTCTTCTCTTAATCGATCATGTGCGATGGCTTCGAAGGGATCTTCATTAATAGTTGCTATAATACGAACATCAATTTCTTTTTCGTGTGTACCTCCGATTCTTCTTATTGTTTTTTCTTGTATAGCCCGTAGCAACTTAGCTTGAAGAATTGGGCTTAATGAATTGATTTCATCTAATAACAAAGTTCCTCCGTTTGATTCTTCGAATAAACCTGGTTTATCTATTGCTCCTGTAAAGGCACCTCGATTTGTACCAAATAATAGGCTTTCCATTAAGGTATCAGGTATAGCGGCACAGTTTTGTGAAATAAAAGGTTTTGTTGAACGCTGACTTTCATTATGGATGCTTTGTGCAAATAGTTCCTTACCAGTACCTGTTTCTCCTACGAGAAGTATGGAGGAAGATGTACGAATTACTCTTTTTCCTTCTGTAATGATGGATTGAATTGCTTCAGAATCACCAATTATGTGATCAAAGGTAAATTTAGTGCTTTGTTTTCGAGAAGGGCCTATTCTTATTGTTTGCTTTAAGTGACTGATCTCTTTTGATATTTCAATGGCACCTTTAATTTTTCCATTTTCTATTATAGGGAAAGTATCGTTAATCGTTGTAATTTCTTGTCCTTTATTGTTAAAATACGTTTGTTTTATATTTTTCTTTGTTTTTCCAAATTTTAATGCCTCTATAAGAGTACTATTTTTATTTTCTTCAAATGCAAATACCTCTAAAGGACTTTTATATAGCACATCTAAGCGATCCATTGATTCAATTTCCATCATTTTGCGGTTATAGACAATCGTTTTACTTTCCTCATTAATAATATGAATCCCGATATCGAGTTCATTGAGTAAAGTTTCATATAGCATATTCATTTCAATGATCTGTTTAAAATTAATGTCTTCTGTACGCATAGATTATCTTCTCCTCATTTCACCCTATGAAGACTGACTTTTTATAATTTTATTAAAATTCTTATAAAACCGCAAAATTTTTTTGCTATTTTCCTTTTAAAACTTCTCAAATGATAGAAAAATTTTGCGGTTGTGCACGCTTTTTTGTGTGAAACTCTCATTTAATATATGAATCAGAGACTTGGTACGTATTTTGCATAAATAATATTCGAAATCTCTAGAGGGGAGAATATGAATTTTTATAGGATATACAACGTTGCGGTGTCAATTAATAAGAGGGGGAATTTATAAAGTGAAGACAGTTATAGAAGGTGTGTATAGTCCTTGTTATGGAAAAGTAGAGAAGTTATTTGTTACGGAAAGTTCTTACGTATACGAGTGGGAGAAATTAGCGTTAATTGAAACAATAGATAAACAGAAAGTAGAAATTAAGATAGGGATCAGTGGTTATATTGAATCATTAGAAGTAGTAGAAGGACAAGCTATTGCTGATCAAAAGTTATTAATAACAGTAAGGGATGACCTTTTAGTAACAGGCAGTGATTAATGTAAGTGACGTGTAATTTTGCTCTTTTAACTCATTATTTTTACGGTGAATAATTTTAAAAACGCTTACATTAAATGGGTTGGCAAAGTGAAAAGGGGGATTTATATGATGGATCAAAACCAAGGATTAAAAAGAGAATTGAAAAGCAGGCACATATTTATGATTGCACTCGGTGGAGTTATTGGTACAGGACTTTTTTTAGGGTCAGGTTATACGATTCATGAAGCTGGACCTGGAGGAGCAATTGTAGCGTATCTTGTCGGTGGATTTGTAATGTATTTAACGATGCTCTGTTTAGGAGAATTAGCTGTTGCGATGCCTGACGCAGGGTCTTATCAAACGTATGCGACAAAGCACATTTCCCCTGCAGCGGGTTATGTAGTGGGATGGATGTCGTGGTTAAACTGGTCTGCTACGATAGGCATTGAATTAATTGCAGTTAGTATTTTGATGAAACGCTGGTTTCCCGATGTACCGTCATGGATTTGGTGTGTAGTGTTCGCAGTACTGCTCTTTGCTATTAATGCGTTATCTTCAAGAAGTTTTGCGGAAGTGGAATTTTGGTTTGCAAGTATTAAAGTAATTACAATTATTGCATTTATTATTTTGGGCGGGGCAGCAATGTTTGGTTTTCTAGATATGAAAGGAAATGAACCAGCGCCAATGTTCTCTAGCTTTACTGATTATGGTGGATTGTTTCCAAATGGATTATCAGCCATTTTAATTACAATGATTGCAGTTAATTTTTCTTTCCAAGGAACAGAATTAGTTGGTATTGCAGCAGGTGAGAGTGAAAATCCAGAGAAAACGATCCCGAAGGCAATTAACAATACAGTTTGGCGTATACTTGTTTTCTTTGTACTATCTATTTTTATTCTTGCTGGACTATTCCCTTGGCAGCAAGCAGGAGTAATAGAAAGTCCATTCGTAGTTGTATTTGATAAAATTGGTATTCCTTATGCAGCAGATATTATAAATTTCGTTATTATTACAGCAGTACTATCCGTTGCGAATTCAGGATTATATGCAACTTCGCGTATGCTATGGTCTATGTCTAATCAAGGAATGATTAGTCCAATTTTTGGCAAGTTATCTAAAAACGGTGTTCCTATTTATGCATTAATCGTAAGCACAATTGTAGGGTGTCTCTCACTACTATCAGGTATTTATGCGGAAGATACAGTTTATTTATGGCTGCTTTCTATCGCTGGGTTCGGAGCGATACTAGTTTGGGCATCTATTGCTTTATCAAATTTATTAGCTAGAAGGTCATACATGAAGCGGGGCGGGGATGTTAAGGACTTGAAATTTAAAACACCATTGTATCCATTTGTACCACTTCTTGCGTTAGTATTAAATTTAACAGTAATCGTTGGCATGGCCTTTATTCCAGAACAAAGAATGGCATTGTATTGTGGTATTCCATTTATGATTGTTTGTTTACTGTTTTATCGTGCTACAAGAAATAAGGGAAGTAATGTGGAGCATATTGAAAAGACAAATACAACGGAAGTAGAGAATTTATAATAGTGATTAATTAGGAGACTGTAAAATTGTAAACAGTCTCTTTTTTTGTGAAAATAAAGCTGGAAACATACTATGTATGCAAAGGGGAATTAGCGATGAATCCAGAAGTTTCGCAGTTGTTAAAACAAATAGATTCAAGGAAAGAGGAATTACTAGAACTTACAAAAACTTTAATTCGTTTTGAAACACCAGCACCACCAGCGAGAAATACAAATGAAGCGCAAGAATTTATTGCAGAGTTTTTAAGAAAACGAAATTTTAGTATTGATAAATGGGATGTATATCGGAATGATCCGAACGTTGTTGGAGTAAAAAAAGGAATAAAAAGTGAATCATATAAAAGTCTTATTATTAATGGGCATATGGATGTAGCTGAAGTTTCAGCAGATGAGGCGTGGGAAACAAATCCATTTAATCCATTTATAAAAGATGGCTGGTTAGTTGGACGTGGCGCAGCAGATATGAAAGGTGGGTTGGCTGGAGCGCTATTTGCCATTCAACTTTTACAAGAAGCTGGTATTGAATTACCTGGAGATTTAACTTTTCAATCAGTAATTGGAGAAGAAGTTGGAGAAGCAGGTACACTTCAATGCTGCAAAAGGGGTTACGATGCTGATTTTGCAGTCGTAGTGGATACGAGTGATTTACATATGCAAGGGCAAGGCGGTGTCATTACTGGATGGATTACAGTGAAAAGTCCGCAAACGTTTCATGATGCAACGCGTAGACAAATGATCCATGCTGGAGGACGTTTATTTGGAGCGAGTGCGATTGAAAAAATGATGAAAATTGTGCAAAGCTTACAAGAATTAGAGCGCCACTGGGCAGTCATGAAAACATATGAAGGCTATCCATCTGGAACAACAACAATTAATCCAGCTGTTATTGAGGGAGGAAGGCATGCGGCGTTCATTGCGGATGAGTGCCGATTGTGGATAACAGTGCACTTCTATCCGAATGAAACACATGAACAAATAATAAACGAAATTGAAGAGTATATTGGAAAGGTGGCAGCTGCCGATCCATGGTTAAGTGAAAATCCGCCACAATTTAAGTGGGGCGGAGAATCAATGATTGTAGATCGTGGTGAAATTTTTCCTTCTTTAGAAATAGATAGTGAACATACAGCTGTAAAAACGCTTAGCTCAGTACATGAATCAATTCTTTCTAAAAACGCAATTTTAGATATGTCTGCAACGGTAACGGATGGTGGTTGGTTTAGTGAATTTCATATTCCGGCTGTTATTTACGGACCAGGCACATTAGAGGAAGCTCATTCAATAAATGAGAAAGTAGAAGTAGAGCAGTTAATTGAATTTACAAAAGTAATAACAGCATTTATATATGAATGGTGTCATATGAAAAAATAGATTAGTATGTTGAAATAGTACAGGTATGTATACTTGTACTATTTTTTAGTGAACTATTTCAGAGTTAAATAGAAACAACTGAAATAGTTCTTTATTTTGCTATGTCTTTCGTTTCATTTCAAGTAATTTCTCTTTTGCTAATTCAACGGCAATCGCATCATCTAAATAGCCAATTGGAAAGAGATAGTCGGGAATAATATCTGTCGATAAAATGAAATAAAGTAATGCGCTCCCAAGAACTGCACGTTCTTCTTTTGAAATGGTTTCATTGCAAAATTGTTGATACATATCTGTTAATTGTTCAATAAAAGGACCAGCACTATCAATTTGCTCTAATTTGCTTGCGAAACTGTCACGAATACGATTTTCGCCTTCTGTTGTCTGGGCATAGCGTTCGTAATTTTCGAGTTCTTGTTTTACGCGAGTTGTAGTGTAATCGAAATCGAATAAGTTAGAGGATTGTAAAGTTTGCTGAATGGTATCAAGAGATGTGTACATATCCGTTTTTTCTTTATTTATGTGAGGAGAATCAGGGTACATTTCATCAAATAACAATTGGGGTGGAACTTGAAGACATTCTGCAAATTTTTGTAGATGTTTTTGTTTCGGCGGTTGTTTGCCATTAATAATTCTTGAGACCGTTGCAGGATCAATATTTGTAAGTATTCCTAGTTGGCGCATAGATAGGGCGCGTTCTTTTAAAAGTTTTTTTATTAATTTACCAAGCCGATCATTCGGGTTTTCATTAGCCATAGTGTAGGCACTCCTTTTTTAGTGTTGAAAAAATGTTGAGCATTTATTACAAGTATATGAAACAGACAGGCACAGTTGCTCAACATTTTCATAATATGCATTGAAAAGTGAGAAAAAGGGGTGACTATTTATGAGTACGGCAGGCTTATTTTCAATTTTTTTAATCGGGATCGCTTCTAATTTAGATAATGCAGGTGTTGGAATTGCGTATGGCATTCGTAAAATTCGTATTTCGTGGTTTAACAATTTTATCATCGCATTCTTTGGATTTTTATTTACTTTATTAGCGGGATTTTTTGGGAACTGGATTGCGTTATTTATTTCAGAGTTTACAGCAAACTTGATTGGAGCAATCGTTTTAGGGATAATCGGGGTGTTTATTTTATGCCAGCCTTTCTTGAGTCAAAAAAATACAGCAGGTTCTAAAGATGATAATGTACTTATGGGAATTTTACGTGATCCAGAAAAAGCAGATTTCGATGGATCTAAAACAATTAGTTTTTCTGAAGCACTTGTTTTAGGGGTTGCATTGTCTATTAATAATATCGCAGGTGGGTTCGATGCTGGAGTAACAAATTTAAACCTTTGGCTTACAGCGACTATTTCTGGGGTGTTTAGTTTTATTTGCATAAGTGGTTTTGGGTATGTAGGAAAACGATATTTAGCAGAATACTTAGGGAAATGGGCGACGGTTATTGCAGGAGTGTTATTAATTCTTATTGGGATTGATCAGTTGTTGTAAGGAGAGTAGAAAACAAGGTTCGAGTATTTCCTTGGAAATACAGCAAGGGATTGCATATATCGACGTACTTTTCTCCATACTAATACGGATTTCTTTTAAGAAAGGGGGATTTGTATGGGACGCGGGAAAGCATTTGATCATAAGAAAAAAGGGCATGATCATCAACCACCTAAAGGTGCGTTCATTCATAAAGATGTAAATGAACATACTTTGGAAGAGGAAGAGCTACCAGTAAATATTGAGGCGTATAAAAATAGTTTAAAAAAACATTAAAAGCACCTACATAGGTGCTTTTTTTACCGTATATCTTCAATTAATTGTTCGGATTCTTCATGCATACTGTACTCACTTAATACTTGAATGCAAAGCCACTTTAATTCTTCGATCGTATGCTCAAGTTCTTCAGGAAGCACATGGTGAATGTCTTCAAGTCCCATTCCGAAATGAATAAGTTCAAGTACTTGATCATCGATGTTCCGGTCCATTAATAGTTCAAGTACTTCTAAATTGAATATGTATCGGTGAGCTTCGTCGAGTGAAACAACTTTTAGCTTTAAGCTTTCTACAATACTCAATATAAAAAGAAGAATTGTTTTTTCAAGAACAGGTTGTTTTCCCATTTGAAATATTAGTTTCATCTTTCACACCTCCACATATAGCGCTAGGTTGTACTATATTATTCGGGAGGGGGGAGCAAATATGCATAATAAAGAGAAACTTTCAATACCGTTTTTGTATGGATATTGATAACAGATCAAATAAAAAAATCCCGCTATACTAGCAGGATAACTTTCCATTAAAAAATACTCCAGCCTTCTTGAGCAGAAAGAAGTTCAAGAATTTTAAAACCAGCGATACTATTTCCGTTTGCATCTAAAGCTGGCCCGAAAATACCGATTCCCATTTCACCTTTTACGCAGCCGAAAATGCCACCGGCTACACCACTTTTTGCAGGGATACCAACACGGATTGCAAATTCACCAGATTCGTTATACATACCACATGTGACCATAAATGTTTTGCAAATTTTTGTAATATGTTTAGGGATAATCTGTTTCTTTTTATATGGATCATATCCATCCATTGCAAAAATTAAGCCAATACGTGCTAAATCAATACAGTTTACTTCAACTGCACATTGACGAGTGTATAAATCCATAAGTTCTTCGATGTCACAATCGATAATTCCGTTTTGTTTCATATAGTAACAAAGTGAACGATTTAAGTAAGCTGTCTCTAATTCTGAATTGGCAACTTTAGAAGAATAATTAATAGTAGGATTATCTGTTATTTCACGTACAAAATGAAGGATACGCTCCGTTTTTTCCTCGTTATCTTTTCCTGCTAACATGCTTGTAATAGCTAATGCTCCTGCATTAATCATTGGATTAAGGGGTTTGGACGGACTTGTCGTTTCTAACTTAATAATAGAATTAAATGGGTCACCCGTTGGTTCCATTCCAACTTTAGAAAATACATATTCTTCGCCACGGTCTAAAAGGGCAAGGGCAAGTGTAATTACTTTGGAAATACTTTGAAGAGTAAATAGTGTTTGTGAGTTGCCTGCATGGATATATTCTGATTCTTTATGGAAAATGGCAATCCCTAAATCGTCTGGATTTGCATTTCCTAGTTCGGGGATATAAGTAGCAAGTTTTCCTTTTTTTGTATATGGTTTTACTTGTTCTAACAACTGTTGTAAGTTGTTTGTTTCAATGCACTGCATAGTACCAACGCTCCTATTTCGAATTAACTAAGTTTACTTTTCCCGATATGCTCGGAAATAAATAATAACATGAAAAAGTGGAATGATAAAACGAAAGTTACATGTTCTATAGCAGGTCGTTCGTTTCGCATCCTCTGTATTAAAAAAGGAGAATTTCCCTTTTATATAACAGTTTGGAAATAGGAGATTTATCCATAAAAAATCCAAAAATAAAAACTACACATCTATACAACTATATGTTATTATGGTTATGTAAATAGAAAGCGTTTTCTAAGGCGTACTTATAATGATAACGATTTCATAAATTGAATTAGGGGGAATTAAAATGTTGCAGTTTTTACAACGTATTGGTAAAGCTTTAATGCTTCCGATCGCAGTACTACCAGCAGCAGGATTATTGCTTCGTCTAGGACAAGAAGACGTATTAAACATTCCTGTTATGGCACAGGCCGGTGCAGCAATTTTTGATAATTTAGCACTTATTTTTGCAATTGGTGTTGCAATCGGCTTATCTGTTGACGGTAGTGGTGCAGCTGGTCTTGCAGGTGCAATTGGTTATTTAGTTATGAAGAATACAACTAATGCTTTAAGTGTTACTTACTCAACAGCAGAATTAAATGATAAATTAAAAAGTGTTCAAGATTTAGTCGGTTCAGTAGATCCAACTAAATTAGCAGATACGATGAATAAAGTTTCTAAAGCAGCAGCTTTGACACCAAAAATAAATATGGCTATACTCGGTGGTATTATTGCCGGGGTTATCGCTGGATTACTATACAACAAATTCCATAAGATTAAACTACCAGAATGGTTAGGATTCTTCGCTGGAAAACGTTTCGTACCGATCATTACGTCTATTGTAATGCTTCTTTTAGGATTATTATTTGGTCAAATTTGGCCAACAATCCAAACTGGTATTGATGCAGTGTCACACGGTATTGTAAACCTAGGTTCAATCGGTGCAGGGTTATTCGGATTATTAAACCGTTTATTAATTCCAATCGGTTTACATCACGTAATGAACACTTATTTCTGGTTTGTACTTGGTGACTTTACAAATGCAGCTGGTGATCTTGTTCATGGTGATATTGCTCGTTTCTTTGCAAAAGATCCATCAGCAGGTATGTTTATGACTGGTTTCTTCCCAGTTATGATGTTTGGTTTACCAGCAGCGTGTTTCGCAATGATTGCGGCTGCTAAACCAGAAAAACGCAAAGCAGTTACTGGTATGTTAGCTGGTTTAGCATTAACTTCATTCTTAACTGGTATTACAGAGCCAATCGAATTCTCATTCATGTTCTTATCACCAGTATTATATGGTGTGCATGCAGTATTAACAGGTCTTTCTTTATTCATAACAACATCACTTGGCATTCGTGATGGTTTCACATTTAGCGCAGGTGCTATTGATTATGTTATTAACTTTGGTATTGCAACAAAACCTGTATTATTAGCAGGTATCGGTTTAATTTATGCAGCAATTTACTTTGCGGTATTCTACTTCTTAATTAAGAAGTTCAACTTAAAAACTCCAGGTCGTGAAGATGACGATGAGTTAGTTGAAGATGTGGATGCACCAGTTGCAGGTTCAATTGGTGAAACTTACGTAGCAGCTCTAGGTGGAAAAGAAAACTTAACAGTTATTGATAACTGTGCAACACGTCTACGCTTACAAGTAAAAGATGCTAGTCAAGTAAACGAAGCAGCATTAAAACGTGCCGGTGCAAAAGGCGTTATGAAATTAAGTGACACAAGTGTACAAGTTATCGTAGGTACAAATGTTGAATCTGTTGCCGATGATATGAAAAAACACGTATAAATAATGAGATAAGAGGATGTCCAAAAAGATTGATAACATCAATTTTTTACAGGATATCCTCTTTTTTTTTTATAATTTAAAGGGAATCTTACTTTTGTAAATTTTCTTTTTCTTTTTTGTACATATGGGTTGGTAATATCTGCAGTGCGTGATAAAGTAGGGATGATATAGAATGGATTATCCATAATCTACTAAAATAAATCTTTAGTAGAGGAATTAAATTATTGGTGAGTAAGGGGAAAAAAGCAATTATGGATCAGGAAAAAAATAATGCGAATGGGAAAGCACATCGGCCGATTGTATACATAAAAAGGACAATCATTCTCGTCTTACTATTATCACTTGTATATTTCATGTATACAAAAATTGTTGAGCATAATAAGAAAGAAGAAACTTTAAAAGCGGCAGCAGAAATGAAGAAACAAGAAGAGCTAAAAAAGAAAGAAGAAGAAAAAAAGAAGCAAGAAGAACAAAAACAAAAAGAGCAGGAAGAACAAGTGAAGCAAGCGCAAGCTGCGGAACAGCCTACTGAAGGACCACCTCAAGAAATTAATGAAAACGCTCAATTGGACCAGTATTTACAAAACGCAGGATTTAGCGGGACAGCTGTTATTGTGAAGAACGGAAAAGTTCTTCTGAATAAAGGGTACGGTATGGCAAATAAAGAGCAGCAAGTACCCAATAATTCAGAGACGACTTTTTATATTGGTTCTATTTCAAAGGCGTTTGTAGCAACCGCTATTATGCAGTTGAAAGATCAAAAAAAATTACAAGTAGAAGATACTGTTGCGAAGTATATTCCAGATTTTCCACAAGGTAATAGTATTCAGCTAAAACATCTATTAACACATACATCAGGGATTCCAGAATATGAGCAGGGAAAAGAAGATATTTCTCATGAAGAACTGATAAAGCGAATAGGAAATCAAAAGCGTATTGGTGGTCCAGGAGAGAAGTGGAAGTATTCCGATTCGAACTACTCTATACTTGCATACATTGCCGAGAAGGTAAGTGGACAGCCGCTCGAAGAATATATTAAACAACATATTTTTGCTACTGTGGGTATGAAACATTCTGGTTTTGGCACAGAATTAGAACAAACAAGATTCCCATCAACGGGTTATAAAATAGTAAATAACAATATGACAACACCTAATATTCCGAGCATGTCACAACTATATGGTTGTGGTGATATATATACGAGTGCACATGATTTATATTTATTTAACGAAGCACTCTTCTCTGGAAAGTTAATTTCAAAAGAGAGCTATGATCAAATGTTTACAGGCGGAAAAAAAGATTACGGATTTGGATGGTACGTAGACCCAGGAAGTTATTCGAATCACGGTGTAATGCCAGGATGGAATTGCTTAAATGGATTTAGTAAAAGCGGAAGTGTGTATGTCGTTTTATTATCTAACATCCAAAACAACATTAAATCGTTTGGTAAAGTGAATAACGACATTTATACAATGTTGCGGAATATTGAAGTGTAAGAAACTATCCTTTTGGATAGTTTTTTTTATGCCCTTAAACAAATATTTCTTTTAGAAAATGTATGTCTTACCTATCACAAAAATATCTGTTTTGTATACATTAAGATGTATGGATGTAAAATTTTGTAATCTAAAAATAATAGGAGGAGAAGTGTATGTGTCTGTTCGGAAAATATTGGCATAAGTTATCAAGATTATTTAATAGACAATTAGGCTATTTTTTAGATGACAAATTATTGCCTGCTGTGGAACGACTTTTATTTTCGCAAAACTTTGCAAGGTTTATTCAAAGAAACTCTAAGCAAGCTACGGAAGAATTTATAAAATCAAGTCAATTTCAATCTATTATTTGTAATATTTTAAAAGAATGCAATACATCACCTTTTAAAGAAATTGCAAAGCAGTATTTAGGTAAAAACGTAGAAATTACGGTGACGGTTGGACAATTAACAGGCGTTATTGTAGCAGTTGGTGATGATTTCTTAACATTGCAAGAAGGAATAGGAACTGAAGTTTTATTACCATTTACAAGCATTATATCAATTAAAGAAGTGTAAGAAAGGAGAGTTATATATGTTATTTACTGATGAATTACGTAACCATGTTGGTGAGCTAGTGCAAGTTGTGACAGCTGTAGAAATTGTTACAGGCATTCTTTTATCTGTGACAGATGGGGCGATAATTGTGCGTACTTCTCCTTCTTATGGACCACCGGAAGATGTAATTGTGCGTACTCCTATTATTGCTTATGTTCGATTGGAAGGGTAAGCGTGATACAAGTATGAGAGTATCAGTTGTTATTCCAGCGCACAATGAAGCGAGTACTTTATCGCAAGTTTTAGTAGAAGTGGAGAAGCTCGAGCCTTACGAAATTATCGTGGTAGATAATGGGTCAACAGATGGGACGAAAGAAATAGCGTTACAACATCATTGTCACATGATTTATTATAAACATTCTCTTGGCAATGATGTTGGACGGGCTATTGGAGCTAGAGAAGCAAAAGGTGAAATTGTCTTGTTTTTAGATGGTGATATTGTTATTGATAGTAAAGAGTTACAACGTTTCGTGAAAGGGATTCAACAAGGGCATCAAATTGTTGTGAATAATTTAACATGGTCGGTTTATTTAAAGATGAGACCACATTATACGACAGTTGGAAAGTTCATGTTGAATCGTTATTTGAATAAAAAGGAGCTTGTTGTTGGATCTTTAATCGCAATTCCACATGCGATGAACAGGAAAGTTATCGAGAAACTTGGGTGGTGGAATTTAGCAGATCCAGCACTATTTCAAGCGATGGCGATGTCTAGAGGAGTAGATATTGTTGATACGGCTTCGGTCGATGTAATTCACACAAATAAGGTTCGTCCTGTGCATACGGGAACATCACCTGGTTCTCCTTATCCGAAAGCGACTAGCCGTATTATGGGTGATCATTTACGTGCTTTACAATACGTAATCGAAACATATGGTAAACGCGGCGGTTTTTCGGAGGGAAACAGGGATAGAGAGTTTATAGGGAACTATAAACCCGTTGTATTAAAGAAGGAAAAAGCGAAATATAGTGCGATTATACCAGTGTCAGAAGAAAAAATGACGATAAGATCTGTTATACAAGAAGTGAAAAAAGCAGGGGTAGATGAAATTATTGTTGTCGCGAATGGCGCAGATTTTGAGACTGTTAAACACGCAAAGCTAGAAAATGTTATTGTTGTTGAATTTACGAAGGCGCTTGGACATAATGTAGCACGAGCGATAGGTGCCATGCATGCTACGGCAGATATTTGTTTATTCGTTGATGGTGATTTTGTTATTCCAGCAAAAAAACTCACTCCATTTTTGCAAGCTGTTGAAGATGGAAGTGACGTGGTTTTAAATGATTTACAATGCTTATTAGATATGTTTCATCCTGCAGATCCAATTAGTATGGGGAAATATTTTGTGAATTTAGTAGCGAAAAGACCGGATTTATGGAATAACTCATTAACGGCAGTACCACATGCTATGCATAAAAGGGTAATAGAGAAAATAGGATATGACTCGCTTGTTATTCCGCCATTAGCCCAAATGAAAGCTATTTTGGAGGTTTTTTCTATTACAGCAGTAGAATTTGTAGATGTTATAAAAACCAATCGGGTACGCCCGGAGCAACATGGGTTTGTAAATGGACGTATTCCGGCATTTGACCGTATTTTCGGTGATCAACTTGAGGCGATTGCTTATCTATTACAATATACAGACGAACGTGGGAGTTTTACGGATGGAGATCGCGATAGAGACATTATTCAACAATTGAGAAAGGAAGAAAAGAATACAGATGAATGCTAGTAGTAAAGTAGCTATTATTGGATTAGGGTATGTTGGTCTTCCTTTAGCAGTCCATTTTGCAGAAAGAGGATATACCGTACTAGGATTAGATAAAGATACTAGAAAAATAGAATCGATTATAAAAGGAGAAAGTTATATTCCAGATGTTTCTTCTAAAGTGTTACAAAGTTTATTGACTAAAAATAAATTAATAGTAAATACACCAGATAAAGGTATTACTGATTTCCAAAATAGTGATTATGTTATTGTTACTGTTCCAACTCCAATTAATGAACGAAGAGAACCAGATTTAAGTGCCCTCATTTCAGCTTCGCATTATATACAACAAAATCTCCAAAAAGGACAAACCTTCATTTTTGAAAGTTCCACATACCCAGGCACACTTGAGGAAGTTATTATTCCTATTATTTCTCAAGCCGGCAAAAAGGTAGGAGAAGATTTCTATATTGGATATTCTCCTGAGAGAATTGATCCAGCAAATAGTCAATATTCAGTTCAAGCTATTCCAAAAGTTATTAGTGGACAAACAGAAAAGTGCAAACAAAAAGTACAGGATTTATATAGTAGCATTTTTGACTTAGTTGTACCTGTTAGCTCTCCGAAAGTAGCAGAGATGTGTAAGCTATTTGAAAATATTCAGCGCTTAGTTAACATTTCTTTAGTAAATGAGTTAAACACACTATGTGAAAGTTTAGGGATTGATTTTTATGAGGTTATTGAAGCGGCATCTACAAAACCGTTTGGATTTACTCCGTATTGGCCAGGACCAGGGATAGGGGGGCACTGTATTCCCGTAGATCCTTTATATTTTCAATGGAGAATAAAAAAGAATGGGGCAATTAGTCAATTAATTGAGGCGGCACATGTAATTAATGAAGAAATGCCAGAGAAAATTGTCCGGAAAGTAAAGGGCATGGTGCAATCACCCGGACTAGTTTTAATTGTAGGAATCGCGTATAAGAAAGATGTAAATGATTTGAGGGAATCACCGGCTTTGCCAATTATTCAATTACTAATAAAAGAAGGATACAAGATAAAATACCATGATTCATATATTTCTTCTGCAGAAATTGGAGATAAGGTGTATCAATCCGTTGCCTTGGATGAACAAACAGTTAAAGAGGCAGGTTGTATTTTAATTTTAACTGATCATTCTAATATCGATTGGAAGCTTTTTAAAGGAATGAACCGAGTAATAGATACAAGGGGAATTATAAAGAAGGTGAGTGTATGAGTAAGAAATGTTTAATTACAGGTGGGGCCGGATTTATTGGATCTCATTTAGCTGAAGAGTTGGTGAGAAGGGGTTATGAAGTCACGATTGTGGATAACTTCTATAAAGGGAAAAATAAGTATCATAATGAGCTAATGAGAGAGATGCGGGTTATTCTAATAAGTGTTTTAGACAAAAATTCTATTTATGAGTTAGTAAATCAACATGATGTAGTGTTTCATTTAGCAGCAATTTTAGGTGTTAAAACGACAATGGAAAAAAGTATAGAGCTCATTGAAACGAATTTTGATGGAACGAGAAACATTTTACAAGCAGCATTAAAAGGAAAGAAGAAAGTAGTTTTTGCATCTACTTCCGAAGTATATGGCAAGGGCAAACCGCCTTTCTCAGAAGAAGGGGACCGATTGTACGGGGCAACTTCTAAAATACGTTGGAGTTATGCAGTGTGTAAAACATTAGAAGAAACATTATGTTTAGGCTACGCATTAGAAGGTTTACCGGTAACAATTGTTCGTTATTTTAATATTTATGGTCCAAGAGCGAAAGATGGTCCGTATGCAGGGGTAATCCCGCGATTTATCAGTGCGGCCCTGCAAGGAGAAGATATTCTCGTATATGGAGATGGAAAGCAGACACGTTGCTTTACGTATGTAAGTGATGCGGTAGAGGCAACGATTCGAGCAATGGATGAGAAGGTAAATGGTGAGATTATTAATATAGGTTCCGAGAACGAAAAGAGTATAAAAGAAGTAGCAGAAACAATTAAAAAACTAACGAAATCTTCTTCAAAAATTATACAAGTTCCTTTTGAGGAAGTATATCCACATGGCTTTGAAGAAATTCCAAATAGAAGGCCGAACGTAACGAAGTTAAGAGAGCTTGTTCAATTTCAAGCGACAGTAACGTGGGAACAAGGATTGAAAGAAACTATTAAGTGGTTTCATGAAGAAAACAATGGCTAAGTCGCTATCAGTTATTATTCCTGCAAGTAATGAAGTGGATACAATTTCAGACGTTATTCAATCGGTAAAACCGTTAAATCCAGTAGAGATTATTGTAATAGCAAATGGTTGTAATGATGGTACAGAAGAGGTTGCTAATCGGTTAGGATGTAAAGTAATCAGGCATACAGAACTATTAGGAAACGATGTTGGACGTGCAGTTGGCGCAAAATATGCGATAGGTGATGTATTACTATTTATAGATGGGGACTTTGCTATTCCAACTTCAAAATTACAATTGTTTCTTAATCCGATTTTACATGATCAGACTGACATCGTTTTAAATAATTTGGACGCATTGTTTTTAAAGAAACAAAAACCCCATTCTGTTACAGTGTGGCGTCAAATATTAAATGCAATGTTAGAGCGTGAAGAATTAAAAATAGATTCTTTATTATCTGTACCTCATGCGTTGACGAAAGAAGTCGTCCAGAGTATTGGATACGAATGTTTAGTTAATCCTATTGTAGCTCATTTACGTATAGCACAAAGTAAATGGAGAATTAGCCGTCATTGTGCTATTGATGTTATTACGCCGAATAAATTTCGACCGGTTGAACATGCTGCATATGGCACGAGCCTTTCTCAATCTGAAAGAAGAATGATAGGTGATCATATAGAAGCTGTTGCGGAACGGATAGTAAGCAGTGATACACGCGGGGGATATTATGATGGAAATAGGAAAAGGAATAGCGTCTATCATACTTTAAATTTCGAAGATTTTTATCAAGGATGGGGCGTTACATCCAATTTGTATAAAGGAAAGCAACTATCGGTTGTTATTCCTGTACAAGATGAAGAGAAAACAATTGGAAACGTTATAGAAGAGCTTCGTAAAATTGAACCTTTTGAAATCATCGTCGTCGTAAATGGTTCGTCAGATAAAACAGCAACGATTGCAAAAGACAAGGGCGCAACGACAATTGTATATAAAGAAGCCCTTGGAAACGATGTAGGGCGTTCACTTGGAACTTATTTTGCAAAAGGAGAAATTGTGTTATTTATAGATGGTGATTTTGTTATTCCAGCTAGGGAGCTATATCCTTTTGCAAAAGCTATTGCAGATGGAAAGGACGTCGCATTAAATGATTTAAATCATTATTTAGATCTAAGAGTACCACTTCATCTTGTAACTGCGTTTAAGTATGCACTAAATTTAGCTTGTGATAGAAAGGATTTAGGGGTAGGATCACTTATTGCGGTACCTAATGCATTTAGCCACAAGTGTTTGAAAGCAATTGGGTATAAATCTTTATTGTCACCTTGTGTAGCACAAGTGAAGGCTCTTCTTTCTGGATTTGAAATTGCGTGTGTATATCGTGTTGAGGTTGATAAGATGAACCGTATTCGTCCCAGTGAACATTTTGCAAAAATAGGTCATCCTCCAGCTGTACTTCGAATTATAGGTGATCATATAGAGGGACTAGAGCAAATAATTGCATTAACAGACAATCGTGGCGGATTCTATGATGGCAATAGAAAAAGAGATGTTTTATAGAAGTAACAAAAAAGTGTACAACATGTGTACACTTTTTTGTTCTGTTATAAAAACTATAACAGATTAGGAGATAAGAGTATTACAGCTCTACAATGGGTATTGTTCTTATATTACAAAATAGGACTCGTATATAAGAATACCAAAAAAATACAATTAAGGAAAGGGTTAATTTTAAAGACTTTTAAATGAAGTTACCACTATATATATAGTGGTTTGCTCAACTTTTCACAAACATGTCACAACTATTTCGTTCACTTTCTTAAAAAAGTAGTATTCTAAGTGTGTAAGCTGTTATATAAAAAATCTTAGTCCTGTACTAATCAAAAATGGAGGAGATTAGGATGACTCAAGTATTAGAAAATGTTAAAAACGCATGGGAAAACTTTAAAGGTGAAAAATGGAAAGCAGAGATTGATGTTCGCGATTTCATTTTAAATAATGTAAACGTTTTCGAAGGAGACGAATCTTTCTTAGCAGAAGCAACTGAAGCAACGAAACAACTTTGGGATCAAGTAATGGATTTAACAACAAAAGAACGTGAAAACGGTGGCGTTCTTGATATGGATACAAAAATTGTTTCTTCTATTACATCACATGACCCAGGATACTTAAATAAAGATATTGAAAAGGTAGTCGGTTTCCAAACTGATAAACCATTTAAACGTTCTTTACAACCATATGGTGGTATTCGTATGGCGGAGCAAGCTTGTGAATCTTATGGATACGAAATGGACAAAGAACTTAGTCGTATTTTTAGAGATTGGAGAAAAACTCATAACCAAGGTGTATTTGATGCCTATACACCAGAAATGAGAAATGCACGTAAATCAGGCGTTATTACTGGTCTTCCAGATGCATACGGTCGTGGACGCATTATCGGTGACTATCGACGCGTAGCATTATATGGTATTGATCATTTAATTGAAGCGAAAAAAGCTGATTTAAATTTAACTGGCGGTGTAATGAGCGAAGATACAATGCGTTTACGCGAAGAATTATCTGAGCAAATGCGTGCACTTCAAGAACTAAAACAAATGGCTGCTTCTCATGGTTTCGATATTTCTAAACCAGCAACAAATGCACAAGAAGCGTTCCAATGGTTATACTTCGCATATCTTGCGGCGATTAAAGAGCAAAACGGAGCTGCAATGAGTCTTGGACGTACTTCTACATTCTTAGATATTTACATTGAAAGAGATTTAGCAAATGGTACTTTAACAGAAGAAGAAGTACAAGAAATTGTAGATCACTTCATTATGAAATTACGTCTTGTGAAATTCGCAAGAACACCTGATTATAATGAATTATTCTCTGGTGACCCAACTTGGGTAACTGAATCTATCGGTGGTATTGCATTAGATGGTCGTCCATTAGTAACAAAGAACTCATTCCGTTTCTTGCATACATTAGATAATTTAGGACCAGCTCCAGAACCGAATTTAACAGTTCTTTGGTCTAAACAATTACCAGAGAACTTTAAAAACTACTGTGCGAAAATGTCCATCAAAACATCAGCAATTCAATATGAAAATGATGACATTATGCGTGCTGATTACGGCGATGATTACGGAATTGCTTGTTGTGTATCTGCAATGAGAATCGGTAAGCAAATGCAGTTCTTCGGAGCTCGTGCAAACTTAGCGAAAGCATTATTATATGCGATTAACGGTGGTAAAGATGAAAAATCAAAAGCACAAGTTGGTCCTGAGTACGCACCAATTACTTCTGAAGTATTAAATTACGAAGAAGTTATGCATAAGTTTGATATGACAATGGAATGGTTAGCGGGTCTATATTTAAACACACTAAATGTTATCCATTACATGCATGATAAATATAGCTATGAACGTATTGAAATGGCACTTCATGATACGAATGTTCTTCGTACAATGGCAACAGGTATCGCGGGTCTATCTGTAGTAGCAGACTCATTAAGTGCAATTAAATACGCACAAGTAAAACCAATCCGTGATGAAAACGGTATTGCAGTGGACTTCGAAATTGAAGGAGACTTCCCTAAATACGGTAACAATGATGATCGTGTAGATGAAATCGCTGTAAATCTCGTGAAAACATTTATGAATAAACTTCGTAAACATAAAACATATCGTAATTCCGTTCATACAATGTCAATTTTAACTATTACATCTAACGTTGTATACGGTAAGAAAACTGGTAACACTCCAGATGGACGCCGTACTGGAGAACCATTTGCACCAGGTGCAAATCCAATGCACGGACGTGATACAAAAGGTGCATTAGCTTCATTATTATCTGTAGCTAAATTACCATATGAAGATGCACAAGATGGTATTTCTAATACATTCTCTATTATTCCAAAAGCACTTGGTAAAGAAGATGATGTACAAGTACGTAACTTAGTATCTATGCTTGATGGCTATGCAGTAAAAGAAGGCCATCACTTAAATATTAACGTATTTAATCGTGAAACATTAATGGATGCAATGGAACATCCTGAGAAATATCCACAATTAACAATTCGCGTATCTGGTTACGCTGTAAACTTTATTAAATTAACTCGTGAACAACAAATTGATGTAATTAACCGTACAATGCATGAAAGCATGTAAATGAAAAAAGTGTCCCTTCGCTCTTAATATATAGCGAAGGGAGGCTGTTTCAATAAAGGAGGAAGTAACATGGTAAAAGGAAGAATACATTCTGTAGAGTCTTGTGGTACTGTTGATGGCCCAGGGATTCGTTATGTCATATTTACACAAGGGTGTTTATTACGTTGTCAATATTGTCATAATGCTGATACTTGGGAAATCGGTAAAGGTAAAGAAATAACAGTTGAAGAAGTGATGCAGGATGTGACATGTTACCTTCCATTTATTGAAGCCTCCGGAGGCGGTATAACAGTTAGCGGTGGAGAGCCATTATTACAGCTAGACTTTTTAATTGAGTTGTTTAAAAAGTGTAAAGAGGCTGGTATCCATACAACAATCGACTCTTCTGGTGGTTGTTATTCTGAGGAACCAGAATTCCAAAGTAAGCTAGATATTTTAATGGATTATACAGATTTAGTTTTATTGGATTTGAAACATATCGATTCCAAAAAGCATCGTAAATTAACAGGGAAACCAAATGAACATATTTTACAATTCGCTCGTTATTTATCGAATAAGGATAAACCGATTTGGGTACGACACGTATTAGTTCCTGGTGTTACGGATAATGAAGAGGATCTACAAAAACTATCTAGCTTTATTCAAAGTCTGTCTAATGTTCAAAAAGTTGAAGTGTTACCATATCACAAGCTTGGTGTATATAAATGGGAGGCGCTTGGACATAAGTATCCACTCGCAAATGTAGAACCACCTACTGAGAAAAATGTAGAACATGCTAAACATATTTTACAAGCGGTCTAATCCAAATATTGGATTAGGCTTTTTGCTTTCTTTACAATAAAATCTAGAGTATATATTGATAAAAGAGTATACTGAAAGTAGAATATCCATAATTTTGTACGGAATAAGTGGAGAAATTTACATAATTGTAAAGGGAAATCAAAATAGTAAAAAGAATTAAGAAGTAAAAGAGTGAGTATCATGGAATAGAGAACATTTGTAAGTTATTGCGAAAGCTCTTATAGGAAAGTATAATGTAAAGATATGAGCACAGATAGGATTAAGGGGTCAATCTTATATGCTTTGCATATCCACGACAGGTACATAGCTGAAAAGGGAATTATTAGAATCTGTTTATGTAATTTTTAAGGAAAATGTTTTTCCTATTGTCGTATATGCAATATGGAGAAACAAAAAGCTAGGAGTGGATTTGTTTGATAAAAAACCCCAAGGTTTTAATATTAACTGCACATTACGGTAATGGTCATGTGCAAGTAGCAAAAACATTAGAACAAACATTTCGCCAAAAAGGAATTGAAGATGTTATTGTATGCGACTTGTTTGGAGAATCACATCCATTTATAACTGACATTACAAAATATTTATATTTAAAAAGTTATACAATAGGAAAAGAATTATATCGTTTGTTTTATTACGGGGTAGAAAAAATTTATGATAAGAAAATAGCATCTTGGTATGCGAACTTTGGAAGAAAACGTTTGAAAACACTGTTACAGGTGGAGAAACCAGATATTGTAATTAATACATTTCCAATTATCGCTGTACCAGAATTGAAGAAACAAACAGGGATTTCAATTCCTGTCTATAACGTATTAACTGATTTTTGCGTGCACAAAATATGGATTCATCGAGAAGTAGATCGTTATTTTGTTGCAACGGATCACGTGAAAGAATTGATGGTTGATATCGGTGTACCTGCGGAACAAATTGTTGAAACAGGAATTCCAATTCGGAGTAGTTTTGAGTTAAAGGTAAATCCAGACATCATATATAATAAATATCAGTTATGTAAGAATAAAAAGATTTTACTAATTGTAGCAGGTGCTCATGGGGTATTAGGAAATGTAAAAGAACTATGCCAATCATTTATGTCAGTGCCTAATTTACAAGTAGTTGTCGTTTGTGGGAAAAATGAAGCTTTAAAACAGGATTTATTAAGTTTACAGAATCAAAATTCCGATGCATTAAAAGTGTTTGGGTATGTTGAAAATATTGATGAATTATTCCGAGTTACTTCGTGTATGATTACGAAGCCAGGCGGAATAACATTAAGTGAAGCAGCAGCGTTGCAAGTACCTGTCATTTTATATAAACCTGTTCCAGGACAAGAAAATGAAAATGCGATGTACTTTGAAAAAAAAGGAGCAGCAGTTGTCATTCGCGATGATAGTGAGGTTTTTGCAAAAACAGAGGCATTATTACAAGATGATGTGAAGCTTCTTCAAATGAAAGAAGCAATGAAAAGCATCTATCTTCCAGAGCCAGCTGGTCATATTGTAGATGCAATTTTGGCAGAAAATCATGCAGAACCGCGGCATATACCTATTAAATCACCTGCTCTTGCACAATCTTTTACTTAATATGAAACCCTCTTTGTATATGTAAAGAGGGTTCTTTATTATTTTCAAAGAAAATTCAGCTAGTTATCCACAAAAGGATTGCGCTTTCATTAAACAGTAAAGTCGGAATATTAACAACTATATCCACATTGTCCACAATTTTTAGAAAAATATCCACAATTAAAACAGCTGATATATACTTTAATATAGAAAAATATTAAATGTTTTTGAAAATTACTAACAATTTCGTTGGTTTTGTGGATAAAGTTGTCCACAGCAAAAAGGACCCTTATGTATAAGGGTCCTTTTTGCTTACTTCTATCAGTCGAGAAAATTATGTAATGAAAATGAATAATTAGGGGGGAAACTTCTAATTATTCATTTTCACTTTAAATGCTTTTCGAGCGATATCCTGCTGCACGATCTGCTTTTTGAAATTCTCGTTGATAGAGAACTTCTTGTGTACTAGATAATGTATTTTTTGCTTTATCACGTTTCTTTTTATCCATTACAAATCACCTCGTGTCTTAAAGTTACTATTTATCGTTTCCAAAGACATGAGGGGATATACGCATATGGAAAATGTTAATGATTGATTATCATTTCAGAAAATTTAGATTATGCTTCTTTTAATTGATGAGCATCTTGGAAGGTTGTATCTCGCATTGTAGCAAGTGTGTATTGATCTTTTGGAATTTCATATAAGTTATATACTTCTTCGTTTGCGTTAATTTCATCATATACGGCTTTTCTTGTTTCGTTTGCTAGATTTACATATTGCAGTTTTTCTGCAGCTTTAATAGAACGAATATTTATTTTACGAATACGCATGAAGATTGTTTCAATATCTAATTCATAGAAAAGTTCACTAAAAAATGAATCTTTTGCTAATTTATTATAGCCTTTTCCATGATATGGTTTGCCGAGCCATGTCCCGAGAAACCCAGCTTTTTCTTGCACATCAAATAAAGTAATTGTTCCGATGGGGTTACCCCATTCATCTAAAATTGTGCGTGAAATTAATTCACCACGCTCTTCAGCTTCAATTGTTTGTTTCGTTAAGAATAAATATTCTTCATAAGAATAAGCCTTTTGACGCACAAAAGGGAAGACAGCTGGATCCACCATTAACTCGTATAGAACGTGGCTGTCGTGTAAGTCGCGTTTTTTCAACATACTAACTCCTCCTCACACGAGGGTAGCATGACGAAAAAACACCCCACCCTCGAAATTTTTATATCAATCTTTAAAAAATTTCGGGGTGGGAATCGAACCCACTAGAACCAGTTTCTAACGCTGGTGGCGCACCATTTGCCTTCCCCATTCATCAATTTGAAAATGATAATCACGACACAAATTGATTATGGTTTCATTCAGTTTATAATCGTATAATACTTTATCTAGTCAAAAAAATAAACTAGTTTTTTTTATTTTTTTTGTAAATTATTTTTCCATCAATCATAGTTAGTACAGGCTTGGCTAAATAATGAAAAGGATGATGAGTCCATAACACGAGATCGGCGTCTTTTCCAACCTCGATACTTCCAATTCTATCCTCTAAACGCAAATTTCGCGCTGGGAATATGGTGATTCCTTCTAGTGCTGTTTTCTCATCTAACCCTTCTCTTACTGCAACAGCAGCACAAATATTTAAATATTGAATGGGTGTATAAGGATGGTCTGTCGTTATAGAAACTTCCACACCATTTTTGGATAATATATGGTAAGTATCCCATGTCTTGTTTTTTAGTTCGATTTTAGAACGGCGTGTCAGAGTGGGACCAACTGAAACCTTCAAATTGTGTTTCGAAAGCTCTTCAACAAGAAAGTGTCCTTCTGTACAATGTTCAATACGTAGATCGAGGTTGAATTCCGTTGCAAAGCGTAGCGCAGAACTAATATCATCTGCTCGGTGAGCGTGGATACGTACGGGTATTTCACGACGTAATGCTTTTAAAATAGGAAGCATTCGAAAATCAGCTTCGTGCCCGTAGTGTTGTGCTTCATAGAATGATTCCCGTAGTAACCCCATAATCCCCATACGTGTTATGGATTCTTTCGTTCCATTACTATGGACCTTTTTAGGATTTTCTCCAAAGGCAATCTTTAAACCAGCAGGTTCTTGAATAATCATATGATCAATACAAGTTCCAGCTGTTTTTATTACACAAGTAGTACCCCCGATAATATTTTGACTACCAGGCATAACGTGAACGGTTGTAATTCCATTTTGCACAGCGTCTTGAAAGGCAATATCGAAAGGGTGGATACCATCTAAAGAACGAATATGTGGTGTTGAAACTTCAGATGTTTCATTGGCATCATTTCCAGCCCAACCAGTACCTTCATCATAGAGACCAAGGTGAGTATGGACATCAATAAAGCCAGGTAAGAGATGGAGTGCCCGTGCATCTATAACGGTCATATCTTGAGTAGGTTGAATAAAAGGTTTGACCTCGGTAATTCGCTCTTCTGTAACGAGTACATCGCCTTGAAACTTTGGAGATGTAATAGGGTATACAATGGCTTGTTTGAGCAATATTTTCATAGGTACCTCATTTCTGTTACTTTATAATGCTAATGGAAGTTAAGGGAAAGTAACTGAAAGGTTATTTGTATGGTAATGCTTCGGATCCTAGAAAATGAAAGTTTTAAAAGGGCCCATGTAAAATTTTGTTTTAGAAGTACTACATTGTATGCGAAAGTATATTTTGTAATGCATGGTCTATTGCCGGAAATGTGTATTGGTATCCATGTTTAATTGCTTTAATAGGTAATACATGTTGCCCTTCTAGTACAAGTATGCTCATCTCACCTAATAAGGCGTGAAGCATAAATGAAGGGACAGGCAGCCAATGTGGTTTTCTCGTTGCGACAGCGATGGTTTTTCCAAATTCCTTCATTCTTATAGGTGTTGGTGCTGTCATATTAAGAGGGCCATCAATTTCTTTTTTGTGTATGATGAAATCCATCATACGAACGACATCGTCTATATGAATCCATGATAACCATTGCTTCCCAGAACCAATGGTGCCGCCGATATAGAATTGATAGGGAAGTAACATCTTTGGCAAGGCTCCGCCATCTGCACCTAATACAACGCCAAATCTTGTGTAAATTGTTCTTATTCCGAGAGAACATGCTTTAGCTGCTTCTTGCTCCCATAAAAATACTGTTTCTGCTAAAAAATCATTTCCGGGAGTTTCTTGTTGCTCAGTAAAAGACTCTATTTCAGATGTTCCGTAGTATCCAATAGCACTTGCATTAATAAATGTATGTGGTTTTGTTTCCATTACTTGTAGTTGTTGAATAAGTCCTTTTGTTGTTTGAATTCTACTGTTTAATATTGTTTCTTTTTGTTTTTTTGTCCATCTACTATTGATAGATTCTCCAGCTAGATTAATGACTACATCGATAGAGGAGAGTGGAAAGGTAGATAAATCTGGTGTCCAGTGTACGTATTGAAGGTTATGGTTTGAGGTTCTAGTAGTTTTCTTTCGAGTAAGAATGTAGACCATATATCCTTTTTGAATAAAAAAAGTAGAGAGGTATTTACCAATAAAACCAGTGCCACCAGAAATTGCGATTTTCATAATCATTTCCTCCTCATTATATATATTCTTGAAAAGAAAAAATGTTCCTCGACTATGTTAAAATAATAGGGAGGTGAGAGTATGGCTATCATTACAAAAATAGAAGTACAAAAGCGATCGAAAGAACGATTTAATATTTATATTGATAAAGGCCAAGGTGAAGAGTACGGGTTTAGTGTGGATCAAGTAATCTTAATGAAACATGGATTACAAAAAGGCTTAGAAATTGATGAAATAGAGTTAGGAAATATTTTGTACAATGAAGAGGTACAAAAAGCATATTTACAAGCAATCTCCTATTTATCCTATCAAATGAGAACAAAACAAGAAATAGAAGATTTTTTACGAAAAAAAGAAGTGGGACAGGCCATCATCTCTGAAGTCGTTTCTAAATTATTACATGACCGATATATTAATGATAAAGAGTACGCGGTTTTATATACGCGAACGCAAAGTAATGTGAATCGAAAAGGTCCAACTGTTATTAAAAGAGAGTTGTTAAATAAAGGTGTTCAGGATTTAATTATTATGCATAGTTTACAAGAATATCCGAAGGAAAAGCAAATTGAGAATGCCTTGTTTCTCATAGAAAAGAAAAAAAAATCTTATCAAAAGCATTCTTTTTTACAAATGAAGCTAAAGTTGGATGAGATGCTTGTTCGAAAAGGGTATTCTAGAGAAGTAATTCAAATTTGTTTGGAAGAATTGAAAGACGAAAGAGATGACGAAAAGCAACAAGAAGCGTTACACTATCATGGGAATAAGTATTATGAGAAATATAAGAAGTATGATGGATGGACATTTGAAAACAAGATGAAACAAGCGTTATATCGAAAAGGATTCTCTATTGATGAGATAGAGATATTTTTACAAATGAAACGTGAAGAGGGATGAGGGGAATAATGAGATGAATATGCCAAAACGCTACAGTGAAATGACACCACATGAGCTTAGAGAAGAAATTGGGGATTTGAAGGAGCAAGCAATAAAGGCTGAACAGCTTGGAATTGTAAATGAGTTCGATGTATTAATGAGAAAGATGGCAATGGCTCGCGCTTATATGACTGATATAAACAAATTCCATATTGGTGAAACATATGAATTAATAGAAGAACCTGGTATATTATTTAAAATTACTTACTTCAATGGGGTATTCGCTTGGGGTTATAAACAAAATGATAATGAAGAGATTGGAATACCAATTTCCTTATTGCAAGAAAAATAAAAACCAGAGAGCAAATATCTCTCTGGTTTTCATCTTTGGTAGGCGTTAAAGGAGATAGGAGATTCTAAAATTGGCGTTTTTTACATTCGTTGGCCAATATAATGAGAGACTGGGTTTGCTGCGTCTGTCCGTTAACTTGCGCTTTCGCATGTTTCGGACGAGTCCACGTATGGTTAAATAATTCAGAACGACTATCTAAACGATCACGGTAGCTCATCTTTATCACCTCGTGTAGGAAGTTAATTTTTTAGGTTGTAACTGTATTACTCTTCCTGCTGATTTGCAGCACGCATACGTTCTTGTGGGTGCGTGTTAATTGTGCCGTTAGGTCGCTTCGAAGCGAAGCGTGATTTCGCTTTCGGCTGACCGTCGATTTTGCTGTTGTTTTTTGACTCAGACCAAAATTCGGCTTGTTTACCCATTGCGAACGCCCTCCTCATCATCAGTTGATACCTCTTTAAGAAGTATCACTTATAGAATGTGCAAAACAGAAGAAACTATCCTTTAGAAATGAAGGGATAAATAGGGAAAAGGAGATTAGAACATGAATGATATTTATGAAGCATTAACGAAAGAATTATTAGATAAGAATGACAAGCTTTCTTACGGACAAGCACGTGCGTGGGTTGAATTACTTTGGGAAGATTTTCAAACAACTTATGCAAAATCAGGGCGTTATCAAGGTGAGGAAATGACTGAGCAAGTGGTACGATCATGGATTAATAATCATGGTGTACGCCTTCATGAAATGCGTACAAATAATCCGAAGTATAGCCATTTAATTAATCAAGAAGATCATTTGAAACATTAAAAAAAGCGACTTAAGTCGCTTTTTTTAATGTGGAAGTAATTCCAGCTTTTTTCGAAGTTTTTCTTCACTAAAAATCCATCCTGTATAGGAACTAATAATATTTAAATTATGGTCGAGCTGAACAATCGCGACAAATGGATAATAATCTTTACTGCGATACCGTAAATCAATGAATCGTACTTCATAATAATAATCATGATCAAAAATATCCCAGCGATATACAGGAGAGAAAGATAGGAAGGCCGAGATGTTTTCATCTTGTTTAGCTGCTCGCATAATATCATTTTCTGGGAACGGTACCCGATCGAATTTGTCATATATCATGATGTTACCACGGTGCCATCTCGCAACGTAGTAATAATCAGCTGTAACGACTGCTAAATGATAATGATAAAATCGGTAAGAAGGAGAAATGATAATCTTTTCGACATTTTTGAAACGTTTGTGTACAACGCTTCTTATATTTCGGTGCATCATAACCCGTCCGATATAGTAAATAATCATTAATATATATGCTGCTAAGGCTGTGTATCCTTTATGAGAACCGACGAGCATGCAAGCAATTGCAAGTATATGGATAAAGAAAATTACGGTATCAAATGTATTAATCACGCCGAGTGCGACCCATTTTTTTGTGAAAGGCCGTAATGCTTGTGTACCATAGGCGTTAAAAATATCGACAAAGACGTGAAGGAAGACTGCAATAAATGACCAAAGTAGTAGATGAAGATATGGAGCGTCTGAAAAGAAGGCGAAAGAGATGCCACTTATAAGAAATGACCAAAGAATTACCGCGGGAATGGAATGAGTAACTCCGCGATGATTTCTTATATATTTAGCGTTATTACGCAATTTTAAAACTGTGTCAATGTCAGGAATGTTGGAACCAGCAATTGTAGCAAGCATAACAGCTTGTGGGCCAATATCACTTTGTGCTATGGCTGGATCTAATGTTGCTAAGCTACCTAAAGTGATACCCATAACAAGGTGAGTGGCTGTGTCCATAAAAATCCACCTCCGTTTTTTATTAATGTAACTCTTTTTATTCGATACCTCAAGTCCTTTGCCTTCAATTTCCTATGTCATCTTACTTAAATTTTTTCCTAAAATCTTTATAATAGTACTTATATGCAAAAAAATGAGGGGGATCAAGTTTGACACTTGAAATACTAAAAAAATTTAATATAGAGCAGTTTCAAAATGATTTAATTGGTTGGTTTGAAGAGGAGCAGCGCGACTTACCATGGAGAAAAAATAAAGATCCATACCGCGTTTGGGTTTCTGAGATTATGTTACAGCAAACAAGAGTAGAAGCCGTAAAACCATATTACGCAAATTTTATGGGGAAGTTTCCTACACTTGAAGCGTTAGCGAACGCAGATGATGAAGAAGTATTAAAAGCATGGGAAGGTTTAGGATATTATTCTAGAGCACGTAATTTACATGCGGCAGTAAAAGAGGTAAAAGAAGTATACGGCGGGGTTGTACCAAGTGATGTAAAGAAAATTGAAAAGTTAAAAGGAGTCGGACCATATACAAAAGGTGCTATTTTAAGTATTGCATATGGTATACCAGAGCCGGCAGTTGATGGAAATGTTATGCGTGTATTATCTCGCATTTTATCAGTATGGGATGATATTGCAAAACCGAAGACTCGAAAAGTTTTTGAAGAGATTGTGCGTGAAATTATTTCAGTAGAAAACCCATCTTATTTTAATCAGGGATTGATGGAATTAGGTGCACTGATTTGTATTCCTAAAAATCCATCGTGCTTACTTTGTCCTGTACGTGAGCATTGCAGAGGATATGCTGAAGGTGTTCAAAAAGAATTACCAGTAAAAAGTAAAGCGAAAGCTCCTAAAATGGTACCTATTGTTGCAGGAGTACTTCAAACTGAAGACGGTCGTTACGTTATTAATAAACGTCCAAGTACAGGTTTGTTAGCTAATATGTGGGAGTTTCCTAATGCTGAACTTGGAGAAGGTATTCGAAATCAGAAGGAACAGCTTATAGATTATATGAAAGAAAAATTTGAACTCGCGGTTTCTATTGATGAATATGCAATGAATGTACAACATACGTTTACACATCGTACTTGGGATATATTTGTATTTTATGGAAAGGTAACTGGCAATATTGTTGATACAGATACATTGAAATTTGTATCGAAAGAAGCATTTGAGCAATTACCTTTTTCGAAATCGCATCGTACTATTTACGAAAATTGCGTGGAGAAAATTACAATACAATAAATAAAAAAGTGTTCCCAATCTAGGGAACACTTTTTTAGTCGTAAGAAATTTTTGTCCCATGAGTCCAACTAGCTTCACCTTCTTGTAAGCCGCCTCTTGATTCAATTTCTACTACAATTTCTTTGTAAATACTTTGACCTTCTGCATTTAAATAAGGCAGAATCTGTTGTAGTGAGTGATGAAAATAAGCTAATTCATCTTCTTTCCATTCATGTTTTGAAACCATTGTTAGTTCAGTCATATCGCGTCCTATATACATATTTCCACCTCCATTTCTTATAGTTTGAATAAGTAACAAAAGATATATGCGGAAATTATTCAAAATAAAATTACGGATAGCCTCTAAGTGAATTGGTTACATTATTGGTTGTGGAGGTGAGAAAGATGAGTAAAAAACAACAAGGTTATAACAAGGCAACTTCTGGTGCTAGCATTCAAAGTACAAATGCTAGTTATGGTACAGAGTTTGCGACTGAAACAAATGTACAAGCAGTAAAACAAGCAAACGCACAATCAGAAGCAAAGAAAGCACAAGCTTCTGGTGCACAAAGTGCAAACGCTAGCTATGGTACAGAATTTGCAACTGAAACAGACGTGCATGCTGTGAAAAAACAAAATGCTAAGTCAGCTGCAAAACAATCACAATCTTCTAGTTCAAACGAGTAATGAAAGAAAAACACTTCTCCAATTCGAGAGAAGTGTTTTCTTTGTGTGTGGATCTTTGTAATGAAAAGAAAATGAACGACATAACTTCTAATAAGTCAACAAATGTAGTCAAAGGAAAAGGAAGTTAACAATTAGAAATATGTAATTAGGAATAATAACTGATGAATAAGTCCAAAGGGGGTAAGTAATGAACGATTTTGATAAGTTGGTAGGGGAGCAATTAGAAACGATGGATGAGTTGTTAAAGTTACAAGCACATCTAGAGAAGTATCAACAAATTGAAATGAATGAAAAAGATATGTGCGATAAAAAGGAACTGCATTTTATCCGTCAGGAAATATATAGAACAGAAGTAGCGTTGAAGATGTTACATGAGAAATTTGAAGAACAAACAAATAGTGTAATCCAATCTTTTGCAACTGAAAAAATGATTTCAAATTTAGGATAAGATATATCATTGTCTCAGGTGAAAAGTCCTTCAAATAGAGAAGGGCTTTTTTTATTACATGTCCTCGTTTATCCCGCTATTTGCCGGGCAGTAAGACCCCCACCTCAAAATTCAGCGAAAGCAAAGAAGTTAGGTGGGGGGCGGGCTGCCCGTAAAAGCCCGATTGGTGAGGGCTGATTAAAGTTTCACTTTATAAATAATACAATACAAACCTTGTTTCCTGAGAAGATTGGGGATTATTGTATTCAACTATAAACCTCCTGCATATTCAGTGTGGAAAATAGAGTCTTATCCCTTTAGTTTTAAAATTTTGACAAAAAAGTTATAATAGAAAAAAAGTGAATGCCGTTCAAAGGGCATTTGCAGTTGAAAGAAGGGAGCATATATGGGATTTCCCAAAGAAGGAGAAAAAGTACAAATACATAGTTATAAACATAATGGCTCCATTCATAGAATGTGGGAAGAAACAACAATTTTAAAAGGGACACAGAGTCTTGTGATCGGAGCGAATGATCGTACAGTAGTTACAGAATCAGATGGTCGAACATGGATTACGCGCGAACCAGCAATTTGTTATTTTCATGCTAACTATTGGTTTAATGTGATTGGGATGCTTAGGGAGGATGGCGTATATTATTATTGCAATTTAAGCTCACCTTTTGCGTATGATTCTGAAGCATTAAAGTATATTGATTATGATTTAGATATTAAAGTGTATCCAGATATGACATATACGCTTCTAGATGAAGATGAGTATGAAAAACATAGTCAAATTATGCAGTATCCACCTGTTATAGATACAATTTTAAAACGAAATGTAGCACATTTAACACAGTGGATTCATCAAAGAAAAGGTCCATTCGCACCAGATTTCGTAGATATGTGGTATGAACGATATTTAATGTACAGAAATTAAAACAAACCTGCAGGGAATTTCCCGGCAGGTTTGTCCTATTAGAGGGGGGATTATGTGCAGGGCATAAAAAGATATTTACAATTTGTTAAACCATATCGATGGCTTATTGCTATTACAATTATTATTGGACTAGTTAAGTTCGGTATTCCACTTATTATGCCGTGGTTATTAAAGTATATTATCGATGATGTAATTCAAGGGGCGGGTTCACTTCAAGATAAAACATCTCAATTAATAACAGCGATTGGAATTGCTTTTTTTATTTTTGCGGTATTAAGACCACCGATTGAATATTATCGTCAATATTTCGCGCAACGTATCGCAAATACAATACTGTATGATTTGCGGAAGCATATTTTCGGTCACTTACAAAAGTTAAGCTTACGTTATTATTCGAATACGAAAACAGGGGAGATTATTTCACGGGTCATCCATGATGTAGAACAAACGAAAGATTTTGTAATTACAGGTTTGATGAACGTCTGGTTAGATACTGCAACAATTGCTATCGCTATCATTGTTATGTTTTCTATGAATATAAAATTAACATTTGTTGCGTTATTGATTTTACCTATTTATGTAATAGCAGTGAAATATTTTTTCGGACGTCTTCGGAAATTGACGAAAGAGCGTTCACAAGCGTTAGCGACGATGCAAGGGTATTTGCATGAACGTATTCAAGGAATGCAAGTGACACGTAGCTTTGCGTTAGAAGAGTATGAGGGGAAGCAGTTTGAAAAAAGAAATAATGAATTTTTAACGAAAGCATTAAACCATACAAGTTGGACGGCGAGAACATTTTCGGCAGTAAATACGTTAACCGATTTAGGTCCGTTACTTGTGATTGGTTTTGCAGCATATGAAGTAATTCAGGGGCAGTTAACGCTAGGGACGATGGTAGCCTTTGTTGGATATATGGATAGTTTATATAGTCCGCTTCGCCGCCTTGTTAATTCATCTACAACATTGACACAATCTTTTGCATCGATGGATCGTGTGTTTGAACTGTTAGATGAAAAATACGATATTGTTAATGTGCCAAATGCGATACAAACGAAAAAATTAAATGGAGAAATTGTATTTGATAATGTTTCTTTTCGTTATAATGCAGATGAAAAAGAGATATTACACAACTTGTCATTAACTATGCAGTCTGGAGAGAAAGTAGCGCTTGTAGGAGCGAGTGGAGGAGGGAAGTCATCTCTTGCTAGTTTGATCCCGCGTTTCTATGATGTTTCTGAAGGCACGGTTTATGTAGATGGCATAGATGTAAGGAAGTATAATATGAGAAATTTACGTAGTAATATTGGAATTGTACTGCAAGATAATTTATTGTTTAGCGATACAATTGAAGCTAATATTTTATATGGAAATCCGAAAGCTACAGAGAAAGAAGTGATTGCAGCTGCCAAAGCTGCGCAAATTCATGATTTTATTATAGATTTACCAGATGGTTATAATACTGTCGTTGGAGAACGTGGTGTGAAGCTATCGGGTGGGCAAAGGCAACGCGTGGCAATTGCACGCGTATTTCTAAAGAATCCGTCGGTACTTATATTGGATGAAGCAACTTCGGCTTTAGATTTAGAAAATGAAAGGTATATTCAAGAGGCGCTTCAGACGTTAGCTGCTGACCGGACAACGATTATAATTGCACATCGATTAGCGACAATTACGCATGTTGATACGATCATTTACATTGAAGACGGTCAGATTAAAGAAACCGGTTCTCATGAAGAGTTAATGCGAAAAAGAGGATTTTATTATAATTTATATCAACTTCAACATATAACAGAAACAGCTCCTTTAGCATAAAAGGAGCTGCTTTTTTATTCGTCTTCTTTTTTATCATCGATTTGGAGTTCTTTTTCTGGTTTATGGTATGTGTAGAAGCTATCTACAAGTAAATCTAAATGCTCTACTTCTTCACTATAGTTAATGATGGAAGAAATAAGAGGGAAGAGATGTAACCATGTTTTATATGCTTCTTCATCGTCCTTGTTTTGATATTCCATAAAGATATCAATTAATTCTTGTTTACCTGTTTCAACTTCATCAAGCATTTCAACTGATTGTTGTTTTTTTGCTTTACCAATAAATTTTAATAAAACTTGTTCATGATAATGCGTTAATGAATCAAGTTCGTTTTGGATAGATTCCTGAAATTCTTCCGGCATGTAGCGTAGTTCATTTTCAGTACGGTGTAATGATTTTAACGTACTTAAAGCACGGCTTGTTGTCGCTAACATTTGTCTGAATAAAACGAGCTTACGAATTTTTGCGAACTTTACTTTTTTCGTGTAGCTTCTTTCTTCTTTATACAGCAAATAGTAATGATTTAGTTTGATTATTTTTTCTTTCATACGATCAATATCAGTTTTTAGCGTTGTAAAATCAGAAGCCTGCCTGCTATTCATTCGAATCCATTTTACAATTTCTTCTGTATTATCAACGATACGATGATAAAGTTTTGTTTCATATTTCGGCGGCATAAATACTAAATTTACAAGTGAAGCCGCAATAATACCAATCATAATTGTCGCAAATCGAAGTAAGGCAAAACTAAAGAAGTCTTCGCCTTGATACTCCATAATGGCGATAACTGTTACTAAAGCAATTGATATTGTGTTTTCTAATCGTAATTGCAGTGTAAGAGCAATTACTAATATACATGTTAATCCAATAATAAAAGGATTATGTCCAAAAGCAGTAGCAAATGCGATAGCAAATATCGCACCGATTACATTTGCTTGAATCTGTTCAAGTGCGGTTAAATAAGAACGGTATACAGACGGTTGAACAGCAAAGATAGCTGAAATTCCCGCAAATACCGGACTCGGTAATTGAAGTAAAATACAAGCAAATAAAGCTAACGTGATGGCAATACCCGTTTTTAAAATGCGAGCACCAAGTTTCATACCCTTAATAAGATCCTTTCTCTTGTCATAATGAATGTACAACATGATACTATACATTCATTACAATATGTTAGCAAGTGATATTTTAGTGACGTTAAAAGAAATTAGTATTCATTTTATCCAGCTAATTGTGAACAGTAAGATTCCCGCCTCTAAATTCAGTAGCTGGATGCCGGTAAACGCTCAATTGCTGTAGGCTAATTAAAGTTTCACTTTATAATTTTTCCTAATTTCTTTTAAACATCAGTTTTTAGTAAAAAGACCTGCTGAATTTCAGCAGGTCTCAAATTGTTACTATAGATTACTATGAGAAGTGTACTTCGTCAATTTTTTCTTAATAATGAAAATTACTCATGTTACTCTGTTGAGATAGATGGATCTGCCTGTTCTTTTTTGGGGATAATTTCAAAAAACTGGTTCTGTATATCATCTAATAATGGGGTTAACAAAGCAACTTCCTCATATTGCTCATGCTCGTTTAGTACACGAATATAGTCTAGCAATAATTCAGTTACATCTTTCAAACCATTTTTACTAATTGATTGTAATGTAACATTTGCCCCTTTTGCAATTCTTCTTTTTAAGGCCTGTTCTGTTAAGCCTAAGTTTGAATCATGACGCAAATAAACAACACCGCCAGTCATGCCAGCGCAAATCCATGGACCAGGGTCACCTAAAACAAGCGCTCGCCCATTTGTCATATATTCAAAAGCAAAACCTTTAATATTGGAGTATGCACCTATATTTCCTTGCTCTTTTTCACGGAGTGGTTTTGTTATTCTACCTCCAATGATCATGTCTGCCCCAGAAAGGCGAATACCAGCACGAGCATCAGCGTTCCCTTGCACGTATAGTGCCCCTTTTTGTGCCCCATATCCAAATCCTTTTCCGACAGAACCGTTATAATATACTCCGTCTTTTCCTTTTGATTTCGTTATATAAATACCACCACCAAAGGAAGTTTTACCAATGCCATCTTGTGCGCCGCCATTTACGTGTATAAATAAATTTTCACTATTGTAAGCACCTAACCCATTTCCAGGGATAGAACCATTCGTATACTTTAATGTAAGTGGTTCAAGTTGAGTAGCTTCATATAGTTTACTGCGAACGCGATAACATGATTCTAGACCGCCCATAACGCGTTGCTCTACACCAACGCCTACTAATTCTTTTGAGTCAGCGGAATGAACTGTTTTAAATTGTTTTTCTGGTACGTCTTTTGTTGTTGTAACAGATGGATGTTCTATTATTTGTAGTAAATTACATAAGTTTAATAAATTTTCGCCCCGAACTTGCTCTAATAAATCAGAACGCCCGACAATTGCTTGTAAATTTGTATACCCAAGCTGTCCTGTTAATCGTTTTAGTTCTACACCGAAAGAGGTGAATAAATTTAGCAGGCCAGCAACTGCGCTTTCTAATTCGCGTGGGACGAAGCGGCGTAATCCATGTTCTTTTGCCTGTGCTTCAGACTCAATTTGTGTCGCAATTCCAACATGGCAAGTATCTAGATGGCACCCACGGCAAGTAGTACAGCCGATTGCAATCATTGACAGTGTGCCAAATCCAATACGGTTTGCTCCGAGGAGCATGATTTTCAAGGCATCATTTACACTTCGAATACCACCATCTGCCCAAATCTCTACTTTATGTCTCATGCTCGCTTCTAATAAAGCGTTGTGAGCGGCTTTAACACCAATTTCTACAGGAAGACCTACATGTTGCAAGGCGTGAATACGTGCAGCACCTGTTCCACCATCGAATCCGCTAATGTTAATAAAATCAGCACCAGCTTTGGCGATACCGACAGCAATTGTTCCGATATTAGGAACAACAGGGACTTTCACGGCTACTTTGGCAAGTTGATTAGCTGTTTTAATTTCCGTAATCATTTGAGCTAAATCTTCAATTGAATAAATATCATGGTTGTTAGAAGGTGAAATTAAATCTGAGCCGATTGTCGCATTACGTGCTTCAGCGATTTTGGCTGTCACTTTTGAACCAGGTAAATGCCCACCTTCACCAGGCTTTGCGCCTTGACCGATTTTGATTTCAATTAAATTCGATGAGTTTAGTAGTTCGGCATTTACTCCAAATCGCCCAGATGCCACTTGTTGTCCGCGTGTATGTGGGTATTTCCCGATCATATCTTTAATTTCGCCGCCTTCACCGTTCAAGCTAATCATATTTAGCTGATCGGCCGCTTCTGCATATGCGCGAAAGGCAATTTCGTTTTGAGAACCAAATGACATAGAACTAATAATAAATGGTAAATTATGATTTTGAATGCCGATAGATACTTCTTCAGTTGGAACGACATGTTTTGTTTGTTTCGTTTGAACAAGGTGTCTGATTGCGATTGGATTATTCTCTTCTAGTTCACTTAACTTGTCACGGTAGTCATCATAAGGATTTCCTTTTGCAACATCGCCGATTGCTTTCCAAATTCGCGGGAATATATGAAATGATTTTCGCATTCTAATTTTAGGATTGTTATAATCCTCTGCTCGTATTTTTGCATCTTCAGCAAGTGATTCAAGTGAAAAAGCTAAATCATTTGAACCGAAGAAATTTGTGATTTGTAATATATTTGCAATTTCCTCATGTAACCCAATAGATGAATAGAGACGTCCGTAACCACGTAACTCATGAATTCCAATTGTTGAAATGACTTTTTCTAATCCTTTATTAAGTGCATTATACAGATTCGTAATTGGTGTTTTTGTTCCATCACTTACAGTCGCGAATAATAAATATGGATTAATACTATCTGCTCCTAATCCATATAGCGTGACAATGTCATGTAAGGAGCGAAGGGCACCAGAACGTATAACGAGAGAACAATTGCGGCGTAATTTATTTTCACTTAATTCTTGATGTACTTTCGCGGTAACTAAATGTGGATCAATCCACAAGCGTTCATTTAGATGGGCTTTTGCGTCATCTAATACTAGTAGGGAAGCACCATTGTTAACAGCAGCTATCGCTTCAGAACTAATGCGGCTTAATGCACATTGCAGGGTTTCTGACGAGCTGAATGTAGCAGAGATTGTGGCAATAGAGTTATGAGTCCTAAATAACGCTGTGAGTTGTTCGTACGTAATTGTGTGTAATTCCTCTGCAATAGGTTGTGCCACGCTGCCTTCTAAAATAATTGGTGAAAGCATTTCAACTACAAATGGCCGTTTTGCGCCGCTTAATAAACTTGGACGCTCTCCAAGTACAGTACGTGTAGAGAAGTGTTCAATTTCACGGTCACGGTCAATTGCTGGGTTTGTAACAACAGCTACACTTTCTTTAATAAAGTCAGCGATATTTCGTCTATCAGTATCAAGTGCGGCAAGTGGTGAGTCATGCCCAAGTGAGCGTATTGGTTCAACACCTTTTGTTGCCATCTGTTCAAGAAGCTGAATATGTTCTCGGTCCCATCCGAAAGCGACGTATTGTTTCGTTTCAACTTGAACAAAATCACATAGCCCGTGGATTTTTTGCGTTTCAGGGATAGATAAATTTAAATGATAATTGGTAGTATCAATTCGCTTTTTAAAACGGTTATATACTTGGATTTGATATTTGTCATATTCATAAAGAACAAGTTCATCTTGTTCATTCCATTTTAATCCGACCTTTTCTCCAGGGGCGAGTGGCTTTGGTTCTGCTACATATTTAGTTGGTGATACAACTCCAGGTTCAGAAGAGAAAATATAAGAGCTTTCTGTCTCTACTTTCCATACTGGGCGTAATCCAAGGGAATCAACGCTGAAAACAGCTTCATCTTTAAAACGGGAAATGATGCCAGCTGGTCCTTGTGCAAAATGTCCCCATGCTTCACGTATATACGTATATAAATCTTGTAAAGGTGTTTCATAAAGTTTAATTTCATTAATAATTGGTGGAAATAGTATTTCCATTGCTTCAAATAAACTGTAGTCGTATTGAACAAGTAGGGTTTCTAAGGTGCGGTTTAAATCTTGAGAGTCACTGCCTCCAGCAGTAAGTGGTACATCAATCATTTCAGCTTGATCGCGTAATTTTGCGATTGTGTTAATTTCACCATTATGTCCGAGAATACTAAATGGTTGTACACGAAAAAAATTAGATAATGTATTAGTAGAGTAGCGGTTATGTCCTAATGTCATAGTTGAAGCGATAAGTGGATGTTGTAAATCATTATAGTAGGCAACAAGTGTATCACCAGCACCTAGAACTTTATATACAACATGATCACGACTTAATGAAGCAACATGAATTGCTTCGTTTTCCTCTATTTTTATTGTGACAGAAAATAATGTTTGCTCAATATTTGTAATTTCATTTTCTGCGATAAGGGCAACTTGCCAAAATAAAGGTTCTTCTTGTTTACCGAGTGGACCGAGCGCATCTGAGTTTGTTGCATCATCACTTTCGAAAATGATAGTAAAGTTTTTGTTGTTTAATTGCGTACGAATATAATCTTTTAAGGCAGTGATGTTTTCTTTTTTATTTAGAAAAAAATGTCCAACGATAAAGTGGGGATGATCCACAATCGTTGGATTATATCCACTACTTTTTAGTTTTTCATTCCAAAGCGTTTTTGGTACATCAATGTGAATGCCGATGCCATCGCCCTCGCCATTAATGAAACCAGCTCTATGATTCATTTTGACGAGTGATTGTATGCAAAGGTCAATGTTTTCTTTTGTAGGAATTTTTCGTTTCTCCATAACGGAAACGATTCCACACGCATCATGTTCTGCATTTCTATAATCTCGAAATAAAGACGGTGTCCATGTATTTGTTTTATTGAGCATCCGTCAATCCCCCCTCTTGTAAAAGTTAGAATAATCTTACTATTTAAGGTGTGAATCACCTTGTACACAGAGATAGTAATGATGTAAAAGAATATAAAACAGATAATTATGAATAATTATACTATTAATGTGGGATTTATGAAATAGAAAAAAGGAAAAAAGAAAGATGTGCTTTCTTTTTTCCTTTTAATGACGAGATTATTTGCTATCTGCTAAAGCAGCAAATGCTCTGCCTACAGCTTCAATTGTATATTCAATATCTTCTTTTGTATGTTCTGTCGTTAAGAACCATGCCTCGTATTTTGAAGGTGCTAAGTTAACTCCTTCTTGAAGCATTAGCTTGAAGAATTTACCGAACATTTCACCGTCTGTATCTTGTGCTGCATCGTAATCTTCAATTGTATTTGTTGTGAAGTATACAGTTAAAGCGCCTTTTAGGCGGTTTAATGTAATATCGATATTATGTTTTGCAGCTTGCTCTAAAATTCCTTTTTCAAGCATGGCACCAAGTTCATCTAATTTCTCATAAAGTCCTTGTTGTTGAAGAACTTCTAGACAAGCAATACCGGATGCCATAGAAGCAGGATTTCCTGCCATTGTACCTGCTTGATATGCAGGGCCAAGCGGAGCAACTTGTTCCATAATTTCTTTCTTACCACCGTAAGCACCGATTGGAAGTCCGCCGCCAATAACTTTACCAAGAGCTGTTAAGTCTGGTGTTACGCCAAGTAAATCTTGAGCACCACCGTACATGAAGCGGAAAGCGGTAATAACTTCATCATAAATTACTAGTGCGCCAGCTTCATGAACAAGTTCATTCACTTTCTCAAGGAATCCAGGTTTTGGCTCTACAATACCGAAGTTTCCAACAATCGGTTCTACAAGAATAGCCGCTACTTCATGTCCCCATTTATCTAACGCTTCTTTTAAAGTTTCTACATTATTAAATGGAACAGTAATAACTTCTTGAGCGATACTTTGTGGTACGCCGGCTGAGTCAGGTGTTCCTAGTGTAGAAGGACCAGATCCAGCTGCTACAAGTACTAAATCAGAATGACCGTGGTAACAACCAGCAAATTTCATGATTTTTGTGCGGCCTGTGTAAGCACGAGCAACACGAATTGTCGTCATTACTGCTTCAGTACCAGAGTTTACAAAGCGTACTTTATCTAAAGCAGGCATTGCCTCTTTTAACATTTTTGCAAATTTTACTTCTAGCGCTGTTGGTGTTCCGTAAAGTACACCATTTTCAGCAGCTGTTGTAATTGCTTTTGTGATGTGCGGGTGAGCATGTCCAGTAATAATAGGACCGTATGCTGCTAAATAATCGATATATTTATTTCCGTCTACATCCCAGAAATAAGCACCTTTTCCACGTTCCATAGCAACAGGAGCGCCACCGCCAACTGCTTTAAAAGAACGAGAAGGACTATTAACGCCGCCAACGATATGTTCTAAAGCTTCTTTATGTAATGCTTCTGATTTTGTGAATTTCACTACCATTCATCTCCTTACAAAAATCTATGTATTATTCTAACATGTTTTTCGAAAAGACGTATTGTTTGTGATAGAGAAGGCAGTTGGGTAAACTATTCGTTGTGACATTTAGGAGGGGGGTCCGATTATGAAATCGGTAATTGAGGTACAAGGGTTACGTAAAGAATTTACAGCCTATTCAAGTCGTCCGGGTTTAAAGGGTGCATTTCGCGATTTATTAAATCGTAATTATAAAATAGTACCAGCAGTAAATGATGTATCTTTTACTGTAAAACAAGGTGAGATGGTTGGTTATATCGGTGAGAACGGTGCTGGTAAATCAACAACAATTAAAATGCTTACGGGGATTTTGACTCCGACATCAGGAGAGATTTTAGTAAATGGGATGAACCCACATAAGCAGAGAGAAGAATTTGTAAGAACCATTGGTGTTGTTTTCGGTCAACGTTCACAACTTTGGTGGGATATTGCTGTACAAGAATCTTTTCGTTTATTAAAAAAAGTGTACGGTGTATCAGACGCTCAGTATAAAGAGCATATGGAACACGTGATTGAAACGTTAGATATTGGTCCTTTATTAGATAAGCCAGTTCGAAAGTTATCTCTAGGTCAAAGAATGCGTTGTGAATTAGCGGCAGCATTAATTCATAACCCACCGTTATTATTTTTAGATGAACCAACAATTGGGCTAGATGTACTTGTGAAATTGAAAATACGTGAATTTTTAAAAGAAATGAATGAACGTTATAAAACAACAATTTTATTAACAACCCATGATATTACTGATATTGAAGCATTATGTGAGCGTGTTATCATGCTGGATGAAGGAAATATTATGTATGACGGTTCTTTAAATAATCTTCGTACGCAGTGGGGAGCAGAGAAGGAAATACATTTTCAGTTTATTGCACCAGTTTCCTATCAGGCTTTATCAATGGTTATGCCAGATAGTCATGTCGTTTGGTCGAAAGCGAAAGAGGAAAACGCGTGGGTTGCAAAAATACCGAATGAAGAAGTTATTATTTCAATGCTTATTTCTAAAGTAGTACAAGCCTTTCAAATTAAAGATTTAAAAATTAATGAAGTGTCTACAGAGGAAATTATTCGTAACATTTATGAAGAAGGTATTAAACATGGGTAAGTATATTGAAATGATTCGAATTCGCTTTTTAATGATGCTTGCGTATCGCACAAATTATTATAGCGGGATTTTAATTTATACGATTAATATCGGTGCGTATTATTTTTTATGGCAAGCAATTTATAGCGGAAAAGAGAACATTGAAAGTTTATCTATTTCGCAAATGACTACGTATATCGCAATTGCGTGGATGGCACGTGCCTTTTATTTTAATAATATAGATAGGGAAATTGCGATGGAGATTCAAGAAGGACGTGTAGCGGTAGAACTAATTCGTCCATATAATTATTTAGGGATGAAAGTGATGCAAGGTCTTGGGGAAGGGATATTTCGTTTTGCATTTTTTTCAATTCCAGGTATGGTTATCGTTACGTTATTATTTTCATTGCAAATTACAACGAATTTTCAAACGTGGTTATATTTCTTCTTGTCTCTAATATTTAGTTTTATTATTAATACACAAATTAATTTAATGACGGGAATGCTCACGTTCTTCCTATTTAATAATAGTGGAATTATGTATGCAAAACGCGTTGTTATTGATTTATTTTCTGGTCTATTATTACCGATTAGTTTTTATCCGTTATGGGCCCAAAAGGCAATGATGTTTTTACCGTTTCAAGCCATTAGTTATATTCCGAGTATGATTTTTTCAGAAGGTATACAAGGAAATAAATTGTATGAGGCATTATTATTCCAAGTAATTTGGGCGATTGTCCTTATTATTCCAATTGTACTTATGTGGAGAACGGCGAGAAAACGTCTAATTGTACAAGGGGGATGATGAGATGATATATATAAAACTATTTTTGCAATATGCAAGCCAATATATAAAAACAAAATTGGAGTATCGGGGCGATTTTATCGTTGGATTACTTTCTGATTTATCACTACAGGCTGTTAATTTAATCTTTATTCTCGTTGTGTTTGGGCATACACAAGCATTAAAAGGCTGGAGTAGAGAAGAAGTAATCTTTATTTATGGTTTCTTTTTAGTGCCGTTTGCCATTTTCTCAGCTTTCTTTAACATATGGGACTTTAATGATCGTTACATTATTAAAGGGGAGATGGATCGTATATTAACGAGACCGATTCATAGCTTGTTTCAAATTATATTAGAAAGAATGGAACTTGAGTCTTTAATTGGGGCCATTACAGGAATGATTGTAATGGGATATGCAGCTGTAGAGTTACAATTATCTTTTTACTGGTATGATTTCTTCTTATTTATATTGATGGTAGGAGGAGGCGCACTTGTATATGGAGGGATATTTGTTACGCTTGCGAGCCTTGGTTTTTGGTCAGATGCGAAAAGTTCAATTATGCCCCTTATGTATAACATAGGTAATTACGGGCGCTATCCTGTTAATATTTATAATCGTGTAATTCGTTTCATTTTAACGTTTGTTTTACCGTTTGCGTTTGTTGGAGTATATCCAGCAGCATACTTTTTAAGAAAAACAGAATGGAATAGTTATGCATTCGCGACGCCAATTGTTGGTGTTATCTGTTTTACGATTGCAATCACTCTTTGGAATCAAGGGGTAAAAAGGTACCGTGGTGCTGGGAATTAATTATAGAAGCTTGTTTGTTTCTAAGGGATAAATCCAATGGTCGTCTCATACATATAAAATGAGGTGGAGGACATGTTATGGGGATTTATTCTATTACTTGCAGCAATCGCTATTTTGAAAAGTGTCCAATTATTATGGAGTTCCTATTCAGATTCAACGCGTTTTTTTTCGCTGTATAATTTGGCCACATTATTTTTAATCTATACAACAGTACTGATCGCGTTTGGATTAAGTTACGTTGTATTAGAGGAAATGGGTTTCGCAGTTTTGAAAGAGGACGGAGAAAGTTTGAACGCTCATTCTTTTCAACTCGTTGAAGTTTGTTTATATTTTAGCGCAGTTACTTTATTGTCTGTTGGATATGGTGACATATCTCCGATTGGAATTGGGCGATGGATTGCAATTGCAGAAGCGCTAATTGGATATACACTCCCTTTTGCTTTTGTGATGAGGTCTGTAATAGACAATGAAAAATAAGGAAGCATTTGTTATAGTAAAGGAAAAGAGTAGGAGTGATAACTATGATTACAGTAGGAGAAATGGCACCAGAATTCACATTAGAGGGAAGTAACGGAGAAGAAGTTAGCCTAGCTGATTTCCGCGGTAAAAATGTAGTTCTCTATTTTTACCCGAAAGATATGACGCCAGGATGTACAACTGAAGCATGTGATTTTCGTGATGCGTATGGAGTATTTCAAGAGAAGGATACGGTTATTCTTGGAGTAAGTCCTGATTCAGCGAATAGACATTTGAAATTCATTGAGAAACATGAATTGCCATTTACACTTTTAGTAGATGAAGATCATAAAGTAGCAGAGTTATATGATGTTTGGAAGCTGAAAAAGAACTTTGGGAAAGAGTATATGGGAATCGAGCGTTCTACATTCCTTATTAATAAAGACGGTGAACTTGTAAAAGAGTGGCGTAAAGTGAAAGTGAAAGGACATATTGAGGATGTTCTTTCTTATATAAAATAAATCTATAGTGGAGATAAAATATGCAGAAACAAGGCAAGTGTCTATACATATTTTACTGCCTTACATAAAGTGGAAGTGTAGGGCATACCTCCTCAGATGATAGTATTCCAAGTGCGATTATGTCGCACTTTTTTCTATGTAATATATGAAGAAAAAGGGAAAGATACATAAAAACAAGCTCTGAATATAAAAATAAACCACATACTTATAGTAGAAATATTGACGATTTATAAGAAAAGGAGTACACTCTTTATAAGAATTATAAAATAATAATCCGTATAGAATCGGGGTGCATGACGGTGGTCAAAGAAGAATTAAAAGAAGCGCTAGAAATGCTGAAAAATACGGGTGTACGCATTACTCCACAGCGTCATGCTATTTTAGAGTACCTTGTGGAATCAATGACGCACCCAACAGCGGATGACATTTATAAAGCATTAGAAGGTAAGTTTCCAAATATGAGTGTTGCAACTGTCTATAATAACTTACGTGTATTTAAAGAGGTTGGACTTGTAAAGGAATTAACTTATGGAGACGCTTCAAGTAGATTTGATTATGTTACAAGTCAACATTATCATGTGATTTGTGAAAAATGTGGTAAGATTGTTGATTTTCCTTATGGAGGTTTGGAACAACTTGAAGAGGAAGCTGCAAAAACGACAGGCTTCGTTATTAATAGTCATCGCTTAGAAATTTATGGCGTTTGTCCAGAGTGTCATAAGGCGTAATATATAATAAAGAAAGAGGCTGACGGCTATACGTCAGCCTCTTTCTTTATTATATAAGGATTAGCGTGAGGTTAATCGGGATTTACAGTGCTAAGTTAGTAAGAAGGGTTAGATAAAAGTTTGTCGAATTTACTTTGTATTGGTGGAAATGAATTCTTGGAGGGGACATTTTGAAGAAATATGAGATTAAAAGTGACATTCCAACATTGGAAGAATATAAATATTTATGTGATTCTGTGGGATGGACTAATTATATGAACTTTGAGGTGGCGGAAATATCACTTCAAAATTCGATTTACTGTATAACAGTCAAGGATAATAATCAAATCATCGGCATGGGGAGAATTGTTGGTGATGGGGCTATCTATTTCTATATTCAAGATATAGTGGTTCATCCAGAGTATCAAAAGAATGGTATTGGAAAGAAAATAATGAATACTTTAGTAGAATACTTAAATCAGAATGCTCCAGATAAAGCATTCATTGGTTTGTTTGCGTCGCAAGGTAAAACGTCATTCTACGAAAAATATGATTTTAAAGATTATTCGCCTAACATGACAGGGATGTTTACTGTTATTTCGAAAAAATAGGTGTAATAAATTTAATAAAACAATTAAAAAGTTGATTTCTTAAGAAATCAACTTTTTAATGAGTTGAAACGTTTGTAGTGTTGCAAACTCGTATTTCCCTTGATACTTATGATTTATAACTCTTCTTATTATACTTTTCATCAAATTCTTTTCCTTCTAGATCTCGATCTAGTGTTAAAGGTTGATTGCAGTGCATACATGCATCGACACGGCCGAGCATTTTTGTTGGCTTATCACAGCTTGGACAAATAATTTGGATAGTCTTAGTAGATAACATACCAATCCAAAAGTAAACGACAGTGCTAGCGATAACAGCTAAAAAGCCAACCATCATAAACGTTGTCATAACAATAATGTTTTCGCGGAAAAAGACACCTAAGTATGCAATGAAGAGGCCGATAAATACTAAACTTAATGCAAAGGTCCGGATTTTATTGATTTTGTTTGAATACTTAATGCTCATTCTCACCACACTCCTATAATAATAATATAACATAAAATTTAGAATTTTCACTCTCGTGTAAATTGATAAAGGGATAAGATATGAAATGGATAGGAGGGGAGCCATGAAGAATGAATGGGTGCTATAATGATTTTTACAGCGATTTTTAAGTTTTTAACGGGATGTGAAATTTTTTTGTAAAAAGTATTGACCCTGTATATACTGCATGATATATTAATAACCGTCGCTGATGCGGAAACGCAGAAAACGACAAAAAAGAAATTGAAAAACTTAGTTGACATTGAAAAATGAAGATGTTAACATAAGGAAGTCGCAAA
>NZ_JBKFAQ010000013.1:0-164124 GCF_053345735.1 Bacillus sp. D48C
CGATTTGTATTTTTTCATCAGCTGTAAATTTAGCCATAGAAAAACTGCACCTCCAATTGTTAGACTGTGTCTAACAATTGGGGTGCAGTTCATTAATTTTTTCAAACATGCTCTTTTATAATTTATTTATATACTAATAATCAGATTATACTTCAATGTCACTTAACAAAAAACTCCATTTTAACTTTACAAATTTTGAAGTTGAACATTTATATTCTCCTTACTTAATCCCCCATGGTAACAAACTACAGATTCAATATGTAAATTTAAATACTTCTTCAAAGACTGCTTTGCTTCCTTAATATTTATAGTTGTTGGGGCGTGAATTCCTCCTAACATCCCATTCACACTATACATAGAGTCTCCTGCAATAAGAATTTTACTTCGTTTCAAATATAAACTAATATGACCCGGAGTATGCCCTGGAGTATGAAGAATTAGTATTCCACCGCAATACGGAAGTTCTTGCCCGTCAATCACAGTATCACTCACTTTTCCTTTTGGTCGGTTCTCTACATTTCCTTCCTTCAATAAAGGCAAATCCCCCTCAATATATGGCTTATCTAATTCGTGCGCATAAACCTTAATATTATTTCCACAGCGCTGCAACAACTCCGGAAGACTACCTATATGATCAATATCCTGATGCGTCAAAATCACGACTTTTAACTTATCAAATGATACCCCAACCTTTTCCATCTCTACTTGTATATCTTCAATTTGTCCTGGGAAACCCGTATCTATTAATACTGCCATTTCATCATCCCATAAAAGAATTGGATGAATAACAAATTCTTGAAATTCAAGTTGTAACATTTCTATCCCTTTAGCAATCTCCATACAGCCATTCTCCTTTATACTGAAGTTTGAAAATATGTACGAGTAAACTGAAAATATAAAGTGAAACTTTAATCCGTTGGGGTTTTACTGCCCGGCAAATAGCGGGATAAAGCACCTTTATCTTATAATATGTTTTGTCATCCCAATAGAGAATGCTTCAAACCCTATAGATTCATAGTAAGATTGCAATTTTTCTACACACATAAGTTGTGGAATAACCTTGTTTTGTTCACAGTGCTGGATTAATCGTTTCACTATTTCTTTTCCGATGCCACTAGACTGATATTTTGGCAATACACCAACTCCACAAATAATGCCTGTTATGACTCCATCTGATATGACACGCCCCATCCCTACTAACCTCTTATCATCAAAAACATAAATTGCATACCAACTTTGCTTACACATTTGTTCTAACTCGTTAACCGTTAATTTAAGAGAATTCCATCCTAAAGATTCGTATAAGGATAATAATCCATTAAAATCTGTAGGATGTTCACTTGTGTGGCGTATACTATTTTCCATGTAAATACTCCCTATTCTCTGACTTGTTTATATTTCATAAAATTCCCTTTACACAAATCTGATTGATGTAAAAATAACTAGAACAAACTTCAATAAGAAAGATAGAATTCCTTCTCAATATAAAATAAAAAGAAGTTATCTCACTTAAGATAACTTCTTTTATATAAGACTCTCATTATATTATCAACCAAAAAATATACAACTGCATACGATTAGCACAAACAAAACTAATAAACCATTTGAGAAATAACCCATTGAATACTACCCCTTTATTAAATTATGTAAAAGATTTTATCATAAAATGATTTACAACTTAATAACTGAAAAAGACATTGCATTCATTAGTTATATATGTTAAGTAATATTTTATTTTCGGTTATATTCTCGTTCCCTGAAAGTGCTTATCATACTCTTCTACTTCCGTTCATATAAGTTCAAAATATTAAATAATAAATCAAGAAGACCTCCACCTTACGAGGTCTTTTTTACTTATTTTCCAAATACACTAATTGATTCTTCCTCAATTACAAGTAAACAATTAGCATATTACATGATTTAATATCCCAATAACCAATTCAACTCTATTAATTCGGTTCGACCTTAATATCCCCCTTTTATTCCAAAAACTCAATAATCGTTTCACATACTTTATCCGTCTCCTCGATATCTGGGAAATGTCCACTATTTTCAAATATAACAAGTTTACCATTTTTCAATTGTCTCGTTATTCTATAACTCATTCCTACACCCGTGTTATAGTCATGCGCTCCAACTATGACACACGTATCAATTTCTAAACCTTTAATACGCTCAATAAGCGGTAAAGATGATTTTGTTCCAAAAATAACTTTACTCATCTTCCCTGTATTACTTAACTTACTTTCCTCCCAAAACCTTCTATTTAGCTTTGCAAATTCTTCATTTTTAAACAATAGTCGATCTAAATTTTCTGTATCAACTATACTCCAAACTTGATTATACCTTTCTTTTAAAGGAATTTCTGACTTACTTATTATCAATATTTGTTCTTTCATTTCCCCTTTCGTTACTTGTAGAAAACCTTCTATCTGCACAGTATACATATCATTAAAATCATCTAACGATGGTGCTTGTAATACCATTTGTTCAACATTTTTTGGATATTTCAAAGCATACTCTAAACAAAGTTGTCCACCAAAAGAATATCCTAACAAATTTATCTTCTCTACATGTAATTGCTTTCTTAATTCCTCTAAATCTTCGACTAGAGTATTGATTGAGTACTCACCGTCATCTTCTGGTGCCTCACTTCGTCCGCAACCTCTTTGTTCGTAATAAACTACAGTCATATTTCCTTCTAACTTCAAACCAAGCGTTCTTTCGAATACATAATGATTACCACCTGGACCACCATGTACTATAATAAGAGGGACTGTATTATGAGCTGTCCCTGCAACTTTACACCAATGCATAATCCCATTGATTTTCAAATAGTGTACACCATCTTGCAACATTAACTGATTCATTTATCCTATCTCCCTATAGCTCACTTATTACTATCTAGATGTATAAGTTCTGACCATTCACACTTTTTCCCTTTATATTCTTTAGACCCTACCCTTTCTTATATGAATAGCTTTCTTATTCAAAAATAGATTTTTAAAAATTCCTACCCCCACAATTAATAAACCTATACCAACTAATTTATTTATTTGTAATGGAATGCTCTCCATTCCAAATAATCCGAATGTATCAATGCATAACGCAACCACCAATTGAGTAATAAGACTAATTAGCACCGTATATGCTGGACCTAAGCTCTTTATTGCACCCATTATACAAATAATTAACCCGATGCCAAACAGTCCACTTACATAAAACAAATAATTTGTAGTATACACTTTAATGTTAATACTGTTTTCTGTAATGATATAAAATAGAATAGAACTAATGAGACCTATTCCAAGGACACATGTAGTCGTTAACCACTGTCCTACATTTTCATTTACTTTTGCATTAAAAACAGATTGTAAGCTAATTAATATTCCTGCTAATATAGCTAAACTAAATCCAATCAAAATCTTCCTCTCCCTTTCATTGCTCATATATATTATCTTTAGCGACTTCCTTCATTCTAGAAAAATCTTTAATGACAATAACTCCATTACTCTTTTCAATTAATTTATCATTATAAAATCTTTGTAATACCCGAATTACGTGCCTATAACTTACCCCTATAAAGTCTGCAATACTTGTTACCGAAGTCGTATCCAAATCCCCTTTGTACATATTCCCGTTACTATCTGTTGAAATTGAAAGTAAATAACTAGCTACACGTACTTCTACAGGATAAAGTAAATTAAGAGCAGTAAAACGAGTCGATATTTTTAACGTGTTCGCAATGTTTTCAAGTAAGAACTTCATAAATATAGGATCATGTAATAACTTGTTTCTAATAACCGTATTAGAAATGGAGATAGCTATAACATCTGAACAAGCTTCAACGACATTATGTGCTTTGCTATTTTGAATTAATTCAATATCACCAACAATGGCCAATGGATTGATAAAGCGAAGGATTAGTTTCTTTCCTTCTGATGTAATCGTGTAAACTTTTACTTTACCTTTAACAACAAAATATAAACGATCCATTTCGTCATCTATATTGCAAATAAGCTCGCCTTTTTCAAAGTAATTTAATTGAAAATAAACTGTATCTATTTCTAAAAAAATCTCGAGCGTTTTATTGGTTCTCAAATAATGCGTAATTAAACCTGATTTATCCTCCATATTCATTTCTCCTTTCATTTACATATTAAATACAACAATACCTATAATCATTACTATTGTTCCCACAATATGATATCTCTCCATCTGTATCTTTTTTATATGAAACAGTCCTTTCATTTCAATAACTGTTGCCGTTAACAATTGAGCAACCATTAGTGTGCCAGCTGTCAATGTAACTCCTAGTGAATATATCGCCATCGTTTCTGCACAAATAATGAATCCACCAAATGCACCCGCTGCTAAATATACTTTTTTCACACTCTTTAAATCTGTTACTTTCTCTTCTTTCTTTAACAAAAATACAGTTGTTGCAATAAGGAATCCAATTAAATGGGTTATAATACTCGTCGACCATATACCGATATGTGAACTAAGTTTCGCATTAAAGGTTCCTTGAAGTGTTATAAATATCCCCGCAAAAACAGCAAATATAATACCTTTCAAAAAATCATCTCCTCATCTTTTATTTCTGACTTAATTAAAAGCTATAATCCTATAATGGCAAAAGGACAAATGTCACATCACTATGAAAATAACTTGGAATGAACAAAAAACACACCTCAAAAATGCGAGATGTGTTTATCTTTATTATTTATATATAAAATTTTATAAATTTGAATTACGCTACATTAAAAGATTTCTTTTTCATAACAAACTTTGCAAATAAGAAACGTACAAGCGGTCCCATAATAATTAATTGTAATGGATATGCCATTATGAAATTTTTAATAAAAATCGAAAAATAAATTGAAACAAATGAAGCTCCTTGTAGTCCACCATGTAAATGCATCATAGCCATACCGAAAAATGACATAAAGAACACCATTCCGATTACCATAGTTGTCGCCATCGCAACGATAATATTTATTTTCTTAGATTTATCAAATGGCAACATGAATACAATTTTTTTCGCACAAGGTCCAACGATACATATTTCAATTAATAGCGCAATAATAAAGCCAATTAATAGTTCTAATGCAATCTCTTTAATATAAATTGGTCCTCCTGTTTCATTCATTAGTAAATTGTAAAACGTCATTACGATAACCATCCCAAGGCACATCATCATACCAAATTGGAGGTTTTCTTTTCTTGTTGTTGGCAAAATTCATCATCCTTTCTCTTTGAGTCTTTGTCATTATATCGATATTGAAACCCCCTTCGTAAGTGAACATTTTGTGAACAAATTTAAAACGTTTTCATGTATTTTCTTTACTTTCAACTCAAATTCTCACTTTTACTTATAAAGGTTTTATATATTTCAATGTTGAATTACTAAATTTAACATTGCATTACATTATTACTAGGAGGATAACCATGAATGAACAAGGATTTTTCGTATATCATATCGTAACAAAGAAAAAAATGCATATCGGACAAATCATTCCTTTTAACAAAAATCAACACAATACTCTATATCACTTCTTTTTTGAAAGAGAACAATTAAATGCTAATGGTGAAGATGGCATACAAATTTTAAATAAACACTATAAAAATAACGAATTACATATAAATAATGAAAATGCTAAAGTAGTCATGAGTTATATGGATCAAACAATTAGAGCAGCTAGAGAAACAATTGTAGAAATGGTTAGACTACAAGAATTCCCTGAATATCCTTCCAGATTATCTTGTTTATACGCTGCAAAAAGCTATGAAGATGCTTTAAAATGGAAAGCATTATTTGATTCTTACAATCGAGAAGTTTTACAGATTGTTAAACTACAAGTAATCGGAAGTTCTTTTGAAGGTGACGGGAATCTTTTACCAAAAGAAGATGGTATTCCTTTTTCTCAAAAAATCGAACAAGCTAGAGAGTATTGGAAAGGAAATATTAGAAATGAACTTCCTGAGCTACTGATTAATGGAGAAATTGAAGTGGTGGAAATTATTGATGACTTCTCCTCAATTCATATTTAATTTCTAACTAAATCATATAGGATGGAGATTACAATGAAGAAAAAAGTGTACTTCAATCATGATGGCGGCGTAGATGATTTAATTTCATTATTTTTATTACTTCAAATGGAAAACGTTGAGCTTACCGGTGTATCTGTTATCCCAGCAGACTGCTATTTAGAACCCGCAATGTCTGCCAGTCGTAAAATTATCGATCGCTTCGGCAAAGGTAATATTGCAGTAGCCGCTTCAAACTCTCGCGGGCAAAACCCGTTTCCAAAAGACTGGCGGATGCATGCATTTTATGTAGATGCTCTACCAATTTTAAATGAGTCTGGAAAAGTTGTAACACCCGTGGTGGCAAAACCCGCGCATCATCATTTAATAGAAACGCTTCTACAAACGGAAGGAAAAACAACTTTATTATTTACTGGGCCCCTAACTGACCTTGCTCGTGCATTATATGAAGCTCCCATAATCGAAGATAAAATTGAACGTCTCGTTTGGATGGGTGGTACATTTCTTACAGCAGGCAATGTACATGAACCAGAGCATGATGGAACAGCTGAGTGGAATTCGTTTTGGGACCCTGAAGCAGTGGCTCGTGTATGGGATGCAAAAATTAAAATCGACTTAGTGACACTAGAAAGTACAAACCAAGTTCCGTTAACTATAAACATACGTGAACAGTGGGCAAAAGAGAGAAAGTATATTGGTGTTGATTTCCTTGGTCAATGTTATGCAATGGTCCCCCCTCTCGTTCACTTCTCAACGAACTCTACTTATTATTTATGGGATGTACTAACTACCGCGCTTGTCGGAAACACTAGCCTTGCAAAAACTGAAACGATTAATAGTATCGTTCATACATATGGACCAAGTCAGGGGCGTACAGAGGAAACTGCTGATGGACGACCTGTAAATGTCGTTTATGATGTAAAACGTGATGTATTCTTTGAATATATTACTGAATTAGCAAAGAAAGCTTCTACTTGAACCACTATCTATACGAAAAATAAATAGAATAAAATCACTTCAGACGATGAACCCCTATATTTAGAATTTAGTTGAAACTACATATTTAACTATTGAAAAGAGTATTGAATTAAATTTCAATACTCTTTTTGTGCAATTTAATTATATTGGATTAATGTAGTGTCTTATTGATTATTCATTTCATAACCATTGACAAAATACGTTATTGTTTCTAACTCATCTTCATTTAATTCTCTATCTAGTTCTTGTTTATACACTGCCTTTATCTTCTCTTCATCGCCTTTATGAATTTCTGTATAAGTTCCTACTGTTTTTAACATACGAATCTCTTGTAAAAACTCCTCTCGATTTATCGCTTCCCCATGAGAAAGAATATATGTCTCAGCATCAAATTTCTCTAATTCATCTATCAATTTAAACGTTCTTTTCGTCGTATAGTTCCACTTCGAAGAAAAAATATCTGCATATATACAGTCTCCTAAAAACAATATCTTTTCTTCTTTTATGTACATAACAACAGAATCATGTGCATGATCTCCGCCCACATGTTTTAACACGCAGGTCACTTCACCAAGGTCTAATTCCATTTGATCCTGGAACGTTAAGGTTGGAGGAATAATGTTAATATTTCTCGCTTTTTCTTCAAACTCTTTCTTGATGCAATCCGCACAAAATTCAATTTCAGTACCCTCTTTTACGCGTGCGTCCAACGCTTCATCTGTCCATTCATAAGATACTATTGCCTGCATTTCTTTTTTCGTTTCAGCGTGCGAAATAGTTAATGCATTCCGTAATACAGATAATCCAAAAATATGATCCCAATGCCAATGCGTTAGTGCTACAAAATCAGGATTCGATACATTTTGTTCTTTTAACATTTCTAAAAATAATTGTGCATGTTCTTCTGAATTCCCTGCATCAATCATTAAAGTTTTTTCTTTTCCAACAACCATTCCTAATATAGGTCTATCCGTTTCAGAAACTGGTGTCATATACCAAAATGAGTTTCCTATTTTTTTAATTTGTTGCATAACCAATTCCCCTTTTCATTTTCTCACTTAAATTTAATATATAAATTATAACGAATCACTACTTTTTTCTCTATACTCAAACACAATTACTTGGACTAATCCAACTTAATTTTTCGTAAGCTAAAAATAAGGGAATAGAATCGGAGTGTGATACTATGGAACGTTTATGGATCCCAATGATTGTAACATTTTTTTCGTTCGGTGGATTACTGTTAGGTGGTGCTGTTGGAGTAGCAACACGCCAACTCATTGAAGAAAAGATGCATCGTTTATACGCATTATGTGGTGGTATTTTATTCGGGTTATTATCACTTGAAATTATCCCTGAAACATTTTCAAGCTATGAAATAATTGGGCCTATACTTGGTATAGCCATCGGTATTTTAGTTATGAGCTTATTAGATAACTATTGTCATCATCCAATGATACATAAAAAAGATCAACAAGCATGGCAAACCTTCCTTTTTCTCTCTTTCGCTATATTTATTCATAATATACCTAGTGGATTTGCGTTAGGTACAGCTTTTATAAATCATAATGACTCTGCCATTCCCTTTTTAATAGCAATCGTCGTGCACCATATTCCAGAAGGATTAGCTTTAATTATTCCATTTCTTTTTACAAAGCATAAATATATTTCCTTTTTATTAACGACTTTATTACTTTCTCTTATTCTCGGTACTGGTACGGTTTTTGGAATTTTGATGGAAGGAAAAGCTCGTCACCTGCAAGGCCTCATTATGGGAAGTGCTATTGGTTCACTTGGATATGTCACAATTCATGAAATGCTTTGGAAAGCTAAGAAACAGCTCTCTTTCCTTACATTTCTAATGTGGGCAACTAGTGGTTTTCTCCTAATAATAGCGTTTACTCTACTAGCTGGACATCACTAAATTAAACAAAAAAGATAGCTGAAAACAATTTGTCTTCAGCTATCTTTTTTATTCTTTCTATCTCTCTATAGAAAGAATAATTCCAGCAATCATAGAACTAAGTCGCTCTAAAATATTCCCTAGAAAAAACGTGTATACACTTTGTTTCGAAATAACTGTAGCATTTCTTTCATACTTCGGGTCGTTTCTCTTAATAAAACATTATCATTTTAGTAATTTATTGGAAATAACATTATGTTTTTCGACCATTATCAATCTTTTCCTTCTTTATAAAAAACATAAAAAGAGCCCTATTTTCAAAACAAGGACTCTTTTCATAAACTATTTAGCTACCTCTTCTTTCGGCATTACCATCCCTTTATAAAGTTGAACAGTTATCCAGTAATAGATGAAATAAATGACTAAGAAGATTCCTATTGGCACCCACACTTTTACAAACGGATCAACTAATATAAAGCTGAATAAGTTAAGCCCCACTAAAACGTGAGAGATGCCAATGATTGCTGGGAAGATAAATAAATATGAAATTTCTTTATATATACTTTTCGTTAACATACTACGTCTTACGCCGATTTTTCGTAACATTTCATAACGGCGTACATCACGAGAAGCACCTGTTAATATTTTGAACATAAGGGAACTCGCCATCATTGCTAAAAAGGCAATTCCGAGGAAAAATCCCATAAACATTGTTCCGCTCATGAAGCTGTTCATAAACTGATAAATTGTCATTTTCGTAAATAAGTCTACCTTTGCACCTGTTGCTTTTTCAATTTGTTCTTTTTGTCTCTTGTCTATTTCGATCAATAACGGTTTATATTTTTTCATATCATCTACTTTTGCTAATGTTACAGTGTGTTCTGTTCCTTGAATCCCTTTATAATGCTCTTCGTCTGCAATTCTTACTGGTTTTCCGCTAAATTGATTATGCGTAATTTGTATCTCTCTTACAACTGCGTCTTCCCAATCCTTTGGCATTTGAGGGAATTTTGCTAATTCAGGAGCCTCTAAAGCTGAATATACAGGTTCAGTTAAAGGTTTAGTCACACGTTTACGAACAGGCTCTTTTAAAGTTTTTGTATCAAAATGGTCTGAAACAAGTGGTGGTTTCGCAGTTAAGTCGTTACGTAAATAATAAACCGCTTCTCCATCTACTTTATATTTGTAATTGCTCTCTTCAACAATTTCCATTTCTTTCAAGGCCGCTTTGTCTTGATCATTCGGATCATGAATTACAACATCATATACACGAGAAAAGTCTGTCATAATACCTACATTTTTTTGGAACGCCATACCTGCAGTCATCGCACCTGCTCCTAATGCAATTAACATCGCTACAGTACCTAATACTCTCGATAAACTATTTACTCGAAAGCGTAGCTGTGCATATGTAAAACTATTTAGACCAATTTCATTTCGTTTTTTATTCCCTTTAATTTTCATCACAAAAAATGGGAGTAATGAACTAAAGATAAAATATGTGCCAAGTGTTGTAACGATGGTTGCTATAATAAAACCTAATTCAGCATATATTTTTACATTGATCATAAAATAGTACCCTGTACTTACCAGTAATACACCAAGTACTGTCATTATAATAATGCGAGTTTTACTTTTCTTCACTTCATCTAGTGTTTCATCTTCACGAATTAACTCTAGTTCAGTTTTACGTAACAATCGGACGCTGTTCATTAAGCCAGTAATGAAAAATAGTATTAAGAAGAAAATAGCTGTAACTAAAATTGCTGGTGTGTATACAGATGCGTAACTACCTTTTGCTGAAATTTCCATTCCATTCATTAAAAAGTTTCCTGCTACACTTGCAAGTAACATCCCTACTACAATACCGATAATAATACTTACAATCCCCATACCGAATGTTTCAATAAATAATAACTGTGCTACTTTTTTCTTTTTCGCACCAAGCATCATGTACATACCGAGTTCTTTTCTTCTTAACGTGAGCAAGAAAGAGTTGGCATATATAATATAAAATACAGTAATGAAAGATAATAGTATTGCACCTACCCAAAAGACGAGTCTAATACTACTAATTAGGCTATTATCTTTCGTAAATTCACTATTCATCGCCATCGTTTGGAACATGTAGAAAATACTAATACTAATAACGAGACCAATAAGTAAAACCATATAATCTTTTAACATCTTTTTCATACTATGACGTGATAATTTAAATAACATAGTTTCGCCCCCTACTTAGACTCAGCAGCTGAGCCCATATGAGCGAGCACACCTAAAATGTCTTGATAGAAATTCTCTCGAGTGCCTTGACGATTTAATTCTTTATAAAGAAGACCATCTTGAATAAATAAAATACGCTCACAATAACTTGCACTAAATGCATCGTGTGTAACCATTAAAATACTTACATTGTGATTTTCATGTAAATCTTGCATCGCTTCTAATAAACTTTTTGCGTTTTTACTATCAAGCGCTCCTGTCGGTTCATCTGCTAATACAATTGCCGGATTATGTACTAAAGCTCTTGCCGCCGCTGTTCTTTGTTTTTGTCCTCCAGAAACAGCAGTCGGATATTTTGTTAAAATTTCAGTGATGCCTAATTTTTTTGCAACGTCATTTACCTTTCCAGTAATCTCACTGGACGGTACGCCTTGCAAAGAAAGTGGTAAAGCGATATTTTCATAAATTGATAAATTTTCTAGTAAGTTAAAATCTTGAAAGATAAAACCTAATTTTTGAGATCGAAAATCTGATAATGCATTACCTTTCATAGAAGTAATATTTGTTCCAGCTATCGTCACACTACCACCTGTCGCCTGGTCAAGTGTACTTATCACATTAAGTAAAGTCGTTTTTCCAGATCCAGAAGGCCCCATAATCCCGACAAATTCTCCTTCTTTAATACTTAACGATACGCCCCTTAATGCTTTTGACTGATTCTCATTTCTTTTCCCATACGTTTTTTCTACACTTTCTACAGTAACTACATTTGTTGACATCTCTTTCACTCCATCCCTTTTGTATAAAATCAATTTCTCACATATTTCTTATTATTTTGTCATGTGAATTCTTAAGAATTTTTTAATTATGCATTCAATAAGAGTTACATCCGTAACATGAACCTATTTCCTACTTCATATTCTCATTTTTCTACAACTCGTTCCCTCGATTTCGCTTACATTTACCTTACATTTTTGTAAGATAAAAAAGAAAACACACTAATTTTTATTAGTGTGTTTTCTTTACAATCAATATTCTCTATTCTTTATTTCCTCTTCAATCCTTGCCACAAATACATCTAGCGCAACAACTTCTGACTTCTCTTCCCCATATTTACGTACATTTACAGCTCCGCTTTCCATTTCCTTATCCCCAATAACAAGAAAATACGGTACTTTTTGCATTTGTGCTTCTCTTATTTTATATCCTAATTTTTCATCTCGTGCATCCTGTTCAACACGAACTCCAGCTTTTGCTAATTTATGTGCAACCTCACTGCAATATTGTTCATGTACTGCATTTGAAACCGGAACTACTTTCACTTGAACTGGTGCCACCCATGCCGGGAACGCACCTCCAAAGTGCTCAATTAATATTGCTAAGAAGCGATCTAATGACCCTAAAACTGCCCTGTGAATAACAACTGGTCTTTTCTTATCATTATTTTCATCTATATAATTTAAATCAAATTTCTCTGGCATTTGGAAATCAAGCTGGATTGTTCCGCACTGGTGACTTCTATTTAAAGCATCTTTAATATGAAAATCAATTTTCGGCCCGTAAAATGCACCGTCACCTTCATTTAGTCTATATTTATAATTTAGCGATTGTAATACATTTTCTAATGCTGCTTCTGCTTGCTCCCATAATTTATCATCACCCATTGAATCTTCTGGACGAGTAGAAAGCTCTACTTCATATTCGAATCCAAAAGTTTTATATACGTAATCAATTTGCGCCATTACGGATTTAATTTCATCTTCAATTTGTTTTGGAGTTACAAATAAATGTGCATCATCTTGGCAGAAAGTACGTACTCTTAATAATCCGTTTAACGCACCACTAAATTCATGACGATGTACTTGACCAAATTCACACATACGAATCGGTAATTCACGATAAGAATGCAATTTATTTTTAAACATAAGCATGTGCCCTGGGCAGTTCATCGGTTTTAATGCAAAACTTTTATTATCTACTTCAGAGAAATACATATTATCTTTATAATGTCCCCAGTGCCCTGATCTCTCCCATACTTCTTGGTTCATCATGAACGGAGTGCGTACTTCTTGATAATTGTACTCTTTTTGAATTTCTCTTAAAAATGCTTCCAATTCGTTTCGAATAATTTGTCCTTTCGGTAAATAAAACGGCATTCCCGGAGCCTCTTCAGAAAACATAAATAACTCAAGCTCACTTCCCAACTTACGATGATTTCTTTTTGCTGCTTCTTCAACGAAATGTAAATACTCTTCTAATTCTTTTTGAGAAGAGAATGCAACACCATATATACGCTGAAGCACTTGGTTATTACTATCACCTCGCCAATATGCACCGGAAACGTGAGTTAATTGAAATGCTTTCAAATAACCTGTAGATGGTAAATGTGGTCCTCTACATAAATCTACAAATTCACCTTGTTTATATAGTGTTACACTTTCTCCACTAGGAATTGCTTCTAAAATTTCTAATTTCAAACTATCATCTATTTCTTGAAACAGCTTAGCTGCTTCTTCTCGAGAAACCTCAACTCGTTCTATCTTTATATTTTCATTTATAATCTTTTTCATTTCTTTTTCGATTTTTCGTAAATCTTCTATGTTTACACTACTTGGAAGATCCATATCATAATAAAATCCATTTTCAATAACAGGCCCTACTCCAAGATTTATATCACCATACAATCTTTTTACAGCTTGCGCTAAAATATGTGCCGCAGAGTGTCTTGCAATTTCTACACCTTCATTTGAATCTATAGTAATGATTTCCACTTCCGCATTTTCTTCAATATTTCGGCGTAAATCATATAATCCATCATTTACTTTCCCCGCGACTGCTTTCTTTTTCAAACTACTGCTAATGGATCCAGCAATTTCTTCTAAAGTAACTCCATTTACAAATTCTTTCACGCTACCATCTGGAAATTTAATTTCAATCATTTGTTCTTTCATTTTTCATCTCTCCATTTCATAATAAAAAGCACACTCATCCCTAAAATAGGGACGAGCGTGCTTATACCCGTGGTTCCACCCAGATTCCCATTGTAAACATACAATGGCTTCTTTTACGGTAACGTCGTTTATACGGCACTAGATACTTAATTTCCCCAGTGCAGCTCTAAGGTGGTAAGTTATTTTTCTGCGTTAGGAAGTTCTCAGCTTTCCTTCCTTCTCTGTATAACCGGGTAAAATAACTCGTGTCCTTTTCTTCGCTTATTATGAAATTGAATGCAAAAAAGCATATTCATCCCTAAATATAGGGACGAATATGCTTATATCCGTGGTTCCACCCAGATTCCCATCACAAAAAACATAATGGCTTCTTTTGCGATAACGTCGCATACACGGCACTAGATACTTAATTTCCCTAGTGCAGCTCTAAGGTGGTAAGTTATTTTTCTGCGTTAGGAAGTTCTCAGCTTTCCTTCCTTCTCTGTATAACCGGGTAAAATAACTCGTGTCCTTTTCTTTGCTTTTTGTAAAACATCCATTTATTGTTATTTAATATATCTTATTCATTTTATTTTTGCAAGTGTTTAAAAAAATTATTTATTTAATTTAAAAAGTGAAACCAAATTTTTTTGGTTTCACTTCACAATTTTACCAATCTTGTGGTTCGTAATTTAAGTCTGCAAATAGACGTCTTTTCTCTTTCTTCGTTAAATCTCTCCACTGTCCAACTGGTAAATTATTCAATTCGATATTCATAATTCTCGTACGTTTTAACGTGTATACTTGATAACCTAAAGCTTCACACATACGGCGAATTTGGCGATTTAGCCCTTGGGTTAAAATAATTTGGAACTCATATTTTGATAGCTGTGTAATCTCACAAGGAAGCGTTTTTGTTCCTAAAATTTTAACACCCGCTGCCATTTTCTCTAAGAAATCAGGAGTAATTGGCTTATCTACTGAAACGATATATTCTTTCTCATGTTTGTTTTCAGCACGTAAAATTTCATTAACGATATCACCATCATTCGTTAACAAAATTAAACCGTCTGAGTCTTTATCAAGACGTCCAATGTGACTAATTCGTAAAGGATGGTTCACTAAATCGATAATGTTACCTTTTACAGCTTTTTCACTCGTACATGTAATACCTACTGGTTTATTTAAAGCGATATATACGTGATCTCGAGCAATTCGAAGCTGCTCTCCATTTACTCGTACATCATCACCTGGATTTACTTGGTCACCAATTTTTGCAACCTTACCGTTAATAATTACTCTTCTCTCATTAATTAGTTTATCCGCTCCACGTCGAGACGCTTTTCCAGCTTCACTAATAAATTTATTGATACGCAAATTAGGCACATCCTTTTCTAAAAAAATTTCAAGCTCACACTGCTTCTACCGTACAATACAAAAGGGTAAGCCTCCTATTATAACTTAAATATATTAACATGAAAGGGTATATAACGTCTTCTATTAATTACTTGTTTATAAGAAAATATCGTTATTATACAATCATTTATGCACTTTTTCAGCGTTTAATATACAAGCCATTCTTCCTTACATACAGCTTGTTTTCCTTTTATCTCTTCTATATCTTCATGAATATTAGCTAATTTATATAAATCTGGGAAAATCTCTTCCACATAATGTTGGTGCGCTATTTCATCTTTCCAATACGTTAACACTATGTAACGATTTTCATTTTTTAAAGACTTCCCAACTACTCCACCTAGCATTCCTTTTGCTTTTTCCATTCCTTTATTCCAAATTGTTTCTTGCTTATGTAAAAAATGCTTTTCCTTTTCCAACTTTACATCACATATAGCAACTCTTACGAATGCTCCCTCTATTACAATATCTTCCAAATGCATATCGGTTATATCATACAACGTTTGAAATAATTCAATTTCACATGAAAGAAACGTATCCTCTTGATTACTATTTAAATAAATTGTATCGTGAGAAGCATTCATAAATGATTGATATACACTTCTATCTTCCCATAAAGTAAATACACATGCCTCATCTTCATTCCATCCACCAAATTGTCCATGAAAACCATCTAGGTGCTGTATATCACGCCATTTTTCTTGCGCACTTGAAAATAATTCTTTTTTCTCTTCTTCCACTTTACAGTAGATTGTTTTTAGTAACATTTTTAATTCCCCCCTATGATCCGATCCATTTCCCACTCGCCATACTTTCTATTTTTCCATATACACAAACGTTAATTTTTTGTTATCAACTCCATTACTTACTAGAAATTTGATGCCCTCCGTAAATGTTGTAAGTTGATTACCGGAATACTTACCGGGTAAAAATACATCTAAAATATAAAAATTAAAATCTCTTGCTTTGCTTTCTTATCCCGCTTATAGTTTACATAACATAATTATATATTACTGATTATCTATATCATTCAATAAAACATCCTATTTTTTATACTTGGTAAACTATCCACTCATTTTCATAAGAAATACTATTTTATTCTATACGCATAATAATTTTAATTCCAACAATTCAGAATTAAAATCCAAAAAAGATAGGAAGTAAACAATCCTACATTATCATCTACTCCCTATCTCTTTTATCATCAATTATTTTTCAAATATAGAATACGTAATTTCTCCTGGATAATGTACTACCGTTACCTTCCGTTTTTCTTTTTTAAAACTAACAGTATGACCGTTTTCCCCTAAGTTCTCCCAGCCACTCGCCTTTGTAATTGGCATTACACTTATATATTTATAATCCTCTTCCTTTTCATCGTTAATATGGATTGCTGACATTGGTACTGGAAAATCTTCAATTTTAGATTCTTTGTCCAGATATATGAGTGCAAATAAGCCAACTAATATCATAGCCATTGAAATATTTGAAACTAGTTTTTTTCTATTCATTTTCACTGAAAACCCTCTTTTCTCACATATTACTTTCATCATTTTACTAATCTTAGTTATTTATGTATATAAAAAATATAATTAAAATTAATTCTAGACTATATTCTCTATCATTAATACTGTTATTGTTATATATTATAATTAATAGATTTTAAAATTTTGGAGGCGTTACTCATTGAGGAATTTTTTTTCAAAAAAATGGTCAGTTGTAATTTCTATTTTTATTATTGCCAGTACGATTTTCTACACAATGATAGATAAAAATCATAACAAAAAAGCCACGGTAGAAACAATTGATACAAAAACATTCAAAACTAACCTGCAACCTAAAATAGATGAGTTAACTACAAATTATAATGACATCATCGAGAAAGATTGGTTGCCTGCTTGGGAGGATATTAATATAAACGAAGATTCGGTTGACAGGACTAAACTATTAAGTACAATGATTTCTGTTTCAAAGCAATATGAAACAATCATAAAAGAAATTGACACCCTACAAATTGAAGAAAACATAGTAGAAGTACATATACAAAAGCAACTAACCTATTTCACAACTGAATTTAAAACCGCATCTAACTTCATGAAAAATGCAGCAGATTTGATTATAACTGGAGCCAATAGCTCTACTCCAGCTAATGAAATAATTGAAAATGCTAAACACTCTTTAGAACTTGCCGATCAACTTATTGTCATCGCTTTATCCACCTTAGCTGAAGTTGAGGATAAATTAGGACTTTTGAAAAAATAGCATTCTTTACTATTTTAAAATAAAAAAATGATTGCATTTCATTAATTGTATAACTATAATGTTTTTATTGATTCTATACACATTCAATGCGTATAAGTTATTAATTTTATAATTCGGATGAACCATTCAGGAGAAGGTCTATTGATCTACCGACGGGGCAAAAAGTTGTAAAACCAACTTTGAAACTCTCAGGTCTTGGTTACAAGTAGAACTGCATGGGGACGAATCTCTGGAGAGACTCCCTTTCGCTTTATATAGCGCAGAGGAAAACGAGCACCGAAGGAGCAAATCCGCTACTATAGCGGATAATCTCTCAGGTAAAAGGACAGAGACAAGCGAAAGAAAATGCCGATTTGTATCGGTTTATTTTTCTATCCCTTGTTTCTCCAGAGACCATTTCATTTACTTGAAGTGGTTTTTATTTTTTTCTAAAAAAGGAGAATACAGATGGAGACAGTAAGTAAAGTGTTAGAACAAATCAATCACTATGTGTGGGGACTACCAACGTTGTTGTTACTCGTTGGTACTGGTATCATTCTCACAGTGCGTTTAAAAGGTTTACAGTTTAGTAAACTATTATACGCTCACAAACTAGCTTTTAAAAAATCAGAAGATACATCTTCTTCTGGAGATATTAGCCACTTCCAAGCGCTTATGACAGCTATGGCGGCAACGATTGGTATGGGAAATATCGCTGGTGTTGCAACAGCTGTGACAATCGGTGGTCCCGGTGCAATCTTTTGGATGTGGATTACTGCTTTGTTCGGGATGGCAACAAAGTATGCCGAAGCAATTCTTGCGGTGAAATACCGTGTTAGTAATGAAAATGGCGAATATTCGGGTGGACCAATGTACTATTTAGAACGTGGTTTAGGAAAGAAATGGCTTGCTGTTTTATTCGCCATATTCGGTACAACTGCTTCTTTCGGTATCGGTAATATGGTGCAATCTAACTCAGTTGCAGAGGCAATGCGAATTAATTTCTCTTTCCCCCCTGCTCTAACTGGTATATTGATGTCGTTTTTAATCGCTATTGTTATTTTAGGCGGAGTTAAAAAAATCGGGAAAGTGACAGGATATATCGTTCCTATTAAAGCTTTCTTTTATATCATTGCTGGCCTTATTATTATTTTCTATCACTACGATCAAATTCCAGAAGCATTTTCACTTATTTTTTCTGGTGCATTTACTGGTACTGCAGCTGCTGGTGGTTTTATCGGAGCAACAGTTGCATCAGCTATTCAAATCGGAATGGCGCGCGGTGTATTTGCGAACGAGGCTGGTTTAGGGAGTGCCCCTATTGCCGCGGCGGCTGCAAAAACAGATTCACCTGCAAAGCAAGCATTAGTTTCTATGACCGGTACTTTTCTAGATACGTTTATTGTATGTACAATTACAGGACTTGTATTAATTACAACAGGTGCATGGAAATCAGGTAAAACTGGCGTTGAAGCTACAACACTTGCATTCCAATCTGTATTCGGTACTGCTGGTAGTATGATTCTCGGTATCGCAATTATTTTATTTGCCTACTCTACTATTTTAGGCTGGTCGTATTATGGAGAAAAATGTGTAGCTTATTTATTCGGAGAAAGTGCTGTTAAATATTATAAAGCAATCTTTATCATCATGATTGCTATTGGTGCGAATTTAAAATTAGGCATCGTATGGACATTTGCGGATATTGCAAATGGACTTATGGCAATTCCAAACTTAATTGGTCTAATTGGATTAAGTAGTATTGTTGTCGCTGAAACGAATCGCTTTTTACAAGCAGAGAAATTAAAAGAAAGTCATAAAAAACAGGCAAGTTAATCAATAATAAAGGAATGACTCATACATAATGAGCATTCCTTTTTTTGTTTTCTTACTCAGTAAATATCATTAAAAATATATTTATATCAATCTTTCCCTTTTTTATTCCACTAAAAGTTTTTCACATAAATGACATAAATCGTATGGTCTAACTATATAGTTGAAAAGGAATGCGACATTAAAGCGTCGCTGAAAAACTTATCCAAGAAAAGGGAGGAAAAATCTTTTGAAAAACAAAATCATTGTTTTCCTATCTGTTTTATCATTTATTATTGGTGGTTTCTTCATTAACACGAATACTTCAAGCGCTGAAACATCATCTACTGATTACGTTCCTAACCAATTAATCGTTAAGTTCAAGCAAAATGCATCTTTAAGTAACGTGCAATCTTTTCATAAATCTGTCGGAGCTAATGTCTTATCTAAAGATGATAAGTTAGGTTTTGAAGTCGTTCAATTTTCGAAAGGTACTGTAAAAGAAAAAATAAAGAGTTATAAAAATAATCCAGATGTAGAATATGCAGAACCGAATTATTACGTTCACGCCTTTTGGACTCCGAACGACCCATATTTTAAAAATCAATATGGATTGCAAAAGATTCAAGCTCCACAAGCTTGGGATAGCCAACGAAGTGATCCTGGTGTAAAAGTAGCTATTATTGATACAGGAGTTCAAGGCTCACACCCTGATTTGGCTTCGAAAGTAATTTACGGGCATGATTATGTTGATAACGACAATACATCTGATGATGGTAATGGTCATGGTACACATTGCGCTGGAATTACTGGAGCCCTTACGAATAACAGTGTCGGAATTGCTGGTGTTGCCCCACAAACTTCAATTTATGCTGTCCGCGTATTAGATAATCAAGGAAGTGGTACACTTGATGCTGTAGCGCAAGGTATTCGAGAAGCTGCTGATTCGGGGGCAAAAGTAATTAGTTTAAGTTTAGGAGCTCCAAATGGTGGTACTGCATTACAACAAGCCGTTCAATATGCATGGAATAAAGGCTCTGTTATAGTTGCAGCTGCTGGAAATGCTGGAAATACAAAAGCTAATTACCCTGCTTATTACAGCGAAGTAATTGCAGTTGCTTCTACAGATCAAGCAGATAAGAAATCTTCATTTTCTACTTATGGTAGCTGGGTAGATGTTGCAGCACCAGGTTCAAATATATACTCCACTTATAAAGGAAGCTCGTATCAATCATTAAGTGGTACTTCTATGGCAACACCTCATGTTGCAGGAGTCGCTGCTCTTTTAGCAAATCAAGGATATAGCAATACACAAATTCGCCAAATTATTGAGTCAACTTCTGATAAAATTAGTGGTACAGGTACGTACTGGAAAAATGGTAGAGTCAATGCATTTAAGGCTGTACAATACGCTAAGCAATTACAAGAAAATAAAGCTTCTTAAGAAAACTTTAATCAGTCGATCTACCATGAATGCGGAATAAAATAGAAGGAGAGACTTCTATAATTAAAGCCTCTCCTTCTTACAAACTATATTACTCTCCCTGCTTTTTAACCATATGTAAATACAGTACAAAATCCATCATTGTCGACGAATGACCAAGTTGACGAATCATCGCTGTTATATTTCCTCTATGATATGTACCATGATTTACGACATGTTGTACTAACTCTAAAATTGAAGTTTCTAATGCCCCTGCATATGGGTTCTCAATAACAAATACAGCATTCACGTCTTGTATTGTAATTAAAAAGTCTTTATATTGATTTGCCATGTTTTCAAACATTTTTTCTAATTCATGTAACGATTTAGTTTCAATTTGTTTTCGTAAATCTTCTCGGTCTTGTATTGCTTCATTCATACTTTTACCATGCAATATGTGTAACCACACTTGATCTGTAATATAAATATGCACAAAAGTATCCTTAATGGATGGGAATACACTCTGTATCTGCTCATTAAAAATTGTCTCATAGTTTGGTAACTCTTTTAATCGATTGAATAATCTAGTATTAGCCCAAGCATGGTAATCACACTGTTTTAATATATAATCTTTCAATTTATATTACCTCCTTATTGTATGAAACGAATGGTTTGTTTCTTCATTTCCGATTCTCTATCAGCCTTTGCAATCCCTTTTCCTTTCATTTCATGTTTATTTATCGTTTTATATTTTACATACGTATGAAATTCCGTTTGAAATGGAAATGGTGTAATCCGAATTGTTTCCTCGTCCACCCATTCAGCTTGAATAAGTTTCTCCTCCTTACTATTAAACATTTCTGTTCCTTCAAAACCATCTTTAAATAAATCAATTTCATCTTTCTTTTTTACACCAGGTTTATTCATACATACGTATAAAGAAAGTTCATCACAAAACTTTAATAATCTATAATATTTATCAAACATCGCAAACTGTTCCTTTGTTAACGTTTTCAAAATTCTTTTTTGTCGTTCTAATTCATGTTTATAAAATGACATCATCTCTTCATCTTCCTCGTTTAGTGGAAATGATAAAAAATGTTTACTGCAAAGCAATGCCCCGTATGGATTAGAATTTTCAATTTCATTCAAACCAATCGTATAAAAAACAAAACGTAATGGGCTTGGACAATCCATAAATGTATATGGAATATTTTTAGCATCATTCAAAATTGGTACTTTATCAAGCTCTATCCATCCTCTGTCATGCTCATATATTGCATCAACTGTTTCTTTTAAATATGTTTTACCTTCAAAAAAGTCCTCTTTTATATGCTTTGCAATCTCTCCAGCTAAAAAACCATGATCATGTTGACGAATTAATATACTTTCCTTCTCATTTTTTTCACGAAAAATCATTCCTATACTCCCCCTCATCCTCATACTTAAGCTTTTTATATGCATCGATTCTTAATTAATCCCTAAATAATAGAAGGGATTCAGTCTCTTGCAACGAAATTAACATAATTATATAGTATTCTTTCTAATCATAGTGATAGCTTTATCTTTACTATCTATTATACTAAAACATTCATTCCAAAAATTTTTTTATGAGGTGAAAACATGAACAAAACAGAATTAATTAAAAACGTAGCACAATCAGCTGATATTTCTCAAAAGGACGCTTCTGCAGCTGTACAATCCGTATTTGACACAATTGCTAATGCATTACAATCTGGCGATAAAGTTCAATTAATCGGATTTGGAACTTTTGAAGTGCGCGAAAGATCTGCTCGTACAGGACGTAATCCGCAAACTGGCGAAGAAATTCAAATCGCAGCTGGTAAAGTTCCTGCATTTAAAGCAGGTAAAGAATTAAAAGAAGCTGTTAAATAAACAAGAAACCAGCCATTTTATAGGCTGGTTTCTTGTTTTTATTTAAGCAATTGCTTTATATTCTCTGCATGGTACACTTCACAAATATAAAATACACATTTGCAGTTACTTACAATTTGATACTTTCTAGTTGGATACACATTCGCTGTAACAGAACATCCATCAAACAATTCGATAATATTTCCAGATGGCTGATATCCTTCATATAATACGTTTCTTCTTACTTCCATCTTTTCTATAAGCTTTTCAACAGGAATATTTCCACTCTCTAATTCACTCTTTATTGCGTCCGGTAAAAACGAAGTGTCTGCAAAAATTAGATTTTCAGATAAAACCTTACCTTTATAACTAACATTAGATACACGGTAAAGAAATGTTCCATCTTTATCAAAGAAATTCTTTGCTTCTTTCGGAATGTACTGTCTACCAAGTGCCTCTTGTTCAAGAACATCAAACTGAACTGTATCATTTAAAAGCTTTTCTAAAGCGTGAATGGATGATGTATCTCCAGAAAATAAAATATTTTTAATTGCTTGTATATTATAAGTGAATTCATTCTTTCTATTTTCCGCCACTAACATGAGGAACACCTCTTCTATAATTTTTTATTTAAGATTTAAAAGTGCTACCGCGTCTAATTGCGTAATTTCAGTCACTTCCTTACTGAATATTGCAACAGAAGCCATATAATCTAAACTAGGCCTTACATCTTCCATCATTGTATTATTTGCCAACTCTTGCTTATCCTTAAAAACTAACAATCTTGGAGGATTATTTGGAGCTGATACTGTAATATGTACTGGTGGAATCATTAGTCCTTCACCTGTCGCTTTCAACACCGCTTCTTTTCGAGTCCAATATGTTAAAAAACCTTCTATTTTCTGTTCATTTGGCAGTTTCATAACTTGTGCTATTTCAATGTCTGTTAATACACCTTCTGCCATTTTCATAACATCTACATTTGGATTCATTTGTTCTACATCTATGCCAACAGGTGCAGATTTTGTAAATGCAACGACAACCCACTCACCTGAATGCGAAACAGATAATTGCGGCATACCTTCTGGTAATTGTGGTCTTCCATGCTGCAATTTACATACGGAACACATTCGATCAATTGGTACTTGGACTGGTGACATAGAAAGTATCTTGCCGAGAACTAATCTACTAATTACGCAACCTATTATAAAACGAGCTCGATCTGCCGAATGATGATACGAATTTGCTTTCTCTCGCTCTATATTATTTAGTAAATTGTAATGCCATGATTGTAAATCTGAAATTCTTGCCCACCATATTTGACAATCATTCTCATTCAAAGTTGGAATAGAATCTACAACTTTACTTTCTATCATGTAAACTCTCCTTTATTCAACGAATATCAATTTTCATAAAAAAGCATACGTATATTGTTACTCATTGACAAGTACTTTCTCTTTTTCTGATACTGATAATGTTTTTTCTTTCTTCTTTGACATTACCTCTTTATCGGAAATACGTAAAGAAAATAGTAGTGCTATAAGCAAAAATATTGCTGATCCAATTAATGCTGCTTGATATGGTAAAAAATCGGATTGAACGTTATTACTTCCAAAACCAGCTAGTATACTAGCTAAAACAGCTACTCCTATTGCTGAACCTAATCGATTTTGCACATTGAATATAGTAGTCGCTCTCCCCATAGAAGGCGGCGTGATATTGTTAAAGGCAGAAAATTGAACCGCACCGACAGATTGACCTAAGAAAATACCAATGCCAAACAATAATGCCCGGATTTGCCACGGATTCGTATCGTGATTTACAAAACTCAATAAAACAAATATAACCGCCGTACATATTAATCCAATAGAAATTACCTTTCGAGCTCCTAATTTCTTATATGACCATGGCACAATTTGTGAAGAAATCATTAATCCAATCGCCTCTGGAAATGTCGTAAGTCCTGATTCTAGCGCGGAAACTCCTATCACATTTTGATACATAAGTGGAAAAACAAATAACATTCCTAATAAACCAGCTGATGAAAATAATGATATAATGCTCATCTTTCTAAATACTGGTTCTTTTAATAAGCGTAAATCTAACATCGGTTGCTTTACTTTCAGTTCTACGATTATAAACAACGCAATGAATACAAGCCCAGCTACCCCGGTACTCATAATTTCTGGAGAAATCCACCCTTTTGATGGTCCCTGGCTGAGTGCATATATGAGCATCGCAAATCCTGGTGCTGATAAAATAAAGCCAAGAGAATCAAAGCGACCAGCTGATTTTTCAACATGCTCTGCTAAAAATAGAAGTCCAAATAGCAATGCAACGATTCCAAACGGTACATTAATATAAAATGCCCAACGCCAAGACATTTGATCTACAAAGAAACCACCGATGATAGGCCCAACTGCTGGCGCTACAGCAATTGGAAGTACAATGAACCGGGAAATCTTCGGTCTTTCCTTTGGTGAAAATGTTCGAAATAACATCGCCATTCCGACCGGTGTTAAAAGCCCTCCACCAGCACCTTGAATGATACGAAAAATATTCAATGAAGTAATATCGTTAGCCATTCCGCATAAAGCAGAAGCGATTGTAAATACGAAAAGAGCAATTAAAAATACTCTTTTCGTCCCAAAACGATCTCCTAACCAACCAGAAATCGGAAGGAAAACAGCTAAACTAACTAAATACCCAACATTAACCGTCCCCATTGCAGATGCAGGTACTTGTAGTTCTCTACTTATCGTTTGCAGTGCTACATTTACAATCGTTGCGTCCATCGCAGCCATAAACATCGCAGTTATATACACGATACTTACAACTACTTTTGGATTTAGTTTTGCTTTCATTATCGTTTTCCTGCTAATGTTTTTTCGCGAACTTGATTACTTTTCGGATTCAAATCTTTCCAGTTATATTCAACATATTCCAAGCAGCTCTGCCTACTAGCTTCTTCATATACGACATTCCAGCCAATAGGTACATCGAGAAAAGCAGGCCAGAGAGAATACTGGCCCTCCTCATTTATTAATACTTTATATGTGTAATTATCATTTTCAAATGGATTCGTCATACTCTACTTACCCCTTTCTTATTCTGCAAATATTTCGCTAATACTTGTCCAATTTCCGTGAGTGGACCTGGCTGACATAGATCTTTATGTCTACAATCAATATCGTGCTGCACAATTTGCCCGTCTAAATAATTTAGCCACGTATTTGGAGAAATAGGATCAAACCAATCTGGTATAACAGTAGATCTAAAGAATAAGATATCTCCGTTATAAACTTTCGGTACATACTTCCCTAACAACCCTACTGAATTTACATATGTTTCTTTCAAATTCAATATAGTCTCTTCTTCAAGACTTGCTAATGCACTTCCATCTTTACGAAGGATTTCAACTGCACTTTCCATTGTAAGTGGTTTACCATCCATGTTATCTGGGTCATATCCGCCTAAAGCAAGTAATGCTATTAACGCTTCCTCTTCAGTAGGCGCTTCCGTATTCGGTAAGAAGTGTCCAGGATAAGAATCAAGCATAACGAGTAATTCTACTTCTTCCCCTCCATTTTGTAGTTGCGCCGCCATTGCATGCACAACATTTCCTCCAAGCGACCAGCCTAGTAAACGATATGGTCCATGAGGCTGTACTTCACGAACGTGTTTCAAGTAATCCGCCGCCATCTCCTCTAAAGTTTTTGGAAGTTCTTCATTTTTAGCAATACCACGTGCTTGTACACCATAGATTGGATAATCTGTTCCTAAAGATTTCATAAGTCCTGCATAGCACCAACTTAATCCACCTGCTGGATGTACACAAAATAGTGGTAATTGATCCCCGCTTGCTCGTAATGGAAGCAACACATCAAGTGCACTTTGACCATTCCCCATCTCAAGTCTTTCAGCTAACCCTGCAACAGTCGGTGCTGCAAATAAAGTACCAATGTTTAGTTCCACTCCAAGCGCCTCTTTAATGCGGCTCATAAGCTGTACTGCAAGGAGTGAATGCCCACCAAGATCAAAAAATCCGTCATCAATTCCAATTTGAGGTACACTTAGCACTTCTGTAAACAAGTCACATAACATTTCTTCTTGCGGTGTTCTTGGACCACGACTAGAAGATGATGCGATAAATTCTGGAGCTGGCAATGCCTTTCTATCTAATTTACCGTTTGGAGTTAAAGGTAACTCATTTACTACTACAAAAGCGTATGGAACCATATAATCTGGTAAACTACCACTAGCAAACTGACGCATTTCATTCGTATCAATCTCTTCATCATTTGATGCGACGATATAAGAAACTAACCGTTTATCCCCTGGTTGATCTTCCCGTACAATAACGGCTACTTGCTCAACTTTAGGGTGCTTCATTATGACTGCTTCTATTTCTCCTAATTCAATTCGGAATCCACGAATTTTTATTTGATGATCTGCACGTCCTATATAATCTAGCGTCCCATCTTTACGCCAGCGAGCTAAGTCTCCTGTACGATACATTCTTGTACCTGGCTTGCCAAATGGATCTGCGATAAAGCGTTCAGCCGTTAATCCTGCTCTTCCTAAATATCCACGCGCAAGCCCTGCACCTGCAACATACATTTCTCCAACTACTCCAGGTGGCACTGGTTGTAAATAGTTGTCTAACACATACACTTTAAGGTCAGGTATACTGCACCCAATTAAACTATTTGCTCGTAAAGAGACGATAGTTTCATCTAATTCAATATAACTAACATGCACTGTCGTCTCCGTAATACCGTACATATTAATAAGCTTTGGTGCATTATGAGGATGTCGACTATACCAATCTTCTAAGCGACTTAGCTCAAGTGCTTCTCCTCCAAAAACAACATATCGTAAAGATAATTTTTGGCCAATCTCTTCATTTTCACGATCTGCTTGCATCAATTGATAGAACGCTGATGGAGTTTGATTTAAAACCGTAACCTTTTCTTTAACAAGAAGCTGTAAAAATTCTTTCGGCGAGCGACTTACAGTATGTGGCACTACAACTAAACGCCCTCCGTATAATAAAGGTCCCCAAATTTCCCAAACCGAGAAATCAAAAGCGTATGAATGGAACATCGTCCAAACATCGTTTCCGTCAAACTGGAACCAATGATCAGTTGCCCCTAAAAGTCTTACTACATTTTGATGAGGTATCATAACGCCTTTCGGTCTACCCGTTGAGCCTGATGTATAAATAACGTAAGCAATATGTGATGGAGATAATGGCTTAATTCGTTCCACTTCATCAATATTGTCTTCACTATATTTCTCAACTTCTGCTATTACTTTCACATCATCAACTAAAACTTTTAGTGCCTCGTCACATTCAATTTCCACTTCTGAATTCGTTAAAACACATGATGGTTTCGCATCGTGTAGCATAAATGAAATACGATCTGCTGGGTAATCTGGATCTAACGGAAGGTATCCAGCACCCGCTTTAAGAACAGCTAATAAGCTTACCACCATGTTTAATGATCTTGGCATCGCTAAAGCAACGAGTTGATCAGGACCAATCCCTTTTGCTATTAGGAATCGAGCTATTTTATTTGCTTTTCTATTTAACTCTTCATAAGTTAATTTCTTATCTTCAAAGACAACAGCAATAGAATTTGGATTTATATGAGACTGTTTTTCAAATAATTGTGGCAATGTCATTTCTGGTGCAATTTGAAAACCACCATTCCACTTTTCTAATACTGTATTTTTCTCTGCTAAAGTTAATATTTCTAATCTGCCAATGGATTGATCCGGATTTGTCGCCGCATCATCTAATAACAAAATGAATCGTTCTATTAGTTTTTGAACCGTTTCACGTTTATATAAATCGGTACTAAACTCTAGTAATCCATGTAAACCGTTCGGAGTACCATCATCCCCGTTACTCTCACTAATTTCAAATGTTAAATCAAATTTTGCAGAACCGACGCTTTGAATTTCAAGGCTCGCTTCTAAACCTGGTACATGAAACGTTGCTTCTGGTGTATTTTGAAAAGCTAACATAACCTGAAACAACGGGTGGCTGTTTCGAGTACGTACTGGATTTAACACTTCAACAAGCCTTTCAAATGGAACATCTTGATTTTCATAAGCTGCAAGATTTACCTGCTTCACTCTATTTAATAATTCTTTAAAACTTGGATCTCCTGAAGTATTTGTACGTAACACTAATGTATTTACAAATAAACCAACAATATCTGAAAGTACATCATCATTTCTTCCAGCAATGGGACTTCCAATTGGTATATCAGTGCCTGCACCTAATCTTGTAAATAGTGCACTAAGCCCTGCTTGTAACACCATAAACAAACTAACTCCATTTTTACGTGCAAGCTCTACTAACCTACTATGCATACCTTCATCTATATGAAAATGAATTGTTTCCCCGCGGTAACTCGTCTCAATTGGACGCTGGAAATCTGTAGGTAACTCCATTTGATCTGGTAAACCTTTAAGTTCTTCTTTCCAAAAATCTAATTGTGTTGAAATAAGACTCTCTGGTGTCGTTTCATCACCTAGCAATTGTTGTTGCCAAAGTGCATAATCTGCGTATTGAACTGGAAGTGTCTCCAGCTGAACTCTGTCACCTTGACATCGTGCTTTATACGCCGCTGTAAAATCTCTCGTTAACGGCTGTAATGACCAGCCATCACCTACAATATGATGTAATAAAATTAATAATACATGTTCGTTTTCACTCACTGTAAAAAGTTGCAAACGAACTGCCGGCTCAATATCGAGGTTAAAACTATATCTTACCGCCTCTGAAAGTACACTTTCTAATTCATCTTTACATGTTTTTGTTATAATCATTTCTAGATTTAAGTTTTCCATATCTAAAATTTTCTGATAGGAACTACCTAATACGTTAGGGAAAATTGTTCTAAGTGTTTCATGTTTCTCAACTACATCATAAAAAGCACCTTGTAATGCTTCCTCATTCAATATTCCATTCATACGAATGACTAGCGGAATATTATAAGTAGGACTTGGACCTTCTAAACAATTTAAGAACCATAACCTGCGCTGTGCAAATGAAAGTGGAACTTCATTTGGCCTACTTGCTTTCTGAATAGCTGGTCTTGCACTTTTTGCATGGTTTAATTGTTTCGCCAGTTCGGCAACAGTTGGTGATTCAAATAGTTTCCCGATACCTAATTCCACACTTAACGTTTCACGAATTCTTGCCATTAAACGAGATGCAAGAAGGGAATGTCCACCCATTTCAAAGAAATTATCATCAATACTAATTCGAGAAACACCAAGTACTTCTGCAAATAAATCACATAATATTTCTTCTTTCGGATTTCTAGCAACCCTCTCATTGTTCATTCCATTAAAATTAGGCGCAGGTAATTTCTTTCTGTCAACCTTACCATTTGGCGTTAATGGTAATTCTTCTAGCACAACAAATGCCGATGGTATCATATAATTCGCTAAACTTTCTGAAACATAAGAACGAATTTCTGAAAGATTAATCGGTTCCTTTTCTTCTGCAATGATATATGCAATGATGCGTTTATCATTTGGACGATCTTCTCGTACCATTACTACCGCTTGTTGAATATTTTCATGTCGTTGTAATACCGTTTCAATTTCAGCTAATTCAATTCGGAATCCACGAATTTTAATTTGATGATCTGCGCGACTAATGTACTCTAACGCACCATCACTACGCCATTTCACAAGATCTCCTGTACGGTACATGCGCTTCCCTGATTCTCCATAAGGATTTGCAACAAACCGTTCAGCTGTTAACTCAGGTTTTCCTAAATATCCGCTTGCAAGTCCTTCCCCTGCAATATATAATTCACCAATAACTCCAGGTGGAACTGGTTGTAACCCTGCATCCAATACATACACTTCTGTATTGGAAATTGGCTTTCCAATAGGAGGTATACCCTTTTCACTTTCATCAATGTTCATGAAAGTAGACCAAATCGTCGTTTCAGTTGGTCCATATAAATTAGTTATTGAGCAACCTAATTCTTTTAATTTATTTGCTAAATGCGCTGGAAGAGCTTCACCACCAACAAGTATGTTTAGCCCTTGTAGCTTCTCTGGATAATCAGTTACTAACGCCTGCCAAAGCGTCGGTGTAGCCTGCATAACGGTCACTCTTTCTTCTTGTAAAAGTGTCGTTAATGCAGAAGGCTCTTGTATGTCTTCTTTTTGCGCAATTGTTAAACTTGCACCACTAATAAGAGGTAAATAAATTTCTAGAGCAGAAATATCAAACGCAAAAGTTGTAACTGCTAATAAATGATCATTTTCATTTAACGAAAACTTTTGTTGCATAGCCATTAAAAAGTTACTTAAACCTCTCATAGGAACAATTACACCTTTTGGGTTTCCTGTTGAGCCTGAAGTATATATTGTATAGGCTGGGTTTAAAAGTAATACATCATTCTTACATGCTATATTCATACGAGAATATGTATGTAACGCTAGTTTCGTTTCTTCGCCATCTAATACAATTTTTTTCATACCATTTTCTATAACTAACTTAGATGAAACAGATGAATGTGTTATGATACAAACTGGTTTTGCATCATCTACTATATAATTAACTCTTTCTGCTGGGTATTCTGGATCTATTGGTAAATATGCTGCACCAGCCTTTAAGACTGCTAGCATACTAACTACCATTTCTATTGATCTAGGGAATACTAAAGCTACAAACTGATTTGGTCGTATTCCTTCTTCTACTAAATAATGTGCTAGTTCATTCGCTCGTTCATTTAGCTCTTTATACGTAAGGTTTATACCGTCACAAGTAATCGCTAGTTTATTTGGATTTTTTTGCACTTGTTTTTCAAATGATATAGGTAGACTGATTAACTCATCATCTTCCTTCGTTTCATTCCATTCCAATAAAACCTTATGATTTTCTTCAGGCAGAGTAATATTTATTTTTCCAATCGACTCGTTTTTCTCATAATTCTTTATTACTAATTCAAATAGATTCATAAATCTTTCTTTATGCAATGCTAGCTCCGCGCCATTATATACTTCGGGATTCGCATCAAAATGAATCATTAGCTCATTTTGATCAAAACGTTTATATACATTTATCGATAAATCATCTACAGGTCCTGCTGATAAGTTATGCGTAATACCACGATTTCCAGCAAAATTAAGCCCGTAATCAAAAGGCATAACATTCACTAACGGTCCAAACAACCTTTGATTTTCACCTAGTAACTTTAAGTCTCTTCTTAATTCCTCGTGACGGTATTTATGATGACGACGTACATCTCGGATTTCTTTAGAAACTTGCTGCAATAATTCCGCAAGAGTTATATTTGGAGTTACAGTGAGACGCAGTGGTACTAAATTCATTACCATACTTGGTGTATGAATAGATACAGAACCTAGACGCCCCATCATCGGTAAACCTAAAACAATATCATTCTCACCTGTTAATTTATGCATATAAATACTTGTTACAGCGACAATGAATTCCGGCCAACTTGTTAACGAAATATTGATATCTTCTAGTAAAGTTTTCGTGCTAGAACTAGATAAATAAGCTGTTTCTCGTGAAAATCCATTTGATGTTCTCGGTGCTCGTTCTGCCAAGCTTACAACTTCTGGTTCATCAGCAAACTTTTCTAACCAAAAAGTACGATCTTCCTGAAATTGTTTAGACTCACGATACTCAATATCTTCTTGTACAACTTTTGTAAGAGAACCAAATGGCTTTTCATTCTTGTTTGTTTCTTCTATAAGTGATGTATACTCATTCGCTACCTTTTGGCTAAGAAGTGAAAATCCATAGCCATCCATCACAATGTGATGGATGCGCTGATACCAAAAGAAACGATTATTTTCAACTTGAATAAGTGCTTCCGTAAATAAAATATCTTTTTTCAAATCGACGGGCATAGATAAATCATTTTTCATCCATACTTTAGCAGCTTCTTCAGGGTTTTCTTCTTTACGAACGTCAATAAAATGCATATAAAACTGTGATTCTTCAATAACTTGCCATGGGCCAATTTCATCCTCTTCGAAGCGAACATGAAGTGCTTCTGCTTCTATTACAACTTTACGTACAGCTAATTCGAAAATTTCTTGATGAATATTTCCGTTTATTTCTACATATTCCCCAGTATTATAAATTGGGTTAAGCGGATCTAATTGTTGCGCAAACCACATACCAGACTGCGCAGATGATAACGAATGACGAATCTTTTGACTGTTAGGCATTCTTTACTACCCCTTTATTATGTAGTCTATTTGTTACAGCACCTGTGCTGTTTGTGAAGATAGTAAACTGTACCAACCTGCAACAGTTGGATGTTCTGCTAAATCTGCAAAAGTGATTTCTTTCCCTTCACGACGCCACTTCTCTACTAAACTCATAATTCTGACCGAATCAAGTCCTCTATTTAATAAGTCCTCATCAAAATCAATACTTTCTATTGGCTCACGAAGTAGTTGTGCAACTAGTTCATGCACTTCCTGTATAGTGATTCCTTCACTCTCATCACCTTTTACACTTTGCAAATCGTTTAACAGTAGGTTTGTTGATGTCGTTACTGCACATCTATTAGATGCATACTCCAATGCTTGTTTATGATGCTCTAGTGAAAAATCAGCAACTGCATCTGCTACAAAGAAGGGCTCTATACCATCCATAAATGCTTCACAAGCTGTTAAAAGACAGCCAATATGCGCATAAATACCGCAAATAATAAGTTGATCTCTTCCTCGTTCATTTAAAATTTCTAATAGATTTGTCTTTTTAAATGCACTATATCTCCATTTTGTTAGGAATATATCATCTTCATCAGGAGTAAGTTCATCAACAATTTTCTTTTTATCCGGTCCAGCAGGAATACCGTCACCCCAAAAGTCTTGTAATAAACCTCGTTGTTCTAACGTTTGCCCACCAGGTTGTGCTGTATAAACAACTGGTATACCAAGTTCCTTACATTTTTCTCTTATCATTTTAATATTTGAAATAAGTTCTACTTTTGGTGATTCTTTATCGCTATATGCATCAAGAAAATATTCTTGCATGTCATGAATTAAAAGTACTGCACGTTTCGGATCTGGTGTCCAATTCACTTTATTTTTTGGTAGTTCTGATTCAATTGGCATTTTATATACTGAAATAGATGGGATAGCCATCTAATCACTTCCTTCCGGTTTTTATTATTGTTTTACTGTAATAAGTTTTTCAGCAATGACTTTACGTAGTTCTTTTTTGCTGACTTTTCCGACTCCTGTTTGCGGGAATGATTCAATAAATTCAATTCGATCTGGAATTTTATAAGCCGCTATACCACGTTCTCTTAAAAACATTTTTAATTCACTTACAGTTGGAACTTGTCCGCGAGCTATAACAAAAGCACAGGTGCGTTCACCTAAATAATCGTCAGGCATAGATACAATTGCTACGTCATGAACCGCATCGTGTGCTAATAGATGATTTTCAACTTCTTCCGCAGCAACTTTCTCACCACCACGGTTAATTTGATCTTTATCTCTTCCTTCTACAATGATGTATCCTTGTTCATTTACTTTTACAAGATCTCCTGTGCGATAAAATCCATCCTTTGTAAATGATCGTGCATTATGCTCTTCGGCTTTATAGTAACCACGAATTGTATATGGACCTCGTGTTAATAAACTACCTACTTCGCCAGGTTTTACATCGTTGTCATTTTCATCAACAACTCGTACTTCATCGTGTGCAGACATTGGTCTACCTTGTGTATGAATAATAATTTCTTCCGGATCGTCTAATCTTGTATAGTTCACTAATCCTTCCGCCATACCGAATACTTGCTGTAACGTACATCCAAATGTAGGGCGTATACGTTTTGCAACCTCAGCACTAAACTTAGCACCACCTACTTGAATAACCTCTAGGCTCGATAAATCGGCATTACGAGAAGATGCAGCATCAAGCCAAATCATTGCTAATGGCGGAACGAGCGCTGTAATTGTAACTTTTTCTTCTTCGATAAGAGCAAATGCCTCATCTGGGCTACCACCAGTTGCCAATACCACTTTTCCACCCGCATAGAAAGTTCCAAATGTTCCTGGAGAACTCATTGGATAATTGTGTGCTACTGGAAGAACTGTCATATAGACGCTTTCTGCATTCAAATTACAAATTTCAGCGCTAACACGTAAACTATAAATATAGTCATCATGTGTTCTAGGAATTAATTTAGAAAGACCTGTTGTCCCTCCTGATAATTGGAGAAATGCAACATCACTCGGCTGAACTTCTGGCAATGAGATAGGATCCATATACAGATCATTTATGTTCACAAACTCTTCCTCTTCTCCCACTACAATTACATGTTGTAAAGTTGGCACTTTCTCTTTCACTTCTCTTGCTAGTTTTCGATAATCAAAACCGAGGGCCTTATCTGAAATAACGTAAGCGCTCGCCTCACCAAACTCACAAAAATAACTAATTTCACTACTTCGATGTGAAGGCAGTGCAAAGACAGGAAGCGCTCCAATTCGAAATAGTGCAAAACATATTTCGAAAAACTCGATAATGTTAGGTAACTGGATTACAACTCTGTCCTCTTTCTTTATTCCTAAATTCAGTAAACCTGCTGCTAAACGATCTACCTTTTTATCAAGTTCACTGTACGTTACATGCGTCTTACCGCTTACAACCGCGATTTGATCTCCATATTTCTCAGCTCGCTCTCTTAACACTCCTCCAAATGTTTCACCAAGCCAACACCCTTCTTCTCGATAACGATCGGCAAATTCTTTTGGCCATTCCCTATAACCTACTAGCATTCTTTCTTCCCCCTATTTTTCATTAAGTGAACTATCTCTTAATCCTAAAGCTTTTAACATTGTTTGGAACTTAGCTGATGTTTCTGCTAACTCATCTTCTGGTTTTGACTCAGCAACAACTCCAGCTCCTGCATATAAACGAAGTGTATTTTCTTGTACTTCAGCACAACGAATTGTAACAATCCATTCTCCATCTCCATTTAAATCGCTCCATCCTAGCATTCCTGTAAAGAACTCGCGGTCAAATGGCTCAATATACTGTATAGCCTCTCTTGCCTTTTCCATCGGAGTTCCGCAAACTGCTGGCGTAGGATGAAGGGCAATTGCTAATTGTAAAGAAGAAGTATTTGGATCCTTAAGTTCACCTTTCACTTCTGTAGACAAATGCCACATCGCTTCACTATGAATAACTGATGGCTTTTCTGGAACATGTAATGTATGACAATACGGACGAAGTGCAGCGGCAACCGCTTCAACTACTACCGCATGTTCATGTAAATCTTTTGGAGAAGAAAGTAATTCCTCTGCTCTTCTTTCATCTTCTACTGGGTCCTCACTACGTGGCCTCGAACCAGCTAACGGGTTAGAAATAACTTGCATACCATTACGTGAAACAAGTAATTCAGGGCTTGCTCCAATTAGCGTCTTACTGTTCTCTTTTTCACCTTTCGGTAAATTCACAGCAAATGTATAACCATGCTTATTATGCTCTGCTAATTCTCGCAGAAGTTTTTGCTTATCAATCTTTTCGGAAGATTTAACATCTAACGATCTAGATAGAACGATTTTCTTCAAATCACCGTCCTGTATTTTTTTAATTCCTTGCTTCACACCATTCATATAAACTTCAGGTTCTGGTACTGGCGTCATTTCAAATGTTACGTTCTCATTTGTTTCAAGCTGATTGGTTGTATCCAATTGTAAACGCTCAGAAATTCTACTATATTCTGGTACGATAAGTTGGACTTCTTTTCTACGATCAAATGGCAAAGCACCCATAACAATAGGATTTGGATTTCCAGCTTGTTTCGCATTACTTAATGTCGCTTGCACAAGCTCTGGGAAACTTTCAATTTCACGATGCTTTACTGTAGTAAACTCTCCTTCTGCTAATATCGTTCGAGTTGGTGAAGCAAAAAAGAACGAAGATTCAGTCTTATAATCTTCTAAAAGTTTTTCTGACAATTCCTTTACAGCTGTATGTTCACTCATAATATAATAACCTCCTGATTTTTTATTAAACTCCTAACGTAGCACCGCCATCGACACATAAATTGTGCATTGTAATATGACTTGCTCTATCTGAAGCTAAAAATAACACTGCTTCAGCAACTTCTGAAGGTTGTGCAATTTTTTGTAATGGAATTCCGAGTCTATATGTATTTTGAGAACCAGCAATTATATTTTTAGCTCCATTCTCATCAGCCCATAGTAATCTTTGCATCTCAGTTTCAGTAGAACCTGGAGAAACTAAGTTGCAGCGTATATTGTATGCTGCAAGCTCTAATCCTAAACACTTCATAAACATCGTTGTTGCAGCCTTTGACGCAGCATACGCAGCCATCTCCATTCTCGGCGTATTTGCCGCATTTGAACCGACTGTAACAATTGCCCCTGATTTTCTTAACATCATATTTTTACTTACCGCTCGGGACATATTGAAAACCCCTGTAGTATTTACAGAGAATGTTTTATTCCAATCTTCATCACTTAACGAATGAATTGCTCCCATACGTAAAACCCCTGCAACGTTTACTAAAATATCTATTGGCGCTATTTCATTTGCAATATGATTTACAATGTCTTCAACAGCAGTGCTATCACTCACATCTAAACGAAACGTTTTCATACGTGTTTTATTTAATTCATTTTGATTTAAGAGTACATTTAACCCCTCTTCATTTTGATCAACCGCAATAACTGTGGCTCCTCTTTCTAAAAACATTTTGGCAACGACACTGCCTATGCCTTGTGCTGCACCTGTTACTAAAACTGTTTTCCCATCAAATTCCCCTAAGTTCATTTTCTCTATCCTTTCACATAAACATTAATTTCATTAAGTAACACTAATAATAATGATATTGATTTTCATTATCATCAGCGTTGTAAAAAATAATACACTTACTAAACTAATTGGTCAAGTGCGCATTACTTTAAAATCTATTTTATTGATAATGTTTTTCATTTACTATCTTACACCGAAATGATAATGTTTCTCAATAAACTTGTCAATCTTTTTTTATTTTTCAGATAAAGTATTTTAATGTTTCTTAATAAAATCATATGTAAACGCATTAAAAGTACTTATATTATAAATAAAATTCAAACTCCTCTTTTTAAAATTGAAGAAGATAAACTAGAGCTACGTTCATTAACAACGCTTTATGAAAAACTCAAGTATATATTTTCTCAATATTTTTCTGAAAACAAATCTTGCAAATACTAATGAATGTCTTCTTTGTTATTTAAGATTTGATATATATTTCGAATGCGATGTATTAATTTATTATATTCCAATATAATCCAAATAAGTACTTCACTCACTTTTACATCTATAAAAATCCAAAAAGTAATTTAACCTTGTTAAAATAACTCATAAAAAAAGCATCCTAATTAATAGAATAGGATGCTTTTTCGTAATCATAGTGTTATAGAAGATTTATATACTTATGCTACGCTGCGATACTCTTCTTCTTGTTCTTTTTTATGTTTAGGTGCTTGAATTAAAATTGCGATAATGAATGACACGACACATAATACACCAATCACCATGAATGTTGGTTTGAATCCACCCAGAAGTGCACCGATAAAGGAACCTGCAAGCGCCCCAAATCCAAATCCTTGATACACAATTCCATAGTTCTTACTATGGTTTTTCATACCGAAGAAATCACCAACAATAGCTGGGAAAATAGTGATATTTCCACCAAAGCAAAACGCTACACTTGCTACACATACGAAGTAAATACCATAATTTAAATCTACAAAACTTAGAACTAAAACTGAACTCGCCATAACAACAAAAGTACCAGTAACGATTTTTAAACGACCAATTTTATCCGATAACGGTCCTAAAATAATACGACCTAATGTATTAAAGATTGCAACCATAGCCACCGCATTAGCTGCTGTTGCTGCGCTAAGTCCCACAAGTTGAACACCAATGTCTTTTACCATACCAATTAAGTATAAGCCACTCATACATGATGTAAATAACATTATAAATAATAAGTATACTTGTTTTGTGCCTAACATTTCTTTCGTTGTGTATTCCTTAGTTTTTGTTTCATGAACTGCTCCTTGATCTGCGGCTTGATGGATTAAACAAGCACCAATTACAATCATAGCTGTAACAATTAAACCCCAGTATATAAATGCTTGCGATACACCAACTGATTCAATCAACTGTGCATTAACATATTTAAAAATTAAGCTACCTGAACCATATGCAGAGACAGAAATACCAGCAATTAAACCTTTACGCTCCGGAAACCACTTTATTAAATTTGATAGTGAAGTGATATATGCTGTACCATCTGCATAACCTACAACAACTCCTGCTAGTACATAAAGCAATATTAATGAGGACGCTTGTGAACTAAGTATTAATCCTAGTCCTAATGCTAATCCAGCTATCATAATAAGTTTACGAAGTCCCCATTTTTCTTGCAATTTACTCGCAAATAAAGTTGAAAATGCTAAAGAAAGACTAGTAATTGAGAAAGTTATCGCAACAGCGTTAAGACTCCAACCATATTTACTAACTAAAGGCTGATTGAATAAACTCCATGTATATATCGTTCCAAGCCCCATCTGTACTATAACTGTGCCAAGAACAACAAACCATGGATTAACAGTTGATTTTTTCATACCTTTCCGCCTCCTCTTTCTATTTCAATGCTATTCGCTAAATTTACTTTTTTTATGTTCATTTTGGTCACCTCTTTTGATTTAACACCTTCATTGTATAAGATGTTTCCGCCTATGTAAGCACTTACAAGATAGAGCGTCAAAAACATGGAATCAGTTACAGAAAACGAAGGACGAAATACAAAAAACTACTGATTAAATACATAAGTAGCTTTTATAATGTTTAGCTTCAATACAACTTACAACTGTTTTATCATCTTCTTTTATAAAAATTATGTCTCATGTTATACAATTGCTAAATTAAAATTTCCCTTTACAAGTAGAAAAAATTTTTATACTTCGATGTACCTTATTTTTTATAAAATCACAAATTTTTTTCCAATAAATAAAACTAAATATTCACTAATATATCTATCCGTGGTTTAATATATATAATAAAAAATATTTCTGTCTTTAAGGAGGTACTATGAAAGCAAACGTAGGGGATACTATACTTTTTCAACGAAACAATTTAAAGATTACAGGATCTGTACTAAAACTTTATACTGAATCGGTCTTAGTTGAAATTACAAATGTAAGCGGTGGTACTTTTGAATTTGATCGAACAATTGTAAATCATAAAAACTATAAAGTTTTAAATACAAATACATAAAACAACACAAAATAGCCCCTGCTCAACAGCAGGGGCCATTTTATATAAAAATATTTCACTAGTTTATATACCCTAAAACATTAACAATCTTACTCGCTTTTAAATTGTTAATATGATAATAAATTTCTAAACCTCTTCTCTCTGCTCGTAACACTTTACCCTTCATTTTTGATAAATGTTGTGAAACAGTAGATTGCGGAATATTCAGTAACTCTGTTAATTGTGTTACATTACAAGTTTTTCTCGTACTTAATTCATTTACAATTTGCAGGCGGATTGGATGCGCCATAATTTTTAAAATATCTACATCTTCTTCTGAAACTAAAGTTTTTCTCATTTCACTCGTATATGTTGTCATAAGACATTCCCCTTTTATATGAATTCCATATTCATAAGATCTATTTCCAAATTTTTTAAAACCCTTGATTAAAACTTTCATATAGAAATAAAAGGATTTTAAATTTTTGAAAACAGAACTTACATTCACTTTATTTATTTATTTGGTACATATACATAATACAATGTTAATATGTGCTCTATGTGAAGTTCGCATAAATTTGTGATGAAGATTTATTTAGCCACTCGCATCCTACTCATCTAATTACCCACTGCATAAAATCATCAGTTATTTTAACACATTTTAGGCGTTTGTATATACTATTTATAAAACAACTTTTATAAAGGGGAATTCATATGCCTACAGCGTTACAAGAAGAAGTCGAAGAAGCACGGGAAACATATGTCAGTCGTATCATCTTAGTTGGAGGATCCGCTTTATTTTTAGTAGGCGGAGTTATCTCGGCAATTTCAGCCTTTAAAACTTATAATCGTTTAGAGAATACGCCGCCTTCTACAGATAATTCATAGATATTTTATAAAATAAAACGTCGTCTCCAATGAAGAGACGACGTTTTATTATTCATACATATGACACTAAAAGTATCGGTAGGTTCCCTACTCCATTTTCTAGGCTTACTTCACCACAAACCTAGTCTGACTACACCCATCCTTCTGCTTCGTTACTTCTAATACAGCCGGCATTGCGTTTTTCAGCTCTTGTACGTGTGAAATGACACCGATAAATCGGCCTGATTTTTGTAAGTCAATTAAGGCATCTACTGCTTTCGTTAATGATTCTTCATCTAATGAACCGAACCCTTCATCGATGAACATCGTTTCGATGGAAATACCACCTTCATATGCTTGAATTACATCTGCCATTCCTAGCGCTAAGCAAAGTGATGCGTTAAATTTCTCTCCGCCAGATAATGTTTTTACATCACGTGTTTGACCAGTGTATGCATCGTACACATCTAATCCTAATCCACTTTGACGGTTTCTCTTTTCAACTCGCTCACTTCGTTTTAAATAAAATTGTCCATTTGATAATTTACGTAGTCGTTCGTTTGCGATTTGAACAATTTGTTCTAAATACTCAATTAGGATGTAACGTTCAAATGATATACGACTTTCGTTATCACCTTTCATTACTTCATATAGATCAACAAGTTCTTGGAAAGCTTTCTCTTCATCGTGAATTTGTTCGTCAATACGTCTAATGTTTTCATGTAAATCAGAAATATATGTTACCGCATTTTGCGCACGTTGACGTTTTTCTTTAATTATATCGAGATTAATTTCTAGTTCTTTTATGTGTTCACCTAAAGATGTAATATCCATATACTCTTTATATTTTAATTCTGATTTTAACTCTTCAATTTGTTTTGCAAGCACTTCGAGAGATGAATAATAACCTTGAATTTCTTTTTGTAACATCTCCATCTGGGCATCGCTTAATTTGGCTTCTTTATACGTGAATTGATCTGTAAACCCGCTTTGTTCTAGCTCTTTCATAAAGCGTGCGAAAGTTTCTTCTTTCTTCAATTTTGCACTTTCAAATTGATTAGAAGCACCTTTCTGTTCAGCTTGAATACGTATATTTTCATTTTGCCAATGCTGATACGCTTCCTGCACTTTCTTCCATTCGTCCTCCATTAACCTAAGTTCCTGCATAGCTTGGTCCAACTGTGCTTTCCAAGCTTGTACTGTTTGTAAGTTTTCTGGAATATTTCGTTTATCATGTTCATATGACGTACGAAGTTGCATGCACTCCATTTCTGTACGGTGCTGCATTGTTTCTACTTCCCGTTTTTGTTTCTGAAGTTCTTCTATTTTTTCTTCTACGCTTTTCATGTTCACAGCAATCTGCTTACGTGTTTCTTCACTTGCTTTTAACGTATTCACGTTTGCTGCTAATTGTTTTCCTTTTTGAACAAGTGCACTATATGTTTCAGCTAATTTTTCCGAGTTGTAGCCGCGCTTCACAACTTCTTCTATCACTTGTTCATATTGTAGTCGATAAAAATTCCATTTCTCCTCTACTTGCACATTTAATTTTTCAGCAATGTTCTTCTTATCTCTTAAATCGTTTAACTCTTTTTCATCGATCGCATTACTTTGCTCTGTAGCTTTTTGTGGGTGATTCGTACTACCACATACCGGACAAGATTCACCATCATGTAAATGAAGAGCTAGTATACCAGCTTGTTCACTTAACCAGCGGCGCTCCATGTTTTCATACGCACGAACTGCCACTTGCATTTTATTATTTGCCGCTTCTTTTTCTTGCTCAAATTTTTGTTTTTCTTGCCAAACATCATATGCTTGCTTTAAAACTTTTGCATCTTCTCGCATATTGGTTAGTTCTTCTACTTTAGCTACATATTGCTCAAGTGCTTGTTCTAATTGCTGCAATTCATCAGACATTCCCTGTTTTTGACTTGTATGCTCTTCTAGTTGTTGATCCAACTTTTGCATACTTTCTTTTAATTTCCCTATTTGAATTTCGGCATTTTGTAAATTCAGCTTTCTCTCAGCTAATGATTCAATGATCGCTTGTAACTCTTCTAATCTTTGAACAAGTTTTTTAGCCTCTTCTCGTTCAAGTTCTTTATTCTTTACTACTTCATACTTCTCCTGAGCAAGCTCAAAACTATTCATTATCTGTTCTTGTTTGACGATTATCTGTTTTAACAAACTTTCAGCTTTCTGCTCATTTTGCATCGCTTCTTCATACCATTGTTCAAATGGTAATAAGCGTTTTGCTTGTTCCGCACGTTTAAAGGATTTTTCTTTCCCTTCAATTGCTGCACGGTTCTCTTGTAAAGTGTTATATTTCTCATTCTTTTGTTGTAAATCTATAAATTTCTCATTTACAGATTTTGCTGCATGAAAACGTGTTTCTGCATCCTTTAATTGCTTCGTTTGAACATCTTGTTCTACTTGTAATTGCTCAACCTCTGCCTTATACACGGTTGTTTCTTGTTCTAACGCTTCTACTACTTGATGCGTATTTACATGTTCTTGTGCCACTAATGTCTCTAATAATGCTCCATCACGGATTGGTAATTTAAAAACATTACGGAAATAGAGCTCTCTCTCTTTTTGTTTTTCTTGCAAGACGTCTTTCCATTGTTTTCTCTTTTGATCAAGTAACTCACGCATTAATTTATAACGATCCGTTTTAAAAATACGACGTAAAATCTCTTCTTTGTTTTCCGTCTCAGATGTTAATAGTTTTCGGAATTCCCCTTGGGGTAACATAACAATTTGGCTAAATTGATGTTTACTTAACCCAATTAAATCTTCCATTTTTTTGTTTACGTCTGTTACATGAAAACGATCGACGGCTGGAACGTTTTCTCCATCAATAACTTCATATAATTCTACTGCATGTCCTGTAATAGTCTTATTCCCTTGTTTTTTATGTCCAAGTTGTCGTTTTATTTCATAGCGTTTCCCTTTTAACTGAAAGGTTAGTTCAACACTTGTATAAACATTATCATCAGCAAATTGACTTCGAAGCATGCTCGTATCACTACGTTCTTCTCCGCTAGCCTCACCATATAATACATAACAAATCGCATCAAAAATCGTTGTTTTTCCAGCTCCCGTATTCCCAGAAATAGCGAAAATACGATGTTCTCCAAGATCTTCAAAATCGATTACTTCTTTCTGTTTATATGGCCCGAATGCTGTCATAATAAGCTGAATCGGTCTCATCCTCGTTCACCTTCCCGTTCTTGCACTGTTTGTAATACATCTATAAATAGGCGTTCTTTCTCTTCTGATAAATCTAACCCTTTCATTTCTTTATAGAAAGCCTTTAAAAGAGATAAATCATCCGTTTTATGTCTTGAAACAGTTACTTCATTTGTATCTGTGAGTTCTCGCCGTTGCATCGCTCTTTCAACGTGCATTGCATTTGGATATACAGATCGTATTTTCTCCATTGGCTGTAAGACAGGATTTTCGTCTAATAATTTTACAAATACGTAATCTTCACTTACTGGGTGCTGTAATAATTCATCTATTTTCGCTTCTACTGTTCGCATTTTACGACGTGGTAAAAGTAACCTTTTTTCAATTGCTACTTCACCGGTTTCATTCATTTCTACAATGTAATAACCTTTTTTATGTTTCTCTTCAGAAATAGAATAGGCAAGTGGTGAACCAGAATATCGAATCGTCTCATTACGTACAAAATGCGCTTGATGTAAATGTCCAAGCGCTGTGTAATGAAACTTATCAAAATAATGACTATTTACATATTCAGCACCACCAATTGAAAGTGGTCGTTCTGCATCACTTGTATTCTCCTCCGCTTCTCCTGAAGAAGTTATAAATGCATGTCCAACAAATACATGTCTAGCTTCTTTATCCATCGTTTCAGAGAGCTCATTCATAAAAATGCGCATCGCATCATCATGAGAACGTACGTCTTCATTTTTCAACACGTGTCTAACTATGCTTGGGTCTGCATACGGTATTAGATGGAAGTGAACCTCTCCATATTCATCATTTAGTACGACAGGTTCATACGGGAATTGAAATTGACCTACAATATGTAATCCCTGTTTTTTCATTAAACCACTTCCAAAATGGATACGATCCGGACTATCATGATTACCAGCTACTGCAATAACTGGTGTTTGTAATTCAATAACTATTTTTTGCAGCACATCATTTAATAAGTCTACTGCTTCTGTAGGTGGAATTGCTCGGTCATATAAATCCCCTGCAATAATTACGGCATCTGGTTTTTCTTCTTCAACCGCCTGTACAAACTGATCTAATACAATCTTTTGGTCTTCAGTCATATACACGCCATGAACAAGCTTACCTAAATGCCAATCCGCTGTATGAAATAACTTCATATTTTTCTACTCCTTTTAATTTACTGATTTTAGTGAAACGAGTTGATAGTTTATTGTAGTTTTTCCGTTCTCCCACTCTAGCTTCAATATCGTTGCACTTCCAATTCTTTCTTCATTTGATTTATATAAAGGCAATATTTCTTGAATTGTAAATAAGTGATAACCATCCAATATTAATTGAAATATATTTTCTTCAATATGTAATCTTACTTCTTTTTCATTTGAAATAATTTTTGTGTGCATCTCAAATTTCATGATAGATACAACCCCTTTTTATAATCTCTACATTTTAATAGTATAGTGGCTATGCAAGATTGACAAGTACATACACAGCAAAGTACACACTTTTCTATTGTTATATGTTTTATGTATTTTATATAAAATACGGTATGTGAAATTTTATATTTTCCCCAAAATAAAAATGTCTATTGTGACATCTTTATTTTTGTATAAAGTCTTTCATTACATAATATAGAACGGTAATTAAAACGATTGCGACGAAAAATGAGAACACTGCGACAATGTACCCATCTTTATTTAATAAAATACAGAATGAAATAGATATTATAAAAATCGGAAATACGAGACGTACTTTATCCTTCACTTCTTCTGTCGTATCTGTATGATGAAAATACTGCGTTATTCCTATCATTAAAAAAGACAAAATAATAACCGACAATAGTAAAGGTCCTGGCATTCCGATTTCTCCTTTCTCTATTTCTAATTCAGTGTAAAGTTTTTTATTACAATTGTACGATTCATTTTTTCTTCAAACACTCTTTTTAGAATTGATAATGAACAATTCACACCTATATAATAGCGCTTTTATTATTATAACTTCAAATAATTACACTTACAGTAATGTTGTAATATTCCCCCTTAGTCTCTGAAATCCTGCAAAGATAACTCGTCAAAATATGCGGTGACCAAATTAATATTTACCGTCAACTTTTGACAAAATTTATAAAGGACATTTCAGTACATATCAAGAATTAAGAATAAGAAGATATGTAAGGGAGGATGCATTATGACTGAACACGTTTTATTTTCTATTAGTGAAAACGGCGTTGCAACAATTACTTTAAACCGTCCAAAAGCACTTAATTCTTTATCTTATGACATGTTACAACCTATCGGACAAAAACTTAAAGAGTGGGAACACGATGAGCGTATTGCACTTATCGTGTTAAAAGGTGCTGGCACAAAAGGTTTTTGTGCAGGCGGCGACATTAAAACTCTTTATGAAGCGCGTTCCAATGAAGTGGCATTGCAACATGCAGAACGTTTTTTTGAAGAAGAGTATGAAATTGATACATATATTTATCAATATACAAAACCGATTATTGCTTGTTTAGATGGAATTGTAATGGGCGGTGGTGTCGGTCTTACAAATGGTGCGAAGTATCGCATTGTAACTGAGCGTACGAAATGGGCAATGCCAGAGATGAATATCGGCTTCTTCCCAGACGTCGGAGCTGCATATTTCTTAAATAAAGCACCTGGATATACAGGACGCTTCGTTGCTTTAACAGCATCTATTTTAAAAGCTTCTGACGTATTATTTATTAATGCTGCTGATTACTTTATGACATCTGATTCATTACCAGAGTTTCTTACTGAACTTGAAAGTGTAAATTGGCATAAAGAAGATGATGTACATACTAATTTAAAAGAAGTTATTCGTACATTTGCAACTGCTCCAAACTTAGAAAGCGAGCTGACTCCTTCATTAGAAGCAATCAATTCACATTTTGCTTTCGATACAATTGAAGAAATCATCCATTCATTGGAGAAAGATGAAAGTTCCTTTGCTCTAAAAACAAAAGAAACACTGTTATCAAAATCCCCTATTTCACTAAAAGTAACCTTAAAACAGTTTATTGATGGACAAGATAAATCCGTTGAAGAATGCTTCGCTACGGACCTTATACTTGCTAAAAATTTCATGAGACATGAAGATTTCTTCGAAGGAGTACGCTCCGTTGTCGTTGATAAAGATCAAAATCCGAACTATAAATATAAACAGTTAAGTGACGTTTCAGAAGAAGATGTGAATCGTTTCTTTAACTTACTTAATGCATAAAATGAAACTGTAATGCGTGGGTGTTTTGTTCATCCCCCACCTAACTTCTTTGCTTCAGCTAAATCTTGTGCGGTGGAAATCTTACTACCCGCAAATAGCGGGATAAAATCGAGGCTATATAGTAGTGTAATTACAGCTACTATATAGCCTTTTTATTTAATGATTTTTAATAAGATTTAATTTTATTAAATCCACTTTTGTGCTACACTAATTTTAATCAAATATTCTAAAAATAAAAAGGAGGGACGGCTATGATAGAAAATTATCTTCTTTTCATCATTATGTCTATTTGTCTTATCATTTTACCTGGTCCAGATACAGCAATGGCTACGAAAAATACATTGATTGCCGGTAAAGTCGGTGGAGTAAAAACAGTGTTCGGTACATGTATCGCGCTATTAATTCATACTTTAGCTGCTGTAATTGGTCTTTCTGCACTTATTGTAAAGTCAGCTCTTTTATTTTCTATTTTCAAGTACGTTGGGGCTCTCTATTTAATATATATCGGTATTAAAGCCCTTTTAGCAGTAAGAAATAAAGAAGGCGTAGATACAAATGATATATCTTTAAATAATGAAAACAAACATACTTCTTGCTTTCGCCAAGGATTTCTAACGAATTTATTAAATCCTAAGATAGCAGTCTTCTTTTTAACTTTTTTACCGCAATTTTTAAATCCAAATCATAATACATTTATTCAACTTCTTGTAATGGGCCTTACTTACCTCGTTTTAACCGCCTTTTGGTTTGCGTTTTATATATTTTTAATTGATAAAATTAGTGCTTTTATGAAAAAACCGAAAACGCAACGTTATATTCAAGGGCTAACAGGAATCGTCCTAATTGGATTTGGTGTTAAACTAGCTTTTGAAAAAAGTAATTGATAAAAACGAAAAACACCACTATTAATAGTGGTGTTTTTCATTTCACAACTAATTTGACAGTCTACTCTTTATTAAAACCAGCGCTCAGTTACAACTTTTTTACGTGTATAGAATTGAACGCCATCTGTACCATTTGTACCTAAATCACCAAAGAATGAAGCTTTATTTCCTGCAAATGCGAAGAATGCCATTGGTGCTGGAACATTTACATTTACACCAATCATACCAGCATCGATGTTATCACGGAATGTTTGTGCATGTTTACCATTTGACGTATAAATAACCGCACCATTTGCAAATTTAGATTGATTTGTTAGTTTAATACCTTCTTCTAAATCTTTAACACGTACAATGCTTAATACTGGAGCAAAAATTTCATCTTGCCAAATTTTCATTTCTTGATTCACGCCATCAAAGATTGTCGCACCTACAAAATAACCTTCTCCAACTTCTTCATTAATTTTACGGCCATCTACTAATAAAGTTGCCCCATCTGCTACACCACTATTAATATAGCCTAAAACACGCTCTTTATGAGATTCACGAATTAATGGTCCAACATAGTTATCTTCGTTAAAGCCATCGCCTACTTTTAATTTTTTCGTTTCTGCTACTAATACATCAATGAATTCATCAGCAATTTCATCCACTACTGCTACTACTGAGCATGCCATGCAGCGCTCTCCACTACTTGCAAATGCAGATCCAATTACACCTTGTACTGTTTTCTCAAGATTGCAATCTGGCATTACAATCGCATGGTTTTTTGCACCCGCTAACGCTTGTACACGTTTTCCGTGTTTCGTACCTGTTTCATATACGTAACGAGCTACTGGCTCAGAACCGACGAACGAAACAGCTTGAATATCTTTATTTTCTAAAATGCTATTTACAACATCTTTTCCGCCTTGTACTAAATTTAATACGCCTTTTGGGAAACCTGCTTCATAGAATAATTCTACAAGTCGCTCCGCTAAAAGTGGCGTTCTTTCCGATGTTTTTAATACGAATGTATTACCGCAAGCAATTGCAAGTGGGAACATCCATAACGGAATCATCATTGGGAAGTTAAACGGCGTAATACCAGCAACAACTCCGATTGGGTAGCGCCAAATTGATCCATCAATTCCACTAGCAATATTCGGCAGCGCTTGACCCATCATTAAATTAGGTGCCGATGTTGCAAGTTCCACTGCTTCAATACCACGCTGTACTTCACCTGTTGCATCCGTTAGCGTCTTACCATTCTCTAGCGTAATGATTTTCGCAAGCTCATCTTTGTTTTCTTGTAATAGCTGTAAATATTTATATAAATTTCTTGAACGATTCGGAACTGGTACTTTAGACCACGTTTCAAATGCTGCTTTTGCCGCTTCAACAGCTTTTTCAACATCTTCTTTTGGAGATAGTGGAACGTAAGCGATAATTTTTCCAGTCGCTGGATTTGGAACTGCTTCTACTTCCGTACCTGTCGATTCAACCCACTCACCGTTAATGTGATTTTTTACTCGTTTAATTTCAGTTGTAATCATTGTATTCTCTCCTTTGTATAATTTATTTTTGATTAGAAATTAATTGCTCGCTAACTTTCTTATATAAAGCAGCCATATCGTTTTCACCATATCCAGCTTGACTAGCTTCGTCATATACGTTTAATAACATTTCGCTTACCGGTAAATGGAGTTCGCTTTCCTTAGCTAAGTCAACTGCAAATCCTAAATCTTTCTTCAATAAGTTCACAGTAAATCCTGGCTCGTAGTTTTCAGGTGCTATAAAACTTTTAAAATTACGTTCATAAATTCTACTTTGACCGTAACTTACATTTAAAATATCAAACATTTTATCTAAATCCATATTGTTCTTTTTCGCTAATGTTAAAGCTTCACTCACTCCAGCTGTATAAAAACCAATTAATAAGTTATTAATTAACTTAACAGTTGTACCACTATCAATCTGCTCACTAACGTGGAAAATGTTCGCGCCTAGTACGCCCATGATAGATTCCGTTTTCTCATATACCTCTTTTGATCCACCAACCATAAACGTTAATGTACGGTTTTCGGCTCCGATTACTCCACCACTCACAGGTGCTGCTAAAAAGTCTACTTTCTTTTCCTTTGCAACTTCCTCTAATTGTTTGTTTAACTGCGGCGATACCGTACTTGTATCAATGAAAACTACATTCGAGTGACCATTTTCAAATAATCCTTCTGCTCCAAAATATACCGCTTCAACAGCACGAGGTGAAGGTAAACTTGTAAAAACTACATCACATGTTTCTGCTAGTTTTAAGATTGATAGACCGATAATTCCGCCTTCTTTTTCAAAGGACGCTTCTGCCTCTTTATTTAAGTCCACGCCATATACCGTGTAACCTGATTTAACTAGATTTTTTGACATCGGAAGACCCATGTTACCTAAACCGATAAAACCAATCTTTTTCATATCGCTTTCCTCCTATTTACACAATATATTTCCCACGATTTATAATAGCTTTCGCAATTTCTCTCTTCTTCATAAATACGTTCGTGTATAAAGGTACTAATAATTGACGGATTTCAGCTAAAATCACATGTCTATCTTTTTCTTCTGTGACAGCCGCTGAAAGTACAGAAATCGCCGCTTCTTCTACTTTACGATATCCTTCTTCACAAATAACATCCGTTATTTGTTGCTTCGTACGTTCTTTTTCCTCACCATTTTTACTTACTGCTTTTCTCGTACGTAAAAACGCTGATTCCATGACGTACACGTCCGTCAACATATTTGATATTACACGTGAATATTCTTGTTCTTGGTCGATTTTTAGACTTGGAGTTTTAAAGAGCGTTTTCAAAGATTGTTTCAACAATTTTTTCGCTAATAAAATGTAACGATGGTTTCTTTCGACATTTGCTACATCACTTTCTACTTCAGTATCTTCTAATTGTTCGATTTGCTTCATTAACATTTTGGCAACTGTTAATCTATTAATTTCGTTCGTTCCTTCAAAAATACGACTAATTCTAGCATCACGATACAATCGTTCTACCTCGTACTCTTGCATATAACCGTAACCACCATGAATTTGTACAGCTTCATCTACAATATAAGCAAGTGTTTCAGAAGCATTTACTTTATTTAGTGCACATTCAATTGCAAATTGAGACATTTTTTTCATAAGATCTTCATCGCTCTCATGAATTGCTTCATCAATTACACCTGCTGTACGGTAAGCTGCACTTTCGGCTCCATATGTAGCAATGATCATATTTGCAATTTTCTCTTGAATCATCGTAAAGTCTACTAATTCCGTTTGGAACTGTTTTCGCTCTTTTCCATATTGAACCGACAAACCAATTGCTTGTTTTGCTGTTCCAATATTTCCAAAAGCAAGTTTAAGTCTAGCAAAGTTAAGAATATTAAGAGCTACGTGATGCCCTTTCCCAACTTCCCCTAAAACATTTTCAACAGGGATGACAACATCTTCTAAAATAAGAGTCGCCGTTGAAGAACCTTTAATACCCATTTTCTTTTCTTCTAACCCAATGGATACACCTTCACATGTTCTTTCGACAATAAATGCTGTCATTCCTTTATTTGTCTTCGCAAAAACAACGTATACATCTGCCATATGAGCATTTGTAATCCATTGCTTCTCACCATTTAACTTCCAAGCTGTTCCCTCTTCATTCAATACTGCGCTCGTTTTTGCACTTAATGCATCCGAACCAGCATTTGGCTCAGTTAAAGCATAAGCCCCAATCCATTCTCCCGATGCGATTTTTGGTAAATATTTTTCTTTCTGTTCTTTCGTTCCGTAATATATGTAAGGCAATGTACCGACACCAGCGTGTATATTAAATGAAACGCTAAATGCACCAGCGTAACCCATTTTCTCTGCTACAAGACCTGAGACAGCCTTTCCTAACTCGAACCCGCCATAATCTTCTGGTACCTCAATGCCTAATAATCCAAGTTCCCCAGCTTTCTCAAATAATTGACGAGAAACTTTATAGTTATGTTGTTCAATATTCTCCATTTGTGGAACAATTTCTTGTTTAACGAATTGTTCTGTCGTTTTTGCGATTAAATCTTCATCACCTGAAAAATCTTCTGGTGTAAAGTAAGTATGATTTATATCTTTATTGAGTGAAAAAAATTCATCCCATGGTAACTTCGTTTTCTCCATATGTATCCCCCTATCATTCGGCTTTCATAGCTTTTTGCTTATGCTCGTCTACGATGAGTGGAATATCTTTTTTTGAAAATAGAAGGCGATGATTTTTCACATCAAGCATTTTATTTTGCCAAAGATGTATTTTCATCGCCTTCACTGCTTTATCTATTGATCTTCTGATAATACTGTTTTTGCAATACCAGTATCTAACTCTTCAAAGTCATGATATGAAATTGTTTCGTATAATTCACTTCTCGTTTGCATATTAGAAAGTGCATCTTTTTGAGAACCTGTTTCTTTAATCAAAGTAAACACATTTTCATACGCTTTCGCTGCAACGCGAAGTGAAGTTACAGGATAAATAACCATTTGAAAGCCCATATTCGCAAATTCCTCTGCACTATAATATGGAGTTTTTCCGAATTCAGTCATATTCGCAAGTAAAGGTGCATTTACCTTACTATTAAATAGACGGAATTCTTCCTCTGATTGAAGCGCTTCAGGGAAAATTGCATCTGCACCGGCTTTTACATATGCATTTGCTCTTTCAATTGCTTCATCTAATCCTTCAACGCCGCGAGCATCAGTACGTGCTACAATGTATAAGCTCGGTGCAACTTCTTTAATTGCTTTAATTTTTTGAACCAATTCTTCTGTAGTAACAAGTTTCTTACCATTTAAATGTCCACATTTTTTTGGTAATTGCTGATCTTCAATTTGGACAGCTGCTACTTTCGCTTCCATCATTTCTACAGCTGTTCTCGCTACATTTAGTACACCACCAAATCCTGTATCAATGTCAACAAGAACAGGTAAGTCTGTAGCTCTTACTAAATCTCTTGCTCTCTCAGCCACTTCAGTAGACGTCACGATACCTAAATCTGGTAACCCTTTACTTGCAGTATAAGCAGCTCCGGATAAATAAAGAGCTGAAAAACCTGTATTTTTTGCAACTAAAGCCGCCATTGCATCATGAGCACCTGGAATTTGCAAAATTTCATTTGCTTCTACTAAAGCTCGGAATCGATTCGCAAGCTCCTCTTGTGTTGACTGCTTTTTCACAACCCAAGCCATTCTAAATTCCCCCTATTATTAAATTAAGAATAGATCTACAAATTCGTTTACATTCATATTTTCTAGTTTTTCTTCATTTAAACAAACTTCATGAATTTGTTCTTGTTGCTTACTAGAATAATGACCTGCCATATTTGCAGTGAACTTTTGAACAACTTTTGGGATTGCTTCGTCTCTACGGAAACGGTGACCAAGTGGATATTCACATTCCACATTTTCTGTTACTGTGCCATCTTTAAAGTGAACTTGAACAGCGTTGGCGATTGAGCGCTTGTTCGGGTCAAGGTAATCTAAACTGTACTGTTTGTTTTCAACAACAACCATCTTATTACGTAATTCATCTACACGTGGATCGTTTGCTACTGCATCTTCATAATCGTCTGCAACGATATCTCCTTTTAATAAACCAATTGCCGTAATGTATTGTAAGCAATGATCACGATCAGCTGGGTTATTTAATGGACCTTCTTTATCAATAATACGAATTGCTGATTCATGAGTTGTAATTGTAATACGGTCAATTTCATCTAATCTCTCTTTAATTTCCGGATGCAACTTCACTGCACATTCTGCAGCCGTTTGTGCATGGAATTCTGCTGGATATGACACTTTAAATAATACATTTTCCATTACATATGACTCTAGTGGTCTTGCTAATTTTAATTCCTGTTTATTGAATAATACATCTTGGAATCCCCATCCTGGTGCAGATAGGGCCGTTGGATAACCCATTTCACCTTTTAGAGCAGTCATTGCAAGATGAACACCGCGGCTCGTTGCGTCACCTGCAGCCCATGATTTACGTGAGCCCGTATTTGGAGCATGACGATATGTACGAAGACTAGAATTATCAATCCACGCATGTGATAATGCATTAAAGATTTCTTCACGTGTTCCGCCAAGCATTTTCGCAACTACTGCAGTTGTTGCTACTTTTACATATAATACATGGTCAAGACCAACTCTGTTTAAGCTGTTTTCTAAAGCGAGCACGCCTTGAATCTCATGTGCTTTAATCATCATTTCTAATACTTCACGTACTTTTAAAGCTTCTTTTCCTTCTGAAATACGAACACGGCTAATATAATCTGCAACCGCTAAAATTCCGCCTAGGTTATCAGATGGATGTCCCCACTCTGCTGCAAGCCAAGTATCGTTATAGTCTAACCAACGGATCATACATCCGATATTAAATGCACCTTTTACTGGATCTAGTACATAAGACGTACCTGGTACACGTGTACCATTTGGCACGATTGTTCCTGGCACAACTGGTCCTAGTAATTTCGTACATTCTGGATATTGCAGTGCTAAAATTCCACATCCAAGTGTATCAAGTAATACGTAACGAGCTGTACTGAATGCTTCTGCACTAGTAACCTCTTTATTTAATACATAATCGGTAATCTCTTCTAATAATGCATCTTTTTGCTTAATTTCATTTGTTTTAATCATGCTATCCTTCCCTTTCTGTCGAAAATTCGTTATTATTAATGATGGGTGTCGGTCAAACACCCATCTGGCGGGCGGCGCTAACAACTCCCCAGTTGTTCTTATTTACTAAGTACATGTCGCTCGCCAATATAATTTACACGTGGACGGAACAAACGATTATTTGCATGTTGCTCAATAACGTGCGCACATAACCCCACTGTTCTAGAGCTAAAGAAGATTGGTGTATAAAGTTGAATTGGAATACCTAGCATCCAATATACTGGAGCTGCATAATAATCAAGATTTGGATAAATTCCTTTTTCTTTTTCCATAATCTTTTCTCCAGCTTCACACATTTCATATAGTGTATAATCACCTTTTACATCACATAACTGTTTTAAAGCTTCCTTCATCATAAGTGCTCTTGGATCCATCTTCTTCATATAAACACGGTGTCCAAAGCCCATAATTTTTTCTTTGTTATATAGTTTCTTCTGTAATAACTCTTCAAATTTCTCAACATTACCAGCTTCTAAAAGCATGTACATAACCGCTTCATTTGCACCGCCATGTAAACTTCCTTTTAAAGATGCAACTGCACCTGTTAAAGCACCGTATAAATCTGATTGTGTTGATGCAATAACGCGAGCTGTAAATGTAGAGTTTGGCATTTCATGCTCACTATATAAAACAAGGGAACGATCAAAGATCTTTTCCTCAAGTTCAGTTGGTTTTTTACCAGTTAACATATAGAAGAAATTCGCACTATAAGATAATTCTTTAAGAGGTTCAATTGGCTCCTCATTATTTAAAATATGATAGCTATTCGCTACAATGTTTGGCACTTTACTTAACAGCTTGTACCCTCGGCTTTTATTCACTTCTAACGAGCGGTTTTCGATATCATTATCGTAACCAGCTAACGCTGACACACCTGTACGTAATCCATCCATGGGATGCGTCTCTTTAGGCAATGCCTTTAGTACGTTGAATACACCTTCTGGTACTGCATATTCTTCTTTTAGTTTCTTTTCAAGTGTTGCTTTTTCATCTTCATTCGGTAGGTGTTCCTCCAATAAAAGGTGCACAATGTCTAAATACTCTTTTGTTTTTGAGAGTTCGATTAAGTCATACCCTTGAATTACAATTTCACCTTTTACTGTGTCAAGAAACGAAATTTTCGTCTCCGCTGCCACTATACCATCTAATCCCGGGGAAAATTTTTCTTCAGCTTTCATCATTATTTCCTCCAATCCTAATAGATCTTCGTGCACATAACTGTAAGCCTTTACAATATTGTGAAACTACATTTCTACTTCAATGTATCAGAGTTTTTAGAAGATTTCAATTTATTTTATAATGATAAGTTTCCTACACTTTTCTTACTGTAACAATACAATTTTTTGAAAATAATTCTTATGTTTTATAAAGAAAGAATAGACTTCTTTGCGTATTTTAAAAAACAAGATATAAAGATTTTTCATATAACACCGCCAAATATACAATTATTCTAATTTTATTTGAGAAATAAAAAAAACGAGCTATACATAAATACAGCTCGTTACTATATGATATTTATTTCACTATCTCTTAAATATAATTTTTATATAAAACTTATTCATTTTTAATAAAGTTATTATTTTACATAATTAAATTGAATTTCTTCCATTTCCTCATGATAACTTACAAATAAATCATAGTTTTGAAAATACCAAAGATCATCACAATCTACAAAAAATATAATACCTTCCTTCTCAACTGACACTATTTCTCCATCTGGTTTCTCAGCAACAACCCCTAAAGAATATCCGGGCTGAATTGAACTATCCCCTCCGTACCTTACAGTAACACGTACAGATTCACCGTGCTTTATACGTAATTCTTCCTGGAACCATTGCAGAGCTTTACGATCAATTGAAATTTCCAGCTTTATTCCTCCAGTTTACACAAACTCTTTTTTTCCTAATCGTTGTTTTACAAAGAAGACGAAAATAATTAAGGCTATCAATGCTGAAATTGCACTCCCTGAAAATAAAATACGATAACCAAACATTTGTGAAACAACTCCAAGTACAATAGCACCTAACCCGATTCCTAAATCAAACGCTGTAAAAAATGAAGCATTTGCAACTCCTCTTTTACTCGGATCGACAATTGTAAGCATTGCCGCTTGCAAAGCTGGCTGCGCTGAACCAAATCCAATACCGTATAATGTTGCTGCGATAATTACACCTATCAAACCATTTGAAATAGTTAAAACAACTATAGCTAAAATAGGAATACATAATGCTGGGAGTATGATGAATACTTCTCCACACTTATCTAATAGTTTCCCTGAAATTGGTCTTACAATTGTTAATGCAATTGCATATACAAGAAAGAAAGTTCCCGGATTTACATGAATTGATGATGCAAATAACGGTAAAAAGGTTGTTATTCCTCCATATGCAAACGATAAAAAGAATACTACAATCGTGATTGTTAATACGGATTTCTCAAATAGCTGAATTTTTCCTTTTTCTTTTTGTAGCGTAAATGGCATCTTCGTTATTAGTGATAATACGACTGCCATAAAAGATAACAACGTCGCTAATAAAAATAGACCATTAAATGAATAATTTTGCACAACCCATAATCCAATCATAGGTCCGATGGCCATTGCAATTGTCATCGCCATCCCGTACCAGCCCATTCCTTCTCCACGGCGTGAATCTGGAATAATATCAGTTATTGCTGTTCCAACAGCTGTTGTAGAAACAGCCCATGTTACTCCGTGAATAACACGTAAAACAGCTAAAAGGACAATAGTCGATGCTATATTATAGGAATACATCGTTAATCCAAAAAAGATAAGTCCGAAAATAATAAAGGATCTTCTACCATATTGATCTAGCATTCCTCCAATAATCGGTCGTATTACTACAGCAGCTATCGTAAACATCCCCATCATGAGTCCAACTTGCGATTCATTGCCACCTATCTCTTTAATAAAGAGCGGTAGCGTTGGAACAAGTAAATAAAATCCTGTAAATAAAAATAACATTGCGAAAGTCATTTTAATAAATGATTTCGTCCATAATCGTTCCATAAAAATACCTCCATACACTCGTAAAATATTACGATTAACAACCTCATTGTACATTTTATTGATCTCTTTTCCCTCCGCAAATAGACGTATCTTTTCATATTAAATAGTCCACCATCAGCTTACATTAGTCTTAAGACTTTGTACGCATGTTTTAAACGAAAGTCCTATATATGTACCTTTATACGTGTGAAAAGAATATACTAATTTATTAACACAACTTAGGAGTGAATATTTTATGTGGGTATCATTAAGAGTAACTGCCGTAGTTCCTTCGACTCCTGGGATACATGTTCCTGCAGTTCATACAGCTAGCTCCGATGTAGGAATTGAACTTCCCGCAACTTGGCAACAATATCAAATTCCCGGTCAAGTTACCCCCTCATTTTGGCATCATGGTGCACACCCAAGTAGTACTACCATTTATAGCCATAGTTATCCTCCACTACCTCCGACTCAAGTCTTTTATCATTTCCCTTCAATTTATTTCCAAAATTTTTATGGTACGTTTAACATTTAATAGCTATCACTGTATTACCCTACATCTTAATAAAGCGAACCTTTAATCCAGTTTCAACATAAAAAGTCGAATTTCTTAAATAAGAAATTCGACTTTTTTATTGTTTTCCAAACGAAAGTAACCGTTAAAGAAAGACATTTATTAAAGACTTGAATATAATTCCCACTTATTTAATGCTTTATGTAATCCATTACAGTTAGTCCCTTTCCGGAATAACCCATACATACAATCATTTCTCTCTTTACGTTACATTTCACATAAACTACATTCACTCTTTTTCTTCTATCCGGCCCTTAACATAAAATTTTCTATAGCAAAATGAAAAAAGCACTTAAGATTGTAAATTCCCACAAATCTTAAGTGCTTTTTTGAAAACTTTTCTATAAATTTTTCTTATTGTCCATTATTGGCAGGAACCTCTCCTGCATTTCCACCATTATTTGGTTGTACTGTTGCAGGTGGGGTTGGAGTTCCTTGACCTCCATCATTATTCGCTGGAGGTGTCGTTCCTTGACCTCCTCCGCTATTTGCTGGAGGTGTCGTTCCTTGGTTTCCTCCGTTATTCGCTGGAGGTGTCGTTCCTTGACCTCCTCCGTTATTCGCTGGAGGTGTCGTTCCTTGGCCTCCTCCGTTATTCGCTGGAGGTGTCGTTCCTTGGCCTCCTCCGTTATTTTGTTCATTTTGTTTCTTTTCTTCTTCTTGTTTCTTTTGCTCTTCTAGTTTCTTTTGTTCTTCTTGCTTCTTAAGTTCCTCTTGTTTCTTTTGTTCTTCTTGTTTTTTCAGTTCTTCTTGTTTCTTTAATTCTTCTTGCTTTTTCTCTTCTTCAGTTTTTTGCTGTTGATCTTGTTTTGGTTGCTCCGTTGTATCCGGTACGCTAGTATTTGGCGATGAATCACGTTTTTCACCTTTTATACGTAGCTCACTACCTTCTTGAATGACGCTACTTGGCATTTTAAAGCGTGATTTATCTGTAGCCATTTCGCTCATCATTTCTTTAAAGATCAACTGTGCAATTTTCGTATTTTTACTACTAATATACTCGTCTTTGCCATCTTTCATATACCCAGTCCATACTGCCATCGTATATTGCGGTGTATATCCAGCAAACCAACTATCACGAGTTGCACTTTCTGGAATTTTATATTGAGCTAATTGTTTTGATGAGTAGTTTGTCGTACCCGTTTTTCCAGCTACATCTAAAGATGCTACATTTGCAGATGTACCAGTACCTGATCTAACTACAGAACGAAGCATATCTGTAATCATATATGCTGTAGAATCTGTCATAACTTGTTTTGGTTTTTGTCCAAAACTTTGTGACTTACCATCTGGATAAACGACTTTCTTAACAAAATGCGGTTTCGTATATTTACCATCATTACCAAATGCCGCATAAGCGCCCGCTATTTCAGTTGGTGATACTTCATTTGTACCAATCGCTGTTGATTCAGTCGGTGCTGCATTAAATGTAATGCCTAATTTCTCAGAGAAGTCTTTTGATTTATTAATTCCGACTTCTTTCGCAGTCTTAATTGCTGGGATATTTCGTGACTTTTCTAATGCTACACGCATTGTAATTGGACCCATGTGACTTCTATCTGAATTTCGTACTTCTTGTCCCGTTGAATACTTAAATGGAGAGTCATCAATTTGATGGTACGTAGCCCATTTTAAATATTCAATTGCAGGAGCGTAGTCGAAAATCGGCTTCATCGTTGAACCAGCTGCACGATCTAATTCAATTGCCATATTGTGTCCTTTAAATACAGCTTTATTTTCTCCACGGCCACTACCTATAGCACGAACTTCTCCTGTTTTCGTATCCATAAATGTAAATGCACCTTGGAATTTATCGTTCGGATAATCAATGATATTATTATTTAAAATATTATCAGCAAGTTTCTGTGCTTTCGGATCTAACGTTGTATAAATTTCTAAACCGTCAGAACCTATATTAGCATCTGGCAATTCTTTTTCTACTTCTTTCACAACTGCATCCATAAATGCAGGATATGGCATTGTTTGTAGTTGAGTTGCAGGCTTGAGTCCCTTTTCTACGTCAACTTTTGATGCTTCTTCCATTTCCTGTTTTGTTATATATCCATGTCGATTCATTAAGTTTAGAACAACATTTCTTCTTTCTGTTGCTTTTTGAACATTTTCTTTTTTCGTTGGATCATAGTTATTCGGTGCTTTCGGTAAACCTGCAAGCATCGCAACTTCTGGTAATGTTAAGTCCTTCAATTCTTTACCATAGTAGTTTTGTGCTGCTGTTGCGATCCCATATGAACGGTTTCCTAAGTTAATTTTATTTAAGTACATCTCTAATATCTCATGTTTTGAATACTGTTGTTCTAGCTTATAAGCTAAATATATTTCTTGTGCCTTACGCTTTGGTGTTTTGTCCATTGATAAGAAGTAGTTTTTAATAACTTGCTGTGTTATCGTACTTCCACCTTGAGAACCATAATCTCCTTTAAGACTTACTAGAACAGCACGGGCAGTACCTTTAAAATCTACTCCGCTATGCTCATAAAAACGTGAATCTTCTGTCGCTAAAAATGCATTTTCTACTAATTTAGGTATTTGCTCATACGTAACATTCGTCCTTTTTTCTTTTCCATATTCATATACCAAATCCCCGTTTTTATCATAAATTTTTGAGGATAACGGATTAACAAGTTTTGCTTTCTCAAGTTTTGGTGCATCCTTAATCATTACAAAAAAGGTAGCAACCCCCGCCACTAAACCAACAATACCAAGTAATAAACAAGTAATTAAAAACTTGCGAAAGAATGATGTTTTACCTTTTGGTTTTTGTGTTTTAGACGCTGGCTGTTTTTTCTTTTTAACTTGTCGTCGTTCCTCTCGAGAACGATAATTTTCTGACATGTTACTTTCTCCTGCCTTTCAATTCTCCCGTTGATTTACTTAAAAATATTGAGGTCACTTTCTAAAATGAATTTGATTAAGAAAGTATATTGACCTGGAGCATTCAATATTTTCCCAATTCACAGATTATAATTTTTAGAATACTTCTTATACAAACTATTTTCACTTCTATTTTTCCTAATAACGCTGCCCCTTTAAGCATAGAATGTAAAAAGTGAATTTTTAATACCTCGTATAAATAATATACCTTTTTTTCAAATGGTCAATATTTTCTTATTTATAAATCAAAGGTGAAATAAAAATAGCACAACGATATGTACTTCGTGTGAACTTCCTTATAATTACGTATAACAAACATTTAATATATTGCATATAAGTATAATACCTCTTAAATTATAAGGATTTCAACTTCATAACCTCAACATCTACAAGAAATTATTAAAAATGAAAAGTGAGGAGTTGCGTAATGATGAAGCTATCTCCCGTGATTTCAAAAAATATAGTTGCTGTTGGCTACAATCCTTTTTCTATGATTTTGCGAATCCAATTAAAGAATGGTATGTACGATTTCTTTAATGTACCAGAAAGTATCTATACTGGCCTATTACATGCACAATCTAAAAGTTATTATCATAAAACTTACATTAAAAATTCTTTCCGCCACACAAAAATTTAAACTTAACACCCACTAAAAAAAGGAGGTTAATCCTCCTTTTTTTAAAAAATATTTTACAGATAAATTACCTTCGATTCCTCTTATTAATTTCATCATATGCTTGAATTTGTTTTTTCAAACGCCGATCAGCTTTTTTATCATGCACTACAAGAATTGCATGTATAACTCCTGGAACCCAAAATATTAGTGTTAATATGAAATTTATTATTGCCTGAATTGGTTTTCCACAAAATAATACAGCAACAGGCGGAAGAAAAATTGCTAATAAATACATCATCCCTTGAAAACTCCTTATTTTGTATTTTATATATCACTTTTCAAAATATACGCAAAGAAACCTACTACTATTTTAATCTTAACTTGCCTCTAAAATCAATGTCTCTCCTTCTACTTATATAAGTATTTCAGACTTTTCATTGTTTGCTAGCCTATTTTCTTCCTCTATTGCAGTTACTCCAATTGCAGAAATTAACGTTCCAAGCGCTTGTATCCAAATACCAATGAGTGCAATTATTCTCTCATCCTTCTTATCAAAAATACTATCTTCATTTTCTCTCTCATCTTTCAATAAATTTGAAACGCCTTGATACGCTTGTAATCCAGCTCCTAAACTTTGCATGGAGTTACCTAATATAATAATTTTCTGTAGTACATTTATATCCATCAAAGCTGCTTCTACTCCTAAAAAAGCACCGATTGATTGTAAACTGTTCCCTATAATAATAAGAAAATCATTTTCTTTCAATTGTTCATTTATATTAAAATATGTTCCTATTACATTTGATATATTCCCTAATGCTAATAACTCAATTCCTATTTTATCAAGTAATTTACTTTGATTCTCTAAGCCTATATTTTGATTTTCTCTTTTTTCTTCCCCGTCATCATACTTGCTCGCAATGATTTGTAATATATACCCGAGGGCTTGTAATGAGCTCCCTACAATAACAAGGTCCGATTCAACTTTCTCTTCTCCAATAAATCCTCTTGTCGTCCCAATAGCAGCTGTAAGGTTCCCTCCCACTTGAAACCATGCCCCTGTCACTTTTAAACCGCGTGGATTCATTTTTATCACCTATTTAAATATTTTCTAAAGCTTTCAAAACAAACAAATCTCACCCTTAATCGTTTATTTTATTTTTCATATGTGATTTTGTGAATGATATAATGTACTACCAATATAAAAAAGCACCTTAAAGGTGCTTTTTTATATGCATGCTGGACATGTCAACGAATCTCCATTTTTATCTATTGTTATATTCAATATATATTGAATTGCTTTATGTGACCAAGTTTCAGGTGTAGGTGATTCATTTATATATTGTGGAGCACATGACTTCAGCATTGGAGTACTAATACTCCCTCCAGGATCTAAAGCAACTACAGCCATGCCATAGGGTAATTCCAGGGCCATAGATTTAGTGATACCTTCAATAGCAAATTTCGAGGCACAATATGGCGCAAGCTCAGCCTCACCTTCTCTTCCCCAACTAGAACTCATATTAATGATATTCCCTTCTTTCCTAACTACCATTGCTGGAACAAACGCTCTTATTACATTTACTACACCATTCACGTTTACATTCATTACATTTTCAAATTCTTGAGCCGTAATTTTCCAAAGTTGTGCATTTTGATTTACAATCGATGCATTATTTATTATCAGATTGGGAGCCTTATGTCTATTAAGTATATAATTTGCCCAATTGTTAACTTGCTGAGAATCTGAAATATCAATTACTTGGAAATCATGTATTTTACTGTACTGTTTTTTTAGTTCTTCAATTTTATCTTTTGAGCGTCCACAACCATATATGTTCCACCCTAATTCATGAAATCGATCAACCATCGCACGTCCTAACCCTTGTGTCACACCTGTAATAATTACAGACTTACCAATTTCTTTTCTCTTCATTTCGCTCATCCTCCTTCCCTATATATTACTCTCTTCATTTTTATTCAGCCATTTACTATAGTATCAACTCAACTCATACTTTAGTAATAGTTTTGATATTGCATACATAAACAAAAAAAGTAACCATCATGGTTACTTTTTGCTACCTATCTAAAAATTCATTGTTTATTTCATTATTGTTTTTACATTTCAACTTCTCTTTTCCACATTTCTCACACTAGTAAATATAAACTACACCTAATGTACCTTTTTTTAAAATCCTCATTATCCTGCATCTTAATAAAAATATATTTATGTTTACAATGCGATTCACCCAAATAATTTTTAAACCACTTTTTCAACACAACACATTCCACCTTTATGATAGAACCTTTATTTAGCTGCCTTATGACATACTTTTATTTAAATGTTCAATCTCATATTGCAATTTTTTAAATTGCTCAAAATGCATGGTAATAGATTGACTACTACCATAATCAACATTTTGTTTCACTAATATAACACCCGTATCATGAAAAAGCGCTTCAAGTTCTTTCCTAATAGAAACTTTCGCAATATGAGCTGTTTTAATTGCAGATAAAATTGCAATTTCATTAAACTTTAATTTTATTTCATTTGGACAAAATGCGTCTTCAACTAATATAACTTCATTACTATAAATTAGTGCAACAAGATTACTTGATTTGGCATCTGTTAAATCAACTTTTTTCATAATATCTTTCATTACATTTTGCCTCCTTTATTTTCATATATATTAATTATACAAATTTTTCAAAAAAAATACTCAACTTTATTATATTAATTTTAACACACTTTTATTGAAATCCATGCTCCAAACGTTTTACTATCCCACAATTTTTATTGTATGAACCATCTGGACTATAACTCCATATAGTAATGTTAACAACTTATTATAAAGCAGGTGAAAATTATGCCATCAGTTGTAGGAAATTTAGTTGTACAAAATAGTAATGGTTCATTTAACTTAGGTGATTTCTACAACGTTTCTCCGAAAGAAAATACGAAAGCTTATAATGGCTCCGGCGCATCAAACGTTGGTTTTGTTGTTAATACTTTTAGCGGTGTTAGCGCGACCAATACATTTGATTCTGACCTTGCAGATCAAAACCAAGTGGGTACAGCCTAATCTTATGTTTAACTTTCTGTATAGAAAATTTTAATTTGTCTATACTATAATCAGGCTGTTTGACAGCTCTTGTTGATTTTGGAGTACCCTATCTTTTTCTCCCTTTCCCTGGGGCTCAGCAGCTAGCGCGAAGCTAGCTGCTTTTTCTTGTATTATTTATTTCATAAATCAGAAATAAAAGAAGCTGCCATTTAATATTCAGCTTCTTTTACGTTATTTCAATAATATCCATAGCGTTAAATACGTAAGTTTTATAAAAGGCGTCTGTACAAATTACAAATTGTTTTACCGGATTAATATGTACAACTGTCATGTAGCTTGTTAATATGTAGCCATCTTCAAAATATGTTACCAATATTTCTTTCTCAGACAGTAATGAATTTAATAATTTATCAGAAATTCTCTCTTTTGCTTCATTTGTTAAAAGCGGTTTTTGTACTTTTAATTTCTCTCCAATAATCTTTCTCATATTTAAAAGTTGTTCGGATATTACTGTAAACGGAACCCACTCTCTTTCTTCTTTTTGTATCTTTACATCGTTCATTTTTTATCTCCTTGATCATTTATACATTTATTTAGTCATACTATCCCTTAGTTATTTTTAATACTCACTAAACTCGGATTTACTTCTAAATTATAATTAGGTTATCCCTCTAAGGAACATTAGTTCTTATTATACACGAACTTACGTTCTTTTGAGAAGAGCCATACTTATTATTTTTTAACAAAAAACACAATTTTATTTACCTCTATACTTTCTTTTTCCTTTATCAAATAAACTTCTCATTTCTTATGTAAAATGAAATACATATAACAACTAAAAAGCGACTTCACACAAAGTGAAATCGCCTTTTTCTAAAAAATATTTCAAATTTTATTTTTCTATCCTAACTAATGTTCTTTCTGGAATACATAATTCATCTATATTAAAATGATTTATTTTTAATTTCAATTCCCCTACTCATTCCTTACCTTCATCACCAACCCAACAACTAAATAATTCGAAATAGTCTCCATCTTCCAAATAGCCTTCCATAATCTTGCATAAAGTTAAAAGTTTTTCTTTCGCTTCTTTTTTCCTTTACGTTTTGCCACTCGACAAATTCAATTCCCCAACTAGTTGAAACCTCATATGTGAAATTTGTTTGGAATTGATACTCTTGTACAATTTCAAGCATACTTTCATCTGAAAAACACGGTCCAAAAACAATTACATCATTAGAATCTGGAACCGTTAACTGAATTTCTACATTACAGCCTATGTAACTAGCTAAACTCATTTTATACTCCTCCAATATTCGTATAAAAAATACTTCATAGTATATTTATTCATATATAAAATCCCTACCCAAACAAAAAAGTTTTAAATTTTTTCGTTTATTAACCATCTATAACTGAAAACATATACTATGATGAACGAACTCACAAAGCATAAGAAAAGAGAACATTTACAACACTCTCTTTTCTTACATACTCTATGAAACTTTGCAAAACTGAATCAGTGATTTTTATTATTATATTTTATTACATAGGTTGTACTATTATATGTAACTCTCTCTCTGTATCCGATTTTTTCGGATGACGAAAATAATTAAGTTCGTACTTTAACACTTTATACTTAACCATCCCTATTTTAATCCCTTTCGTTTCTTTTAATATTGCTAATAAATCACTTATATTTTCATCATATGACTCAAAAATTTTCGCGCCGCCCTCTCCCTGAAAGATTACTTTCATATATTCTCTCCACCTTAATTTATTGATATGGTAAATGACGCGTTTAAAGCGATTCATTCTTTATCCTAAAATTTTCATACTAAAAAGAACATCCTTTCCAATCGAATGCTCAGCTTTTTACTAATTATCCACGTTAAATATTTATTCAAAAACATTATATGTATTATTTTGTAAATTATGTTCGATACCCATTATTAAAGAGTAAATATATGTAACAAACTTGCATAATGAAAACCGTATCATATCTACTTCCATTGAAATAATTATAATTCCTTTAATTTAAACCCATAATTTCCCATTGTAATTCTTAATATTTAAATGTAATATTGTATTGTCTTACTATCTATTTATAACTCACACACTAATTAGAAAAGGGAACTCTATATGAGTTCCCTTTTCTAGTTATGATTACAGTCATTATTTCTTTTCTAGAAATTTAAATGTATCTTTAAATTCTTTATTATTCACTTTAATATTAGCATCTTTCAATAAATCATTGACTACTTGTTGTTTCCATTTACCTGTCGTATCTTCTAGTCTTTGTTGTTCTAAATCTTTACGAATTTTATCTTTTACTTCATCAAATGGCTTCAATTCTTTTTTATCCGTCACTTTAATAATATGGTAACCGTAAGTTGTTTTAACTGGATCACTTACTTGGCCTGCATCTAATTTATACGCAGCTTCCTCAAATTCTTTCACTGTTTGCCCAGGAGCAAAACCAGATATTTCCCCGCCCTGTTCCTTTGAACCAGTATCTTCTGAATACTGTTTTGCTAAGGCAGCAAAATCTTCACCATTATTTACTTTCTCCTTTATTTCTTTAGCCGTTTTTTCATCTTTCACTAAAATGTGACTTACTTTCATTTCTTGTTTATAGTTATCTTTCACATCTTTTTCTGTAACTGTTGCTTTGATTGCTTTCTCAAATGCAATTTCTGGCTTCATTTTTTCTTTTAATTCATCTTCATTTTTCAATCCAAGTTGTTCTAAAGTCGATTTAAAGTTCTCACCCATTTTATCTTTTGCTTCTTCTACTTTCTTTTTTGCTTCCTCATCTGAAACTTTATATTTATCTAGCAATGCCTTACTTAACATCATTTGATATAAAGTACTTTCTCCATATTGTTGTCGTAATTCTTTACTTAATTCTTTCTCTGTAACATTTCCTACTTTTGATGTTACTACGTTGTCTGAGGAACCACATGCAGATAATGCTAGCATCAAGCATGAAATAATCGTTCCAATAAATATCTTTTTCTTTTTCAATTCAAATACCTCACTTTTATCATTATGCAAATTAACTATACACAGTCATTGTGAAAACAGTGTGTTTTCTACATGTAATTCATTTCATATGAGTAGACTATGCATCATGTATTTTCATTTTTAAATATAAAGAGTTTTCTTACTATGTATAGTAAGAAAACTCTTTATATGCTCCAAAAAAATATAACTTCTATAGTTACTTAATAATTACATGTTCTTCAGGTATCCAACTATTCTGCCCGATATCTACCGCATTTCCCACTCTATCCCACACTCGAAAAGATGTCGATCCATCTATATTTCCTTTATAATTCATACATTCAGGCTCTTCATAATAATTTACTCTGTAGCCGACAGGATATTTCGAAGTTGCATAAAACCATTTCACCTTAAAATGTTTTAAATATGCCCACTGCTTATCGTTCCCTAAACAAATCATATCTTGCTCACCGCCTCCCCAATAACCTGTTAAGATTAAATATGGAATTTTCTGAGTGAGTGCACCTGTAAATTGAGGATTCATAGGGTTCTCATATAAATTTATTCCGTATCCATCAGGATATTTCGAAACTGCAATACCAATGCCATTCGGTTGCTGTGTATACACTATGTTAGGTTGATTTGCTTTGTTCGAATCTATAAACCAAGAAAGTGACTTATTTCCTACTAATCGATTCAGATCACATTTCCCAACCCCAGGAACATTCCCTGAATCCGTATATTGCCAAATATCACATGGATATGCTGGCTTATTCCCTCCATAACGAGGGATCCATACGAAATCAGCTTCAATATTACGTGCTCCAAATGATAAATACATGTGATGCCCTACATATAATCCTACTTTTTCCGCACCTAAACGGCGTAATTCATCAATAAATGCCTGTGTCCCGCCTTGCATATCTGCCATCGTTTGAACTTCTACGTCCGCCACCCAAAACTTAGCTGATTGATCACCACGATTCCAAAAATCTTGTGCCTCTTTCTTTGCATCAGCAATAGATATAAAACGGCAAAAAGCATAATTACCGAATGGGATACTATACTTTTTCATTTCACTAACATAATTTTGATACATAAAATCCACCGTATTAGAGCCATCTTGAACTCTAACTATCACTAAATCTAGCTGAGATGCTGCAATATCCCAATTGATAGTTCCATTCCATTTTGAAATATCTACAATATAACCCATACATTCCAGCTCCTTTTTAATGTCTTATTCATAGCTTGTTTTATTGTAAGCCTTATCTCTCTAAAACTAGCTATCTATAATATAAATAAAAAGAATCGTTACTGTTTTTCAAAATATATTCTCTTTCAGAAATATTTCTATTAGCTTTAACATGTATGTCACAAAAAATATTATCATATTCGAAATATACCTTACTATTTGTTATGTAGTCTCATCCTATCAATTTAGGTATTGATCATTTTTACGGATATTAGAAAAAATCCTCCTATAATATTAACTTAAAACTTCCAGTATCAATTCCCTTTCAGTTAATAAAAATCATTCCTCATTTTCTATATATTCTTAAATCAAAATTACTATCTTTCCATGAAATATGAGATTTAGAAAAATTTTAATTAATTGAAAATTATTCCTGTTAACCTACAATTGTCCAACCTGAACACTATTGGTGCATAAAAAAGACATTTTCTATTACTGAAAATGTCTTTTTATAGTCTAATAAAACAATTTTGGTGTTAAATCTTTATTTTGTAATTGTGTATTTTCACTGTTCATAACACAACTTGTAGAAAATAATATTGGGCTATCACAAACCTCATCATTCATTACATCACGAAATACATTGGCAGCAACACCTGTAAACGTTTGACATAAGTTAGAAATATCGTCATTGAAAAACTGAATGACTTCCGCAGTGAACACCGGAAAGACAACATTCGGTCCGCCAGGGAACTGAGGCTGTACCACAACTTGTTCAAAATAAGGATTGTTTTCTAGTGCTACTTGAAATAAATGAGCTATTTCAAATGCATCTAGTGGACAAGGAAATGGATTTACAATTTCATTCTCATTATTCGTTACAATAACTGTCACACTTACATTCCCAAATTGTACAAAAGATTTTAAAAACGTTGCTAACGCTCTCGCTTTTTCATTACTTAACGCATGCACTAAAATAATATAATTACCACCAACAGGAATAAGTGGCCCAACTGTAACAGTTGGATCAGCACCTATTGAATTTTTTAATTCATTAAAATATGTGATCCACGGTGGCGAAAGCTGAGCTTGTACATTTTCTTCCACTATTTTATACTACCTCCTTATACAATTCTTACTAACATGATATGTAACAAATTAAAAAATGTATTAGTTATATTAACTATTTTCGTATTTATTGATTATATTAATTAAACATTTTATTTCGCATTCTCAATTTCCCTTTTACATCTTTAAGCACTTTTACTACTATGAAATTCTTTATTATAAGCAAATCCACTGAAATTTCATATTATACTAATACGACTCTATATCCATTAAATTATAATACTCAATATTAGGAGCTGATTTCATGGAAAAAAAGCCTATCGTGTTCAAAATCCCACCAAATTCAAAGCTAAAAGTTACATTTTTCGGTCCTTGTAACGAAGTAATTACAAATGTGTCTATTATTAATCAACTATGCACCCCAAAATGTCAAACTATCACGCAATATCCAGACTTTAAGAAATATGTAACTGAAGTACGATCGTTATCCCGTTGTTAGTCCGCATAATGCACGATTTTCACAACTTTGTTACCTAAAATAACTGAGAAAGAAAATGACTGCATTCCTAGACTAAAATTACTCATTTTATGATATTCCATTGATAATTCATTGATTTTTTACACGTTTTTATTAAAAGGACATATATTATCGCATGGAGATTATCCACTCATAAAACCTATCTTTCTTTGGAGCGTACTTATTATGTATGCTCTTTTTTTATGTAACCGTCCCCTTCTAAATTGACCAACAATATATTAAAATTCTTTATGTACTCAAGGAGGTCAAATATGTTCAAGCTGCATCCAATACTACTCATCTTAGGATTGATTTTGTTTTTATATAGTGTAATCGCCTTTATGTTATTCTTTTCAGTGTACTAGCATTCCCTACACAAATTTATGTTCAATATGTAATTTCTATATAGTAAAGAAAAAACGTAATGATGCGATCTTTTATGTATTTCGTCTTTCTTGTTCTATAAAAAAACTAGTAAACTTACTAACACTGAGTTTTCACAAGCATGTTACTTATTTACATATTATTTTTTTCATTATCTGAATAAGGTTAAAGCCTCTACAAATTAAACTACACTTTTACCTGTTTACTTATATATTTTAGAAAAACAATAATAATCCCCCACCATTTGGTAAGGGGATTAACTAAACCTACTAAAAAACATTTAATGATCTGTTTTATTTAATTGGAGAAGGAAATCTTGCCGCTTCAAAGTGAACCGTATTTAAACCATTAACATTTTGTACAATTACGCCCGCAATACTACTTTCTGCAAAAACTTCAACTGAATCTCCTGCTTCTAATTGAAGAATAGTAGTTACTGAAACATCATTATTAAAAAATACTCCTGTTCCAAAGAAATCATTATCTATCGCTATTGCTAGATTTCCATTTACACGAATTTCTACTCTAGCTCTGTAATTCACATTAAAATCATTTGGAGAAAATGTTATATTTCCTAATACACTATATACCCCTCTAGTTTTCGGAGTGAAAATGGATGTTACTGGATTATATTCATTCGCTAGATCAAATTGTTCATTTTGAAATAATACTTTAACAGGAGTATTTGCTAGAACAGGTTGATTAACTGTATTCACAGCTCTAAATGCCGATGCCCTTACAAACTCCTCTTTCTTATCATCACAACACTTCACCTTTACATACTTCCTATCACATTTACTACTTTTTCTATAACAATCATGACTTTCCTTTTTGTAATCTTTACAATACTTACAGTAATAATAAGACATAGTTAGTCCCCCTTTACACTTATTTTTATATAGTATGCTATATAGATTAGAATAGCTTGGACGACCTGTTACTATTTTTAATAGAGTAAAAAACCCTCACCATTTCGGTGAGGATTTACCTTTAAGCTTCTGTAAACTCAATGTTTAATGACTTTATTTAATCGGAGAAGGAAATCTTGCTACTTCAAAATGTGCACCATCTTCTAAAGGACTTAAAACTCCATCTATACTACTTTGTGCATAAACCTCAACTTCATCCCCTGCATTCAATTGAACAATCGTCGAAACACTTACTACATTTCCAAAACTTATTTGACCAAAAAAGTCATTATCTATAGCTATCGCTGCGTTTCCATTCACACGAATTTCTACACGCGCTCTATAATTTAAAATTGGATCGTTTGGAAAGAAACCAATCGTTCCAATAATAGAATATACTCCTTTAGTCTTCGGCATAAAAATAGATGTTGCTGGATTATACTCATTCGCTAAATCAAATTGTTCATTTTGAAATAACACTTTCACAAAAGTATTAGCAGGAACATTTTGATTCACAGTATTTCTAGCTCTAAATGCCGATGCTCTAACAAGATTGTCCTTGTTATCATGGCACTTACTAGTGTTCTTACAACAATCATGGTGCTTCTTTTTATACTCCTTACAATACTTACAGTAGTAATAACAAGACATACTAATTCCCCTTTCAAACTTATTACTACATATTATGTAAGATTGATTTATAAGGTTTGGACTAGCTATTTTTATTGTTCATAAGGGCGCTATTAACCTGCACCCTTATTTATATACACCACTTCATTCCTTACTAGTTATAAGTTGTATACAGTTCCATATGGAATAGTAAGAAAAGAACTTCCATACGGTGTAACATGATGTACTGGGTAAAAATACTCTACGGATGAGTAATATGGTTGTACTCCTTGCTGCTGCATTTGCATTTGTTGTTGCATTTGTAATGCTTGTTGAATAGCTTGGACTGTACTTTGTGCTCCACTATACGTTATAGACGTACCGTACGCTGGTCGCATGCCAGCTTGAGAATTAAAATATGAATAAAACATGATTTTCAACTCACTTCCATATAATTTGTTACAAATTATATTATGATTCTTTATTTCAGTGGGTACTATAAAGCTAGTCCGCTCGCTTATATTCAAATGACAAAATAAAAAAGTAGCTGCTAGACTACCTCGAATTCTTCTTATCACCAAATGAAATGATATACATATTCTCCTGTTACACGCTCATCAATTCCCGCAACCCTAACGAACCTCAGTAAATCCGCCCCTTGAAGAAAATATACCGAAATCGTAACCGGTACTTGTGACCACATGAATTGATAAAGCTCATTCACTCTCTGATTCGTCGTAACAATTAAATCATTTACAGGTCCATGATTCCATGCAGAGGTTTGAACTGAAGTGAAAGAAAGATCTTTTCCATTAACCACTATTCTTGATACGCTTTGAGTTATGTCCACAATAATCCCCTCCAACATTACAAAAATCGGACCTTTTTTAGTTCATATTATTATAAATATTCTTAACTGCAATAAATGTTTAAGGCAAATCCCTAATAAAATTTTTTTATTAATATCCCTTAATTCCCATTACAATCATATAATTTCTAACCTTATTCAATTTTTGTAATTAAAATAAAAAGGCATCTTAATTAGATGCCTTTTACTTATCTTTTAATACAATTCTACTGTTAAAATAGCGATGCCGCATCTGATACAAGCGATAGAATCCTTAAGTTTATGAAACATACAAGAAACATCTTTATCTTCCCATGATAGAGAATTATTCAAGCTTAGGTTATTTATTGCAGTAAATAATCTAGAATTCAATTATTTGTTTTTTCTTTCTTGTTTTCTTTTTAAATAGGCGAAACTTTCTAATAATAAAAACAGATGATTTAATGTAAATGGTAACCCTGCAATTCAGAAGTTTGACACAATCCTGGAAAAAGCTTATAAAGAAAAGTGAGGTTCCGTTATTTTCACACTTAGAAGTGCAGTCATGTTATATACAAGTTAAAATACAGTTTTATAAGTGTGAACGAACTACAAAACTAAAAAACAAATAATAAGTTTGCAACATGTTTGCAAATACGAATTTTGCATATAAATTCGTGTAATATTGAAAGGAGTTTTACTTATGAAAGAAATTAAAACAGAACAAGAATTCAAAGACATCATCGCAAGCGAGGAGCCAGTAGTTGTTAAGTTCTTTACTACATGGTGCCCAGATTGCGTACGTATGGACAACTTTATCGGAGATGTAATGGAAGAGTTCAATAAATTTGAATGGTATTCTATTAATAAAGATGAGTTTCCAAGTATCGCTGAAGAGTATCAAGTAATGGGTATTCCAAGTTTACTTGTATACCAAAATGGTGAGAAGCTAGGCCACTTACATAGTGCTAATGCAAAAACTGAAGAGCAAGTTACTGAGTTTTTAGAAGCATACTAAAATAAAAGCCCTCTGGAAAATATTTTTCAGAGGGCTTTCATCTGTTTTCACAATTATCTTTTGATGTTTTTCATCGTTTAATGAATTACACCCTGTCATTATAAGAATAGTACATAGTAAGAAAAGTATTCGCTTCTTCATCCATCTACCCTCCTATCTCTTTAGTAAATAAACTCTAATTAGGTTCACACCCTGACTTTGTACTTTTCAACATATTTTTCCTTCACGAAACTTTGTTATCCCCTTCTTAAAAAGCTATAAAACGTCAACAATGTTTGTATAGACCCACACGACTTTCGTTTGATACTCTATTTATAGAAAGAAATTCCTTTAAAGAAAGGTGAGTGATTAAAATGGATACTCTTTCTCATAAAGAAGCTGATAAAGGTGCTATTGTCAGCATTATGGCCTACATATTTTTATCCTCTATGAAAATCATCATCAGTTATATTACCCTCTCTAGCGCATTACGTGCTGACGGTTTAAATAACTTAACGGATATCGGTGCTTCTTTAGCGATATTAATTGGTCTAAAAATATCTCGTAAACCTCGTGACCCAGATCATCCGTATGGGCATTCACGGGCCGAACAAATCGCATCACTTGTTGCGTCCTTCATTATGGCAACAGTCGGATTAGAAGTTGTTATTAGTGCCATTCAATCTTTCTTAAATCCGAAACAAGCAGCACCTAATGTACTCGCTGCATGGGTTGCTTTATTTTCTGCTGTCGTTATGTACTGCGTGTATTTGTATACGAAAAAAATTGCAGCACGAACAAAAAGTAAATCACTAGAAGCTGCTGCAAAAGATAATTTATCAGATGCACTCGTAAGTATCGGTACTGTAGTAGGTATTGTCGGTTCTCAGTTCCAAATGCCTATTTTAGACCCTATTGCCGCTTTAATTGTTGGTCTTATTATTTGTAAAACTGCATGGGAGATTTTCGTAGAATCTTCTCATATGCTAACAGATGGAATTGATCCTGATAAAATGGAGGAATACGCTGATGCTATTGAGCATATTGGCGGTGTGGAAAACATTGTAGATATTCGAGCACGTATGTACGGGAATCAAACGTACGTTGATATTACAATTGAAGTAGATGCTCGTATGGATGTTGGAGAAAGTCACTGTATTACCGACAACATCGAAGCTATGCTTCGCAAAAAGTTTGGAATTTACCATGCACACATTCATGTTGAGCCAATGAAAAAAGAACCTATTATGACATAGGTTCTTTTTTTATGAACGTTTTATGGAATATAACACATAAAACGAGCCAGCTACCGCCAGCTGCCCATCCTGCTAATATGTCAGATGGATAGTGCACGCCAAGATATATTCGGCTAACTGAAATAGATAATACAACAAAGCTTGCTATAAGAATAATTAGCAATTTTTTATGCAACGAAATACGATCTTCAGTAATTGTGACGTATGCAATAAATCCTAAAAAAGCCGTAGCATTCATCGTATGACCGCTCGGAAAACTATATCCAGTTGCAGTAACAAGCTGCGTAACATCAGGTCTTGCTCGTTCGTACCATAGTTTAAGCAGACTGTTTAAATAACGAGATCCGTAGTAATTAATTGTTAGAAGCAATGCACTAAGCAACTTTTTTCTAACGAGAAAATACATTACAAGAATAATGAGTAATGGGAAAAATATCCTTTTGGAACCGATAAAAGACACCCAAGTAAAATAGGTCGTCAAATAATCGTTTCGAAAGCTTTGAATAAAATGTGCGACTATATTGTCAAAATTCTCAATACAAGCGGTATGATACGAAAGTGATAATACGACAAAACAAATGAGTAACGTAAAACTTAGCAAGTATAAATGTCGATATCGTTTCACATACATAACCTCACTATGCAAAAAAATGGAGCGGTTGTTTTAGTTTTCCTCTCCATTCCTTTTTTATGCATAGTTTATTAAAAAATATAATTATTAATTTTTTGCTTCATCTCAGGGATATCTTCTCTTGTTACGGTAAAACGAATCACCTTCTCATCAAGATCAAGCGCCTCAGCGAATAATCCAGCTAAACCACGAGATTTTCTATCTACTTCCATAATAATTTCTAGTCGATCGTATGCACGTGGCAAGATTAATAATTCTAATTCATCTAATTTCCCATAATACTCTCCAGAAACTGGAATAAACTCAAATTCTTGTGCGAATGGAACTTGCTTACGTAATCGATGCGGTAATTCTTCACATTCTATATGACGTGCTTTAAACCCTAATTCATTTACACTATCTAAAACACTACTTAATAATGCATTGGGTAACACTTGAACGTAGTCGCGGTCACTTGGGTCTATACTATGTTTAATATCAAGACCTGTATGAATCCAAACCGTTTTCATATCAAGTGTAAGTGGTGCTTCAATTGGCATTGGAAAAGAAAATGGAATTTCAACTTTTTCATTCGGTTCTATAGAAAATGGTTCTGTTAAGCGTACTCGCTCTAAATCATACGTTGCTGTTACTTTTTTATCATCCACTTCTCGTACATACGACGTCGATAATGTTAAGTAAATGCTTTCAATTTGCTGGCTAACTGAACCTCCAGTTATATGAACATTTCCAACTATTTTTTCCCCAACAATATACTCATCTTTTTCAAGAACAGTATCTACCTTTGCACTCCCAATACCAACGCTTGCTAAAAACTTTTGAAACATGGAGTCTCCATCCTTTCTAAAGCAGAAGCTACATCTTGTTTTAAATCTTGTACATTCTCATAGTACGGCGTTTTTATTTGTAACATTCGCATAAGCATTTCGCGATTATAATTTTCCAAAGTTAATTCTTCGTACCATGGTTTTTCCTGTTTTTCATTAGATTCATATCCTGCATATAATAAAAATAACGAGAAATGACCGAGTGCATAAAAGTCGCTACGAAAGTGGACTTCTCGCATCAAAGCTTGTTCACCTTCGTAAGTTGTAGCTCTCTCATCACCCTCACCTTTCCATTTAGCCAATCCAAAATCAATAATACTAATTTGATTTTCTTTCATTAATATGTTTGGAATGCGTAAATCTCGGTGAATAATGCCTTCACTATGAAACACCGATACAATTTCTAATATTTCATATAAAATCTCAAAAACCTCACGTTCTGTATATACATACCCATCTATGAAAATATAATCTTCAAAATTTTTACCAGGCATGTACTCCATCACAAAGAAGCTCTTTTTCTCCCATATGAAATGATCATACAGACTAGGAATTGCATGATGATTTAATGTTTGTAAAATCATTTTCTCTTGTTCAAATGATTTTCTACCAGACTCATATCTTTGTTTACTTTGTCTTAATTGTTTTAAGACTTTATATCTATTTACTTGTAAATCATTAACGACATATGTGACCCCATAACTGCCCATTCCAATTACTGATTCAATTTTATAACGTTCTGCAACAATTGTATTTTTCCGCAGTGGTCTATCAAATAATGCTAGTACACGACGCCATTTCATCAGCTACTTGAAAAGAAGCTACGGCTTTTACGTTTTCTTTTATAATGTTGATGTCCATAACCAGATGAACGTCGTTTATAATCGCTACTTGAATACGAGCGCCCTCTACGACGGTAATCACTACTTGAATACGAACGATATTTTTTCTTTCCTAATAAAGAATCAATAATTTTTTTGAACATCCCTTCACCTCTTGAGTAAAATTTCATTTTAATTATACCAATAATTATTGACTATATTTGTGACAGGTTTGTAAAGAGTAAAAAAACGACGAGTTATGCCCGTCGTTACTTTCATTCATCCTCTTCATCAAAAACTTCATCAATCATGCATTTCTCTAATAAATACTCAAATGTAATATCTGCGAGATCTTCAATTTCTTCTCGTTTCGGGACGTACCCTCTTTCAATTAGTTGCTCATAAAAAAACTCCGCAATCTCTTCCGTATCAATCACGACTTCAATTTCCTTCATGAGCATCACCCCTTTATTTCTGTTTTATGAAAAAATCTCAAAATTATGTATATGAGATTAGAAAAATAGATTTTATTTTTTTATAGGTCATAAGCTTTGGACGAGATGCATACGATTGTAGTACAAGCTATTCAAAGGGGGAAATAATAATGGAAAATCAATATGAAGTAGGACAAACAAAAGAAGAGTTCATGCATGAAGATCAATGGGCAGACTCTCTTATAAAGTGGCTTTTTATTTTTTTAATAATTGTAGGCATACCTTATACTGCATATGTTGTTGTTCAATTTATTCTCTCTTTCTAGTTAACTATTTTTTCTCTGTCAATTTAACTAAATAATTATGAACAACATCCATTACAATTTTATATTCTTCATCTTTAAATGTATCGAACAATAATTGATAATCGTTATAAATATCAAGTAATCCATCAATGATTTCTTGACGATTCGTCTTAACACTCACTTTTTTCGAGTTGTTAATTGACTTTAACTTACCTAAATCTAATTTATTCATACCTGCTTTATCTTGTTTCAGTTTCTTCAAAATTGCATTTGCCGTTTGAGCATTGGCAAGTAACGTTAAATCTGACTCATCCGCTTCTAACCATTCACCATCCGTAATCCGTGACAATTCATAAATTGTATCTTCCCATGCGTCATTCTTATATCTCCATACTTCTGTACGAAAACCAACAATACGGAAAACATCTTTATCATATCCAGTTACTTGCACAAGATCACCAAACGTGAAATTATAATTTAATTCAATCCACTCCGTATCGCCCTTCTTCATATCTTGCTCTGTAACGTGCTGCAGCGTTTGCTCTACGTAAAATCCATCGTGATTATTGACTTCGTATACATAAACTCCATCTAAAACCTTCATATTTGTGAAATTTTATTTTCACTACATTCACAAAACACCTATTTAAGTGCGTTTTTGCTCAATTTATAAATTCAAGTAAAAAAAATAACCCATACAATGGAATATGTATGAGTTATTTTGAAGATGTTTTATTTGTACAATTATTATTTGATTTTTTCAAGGATTCTATATCAATCTCTTCAGACAATTTAATTAAATTCTCTGCAATAAGTTTTAAATTCGGCTTATTAATATGTCTGACATTAATTTTCATGTGGCCTCTCACCTCGACGATATAATATGCAGGGCTCTTTGTCTGTGTTCTTTGTCCCTATCGTCTTTCTATCGGGAGAATGAAAAATGTAAATCAAAAACTGAAATAAATAATTTATTACCCACGAAATTGTTAGTATAATTAAGAAAATAAATTCTTATCAATCAAATTAAGGAGCGATTAATATGGGAGATGGAATAATTAAAAGAAGAAGGACTTTTGATGAAATTGAACTTACTGCGGAAGATGTAGTAGAAGCTATCCAAGATTTAAGTAATGAAGAAAGATGGAAGTTGTTGGACATTTTATATGATAAATACTACAATCCAACAGATAAAAAAGGGACTCCTGTAGATTATTAAGGTAAAAAGTAACTTTCATAACCCTAAAATGCACCATAATCCATAAAAAGCTTCAGAATGACTTCTGTTGAATTTTACAACCTTTAAATATTATCATATTAAATCACCTATCAGATTGATTTATAAGACAATTTGATAACTCATTTTTTTGATATTCTAAATAATAAAGGGAAATCGTATCTGTAAAAGTACGCAGATACAATTTCCCTTTATTTTATTTTTATTAATTCTATCGAGTAGAGACCAATATACTCATTAGATTATTGTTATATTCATTAAAGCAGCTCTTTATGCTTTATTAAATACCCATTTAAACGAACTCTTGAACATACCTAATGTCCCAATCAGCGCTTCCAAATTTTTGTTTAACGTCATCTGTTAATTCCTCTTCTTTTATAGCAAAAACGAAAAGGTGGCTCGCCCTACTCATAGCAACATATAATAAATTTCTATTTATAAAATCCATTACATCGGGTTCTGAAGATAAGTATCGATGCATCAAGATTTTAGTAAGCTGTCGCTCCTCAAAATCTAACAGCAGCACTGACCTATGAGTTTCTCCTTTAACAGAGTGAATGGTGGCAATTTGATTCTCATAACTTCTTTGGTCATCAACTTCAAGATTTTTAATAATTATCGCCGAAACTTCGTCAAAAAGTTTATTATCTACCCTTATTCCATTTATCTCTTTATCTATTAAAATAGAGTTAATTTTCTGCTTTAGATTTACAACTAGCGTTTCATTAACTCCTATTTTTATCATATCCGATAATATCTCATTTATCTTAGATATTTTTTCATGTTTCAAAATCCATCTTTTTATTTCTCCAGAATTTCCTGATTCAAGTTCTGTTATCTTATTGTGTATAAAATTAACAATTACATTTTTCAATTCCCTTACAACAGAGTCTCTTTTTTTCTTTTTATCTTCTTTATATTGCGTATTAAAGAACTCGTTAGTGGAGTCCTTTCTTAAAACAAGTATACTATCTTTTTTTCCACACTCTTTGAATACATCCGATTGTTTTGATAGTTCTTTTATTATATTTTTATATGCATCTCCAACGCTTTTTGGGTTATTATATGCTAATAAGATTGGCTTAAAAGATGTATTCTCTTCATGCGTTTCTATACAAGCTTCAGGAATGATGATATTTAGATGCTTTGCCAGTTCTTCTCCAAATCGGTTAGAAACATTAAGCTTAAAAGTATCTTCCTCTTTGACAACAGGCATTGTTTCACCATATGTTATTGTTTGATAAGGGTCTCCAATCTTTTGAATTATATTATTGTCTGTATTAAATAGTTGATCCAATAACCTTTCACCATCTTTGTTAGTGTCCTGAAATTCATCTATAAAAATATACTTAAATCTATTTCTAAGAATTTCAACTATTTTATCATTAAACAAAAATATATCCGAAAAGAAAAATGTGTCATCATACGTTAAAAATCCTAATGATTTTCTTTTCATCTTTATCCCTAACATGTCTAGCTTATATTTATCAAATTTATCCCAATCAGTGCTATTCTCTATATCTACTATTTTTTGATCATAATCTATAATTAAATGACTTTTTTCAATTCTTCTAGCAATAGCTGTTTTGACACCAGAACTCATCCAAGAATATTTTTTTGAAAGCATTGAAACATAATATTCTATATCGTTGTGTCCATTTAAAAAATTTATTGCAGTATGTTTAAAATTCATTCTAAAAAATGGAAACAAACAAAACTTATTGAAAAATTCGTGTATTGTTCCTATAAAATGCGGATGCTTTATTTTTCCGACTCCAGCTTTCTGTAAAGCATTATTTATTTCATTAACAGCAACATTAGTATGCGTTATAATACAAATGCCTTCATTTGTATTTTCTCTTTTCAAAGCTAATAACATAAGAGTAATCTTAGCCGCTAACGAAGTTGTTTTTCCAGTTCCTGGTCCAGCTATTATTGTTTTAGTTTCAAATAACTCTATAAATGTTCTTTGGAGATGATTTAACTGGACATCATTTAAGAGTACCGCTTCAACCCTTTTATAATCTAAATCTTTAAATTCCATCCTCACTCACCACCAGTTACATGAAGTATTGCTTTAACCAAATAATCCAATTCGTTATCCTGACTAATTTTATCTATCGCTTCTTTCTTATTTTGCAATAAATACTCGGCAAAGTTTTGGGCCATAATCGATTTAGATACCTGCTTTTTAAGGATAAATTTATATACATCTACCGCTAGCTCTTCGTCATCAGTAATCTTTCTCCAACTCTCTAATTGTCTTGATTTATATCCTTCATCCGCATATTTTGATTCAACTACAATCCTTTGAAAGTCTTTACTGAAGCTACTCTTAGCTATCGCATATTCCAACGTCCAAGGGGCAGATACAAAAATCCGAGTCTCCTCTACGCCATGAAAGAAATTTTCTTCTAATTTAGTTAAACGATTAGCCTGATGTGACTCAAATTCTAATTCAGATAAAGGTTGAAGTATCTCTAAAACCTCTTCCTTAAGCTGTGTAATTTCGTAAACCTTTTTTAATTTCTCTTTAAAACTACTTATATCTACATAACTTCCATTTAAATCATCATTAACATCTTTTAAATCATAAAGTTCAATTATTTCCTTATTCTGAGTAGAATTTATTAGAAAATAGCTTGGTGAATCATAGTATTTTATGGGTTTTAAGTCTAAATCTGTAATTATTGATACGGGAAAATTCAAAGGTTTTTGTTCTTCTTTTCTAAGAAATATAGATGAATATCTCTTAAATGCCAATGCCCCAACATTAACAATAGAAACCCCATGTTTATGCAATGGCCTTCCTATTAATTCTGCTATGGTAGGTATTAGTAAATTTTCTGCATCACCTTCTACAAAAATCACACCTTGAGCAAAAAACATGTTAGCTTTAGTTGCATCCAGGAACCTTTCTAAAAAACTATAATCATCATCTTCTAATAACGTTGCTCCTTTTCTCATTGGATACGCATTTGAATTATAAATAAATATTAAATTTTCTAATGGAATCGATGAAGCTAACGTCGTACTATGAGAAGAGAATATATATTGCATTTCATTTTCATTACTTTTTTTCTCAAAGTATTTTATTAATCTTAACTGAGCCTGTGGATGGATATGAGCTTCTACCTCTTCAATTAAGGCAAGTTTAGGGCCTATTTCTCCTTCGCTTAATAACAGTAATTCTGCAGCAATAAATAATAAATTTGAGCTTCCTAAACCTGTCCCCACTTCACCTATACTTAATTCTAGCTTCCTTAAAATTTCAACAAATGTCATATTATTACTTCTGATTTCTGGGGTCCGCTTGTTTCTCTCATTAAAAAATTCATCTACCGTACTTTTAACTTTCTTTAACACCGGTTCTTCCAAAACTGTTTTAAGATTATCAAAAGCATTTTGAAACTCATCTATTATTTTTTTATGTTCTACTTCTTCACTTGACGAAAACTCTTTTAGACTTTTTATAATTTGAGCTATTCTTGATTTTTTGCCTGAATTCAACTCTACATCAGCATCACGTAAAGGCTTTAAATATGTTACTGCAAGCAATTGTTTTACCTCATCGTCCATGACGTTTTCTAAATTTACATCACCCGCTTTAGTGCTCTTTTTTATTTTTTTATGCCCATTTAAATCTGTATAATACTCTATTTCCATCACTATTCTTAGTTCTGTTTCACCATTAACAAAGGAAAGCCAATCAAAAAAATAAGCTTCTTCCTTTTTTGATAACCCCTTAAAATTACACTCTATTTTCAAGTTATTAGAACCACTATAAAAATCTTCTTCAGTTATCCAATTAGTGTCATTACTATTAGTCCCCAGTATAGTTTTTATAGCATCAATTATAGCTGTTTTCCCTGAATCGTTTTCTCCAACCAAAACATTTAATCCTTTGTTAAACTCTACCTCAAGCCCGGGTTGATTATTTTCCTTTTCTCCAAACTTTCGCCAATTCCACAACTTTAAACTATGTAAGTACACGTTACTCCTCCTCTATATGATCGCATCCTCTATAACCATATTTTACTATATAAATTAGTTTTACAAAAATGTTATTATTCTTCTAATATTTTTTAAGTTAATAGATACAGGTACGTAGACAGAAACCAACATTCATAGACTTAACTTTTTTTACATTTTTGCAAATTTTATATCCAAGGATTCTATTCCTATGTACTTACACTTCAATAAATACAAAGTTGTTTTTAAAAATTCCCAATCAAATCCGTTTATGAAATGGAATAAATCCCTATAATTAATAATAGAGAGAGAGAGATAAATAAACGTCAACTAACTGGTTCTATCGATATTCGATAGAGCTCTATTTTATTTCAGCGGAGTTTTAGAGTTCTCTTAAATGTCGGAGGCCTAACGTCTACTAGATAATAAAGAAGGTATAAGCTTTCATAAAAAAGAAATAATATCGGTGAGGCTATTAAAATTGAACTAAGAGGGAGAAAATGAATATGTCTGATAAAAAGCAAAATGCTTCAAAAGAAGGATTAGCCCTTCCAGAAACCCCAAGTCTAGATGAGCCAAGCAATCGAGAGGAATTTGGCGAAGGTGTTACAGTTCACATAAGACCTTATCCAGGCATGGCTGTCGGAGATAAAGTTACACTTGAATGGCGTGACACTCAATCTTTGGGAGAAGACGAAAAGAAGGATAAAGAATAAAAATAATTCGAAGGGTTATTCGTACAGAATAATCTTTTTTATTTCAACGGAGTTTGGGCCAATTGGTACCTTGGGTGTGAGTGGACTCTCCTCGTTTATTATATGTATTTTAACGTTTTTTTCAAAAGGGATAGGCGGGTATTAATTTCATTTTATTGCTATACATTATTACGAATGAACCCAAACGAAAATGGTTCCAGCTGTCGTGCTATTAGTACCCTGTTTACTTCCCCATATAATTCTGTTTTACTTCTAACTTTATCTTTTAAATAATGAACTGCTATACGTACAATTAAAATTCTATACTCCTCTTCACGGAGTATACTTCTACAGCATTCAACTGATTCTATTTCTTTCATTAAATATGCTTCCACCTTTCATCCAATAATGTTTTATAAAAAATAAAAAAGAAGGACCAGCAAATGCTGATCCTTTAAACACTCTACTTTAACATTCTAAATAGATTAAGCAATAACCAATTTAGCAATAGCTTGTGGATTATAAACTGCTCCATCTATATAACTATCCAATACGAAAGTAGTTGTTCCTGCTAGAGCGTTTTCAGTATCAACTGTTCGCTGTAATCTCGCAGCCTGTTTAATCATTATTGCATAAGCATGATAAAAGTTTGCGAAAATTACTGGTGTTGATTCAGGTAATACATCAGTAATATAAATTGCTTTACCAAATAACGTTCTTGTAGGTCTTCCATTTACTACTCCATTTTGTACATAAGAGTGACCTAATGCATCTTTTAATTTAGCAATTTGATTATATGTTTTACGTGCCATAATAAATGCGGCATTTCCATTTGCATAATCGTAAGGAAGGCTATTATGTAAATCCATTAATTCATCAATTTCAACTTTCTGCACCTTCACTGTTGGAACGAATGTATCGTTTATTATACCATTGAATTCATTTCCACCAGAACCAACTAAAATTGATTTTTCAATCGCTTTTATTAATTTACGTGATAATAAGTCTGCAATATAATCTGATGTTGAGATTGCAGTATCATTTAATAACTGATTAGAAGCCCGAATATATGCCCCAGCTCTCTTTTGTTCCAATTTAACAGTTTCAAAATCCATAGCTAATTGTTTTAAATTAATTCCTTCGCCAACGAAACCAGCATCATCTAGACTATCTTCCCTTGCAATCGTTAACGTACCTGCAACTGATGGAAACTTACGAGCCATTTCAAAAATAGGAGAATACTCTTCCACTTTCTTAATTACTTGATTGTGAACTGATTCAGGAATTACTGCTCCACCAGCTGTTCCCGTTGTATTAAATCTTACCTCGCTATTTCGATTTTCGTTCATGTCTCTTTCTTGTCCATTTTGTTTTCCCATAACAAAAGACTCAAATCGTTCTACTTCTAATTGTTCGCTTGTTCTTTCTTCAATACCATATCTAATTACCGTCTTTTCCATTTCTCTCTTCTCCTTTAGCTGATTGTATGCTTTGACTTCTTTTGGGACTTCTATATCTTTAACAAGATGAATACCGCGAGCTGCAATTGTTGATTGAGAATAAGCAGGATTTTTTACAACTGATACCTCAAATAATTCAAGCTCTTCAATCGTTCGTTCATAAAGATTTGATTCAAGTAATCTCCAACTATCTTTAATAGTACGGAAACCAAATGACATGTTTCTGAGTATGCCAGAGTTAATTAATTCGTAATAATCTTTTCCCCATGATGTAGAAGCAATTGTCGCTTCCATATAAAGCCCTTGATTATCTTCTGTTAATCGTAAAGAACCGTTGCGAGTAGACGCCAAAATTAAGTCGCCCTTGTGTTCAGCAAGGAATTCAATGTCTTTTTTTCCTGATTGAATAGCGCGTGAGAAAGCACCTTTAGCAATCTTTTCAACAAATCGCTTTGTAACTCCTAATACATTACTCAGTTGACCTGTTTTATTAACATAACCGGAAACGGTCATTGTTCCATCTGTATTTGTATGTAAATCTGAAACTGCAATACGAAGTTCCATTTTCATTGTTTGTTACTTCCCTTCAAGTTATTAAAACTGCTTTTAAAAGCAGTGAAATGCAAAAAAATAAAAAGACGATACCGAAGTATCGCCTATGTTTAATAACCAAAATTACTAAATAAAATATTCAAAAAAGATTTTTCAAATACTTTATCTAATAATCTTATATTTAATTTTTAGGAGGTGAGATCCAAAAAGCTTTTATAATTTGAATTAAGAAACTATAAGAACTCTTTAGATCTCTAACAGAATCATGTTTTACTTAACTACATAACTTGGAGGATTCATTTGCACAAAAGGCACCAAATATGGAAAACACTAAAAGATGAGAAATAAGAGAGACTTAATTTATTAAGACCTCTCTATAATATATATACGTTGTGACCCAATTCTGTACGTAATATTGGAAAGGGATTTCACAAAAAACCTCTACACATTACCTGTGTCCGCCTTGTTCCAAATATGTTATTGTCTTATTTTAAAATAGAAGAGTAACTTTTTTGGAACATTAGTTTAACATGTTTAGTAGCCAATACATTTTATTTCTGTGCTCGCCTTTACTTTCTTTTTTACTTTCGATAATAAAAGGAATATTATTTTCTTCAAAAAACGAATTGATAGTTTTTATCCCAACTTTTCTCGAGCCATTCTTCGCTCGTAACCCATACTTATTACAAATTACATCAATTAATTCTTGCTGTTGCTGTTTGAAAATTTTCTTGTTAATGTAGTTATCGATTATATCCAGTTGAATGTAATTTTCTTTCTTAAGCTGCTCTAAATCCACATAATAAATATTAGGAAAATACTTATCAAAAAACGCCTCAAATCCATAAACATTCATAAACGAATACATCTCTGCTTGATACTCTAAATATGCTAAACCTGTCGTATGAACTCTAAGACGCGTATATTTTTGATTGCTGAGCGGATCCATTATTGTATCTAAATAAAATGCTTTCATAGACTTACTAATCACATCAATTCCATATTCTTCAATAAAATCAATTTCCCCAAGCCTAATGAATTCATCATAATAGAATAATTGCTTTTCAAGATAGCGCAACTTAGCCAAAATGGACTTTTTCGAAATACGTTTATAATAGACGTTTACTTTATGATTTCTAACTCGTCCAGTAGCTTGAACAAAAGTATCAATATCACTAATTCCATGAATAACAACAGTTTCGACTGAATCATCTTTAATTTCTGTCGCCTCAGTCATAAGTTTTGTTGTATTTAGAACATCACATTCAAACTGGCGATTCTCAACAATTTGTTTGAATTCTAATGAATTTTCACGATTGCCAGAATGTAAAACTTTGCTGTTACCAATATTGAAATCTGAAGTTGTATCAATTGAATTATGATATACAAGAACTTTCTTTCCTTCTTTAATCTCACTATGAACCACTGATGAAACAGTTTCATTTTGTTCATAACGATATAAATCTTTCACTTGATTATTGTAAAAATTAGCTTCTTTCAGAACTTCTAATTCATTATTCCAAGGTAAATAATACAGTCCCTCTGATGTTGCTGTCATAAAGATTTTTACAGCTTTGTCATTTTGATTTAAAAAATTAAAAGCTAATTCGGTTCTCGTATTGAAAGAACTATCACTCACGAAGTAATGAGCTTCATCACAAACTATATAGTCGTATTGATTAATCATTAGATCATTACGTTGAAGCATCTTTTGAAAAGCTTGATAAGATTTTAGTTCAAACATTCCGCCTTTGAATTTTCGAATACATTCTTGTTTATATTCTTCAAGATAATCTGCTTGCTGATTTAATGTATTTCTTCTATGTGATAAAAATAATGTCTTTTTATTACTTTCTAGAGCATGTGGAAGCAGAACACGTCTCATCCAATAATTCTTACCACTATTCATTTCAGAACCGATAAGATAATTTTTACCTCGCTCTAATTCTTCAACTACATCTGTAGTAATTATGTCACTTACGTATATTTTATTTTCCATATCTAATTCCTCCGATTGATTTATTTCTCTCACTTTATGTTTATATATGTAAAATGAAAAACGTAAATCGAACGAAGCAATTTTTAAAATTTATTTTTCTTAAAGGTGTTCCAAATTTGTTATCTTTCTATTTTAAATAAGAAACATAACAAATTTGGAACATTAGAAGCAAAAGTTTATGAAGTTAGTAGTCTTAAATTAATAGGCAGTTTACTTTAAGAAGGATTAAACCCATCTACCCTAGAATATTAATATCCCAGGAAAATAGATTGAATAAATAGGGAATATGCACCATACTTAATTTATGACCAATGAATTTGGAAATAAACTTTACAAAATTTAACACGGGAGAAATGACACATGGATATTCGTACATATATAGATTTCCTTCGAAAAGCACTCAATAATGTTGAGGAAGTTTATTTTGGAAATCAGAATTGGATCGATTCTATGCTAAATGTTCATAATGTTGAATCTCAGAATCGAGAAGAGTTAATACCGTATTTGAGTATGCATCACGAGCGAGTCTTCTGCTATGAACTTTATCATCAACTCCGCAAAATCATGGAACAAAATAAGCTGAATGAAAAGGTGATTTTGCAAGCTGAACTCCGCAAATCTCAAGTAGGCAGTGAAATCGAACAATTATATGGAATGCAAAGCACTGATGGCGTATATTATCCTGACTTCTTAATACATGAACCCCAAACATTCGATAATCAAGACTTAATTATAGAAGTTAAAGCTAACCCTGGGCTTACTGTTGCAGATATGAAAAAGGATATATTAAAAATCGATCAGTTCATAAACAAATATCAATATAAAAAAGGAATCTTCTTAGCAATAAATATTAGCGAAGATAGACTCAACCAGCTTTTAACAAATACTCACCTATTAAAGTGCTTAAAAGAACAAACTACATGTAAAAATGAAATCTTACTTATGTTTAGAGAATCAGCTAGTAAACCTACAATCTCAAAAAATCTAGCAAGGTTATTACAATGAACAAAATAGATAGCTTAAAATAAGGCTGTATAACCAGCCCTATTCTTGTTCAAAGTAAGATTGTAAAATATTGTACTTAAACAAATGGCTGCCTTAGTTCAAGAAGCCACAAAAGGACCACTTAGGTCCTTTTTATTTTTAATAATAAAATAAAGATTTTATTATTAAACAAACCGATTCCACCTCGTCTGACTTGTGGTAAAATAGTACAGTCAAAAGGAGGAAATATGAATGTCAAAATCTCTCCCAATCTCTGTAGTATGCTATAAGAAGCTAGAAGATGGCTCTGAAGAAGCTATTGCTGTATTTAGGAGTATTCATGAAGCTATACGATGGTCAACAAAAAATAAAATTATGAATGGCGGTGCTGTTGAGGCAACTGCTGCCAGAAATACGTACCTTCCAAAAGGGAAATGGACAAAATATCTAAATACTCACCTTTATCGATTTGCTAGAGTTGAGATTTGTCCAGAACTGAATCAGAACCCCGAAATAAAAAAAGATAACCAAACAAATGAACTTGATAATATAACGGCGCCATTTGTTTGTTATAAAAAGTTAGAAGACGGTTCAGAAATAGTGGTTGCCAAGTTTAAGGGTATTTCAGAAGCTTGCGCTTGGTCGTTAGAAAACAATATCATGGGACATCGAGCATTAGAATGGACAATTAAACATAATGATTATGTCTCTAATAAGCAAAGACCCCGTAAATACTTGAATCGTCACTTATATCGATTCGCTCGTTTAGAAGACCTAACCTAAGTTTTCCTAAACCTTCTCATATAACTACTTAATCTTATAATGAATTACATATGTCTTAGAATTAATTCTAGAGCTTCTGAGAACTATCCTAAGATAACCTTATTGAGAAATTATTTATTAAAATTAATTCGATTAAAAAAATTTTTCTAAACTCGATTTACGTTTTCCAAAAGACAGATAGAATAATTATATAGAGATAGAAGAGATAGCCTGTACTATCTCTTCTTAAATCTCCCTGTATAGCCGTTTAATCTTATAATGAATTACAAATTCTGTACAATACAATCTAATTTAGAGTTTCTAAGGGCTATCCTATACCATCTTAAATATGGTAACTCATCAATAAGTGCCTCTTTCCTTCTATGAACTTCCCACTAACTTATATCTCTTTTAACAATTAAACAACTTCAATTTCTACTTCCGTCACAATTGCATCTCCTACCCATGTCTCCAAATCTGTTTTTATTAGAAAGTCCGCTACCGAAAGACACATTTCATCAGACAGCAATGAAGCTGTTTGTTCGACAATACAAGAAGGAACATATCCATGCTCTTCACTAGCTTGCTCCCAAACTTTATGAGTCCTCTCCATTAAATCAATGAAGCTAGGAGTATTTACAAACTCTTCTTTAAATCCGTCCCATTCTAAATCACTAAAATACTTATGGAAGAATCCTTCGCTTGATAAGTCAGTAATAAATAACTTCATAATTTCACTCATACATACAAACTTTCTAAAATGATGCTCCAGAGCTTCCTCACCCGAATTCGCTTTTACTACGCTAATTAATTCACTGTCCTCAACACTTTCAACAAGACATACAGCATATAAAGACATTCCAATTCCCTCCACTCAGATTTTCATTGTAAGGAAAAACATGACAGATAATATAAAATTATTATCTATCATGTTCTTATTCAACACAAGACAATCTGGAGCTTCTGGGAATTATTCTAATCAATATTAATAAGGTAAATCACCTGTATTCTCTTCAAGCCAGTTATACATGAGCACTGTATCACTCTTACCTTCAAAACCCTTTTTACCATACTTCATGTCATGATGATGAGCCGTTTTCTTTAAAAATCCATAAACATACGAATCAACGCATTTAACTTCTAAATGAGCCCCTCGCTCAATTGCTTCATACATAAACTTATTTACAATATCCAAATATGTTTTCTTATCCCATCTTCCAGTAATGAACTCTGATTGATATTTATGTACCGCTTCTAAAGTCTTTTGTTTAAAAAGAGACACTCTATTCATATTCAAAGTCGAATTGTTAACTTGATTATCAGTGTTATTGTTAACAATATTTATATTCTCATTATTATTTATCTTGTTATTATTACTCTTATTATTATATGTTGCTCGTAGTTGACATTCATGAGTGCTCACCTTGGACACTTCAGAGTGTTCATATTGAACATTCCGAGAATCATCCATTTCATACAAATCATCCTCTGTAAACAAAAGACGTCCAACATAAATTCTATTAGGCTGATTAAGTCCTACTCGTTTTTCTTCTATTAAATTATGTTTCTTTAACTCTGTTTTACACCTTCTAAGTGTCGAATGAGAAAAACCAAGCATCTCAGCTCCATATTCAATCGACATAATGACATAATACTTCCCTTCTGAGTCATGCCAGCCCTTCATCATGCTCATTTTTAACTTATCCAACAAAGCAATGTATAATAACTTCGCTTGAGGCATCATGTCTTTGTACTCAGATCCATATAGAAGTACTTTCGGTGTTTGAACATAAATTAAATTATCGATTTGTTGTTCTGTATAATACTTAATCGGCATTTCACTCGCTCCTTTTGACACAACAAAAGAAGACATGCTAATATTTAATTACAGAGGTCTATCTTCTGTGCGTTGTATTAAGAGATGGTACATGAGTTGGTCGCTCACCATCTCTTTTATTTATTATATTATGCGAACTAACGTTCGTAAACATAAGGCGCTATATAGCGAAATAAAAAAAGATAATAGAAGACTATTATCTTTTAATCTATGTTCAATATAAACAAATCTGAGACAATCTAAGCTAAAGTATCGATATGCCTTCAATCCATTCAATATCGACTGTTGGCTCCACATTATCTCTTTTGGTAGTATTAGGATTACTCTCTATATTACGAGAAAACAGTACTTTTTTAATGATGCTCCGCAAGAATGAATTAATTTTTTCTACAGATAAATTATCAAGGTTATCTATAGTCCATATAACCTTCTCCAATTTTTTCACTTCATCTTCAGTGTTACTTAGGTTATTTAGTCTCATTTGAAGTAGTTGAATCATATCATCTGTATGACGAATTTGTTCTTCCAAACCATCTTTGAACTGTAAAAATTCGTCTTTAGTAATTTCTCCATTCATACGCATTTCAACCAAGTTCTTTTTCTTTTTATTCAACTTATCTTTATTAGCTTCTGTTTCTGTTAATTTATTACTAATCTCTTTCTCTAACTTTATTGTGTCTCTCTTTTTGAAATTTATTATTTCTTTTTCCATTTTAGGTTTTAGTTTTTTTAAATCTTCAATAACTGCATCTGTAACTGGCTTCAAAGCTATTCCTGCATCTAAACATCTTACATTCTCTATTTTCGCTCCATCGGCTTTTATGTAAGGAGTGCCATTTCGATCAACACAAATATAACGCTTCCGTCCACATTTGGCACAGTAAATTAACCCTTGTAGAATATGCTTAACTTTTCCATGAGTCTTAAATTTCTTGTTGTTATTATTTTTAATAAGTTCTTGACATCTTAGGAATTCTTCTTTTGTGACTATGCCAGGATGAGCACCCTCGACCCAGCAGTTTTCAAGAACTCTTCCTAACTCGTTCTTCCTCTCATATCTGACAATTCCATAGTATAATGGATTACGTCTCATCTGACTGATATGAGCTGTTGACAAGACTTTTCCTTTTTTTGAACGCCAACCAAAAGCATCAAGGTCTTGAGATATTTTATTAACTGAGTAACCTTCAATTGTTTTTTCAAAAATATAACGAACAATTTCCGCTTCATTTTCATCTATCTCTAAACGTTTGGTCTCAGGATTTTTCAAATAACCCAATGGGATATTATTCATCACCCAATGGCCTTTACTTGCTTCTAAAAACTTCCCACGACCAAGTCTTTTACGTATAGCAGAATATTCAAACGAACTTAACATAGACTGCATTCTATATAACATCTGTGAATTTTCATTTGCAAAATCGTACTCGCCACTAGGTGTTATAATTTTTATTCCGTTAAGTATAAGCATTTTCAAGACTTTCTCATTATGCTCAGGATCACGACCAATTCTGTCAACGTCCATAGTTAAAATTGCTGTATAATCATTAAGTCTGCTCAAAAGTAAGTTTAACTGTTCACGCTCTGGCGATACCCCTGAAGCTATTTCTTCATATATGTCATATTTCCATCCATTTGTTTTACAAATCCTTGTTAAAGCTAAACGATGATTTTCTAAGGATTCTTCTATTCCATTTTGCGTAGAATCGCGTGACAACCTCATATAGATTGCTACAAACTCCATTACCTTCAGCCTCCTAATATATCATAAGTGAGGAAAGTAAAGTATAGCATAGAAAAATAATGTAGTAAAAATAAAACTTCACTTTTGTGATTTTCCCAACGGTTCCATATAGCGTAATCACGACTATGTCCCCTACGTTATATTTAGGTTGTTTTTTTCTTGCCATCTCTATCTCTCCTTTTTTTGACGTCGTGATTTTGATAACAGTATATGCAACCTACATAAAAACGCTTATCACAGAAGCTTATATTCATAAATTTTTTCAATAAAAATTATAATCTTATAAAATTTACGTTACACTCAAAAGAAAAGCTAGTAACTAGACTAGCTTCAAATCAATAAAAAAACATACAGAATACTTCACTTTAAATAAAGTAATGTATTCTGTATGTTTTCAAATAGTTTTTATCTATCTTGTATGTATAAATCCCAGGCTTCATCAAATATAGACATACTTTCTAGCATTCCGCTCAACTCTAAGTATGAACTAATTTCATCATAGTCTTCAGATTGCTTCGGAAAACTTAAATCATCATACATCGCCTCTGCTAAATCTGAAATTTCATTTCTAAATAAAGCTGCACGATGCTTCATCATATAATGGTAAAATGTCTTTTTCAAAAATATTCCCTACCTTTCTAACTTGGGTACATTATACAAGGCAAAAAAGAAAAAAACCAGCATAAAAGCTGGTTAAAAGTCGAAGTAATTTCTTTTTAATAGACGTGGTCTTCCCATTAATTCTTCATATGTTAGTTGTTTTGGTAAATCTTTCGTATAAATTAAAAATAACTGATCTTCAATTTCTTTTACTGTATGGTCTGATTGATAGTCCATCCCGCACGAGGAACAAGAAATACATGGTGTCTTTTGGATTTCAATGGCTTTCGTACCATCTGGTAATTCCCAATATACAGTATTCAAGCTTTCTTTCGCTTCTGTACTGTCACACCACATACAATTCATACTGCATCACCCTCAGTTTTTTTGTCGTTTTCTTCTAATTTAGCCATTTGTGCTTGATATTTTTTATCTTTTAATTGATCACGCTTATCACGTTTATCTTTTAAAGATGCATGAGTATCATTATCTTCGTAGTCTTTACGACGGTTCATACGCTGTAAGTCGTCTGGAACGAGGTTAAATTTCTTATCGCTCATAAGACCTGCGATACCAACATCTGAACGTTTTTCTTCGTAGTTCGGATAAATCTCTTTAAAGTATCCTTCCGCTCTTCCTGGAATATAGCTCTCTGGCTCTGGATACGTCGTAATAACACCTTCAAAGTTACGAAGTACAACTTTATCTGCACTTTGTGAGATTAAATAGTTTGGTTGAAGTGCAATTTTACCGCCTCCACCTGGCGCATCAACAACGAATGTCGGAACAGCATAACCAGATGTGTGTCCACGTAAACCTTCAATAATTTCAAGACCTTTAGATACTGGTGCACGGAAGTGACCGATACCTTCAGATAAATCACATTGATAAATGTAATATGGACGTACACGGATTTTTACTAAGTCATGCATAAGTTTTTTCATAATTGGAACGCTGTCGTTAATACCAGCTAAAATTACTGCTTGGTTTCCGACTGGAACACCAGCATTCGCTAACATTTCACATGCCTTTTTCGATTCTTCAGTAATTTCAATAGATGTATTGAAATGTGTATTTAACCATACTGGATGGTATTTTTTAATAATGTTACATAAATTTTCTGTAATACGTTGTGGGAATACTACTGGTGCTCTCGTTCCGATACGAATAATCTCAACATGCGGAATCTCTCGTAAATTTTTTAATACATATTCTAAAATTTTATCGTTAATTAGAAGTCCATCACCACCGGAGATTAATACATCTCGTACTTGTGGTGTTTCACTAATATAAGCAATCGCATCATCTAATTGTTTCTTCGGTACACCCATTCCAATTTGTCCACTAAAACGACGGCGTGTACAGTAACGACAATACATAGAACATTGATTTGTTACTAAGAATAGTACACGGTCCGGATAACGATGTGTTAGCCCTGGAACTGGTGAATCTTCATCTTCGTGAAGCGGATCTTCTAAATCATATTTTGTTTTATATAACTCTTCCGAAATCGGTACTGATTGCATCCGAATCGGACAGCGTGGATCATCAGGATTCATTAGCCAAGCATAGTACGGTGTAATGTTTAACGGGATCGTTTTCGTTGAAATTTTAACGCCCTCTTCTTCTTCAGGTGTTAAGTTAATTACTTTTCTTAAGTCATCTAACGTTTTGATCGTATTCGTTAATTGCCAAACCCAATCATTCCATTGCTCTTCAGTAACATCTTTCCATAATTCGATATCCTTCCAGTGACGATTTGGTTTGTATACATCATGTAACATTGCTATTCCCCCTTTTTATACGCTCATCCTTTATATAAGCAATAGTTATGCCAACTTTACATTGTTGATAAGTAAATGTGCGGAGAACCCTATTACATAAGCGAAAAAATATTTTTAAGCGTTGTATGAAATCAATACTTAACATTATATTCATTACTTTTTATATATGTAAACGCTCTTTTATTCGTGCAAACACACAAAAACCGCCGATTATTCGGCGGTTTTGTCGTACTTGCTCAGTTTATATTGAAGCGTTTGACGAGGGATACCTAACATTTTTGCGGCTTGTAATATATTCCCTTCCGTTTCAATCAACGCTTGATCTATTAATTCTTTTTCTGTTTGATGAAGTGCTTCTCTAAGTGGCAATATGCTCTTCTTCTTCGGAAGATTCTCTTTCCGAAATGTACGCGGTAAACAATTAGCTGTTAATGTATTACCTTCTGCAATTATGACAGCATGTTCAATCGTATGTTTTAACTCCCGGACATTTCCAGGCCACTGATAAGCTTGCAGTCTATCTTTCGCTTCCTCATCAATTTGAAGTACACCTTTTTTATAACTTTTATTATATTCTTTCAAAAAATAAGATGCTAATAATAGTACATCCTCAGTTCTTTCACGAAGCGGTGGGATATATAATGAAAATACATTTAAGCGATAATATAAATCAGTGCGAATTTTATTCTCTCGTAAACATATTTCTGGAGGCTGGTTCATTGCGGTAATAACGCGAACATCTACTTTTCTCGTCTTATTATCACCAATTCTTCTAATGACTCCATCTTCTAACACTCGTAACATTTTTGCCTGCAAATCAAGAGGCATTGAATTCAGTTCATCTAAAAATAATGTACCACCATCAACAAGTTCAAATAGCCCAGCTCTTTCAATCGCTCCTGTATAGCTTCCTTTTGTCGTTCCAAACAATAAACTTTCTAATAACGACTCTGGTAAAGCTGCACAGTTTTGTGCAATAAATGGCTTGTTTTTTCTTTTAGAAGCTTCATGAATTGCTTGTACGAACAGTTCTTTTCCTGTTCCTGTTTCACCATATATTAAAACATTTGCGTCTGTTGGTGCTACTTTTTGTGCTAGCTCTTTCGTCTGTTTAAACCGCGTATCATTTGTCACTATCGTCTCAAATGCAGCATGCTTTTTAATCAATTTTTTTCTAGATGACCGTTTTATTTTCGACTGTAAATCAACAATTGTGTCAGTAAGTTTTTGAATTGTAGAGTAATCCTTTGCAATTTCAACAGCCCCGGCAATATTCCCATCTATAAAAATAGGTAACGTCGTATTTACTGTACAAACATCTTCACCATTTAAATTTTGATAATGCTGTACTTGATGTACGATAGGTTTTTTTGTATCTAATACTTTCATCAATGTACTCGTTTCCCTTGATAAAGACGGGAACACTTCTAACAAATGCTTCCCTAACACTTTTTCAATCTTGGATCCATCGTGTTTTGCAGCTACAGAGTTATAAAATATTGTAATTCCATTTTCATCTACAGCGTGTATAGCCTCATCAATGCTGCCCAAAATCGCTTCAATGACTTCTTGTGTCGAAACTGCTAGCAATGTCATCCCCCCTTTTGCCGAAAATCCAGCAATTACATGCCGAATTTTCGGCATACCTATGTGCGATTGTAAGCATGACGATTCCGTTCTATAATTTTGATCAATTTTATATTTTAATTAGTACGGCTTTTTCGAACACCCAGCTCCACCTAACTATTTTGCTTTACAGCCGAATTTTGAGGCGGAATTTTTACTGCTTTCGAATAGCTAGATAAATCTTTCACCCATATATTCATATCTTCCAACTTATCGAAAATGTAGCAATTATTCGCCAGTCTTCCTGTATACGTATAGCCTAATTGATGAAATGCAGCATTCATTCCGAAAGAAAGCGATCGAGCAATTGTATAGGAACAGAAAATAGATTTTTCTCGGAGCTCTTCCTCTAATTTAATTAGTAAACTTTTCATAAATCCATGTTTACGATATTCAGGTAAAGTAGCACAATTTGTTAATTCTGCATTCCCTTCTTTTATATTCATTTCTGCAGATGCTGTACTAATAATTTCCCCCTCAAATTCATACACGTAGTAAATTGTATCGTCTTCTTTCATCGTCTGTAATACATAACTCGCTTCATTTAAAGGTGTCGGATACACTTCAAATACTTTTCCGAATACAGTTGCTAATTCTTCTGCATCTTCTTCAGTCGCTTTTCTCAGCAGAAATTTCCCTGGAACTACTTTTTCTTTTATTTCTTTTCCTTTTACACCGCTTAATATAGTATCTTCCTCAGTCCAATGCATACTATTTCGTCTTTCATCATTATTATATTTCACAAAAAAGTATGCATCGTGTCCTTGAAAATAATGAGGTATCGTTGCTTCCAACAAAAAACCGAAAGAGAGCCATGTTGAAACATGCTCTCCCTTTCCTTTAATAATACATTTAGTGAAAGAATGTTTCTCTGCTAGTTCGTCAATTGTCTGTATAATACTTTCAACATTTCCTGTATAGTGGTCTACTCGGATACGTTTATTAAAATAATCTAAAACGCCTTCTACTGTATAACAATTCGTCTGTTCTCTAAAAGATTCATAGTATTTCATTTTTTCACCTCACACCAATCTAGTAATGTACATGCAATAATTTTTGCGGCAGCTATCATTTTATCAACTTCTATATACTCGTTTGGATAGTGTGCTACTTTTGTCTCTCCTGGACCAAATACTATAGTTGGTACACCTGAGATTTGTGTAAATAAACCTCCATCAGTCCCCCAAGGAGATGCTTCAATAATTGGTTCGTTCCCTTCGATTTCAACAAAGTTATGATGAAGTGCGGTAATAAGTTCATGATTTTCTTCTAATTCACCAGGAACCCATCTCGCTCCAAACCATTCTACTTCTACTGGATTTTCAACAAACCAATTGTCCACATCATTTAATTCAGCAATCCAATTCTCAAATTCTTCTTTTGCCGCCTCTATAGTCTCATTCGGCGCAACACCGCATCTTCCTTCTAAAATTAATTCATCGGGAACAGAACTTGGCCAACTCCCTCCTTCAATTTTCCCAATGTTAATTGGAATTGGAATCGGAATTCCTTTAAATAACGGATCTGTGATTCGACTATTTCTTTTCTCCTCTAGCTTTCTTACATGTTCTATAACAAACATACTTTTTTCAATTGCACTAACCCCTTCATAACGCGTTCCACCGTGTGCTGCTTTCCCTTTTACACGTAGACGAAACCACATGGAACCTTGTTGTTTCGGGAAAAACTTCATATTAGTAGGTTCTGGAATAATGACACCATCTGCCTTATATCCTCGTAATATAGTTGCTAATGTCCCTGCTCCGCCACTTTCCTCTTCTATTACACTTTGAAAATAGATGTCTCCTTTTAATTCAATGCTAGATTCAATAATCGCTTCCATCGCAAGCATGAGTGCGACATTTCCGCCTTTCATATCCGTCGTTCCACGGCCATATATACGATTTCCTATTCTCTCACCACTATAAGGATGATGTTCCCACTGATTCACATCCCCTTCCGGAACTACATCAATATGCCCATTTAATATCATAGATTTCCCGTCGCCACTTCCTTTTAAAGTTGCTACAATATTTGGGCTATCTGAAAAACTTGTACGGGGTGATACAAAATAAGGATGACCTTTCATTTTAGAAAAAGAAGGCTCCCAAATATCGAGGTCTAAACCTAATTCACGTAATTTTTCAATCACAATCGCCTGCGCACCGCTTTCATCACCAGATACGCTCTTTTCTTGAATTAATCGCTTTAAAAATTTTACACTTTCTTCTTCATGACTCTCAATATAATCACAAACTTGCTTTTTTAATTGCTCCACATATTACATCTCCCTTCATTCAATTACTAGTAAGTTAGAACTAATTTGAAAATCAGCTTCTGTATGTCGTTTTACATCTTCTACTGTGTATGGACTCATTAATTCTTGTAATATAAGTCCACTCGGAGTTACCTCCATGACCGCCATATCAGTAATAATTAAATCTACACATTTCTTTGAAGTTAATGGCAATGTACACTCTGAAACAATTTTTGCATTTCCATACTTATCAACATGATTCATCACAACAACGACCCGCTTCGCTTTTTGTGCTAAATCCATTGCTCCACCAATGCCTGGAACACGTTTTCCAGGTACAATCCAGTTTGCTAAATCACCATTTTCACTTACCTGTAATGAACCAAGAATCGTTATATCTAGCAAACCTTTTCGAATCATACCAAACGCTGTACAGCTATCGAAATAACTCGCTCCTGTTATAAGAGAAGTTGGTAAACCTGCTGCGTTACACAAATTTTCATCTTCATTCCCTTTACTTGGTGTTGGTCCCATTCCGACGATTCCATTTTCCGCATGAAACATAACATTTATATCGTCAGGCAAATGATTTGGTACAAGCGATGGTATGCCAATACCTAAATTTACAATCATGCCATTTTGTATTTCTTTCGCCGCTCGCCTAGCAATCTTATCTCTCACTTCTACGCCCATACCCATTTCCAGTTCACTCCTTCCGACGGTACAATATAATTTACGAAAACACCTGGAACGACGATTTCCTCTGGATCTAAACTTCCTAGCGGGACTATTTCTTCTGCTTCTACAATTGTTATATCCCCAGCCATTGCTACGTGAGGATTCATATTTCGTGCACTTTTGTCAAAAACAAGGTTACCAAACGGATCTGACTTTTTCGCATATACAATTGAAACTTCAGCAGTTAATGCTGTTTCAACTAAATATGTCTTACCATTCATTTCAACCGTTCGTTTTCCCTCTTCCACAATCGTATCAACACCTACATCAACTAAAATACCACCAAGACCAACACCACCAGCACGAATGCGCTCTGCTAATGTTCCCTGCGGAGAAAACTCAATTTGTAATCTTCCCTCGTTTAGTTGCCTTCCTGCATTTGGGTTGGAGCCAATGTGAGAAGTAATTAGTGATTTAACTCTTTCATTTGTAACAAGACGACCGATACCTACATCAGGAAATCCAGTGTCATTTCCAACCAAATTTAAATTTGTAACGCCTTTTTCTAAAATTGCCTGTATTAAAGATGGAGGGGATCCAATCCCTCCAAATCCCCCAAACATTAATGTCATATCATCATGGAACAAAGAAATTACTTCCTCAATTTCTTTTAATTTACCGAATGTATTTGTAATAGTTGTCATGCGATACTATGCCCTCCTTTTTGCATCATCTCTTCCACACTTTTAGAGAAAATTGAAAGTAATTCATCTAACTCGGAATATGTAGTTGTCATTGGCGGTGCTACTAGCAGTGCACTATCTTCTTTTCCTGCTTGCCCTGAAACTGCTTGGTATAAAAGCAGGCCATTTTTAGCTGCAACCGAAATAAGCTCCGACGCTTTTGTAAACGGTTGCAATTCTACTCCAATTAGCAACCCTTTTCCGCGCACATCAGCAATGATTGTCGATTGTTGTTGAACTTTCTGTAAGCCTTTTATTAAATATTCTCCCTTTTCTGCTGTTTTTTCAGGGAGATTATGTTTCTCCATATATTCAATAACAGCTAAAGCCGTTGCTGCAGACAATGGATTTGCACTTAACGTATGACCGCTCATTACTGAACGTGATCCACGTAATATTGGTTCCATAACACGATCACTTACAACTGTCGCTGCCATCGGTGTATATCCCGCTCCTAGCCCTTTACCAAGTGTCATAATATCAGGTTCTACACCCCAATGCTCCATCGCAAACCATGCTCCCGTACGACCAAGCCCAGTCATTACTTCATCCGCAATAAATAAAATATCGTAATGGTTGCAAATATCTTTAATGACTTTATAATAGTCTTTTGGCGGAACAACCGCGCCTCCAGCTGCTCCGATAATCGGCTCAGCAATAAAAGCAGCAATATGCTCTGCACCAATTCTTTCAATTGATCTTTCTAATTCAGTCGCACATGCCAGCTGACAAGTTGGATATACCTTTTGAACAGGACACCTGAAACAATATGGAGCTGGTATAGTCGGATAATCTTCCAAAATAGATACGAAACGTTGTCTACGTAGTGGGTGACCAGACATCGATAACGCACCCATCGTAATACCGTGATAACTCATCCATCTCGATAAAATTTTATGCTTACCTTGAATACCTCGCTCTTGAAAATGCTGAATTGCAATTTTCATAGCTGTTTCATTTGCTTCCGTACCACTATTTACAAAGAAACTCCAGTTCAAATCTCCTACACTTAAATCACTTAACTTCTTCGCTAATTTTTCAGCTGGTTCACTCGTAAACTGTGATCTATAAACAAAAGCAATCTCCTCAGCTTGCTTTTTAATAACGTCTGCAATCTCCTTTACGCCATGCCCAATACCTGCCGTAATTGCTCCTGACGAACCATCAAAATATTTATTACCATTTTGATCATACAAATAAACACCTTTTCCATGTGAAATCATTGGATACGGCTGACCAACAAGTGGTTTAATTAAGTAATCGCGCATAGCGCTCCCCCATTTCTCCAATTTGTATATATATATGAAGAAAATTGACGTTTCTTTCATAAAAAAGAATCCTCTGCAAAAGCAGTGAATTTATCAAAAAACTATTATAAAATATACAAATGAGTGCTTAAAAATACCTATAAAACAGAAAATTCAGAACTTAAAAATGAAGACCAACCCTTTTCTATACGCCCAAGTAACCCTCCCTTTTATATGAAATGACTACATCACCAAATGTTTTTATAGCATAATGCCAGCTGCCCTCAAATGCCGACATTCTGTACACTTCGACGGAACTCCCGTTAAACTCCTTCCTATTATCCTACTTTAAATTGCATATTTTAAAACAAATTTCGACAACGCTACACCTTTCTAATCAGTTCAGATTCATATTTAATATGTAAATTTTTCATTTTTAAACTATAAAAAAAGAACCGATTAACCACATTAATCAGTTCGTCATGACGCTCTCTTATGGGTTAATACTGTCAATTGCTAAAATAAATAGAAAAATCAAGTTTACAAATTCATCCTACAGCCTATAACACAAAACCTTTTCATAACTTCATTCACAATTACTATCAGGATATCCCTATCCCGAAGTGGCACCCCTTTCCTCAGATTCAAACTACCTTTCCTTTATAATTTATGTAGGACAATTATCACTTTGTATGTGTATTTGCCTATAATTAAAAAAAACCCTAGTTTTCTAGCGATTGCTGGACATGTATTCAATATGTTATTGAAATGCACTTTCAATTTGGCATTTATTTTACTTTCGTGCAATCATATGTACTGCTTTACTCTGCAAAATACTCGTAAGCACAAGCACCTCTTTATGACAACATATTTGTTGTAAATTTTTAATTTTCCCCTTTATAAAATCATTTTTTCGCATAACCGCTTTCTTGCTTCGCATATAATTTTAATGATGACAAAGGAGGAATGTTCATGTCTCAATCTGAAATTGAAAAATATGGACAAGAAGTTACGCAATACGAACAGCTCGCACGTTACTATCAGTTTCGTAATCCTAAAAAATATATAGAATTATATATGAAATATTGCGATGCACTTTCAAAACTTGTACAGGCGCATGAAACAAGGGATTCACAAGAAGCTACTTTACCGTCACATATAAGAATTTTTCATGCCGATCCAAATATACCGGCGGTTGACATTTTAGTAAACGGACAAAAAGTTATTAAAAATATTTCATTTAAGCAATTCAGCCCTTATTTATCATTAGTACAAGGTAAATACCGTATAGATATTGTCCCTGTCGGAAATGAAACTCCAATCTTTTCAGCATTGGTACCAATAATGGGAAATCATACTTATACTCTTGCTGCAATAAATAGTGATAATCACCTACAATTACAACCTATACTTGATAATACACATTTACCAGCTGGTCAAGCCAAAATACGCTTTGCACATTTCTCTCCAGATACCCCTGTTGTAAATGTCGATTTAAAAGATGGAGATCATTTATTTGAAAATGTACTCTTTAAACAGATAACAGATTTTTTGCAAGTTAGCCCCGGTACAGCGGATATTGAAATTTCACTCGCAAATAATAAAAACGTTTTATTGACTATACCGAAATTCAATGTTGAACCAAATGTTATTTATACAATTTCAATAGTAGGTTATTCAACTAAAGATCCTAAATTAGAAGCCGTTATACTCACAAATTAAAACAGCCTACACCATTCATTTGGTGTAGACTGTTTATTTTTGAAATGCAATTTGAAATTCTGTCCAATCGTTATCTGATCGACACATAATGGACCCATTATGTTTTTCCACAATTTGTTTACATACAAATAAGCCAATACCAGTTCCTAACTTTTTAGTAGTTACAAACGGTTCAAAAATCGTTTCTACATTTTCAGCTGGAATCATTGGTCCATTATTTTTTATCACAATTCGAATAGCTTGATCTTCTTCAAATACATCAATGATAATTTTTCGTTCTTCTTTCATTGATTCAAGAGCATCAATTGAATTCATTAATATGTTTAAAAATACTTGTCTCACTTCACTTCGATAACCAACAAGCGGAATTGGATACGGTAAATTCTTTTCAATTGAAACATTCGCATTGACCAAACTCGGATATAAGAATTGTATAATGTCTTGAAACAAGTCATTAAGCCAAAACCGTTCCGATTCATTCCACATTTCTTTTTTCGATACGAGTAAAAATTGCGAAATACGAAAATTTAATTGATCTAATTCATGCGAAATAATATCTAAATACGATAAACTCGGATGATCTGCCTTTAATAGTTTGACAAATCCCATAATGGAAGTAAGCGGATTACGAAATTCATGTACAAAACTAGCTGACATTTGCCCTAAAATCGTCAGCCTTTCTTTATGTGTTTCATTAATATATTGCTGTTTTTCCTCTAAATTCTTCGATATAATTTCCGAGTATTTTAAAACGGTATAATAAATTAATTTGTCAAAACAAGTATGTATTTTTGCCATAATTGGTTTCAATTCACGAGCGCTAACATCTAATTCACACATCGCTTCGAAAAGTTCATTTCTTCCCACGTTTGCGTTATAAACAAAATCTCCAATATTCGCATCTGCTCCAGCACGTTCAATAGCAATTTTCTCGCATAACGGTTGAAGATAATTTATATCTTTATCTTCCATAGTAAGTTCGATAATCAACTCTAGTAAATCCTCTCCATTTTGAACTACTTCTAGTTTAAATGGATCTTTTTCGGAAATTATCATTTTGTTTTTCCAGTTCTCTACGAATTGGTGCCTATTGTTTTTCAAGTGTGAACAAAATATTTCTTTAATATCCTTATCGATTGGAAAAACCTCCATTCCCTCCATTTCCATACGACGAATACCCTTTATATTTTGAATATTAACACAAAAAAGATGATTCGTTAATAGATTTTTGTCACATTTTGTTAATTTCTGTTGATAAAATTATTTTTTTCTTTCTTATTTAACTAATTGTATGCAAATACCCTTTTTCCTTCACACATTTTCATTATTTCCGTAGTCAACACGACTTTTTTTTGCATCATTTTTAATTCTTGCGTACAATAGAAAATGAAAGGTGTGAAAAATATGGTAAATAAAAATGTGGAAGATTATCTCCAAGAAGGCATTTACGGCCAAAAGCAAAACAAACCAGAAGAACGTAATATGTATTTAACTACATTACGTGAGCGTGTAGAAATCGCTTTAACGATCGGTCAAGTAATGCAAAGTAATGTATACTCTGAAGTGGCGGGTAGCATGCGCTCTTCTCAATCATTACAACTCCTCCTAAATGGTGGCATTGCTTACCCACATTTATCAAAATACATTAAATTAGCAAACGAAAAAAATGTTCCTTTTACAATTGTTCAAAATAAAGATACAAAAACACCAATCGGTTTAGTATTAACTCATGCTACTGCTGTAGATAAAGAACAAATTTATGTAGAAGATACTATTTTCAAACAAGAAATGAAGTAAAAGTTACACTTAATTAAATAGTTACTAGAAGCGTAAAAAACGAGTATGGAATCGTAAACATTTCCTACTCGTTTTTTTAGCGCAAAGTTTAAGTTTTTCTAATTTATTTTTTAATACATACTAATTTCATTTCTGTCATTTCTTCTATTGCATATTTAATTCCTTCGCGCCCCGTGCCACTTTCTTTCACACCACCATAAGGCATATGATCTACTCTGAACGTTGGAATATCATTAATCATGACACCACCAACCTCTAACTCATCGATTGCACGCATTGCTTTAAATAAATTATTTGTAAATACTCCTGCCTGTAAGCCGTAACGCGAATTATTTACTTGCTCAATCGCTTCATCAAATTCTTTAAATGTATTTACTGTCATGAGTGGACCGAATACTTCTTGGCACTGCACAGATACATGATTTGGAACATTTGTTAATACAGTCGGTTCAAAAATTCTTGCATCCCGCTTCTTACCACCGTGTAAAATAGTTGCTCCTTCCTCGATTGCTTCTTGAACCCACATATCAATTCGCTCTACATCTTTTTTTGAAATTAAAGCTGATACATCCGTTTCTTCAAGCAGTGGATCACCAACAACTACTGATTCCATCGCTTTCTTTAGCTTCGAAAGAAATTCATGCATTTTCGTTTCATGTACAAAAACACGTTGTACGGAAATACAAACTTGCCCATTATTAACAAATGCTCCCCATTTTACACGTTCAATGATTTCATCTGTTAACTCTACATCTTCATCAATTATAACAGCAGCATTTGATCCTAGTTCTAACGTAACTCGTTTTAACCCAGCCTTTTGTTTTATTCCGATTCCAACTTTTGGACTTCCGGTAAAAGTAATAGAAGCAACATAATCATTTTTAACGATTGCCTCACCCACCGTGGAGCCAGGACCAGAAATGATATTTAAAGCTCCATTTGGCAATCCTGCCTCTTCAAATAACTCAACTAATGCATAAGATGATAATGGCGTTTGATCAGCTGGCTTTAACACAACTGTATTTCCGGCAGCAATTGCAGGTCCAACTTTATGCGCAACTAAATTTAATGGGAAATTAAATGGTGTAATAGCCCCTATTACACCAATCGGCTTTCGGATTGTATATGCAATACGCCCATCCGCACCAGGTGCGGCGTCTAATGGCAATGTCTCACCATATATACGCTTCGCTTCTTCAGCTGCAAATTTGTATGTTTGAACAGTACGATCCACTTCTCCCCTAGCAGCACGTATTGGTTTTGCAGCTTCTTTTGCAATAATCTCTGCAAATTCTTCTCTTCTTTCATCCATTTTTTGTGCAACCTTCTCTAAAATAATCGCACGATCATATGCGGATAATTTATTCATTTTTGTCATTGCATTTTTTGCAGCAATAACAGCCTCTTTTACATCTTCTTCCGTTCCTTGTGCAATTTCTGCTAATATTTCTTCAGAATATGGTGCGTATAATGGTTTATACGTGTTTACAGATTTCCAATCTCCATTTATATATAAATGCTTTTTCATACTTCTTCTCCTTCCAAATATATGTATACAACAATAATTCACCTAGTGAAAGGTCTGGCTTATGTCATTGTATCATAGCCCCTATCCCTCAAAAAACATTATGCTCAAAAAAACTCTGCTATTTAGCAGAGTTTACGAGCTAATTTGCTCTTGTAATGAAATTTGTTTTTCATCTTCTAAAATAACAATCGATTCTACTATCTTTGTAACTTCCAATCTTTTTATATAGTGTCCATCTAATTCTTTCACACAAAACTTATAATTTTCAATTTCAATGGAATCCTCTTCAGCAATCTCTATATTCTTCGTTAAAATCCAACCACCAATTGTATCAACACCATCATCATCAATCCCTAAACCAAATAACGTATTCACTTCACTAACAAGTACTTTTCCCTCTAGTATCGTCTTCGTTTCACTAACTTGTTGAATTTCTGGCTGCTCATCCGTATCAAACTCATCCTGAATATCTCCAACAATTTCTTCCAGAATATCTTCAACAGTAACAAGTCCAGATGTCCCACCATATTCATCTATCAATATAGCAATATGTGTTCTTTCTTTTTGCATTTTTAAAAACAAATCATGAATTGGGATAGAATCGATAACTAAAATAATTGGTCTCATATATTGCTCTACTGTCTTTTTATTAACAACTTTATGTTGTACAAACTCAGTAAAAATATCTTTAAAATTCACAAAACCTATTACGTGGTCTTTATCGCCATCAACAACTGGATACCTTGTATATTTTTCACGAGACATTTTTTGCAAAGCTTCTTCAGCAGGCATTTCTTTACTTATAATATTCATTTCGGTTCGAGGTACCATTATTTCTTTTGCAATCCGATCATCAAATTCAAAAATTTTATTTACATATTTATATTCAGATTGATTAATTTCACCATTTTTATAACTCTCTGAAACTAACAACCGTAATTCTTCTTCTGAATGAACCTCATCATGCCCCTTCGGCGGTTTCAACCCTAGCAGCTTCGTAATGATTCGAGCTGAACCATTTAATATCCAAATAAATGGGAATGCAATACGATAAAAGAAAATTAACGGCTTAGAAACAAGCAAACTTACTTGTTCAGATTTTTGAATTGCAAATGTTTTTGGGGCCAATTCCCCTATTACAACATGTAAAAAAGTAATTAAAAAAAATACTAAAATTACAGCAAAAATGTCTGCTAGTTGAGTAGAGATATTCCAATTTGCAAAAAGCGTATCAAACATTTGCTTTAACGCAGGTTTACCAAACCACCCAATTCCTAAAGCTGTAACAGTAATTCCTAGCTGACAAGCAGATAAATATTCGTCTAAGTTTGTAATGACTGTTTTGACCGATGTTGCACGATTATTTCCTTCTGCAATTAAATAGTCAATTCGTGAACTTCTCACTTTAACAATTGCAAATTCTGCTGCAACGAAAAATGCCGTTAAGGCAATTAAAACAATCACTATACTTATACTATATATGTCCAAATACTTTTCCTTACTTACATTGTAAGCAAGGAAGCCACCTCCTACTTAATTATATTCAAGTGAAGTAAGCATTCTAATACTCTAACAAAATTCTACATTAGCAACCACCTTTTTATATATTATATGCATACATAAAAAAGATATTTATCATTATGATAATCTAATTCATTTACACTAGTCAAATTATTCTAAATGTTACGATAAAACATTTTTATTTAAACGAACTATTCTTCTCAACTCAATTTCGTGAAAAAACACTTTCTTTGCCGATTCCACACTTCTTTTGTCGCACTAGAAGGGAACTTACTTCATAGCTCGAAATCATTCAACAGGATATATATAGGAGGGATTATTTTGGAATATAAAACACCCTTTATCGCAAAAAAATTAGGTGTTAGCCCAAAGGCTGTTGTCCGGATCGCGCAACAATTAAATCTTACGATAGAAAAAAACAAATATGGCCACTTTATTTTCACACAAGATGATGTCGATCAAATGTTAGAACACCATCTATTTCAAATAGAGCAGTCTCAAAATCCTCAACCTACTCAAAAGGCTTCCTCAAATGAGGTTGAAGAATTAAAAACTCAAGTCAATACAATTGTTCAAAACATATCATCGAATGATTTTGAGCAATTAGCTAATCAATTAAACACTATTACAAGAAGGCTCGATCGAATGGAAGAACAAATGCAAGATAAGGCAAATGATGTCGTCACGTACCAACTTTTACAACACCGTCGTGAAATGGAGGAAATGTTAGAGCGAATTCAAAAGTTAGAAGCTGCGCTAACGAAAGAAGAACCCATTTATATTACTCCTGATTCAAAACCAACATACGAACGAGAAAAGAAACCGAAGCGCCGCAAAATGATTTTTAGTATATTTGGATTATAATTTTTAGACCCTTATTAAAATAATAAGGGTCTTTTTTAATGAAGAGTTATATCTTATAAAAATATTATTCTCTTTATTATACATATTCACTTCGTTTTATTTCGTTAACATAATATTTTTACTGTATTCTGCAATTAATGCCTGTGCATGAGCATTCCCTTGAATCACATCACGAAATTCTTTTAAAGAATACAAATGCGTAACCCCTTTTCGAGCATGAATTCTTACTGGTACACCTTGTAAAGTATCATGAAACTGAAATGGATTATCTATCGGTTCAATTGGAAAACCGAGTGTAAGTAAATACATATACATTCTTTTTGTCACTGCTGCAATGTACCATTCAGCTTTTGTTTCTAACGCATGTATAAATAAAATAGCTGTTAACCTTTTGAAATGTCCTCTCCCACGAGATGTTTTCGAAATACTTAACTTGCCTATTTCATACACATTCTTCAAATCTTTTACTAAATCATTTTTAGAAAACGGATAGAAAAACTCAGAATTTGATTGTTCAGGTACCGTATACTTAATACATTCTACTGTACCAATAGGATGTTCATCTTCTATTAATAAAAATCGTGATGGATTTAAATTACGTTCTACAAACATTAAGTTTCTTTCTTCACAAAAATCTCCCCATAGTTGCTCGAACCCAAAATGTTCTTCCTTTGTTTGAACACGCTGGAACATATTTAACCGCCTTTCCCATCGCCGCTCTGTTTTTGATAACGCTTTCACTATCTATCATATAAGAACAAATCTTCGTATGCAACTAAAAATATTTATGACTTATTATATTCTGCAAAGTGAATTAGATTCCAATTTAATCGACTTTTATCCCGCGCTCACATTCCTTTTAATAACACATTCGTATCACTTTTCAAACCTAAATTACATTATGTTTCTTTCCATACAGCATATAATTCTTCTTAATCTAAAAAAATCCTTTATGAAAAAGGATTTCTTTTACTTCTGAATGCTTTTTAACCATTTTTCAAAAATTTGTACCATCCCATGTTTTCCAGCTAATTTCTCTTCCCCTTGTTTCGTCTTATATGGATATAACTGCAAGAAAACACCGCATCCAGACTCAATTTTTTTACTATGCATATGGCTTCCTGGATATACACAAATGACTTCATAAATTGACCTTCGATAATAGACTCGCTTTCCATCCTGTTCTTCTACATACTTTATAGACCAGTACTTATACATTTGCTCAGTTGCTTTTGTATTTCCGACATGCTGAAAAATATTGTACATTGGACTGTATTTCACTTCAATAATAATAGAAGATTTATATACGTAGTTCCCATCTTCTTTTACATAACAGTCTAAGCGAATATCTGGCTTCTTCGTATCCTCACCATTGTAAAAATTACTACCTTTACTTAATGCAATAAGAGGATGTGTTTCAATTAAATCATTAAATGCGACATGCACCTTTATATCATCTCGTTCTAAAACTACTGTCGTTCCATCTTGTAATCCATCTACATAAAAATGTTCTTGTATTTGTTCACGAATTGAGTTTCTAGCCTCAAAACCAATTTGCTCTAAAATTGAAATAACGATAAAAAAAGCGTAATATTCATACACTAAAAACGTTGGCTTATAAACAAATAATAACGATGGAGATTGATCCGTATATTGCGGGAGTACTTCTAAATGATGTAGTAATTGTTGATGTGGTATCGGTAAATCATGTAAGTTCATGTTACTTGTTTCAGTAACTTCCATCCAAAACGAAGAGTGCATTAACATTTGAAAGTATTGTACATTTTCATGCACGATATGCGCCAATATTTTATATTCTTGTATTTTCATTGAGCTCTTTCGTAAATCGGCTTCTTTTAGTAAATGTATATTTTTATATTTTTGCTTCTCTCTATCGGTTACCGATCCATTTCGCTCAATTGTTTGTATAATCGTTTTTACGGCTTGAAACTCTTCTGATTTTTTCTTTTTTTCTCTTTCTAAGATTTCAATTGTTTGACGTAAAAAACTTTTAGCTTCAATTAAATAATGATAAAATTGCATCGCTTTATATTTAAGAAATGCATTTTCCTTACTATTTTTTTGTTCCATAAACTTACGATTATAATTTTTGGCATAAGGTTTTCTTTCTGCCACTATAGTTCCTCTTCTTGTTGGCTTTCGCTCTTTTCCTTCCCATTTATATGCATTTATAAATTTTGAACTTGATTCTATTTTCTTAAAGATTTGCTTTATCATTTTCATTTTTTGGGGTAACTTTCTAAGCAACACTAAATAAGAAGAATCCTCAATATCGCTAAGTGCAGAGAAAGTCTTTTTATAATAACCTCTATCCAAAATCAACTCATTTAAAATTGACTTCACATAGTCTTGAATCATTTCAAATTGATCATCAAAAAAGTTTTTCGGTACGATTTGAAAAGCGCCATAATACGTTGTATCTTCTATGCGCACTTCAAAATGGTATAAACCGCAGCGCCATGGATAAAAGAATTCTGTTTTCCCATGTTCATATATTAATACTCTTTGTTTTTTTTCATTTATTTCATATTGAGCCTCTTTTATATTTTTCTGTCCCTCATATACTTTATTCCATATAAAAGTAATATTCATTGGGATTTCATAATTATACTGCAATCTAATTGGTTTTAATTCTTGTACTTTATAAATACATTGAACCAATGCTGTAGTAGATGTACAAAGACGATTTAATAAAATATAATCTCCTTTCCCCTCATTTCCAATGATTAACTTTAATACAAAAGGGAGCGTTTCATTCGTATCAACGATTTTTGTTTCGTAACGCCCTTCATTTTGCATATCCATACAGCTCCAGTTCCCTACGTTTTTCTCGTATATATGCTAAAGAATGTTCAAATGTAGATACTCTGTTTGCAAGTGCAGATTGCAAAAGAGGTACTAAGGTCGCTCCCCTTTTTGCTTCTTCAGAAAGTAAAGACCCAACCATCATTTCGGTCCCTCTGATTTTCGTTAATACACGCTGCTTTATTTGTAAATCAAACCCCTCTTCTCTACTGATCATATAGGTATGGTTATTTTGGAACGGTATGTTTTGCAAATAAGTCGCAATTGCATTTGCACATCGGAAAGAAATTCCCTTAGACGCATCATGTGATGACAATACGACATGCAACTTATCTAATAGCTCTAATTCTTCTTCAGAAAACACTTCAATCATCGCTTTATTTCTCATCCAATTTATCCGAAATTCTCCCGCTGTTACTTTCAAAGGTGGGTGTAATACGACTTTCCCCTGTTCCATGCCCATCTCACAAAACGGAATTTTCTGTAACGTTATTAGGTTCGTTCGGTCTAATAATCGATCGGAGAGCTCTTTCGTTGTTTCATCAAAATTCACAGTACCTACAAATATAATATTTTCTCCAATTTCAATTGTTGATGGAATTGAATTCTCAATGTCCTGAACACCCTCATACAAGTTTAAAATACGATTTTTTGTTTCAAGTTGAAGAACAGAGAGAAATGGAGTAAACCAATGCTCAATATGAGACATGTTCATTTCATCAAAAACGATTATATACAGTTGATTTTGATTTTCTTTCGCCTTCATTAACGTCCTAACTAACTTCGTTTCACTTTCAATAAAAGTACCATTCGGATGAAGGTAACCAAGTAAATCATGTGGTTCTTGATACGATGGCGAAATTGGAATCCAAACCAATTCCTCCCCATACTGTAACCCTAATGCTTCTGCATAAGTTTGCACAAAACGTGATTTCCCAACGCCCGGTATACCACCAAGAATCGTTAACATATTTGTTTTTACACTTATATGGAAATTATAAATATCCGTTTCATCCAAATATAGCCCTTTATTATGCACCATACTTTGTACATACTGTAAAAAGGACGATTCACGCTCATCCCATTCCCATTCCTCTTTTTGCACTTTTATATCCTCTACTTCAACTATCTTACCTTCTTCATGCATTCGTTTTTTTAATTGCTCATACACATGATCACTTACAAAATATAATTGATCTTCTACCGCTATTTCTACATACTTCGTCCAGTCACTGCAGTTTATATATTTACATTCCCGTTTCTGTTCAAAATATGCGATTGAGCTAATTGATGACTTTAAGGATATGTTTCCATACAGTCTTCCATCATGCCACAATAATTCGGGAGGCTCAAAGTCTTTCGGAAATTTTGGCATAAGAAATGATAAATAACCGTTGCTAAGTTTTCGTTCTAAAGACTCTCTTTTTTTATTATTTGTAACTTTAGGTGCAGGAATCATTTTATAGCTGCTTGCTATTTCTTTCGGTTCTTCTGTACATATTAACTCCACGTATACATTTCCTCTTTCATAATAAAGACGAAACATCACTAATTGCTTTTCTAATTTCCTCTTCTTTAATTCCGAAAAGATTTTTTCATTCTTTTTATTACTACATACCCCTTCAAATACATATGGTTCATTTGCAAATTGTTCCTGTAAAGTGAATGGTATTGGCGATAAGCATTGTACAAAGAAATTCTCTCCACTCTTCTCTTTCTCAGCTTTTGTAAATTTCCCTAAAAATCTCATATAGTACATTCGTTTTATAAAACTTGGCTGAAGAGCTTTATGTAATCTCACCTTAGTCACCTTCTTTTTTCATACTATTCTTAGTGTATGAAAGAAACGAAAAACTAGAAATAAAAAACCTGACGTTATCCGCCAGGTTCAAAATTAAAACGTATATTAATGAGAAGGAAATGCTTTTTTCTCTTGTAAAATTGCATTATGAGCAATTTTCATTTTAGCAAGTACGTAACGTAATCGATCTTCAGCATTTTCATCTTTACTTTTTTGTAATTCCGCCAAATTTTCAACAGAACTTGCTAAATTTTCAATGACTCCTCTCAATTCAGGATGATGATTAAAAAAAGATTCTTGCACTAATACTTTCCTTAACTCACTAGCTAAATCAATTATTCTAGACAACTGTTCTTTTTCTTCCATTCTCATCCCTCCTGAATATCTTATGTAGTAAATATTCTCTAAACAAAGAAAAAAGCCCTTTAAATAAAAAGGACTTTTTACATTTTTATATTTCCAGTTAATAACATATACAGGGATGTGATAGCCGCAACAATAATTGCCCACATCACATATCTCTCTGCACCTGCAAAACAACGGTTCCCTTGTTCTTTTCTTGCAAACGTGTAAACAATAATTCCAATTCCATACACAATTGAAACGAGTAGTAAATTCTTTAAACCAGCTGCATAAAGAAGCCATACAGAGTAAATCGAAGCAATTAAAGCTAACGCTCCATTTTTTAATTTAGCGTCTTTTAGCTCGTTTGTAATGACTAATTTTAATTGGAATAACGCTGATAATAAATATGGTAATAAAATTGATGTTGATGCAATGAAATACATAATTTGATATGTTGATTCTGAAAACAGAACGATGATAAATATAATTTGAGCAACACCATTTGAAATCCATAATGCCATGTGCGGTGTTTGCTTTTTATTTGTTTTCGTAAAGACTTTTGGAAATACGCCATCTTTTCCTGCTACATGAGAAATTTCAGAAACAAGTAAAAACCAGCCAATTAATGTACCGACAAGTGAAGCAACTAACCCGATATTAATCGCACCTGCCCCCCATGGACCAACAACATGCTCTAATACATGTCCCATTGACGGAGTTTCTAACACAGAAAGTTCGCCTCTTGTCATAGCTCCCATTGATAAGACAGAAATTAAAATATAAATGGACATTACTAAAATAAGCCCCATTACTGTTGCCTTACCAACGTCTCGGCTATTTTTCGCTCTTCCGGATAATACAACCGCTCCTTCAACTCCAATGAAAACCCAAAGTGTTACAAGCATTGTATTTTTCACTTGACCAAGTATAGCAGAAAGTGAGAAGGTTCCTTCTCCCCAAAAATCATGTGTAAATGTGTCCCAGCGAAATGCTGTTACCATTACAGCGATAAATAGTACGATTGGAACTAACTTTCCTATTGTTGCGATAACATTCATAATAGAAGCTTCACGAATTCCAAATAAAATTAGAAAGTGAAGTGTCCATAATAAAAGTGATGCCCCAACGATTGACGCAACATTATTTCCTCCTTTAAAAATTGGGAAGAAATAACCTAATGTACTAAACAGTAACATAATTGTTGCGACATTACCTAAGATTCCTGCTAGCCAATATCCCCAAGCACTATTAAACCCAATATATTCACCGAAACCAGCACGTGCATAACTATAAATTCCACCTTCAAGTTCCGGTTTTTGTCTTGCTAACGTTTGATATACGAGCGCAAGTGGAATCATTCCCATCGCTGTAATACACCAGCCAATTATTATTGCGCCACTGTTTGCTCCTACTGCTAAATCATGCGGTAAACTAAAAACACCGCCACCAACCATCGTTCCAACTACTAATGCGATTAATGGAAAGAATCCTAATTTCTTTTCTATTTGTACCACCCCATCTGTCATTCTAGGTGTTATGTTCGTTCAACTATTAAAGTCACCTTTTTCTCTAATAGACGTTTCTCTTATATTTTTTCAGGAAAACATTACTTATTCTAAAAGAAAATGAACAAAAATGGAATACTTTTTTGAAAAAATGTATAAGTATGCACAAAAAAACCGCTCATTTTGTAATGAACGGTCATTTCAAACATATAAATTTGTATATTTCTTGTAAATTTAACGAAGTAAATTCTCTTTTTGTAAAAATTGTTTTGCGACTTCTTCACTACTTTTACCATTCACATTAACTTCATAATTCATTTTTCGCATTTCTTCATCTGTAATCTTTCCAGATAATTTATTTAATACCTTTTCAAGTTCAGGATATTTCTGTAACGTTTCTTTTCTTAATAATGGTGCTCCTTGATAAGGTGGGAATAACCCTTTATCATCTTTTAGCACTTTTAGTCCGTATTGCTCCAATTCACTATCTGTTGAATATGCATCAATTACGTTAACATCTCCAGATTGAATTGCGCTATAACGCAGCTTCGGCTCCATCGTTTTAACATTCGAGAACTTATAGTTATATAATTTTTGCATTCCTTTATAACCATCTTCACGATCAGCAAATTCCAATGTAAATCCTACTTTGGCTTCCTGCGCAACATTCCCTAAATCAGAAATAGTATTTATATTCTTTTGATCTGCTATTTTTTTCGGCATGGCTAGTGCATATGTATTGTTATACTCCATTGGCATCAACATAATCATATTATATTTCTTTTCCAGTCCAACGCGAGCCTGCTCATATACTTCATCACGATTTGTACTCTTTGGTTCTTCTTTCACGAAAGTAGATAGCGCTGTTCCTGAAAATTCTGGGTACACATCTACTTCACCTGATTTCAACGCTTCAAATACAAATGCTGTTTTCCCAAGACCTGGTTTTAATTGTACGTGTAAATCGGTATCTTGTTCAATAAGCTGCTTATACATTTGAATTAAAATTTCAGGTTCTGATCCAAGTTTGCCCGCAATAACAATATCTTTCTTTTCTGTACTCCAAAGAAATGGAGAAGCAATCATTACTACAACTATACATATCGTTAATATAACACGCTTAGAAGAGCGTTTCGGTCGTTCAAGTATGCGAAGTACTATATCAAAGAATAAAGCGAGTAACGCGGCTGGTACGGCCCCTAAAATGATAAGTGCATGATCATTTCGATCTATACCTAATAATATAAGCTTACCTAGCCCACCAGCACCAATGAGAGCTGCTAATGTAGCCGTTCCAACAATTAATACCATCGCTGTACGAATACCGGCCATAATGATAGGCAATGCAAGAGGAAGTTCTACCTTCCACAACCTTCTCCAACTATTCATCCCCATAGCTCTCGCGGCTTCTATTAGTGATTCATCTAATTCCCTTATTCCTGTATATGTATTTCGTAAAATAGGTAATAGTGCATACACAACTAATGCGATAATCGCTGGAAGTTTTCCGATTCCTACTAACGGAATTAATAGTCCGAGTAATGCAAGTGATGGCACTGTCTGCATTACCGCAGAAGTTCCTATTATAAATTCAGCCATTCGTTCTTTTCTTGTTAATAAAATGCCAAGTGGCACCGCTATAATTACTGCAAAAAATAATGAAATAAGCGATATTTGTAAATGCTCACTTAATGCAGTTAGTAATTCTATTTTTCGTTCTTGGAACGTTTGTATAAAATTAGTCACTGTTTAACCTCTTTCCTTCATTTGTTCAACAATGTAATTGACAATATGACGACTTGTTAACGCTCCAATATATTGACCGTTTTCTTCAACTGGAACGACCTCCTCGTCACGCACACGAACTAGCGCTTCTTCTAAAGAAGAATGTAATGATAGTGCCTGCCCTTCTAATTGCACACTTTGATCAAGCGGCAATACATCTGCTACACTTTTCTCCTCATACCAAGTTCGTCCACGATTTCCAATGAACTCCTCTACAAATTCATTTTTCGGATTATGTATAATTCCTTCTGGTGTATCTAGTTGAACAACTTTTCCTTCTTTCATAATACAAATGCGATCTCCAAGTGATAATGCTTCTTGCATATCATGTGTTACGAACACGATTGTTTTTTGAATCTTTTTTTGCAACTGTACAATATCCTTCTGAAGCTGTTCCCTACTTAATGGATCTAACGCACTAAATGGTTCATCCATAAGAACGATTTTCGGGTTTGCGGCTAATGCTCGCACGACACCGACACGTTGTTTTTGTCCTCCTGACAATTCATCAGGCATACGATCTCGATATATATCCGGATCTAATCCAACCATATGTAACAAGTCATCGACGCGTGCTTTTATTTCCTTTTTGCTCCATTGCCTCATTTCAGGAACAACTGCAATATTTTCAGCGATTGTCATATGAGGAAACAAAGCAATCTGTTGCAACACGTATCCTATATCCCAACGTAATTCGTTTATATTATATTGTTGAATATCTTTTCCATCGATTAAAATCGACCCTTCAGTCGTTTCGATTAAACGATTAATCATCTTCATTGTCGTTGTTTTCCCGCAACCACTCGGACCGATGAGAACAAAAAATTCTCCCTTTTTAATTTCTAAATGCAATGAATCCACTGCTTTCGTGCCATCTTCATACGATTTTGACACATGATTAAATTGAATCACAAATACAACTCCTTTACTGTTGTTTCCTTTATTTTGATGGAATATGGCATTCATTTCAAATGATACGCTTTTAAATTAAAAAAGAGCTCGCATTTGAGCTCTAACGATCGAACAATATTGTTTTCATAATAGCAGCATATTCGCGAACATACATTTTTCTCTTAGAACGAATTGGTGTTTCAGCAGCTAGTGCCTCCATCTTCATGCCTAAACGCTTTGCAATTATTTTCGTTCGATATAAATGATACGTATTACTTACAACTACCGCATGTTTCACATTATATAAATCCATACTAAACTTTAAGTTTTCATACGTATTTGTAGATTGATCTTCTATTAAAATACGACTCTCATCTATACCATGTACCATTAAATAGTTTCTCATGCTATGAGCTTCCGGTATATCTTCATCTTCTCCTTGGCCACCTGAAACAATTACTTTCGCTTCAGGATGGGAAAATAAATACTCCAACGCTACATCCAAACGATTTTGAAGAGATAAAGACGGTCTATCTCCAAATAACTTTGCACCCAGTATAAGAACGTACGGAGAGTGATAGCTCAACTTTTCACGAGCAACTTTGTTCATTCGAAACGTCATATAAATGATGTATAGTGGCGGTAATAATAAAATCATAAGAAAGATCCATTTGTTCATAAATAAGTATTCACTCCCTTTCTTGTTATTATATAGAAAAAGAAAGGGAGGCAGAAGTGTTTTTTCAAACGATTGATTTATTAGAAACATGCGCCGCTACTTTACGTTGTGATAGTACATAATAAATAGCGATTCCTAATGAGAAGATCAATATGCAGCTTAATACGTAAAACGGCAGCATGACTCCAACTTTAGATACACCCGCTGTAAACAACATTAATAATAAAATTCGTATTCCAGTACCAATTAGGCGAAATAAGCTGTCTACACGTCCCATTACTTCATTTGGAATTTCCTCCATCATCAATACATTTCTCGCCACTCTTGTACCCGCATTTCCAACTGCATGAAAAATTGCAAGTCCATATAAGAAAATTACGGAAGGTTCAATACTCATTGCGGTAATTGAAATTACATAAATGAACATCGTCATAACGATTGAAACTTCTGTTTTTACATATTTCATTATGAGTGGAATACAGATTCCTGCAACAACCGCTCCAACACCGTACATCATCCCCTCTATTGCGTATACAGAGGCATTGGCTTTAAGTATATCCGAAATATAAACTGGTATTAAATAATTTGCCATCATAACACCTATAAACGGCATATAAGTGGCCAGTAAGAACCAAAAGAGCTTAGGACGTTTTTTCATAAAGTGAATTCCTTCAAATAATTGCTTCTTAAATGTTATTTTTCTTTTCACTTCTTTTTTCTTTACGTACGGTATACATAAGAAAAGAAAAAATGCTCCAGCAAAAGTTAACATGTCTACTAACAAAATCCACTTCAAAGATACAATTTCAATTAAGAAGCTCGCGGCCGCTCCAGAAATAACTTGTGTTAACTGTCCTTGTATTTCCATCGTTCCACTTAAACTTTTATAATGTTCCGCTTGAAATATCTCTTGGTTGAACGCAAATATTGTAGGATAAAATAATAAATAGTAGAATGATCCGGCTATATAAATAAGAATATAGTGAATAGAATGATAAGGTTGCCCAGCAAATCCCCATATAAACATTATTCCAATTACAGCTATTCCGATTCCTTCGTTACATAGCAATAAAGATTTTCTTGAAAAACGATCAATACTTTGCCCAATGAATGGTGTTAATAAAAACATAATGAGGGTTGCAATGATAGAAACATAACCAAATGTTGTCTCTCCTCCACTCTCTTTAATTAACAGCCACGGAATCGTTATCATAACAATTCCGGAACCAATAGCAGATAGACTATTGGCCCCTAGAATGTAATACAAGCGAGAATCATGATAAAGGGAGGACATATCACTCCACTCCTAGTTGCTTTTTCACCTCTTTATATACGCTCATATATGCTTTTAACTCTTTAACTACATCATGAATTAATGGTTTCGCATCTTCCCCAAGTTCCCCATCTTGCACATGTAATCCATCAAGCACAACTTGTTTTGGAATTGCATTTGCATAAACACCTCTAGCGACCGTTCGCATGCTGTTTAATGCATTTATTCCACCTTTACCGCCACCAGCAACCGCTAACAACGCAACTGGTTTATGAATAAATTCACTACTACTTAAGTAATCTAAAGAGTTTTTCAGCGCACCGCTCATCGCATTATGATATTCTGGTGTACATAATACAACCCCATCCGCAGCTTTCACTAACGTTTTCAATTTTTTTACTGCCTCTAAATCACGTTGTGACTCTTCTCCATTGTATAAAGGTAACTCCTCGATTGCTAAATCATATAATTCCCCTTCAAATTGATCCGCAATATATTTTGCCACCACGCGAGTTCTGCCAAATTTTCTTGGTGTACCGTTAATAACGACTAGTTTCATGATTATTTCTCCCCTTTGTTTTTAAGTTCTACTTATATATTATCAGAAATTTCTATACAAAATACAATATAAAGAGTTAACTTGTTTCATAAAATAGTATGATAAACAAAAAAGAACTCATACTTTCGTATGAGTTTCGTACAATTACTTCGTTTCATCTCTCAGACTCAATGTACCTAAACTTTCATTTGCTTCAAAATGATTATATGCTTTTTCCGCTAATTTTTTCCGTTCTTCTGGTAATTCTATATATTTCATTACGTTTTCAATTATTTTTTCGTACGGAGTAAATACAATTCCCGGCCACTCTACCTCATCTTCTGGATTACTATTTTCGGAAATAATAAATTTTTTATTTGCGACTGCATAAGACACGCGAGGTGTTTCAAGAATTCCTGATAAGTAAAAATGAATATTTAATATAATTTTAGCTCTAGCAATCAATTCATTTCTAACAATTCCCCACGCATTATTTTTAAAAACTATATTTAAATTTGGGGCAATCGCTTTTAGATGATCAAAAATAGCTTGTCGCCTCGGATTAAGAGCACCTATAAACAGAATATCAATATCTTCAGTAATGTCATCTTCAAATGCATCTTTTTTTATTTCCAAAGTTGGAGCATAGTTCATTTTTACATGTTTTATTTCTTTTCCTACCCCTTTTTGTTTTAGCCATTCTATATTTTGTTTACTATAATCCCAAATCACTCTATCTTTTAATAATATTAAATAAAGGGGGTGCGCATATGGACTTCCTTCGTATAGCTGTTCTAAATTATAAATAATTGCATCTTTCGGAAGAAGATTCGGGTTATATGCGTATGTATGTGCTCCAAAAACAACTGTATTCTTTACATTTTCCAGTATTGTTTCTGATATAATTACTGTATTTCCCTCCTGCTCCAACCGCCACTTTAAAGCTCGCGCAACATCTATGAAACTACCGTATGTCTTTGGGCATATAAAAAGACAATAATCATATTCTTTATTCAAATAAGCTTCCATTAATTTTAAATTATTTTTATATAAATCTACATCCGGATGTTTAAGTACTAACTCATTTGCATGTTTTCTTGCTACTTTATATAATCCAGCATAATAAGCAGCGATGCATCTTCTTAATTCGATTCTTTCACGATGTTCATCTAATACATCCATGTTTAAAAGAAGATTTGCGATACAATACGCTTTTAAATGATCACGATCATAATAATAGTCTAGTAGTGGCATCAATTCTTCATACGTATTTCCATGCACCGATTCTCCTAGTTCAATCGCCCATCGCATTAATTCCATGATTACTCCACTACTCCTTTAACCGAAAATGTATTTAATAAAATTTCGCATTATTCTCTACTACATTTGCTATATGAAATGGAATCTCTTCTTTAATCGATTCCAAATACTTTTGCGACACGGCCCCTAAATGTTTTTTATGAGGTATATAGAAAGCACTAATAGAAATTTCATAGTCAAATAAGTAATCATACACATGATAATCTACAAATAAAAGATCATCCTTTGGAAAAGGAATTTCCTTTCCTTGCAGAGCATACATCAAAGCAATATTGTTTTGAGATCGTAATCGATACAACCTTGCAAGTTGGTATAATGGTTCAGCCCGAGTTGGTCTATATTCCCACGCTTTTTGAAAATAAAAAACAGCTAATGCTAAATATTTCTCTTCTTGCCCTTTAACAGTTTCTTTTTCATCAGCATCTGTCACTTCATTTTGTTTATTTGCTGAACGATTTGCTAACTGCTCATAACAAAACCCTATTCGCAATAACGAATAGAATACCTCTTCAACCCAACCCCCTGCTTCCACTCGTTTTTTATACCATTTAATCGAATCTTCAAATTGACTTAAATGAAAATAAGTTTGGGCTAAATAAAATAAATATCTTATATGCAAATCTGGCGTTGTTTCTGGGTCGTTTATTCCTTGTAACAACAACCTCTCATCTCTTTCAAATTTATCAGCTTTACTCCCGCCATCTCCGGGATCATTCACGACAAGAGTCTCTAACCGATCTACCCTCGTATTGTAATTCGCTCCAACTTTTGAGCGATCTATATCCCAATACTCATGAGTAACACCGACAGATTTCCATGGTAAAGAAGCTTTCAAAAGACGTGTAAGCCAATATTTAATATGAACATCATATTGCAATGTAAGATAATGATCTTCCGTTAAGCTCGTTTTATCGAAATTCGGATCAACCTCTAAAATCATATCTGCATCTAATATTAATAAATAATCCGCTTCTGGATATGTTTTTTGCGCTAATGAAACAGCTAGGCTTCTGTTATAACCAAAGTTTTTAAACGGCTCATGATGAACCGTTCCAGGTATCTCATTTTCCTTACACCAATTTTCAATAATTTCAGGCGTATTATCCGTCGATCCAGTATCACAAATAGAAACAAAATCTACAATTGATTTTGTTGCATTTAAACATCTTTCCATAATTCTAGACTCATTTTTGACGATCATACAAAGACATAACTTTTTTTCTTCCTTTACAGACTTCACTTGCTCATTTCCCATTTAACCACCTCATATTTTATTAGCACGCTCTTCTCATATGTAACAACATTTTTTAGCTATACTGATGACATAAGCACCCTTTTACTATTTATGAAAACTTCATTTTATTTATTCTTACTTTTATGTTGGGACATATTTCATACTTCGCTTTATATTTGATACAATCAATGCCAAAAAATATAATATGGGAATCCGTACATTTCAAAGTCTAAGGGGAGGTTATATTTTGTTGGATTACATTTGGCTAGATGACAAATCACCAATTTTAGAACAACTACCAAGAAACTTTAAATCTGCAGCTATATTGCTACATCCTTTTATCCAAATGCCTTTAGGATGGGAAAAGTCTGTGAGAAAAAGACCATATGAGCACATCTATCCTAGCACTGAAGAAATCATTCATAATGGGAAATCCGTTTCTTGGAAGGAAATGATGTCTTGTAGTGGATTACATTCATACGCAGAATTAGCAATGGCCATGTTGACTTCCATTAGTGCCCTTTCAGAAGAATATAAAAGAGAGGATTTAGCTGAAAAGCTACATTCAAACTTAAAAAAAGATCTTTATTATCCAACAGAAGATTATACGTCTATATTTTTATTACACAAATTACTTAAACTCCTCGGTTCTAAAGGTGCAAGAAATCTATATTTCTCTGAACCAATTCTTGATACAAACGGATTATTACAGGTAAATAATACTACTCCATTAGATATTTGGGACATTAGCAATAATGAGTTAATTATTACTGGCGAAGACAATGAGTATGCGTTTATGAGTATATACGATTCCTTTACAACCTTATTATTAGCTAAAGAAGAAAATATAGAATATATTGTTCAATCAATGAATGTTGAAGCTGTCATTTGTGACAAAAAAACGATGATTGATTGGTATTTGTAAATTAGTAATTTCTTAAACTATAAAAAAGAAACTTGCGCTTATGCACAAGTTTCTTTTCAAAAACATCCTTATTTTTTTACAACTTCATGTCCACCGAACTGATTACGTAGTGCTGAAACTACTTTTCCATGGAATGTATCATCTTCCTGAGAACGATAGCGCATAAATAATGACATCGCGATTACTGGTGCCGCTGCTTGTAACTCAAGCGCAGTTTCAACAGTCCATTTCCCTTCTCCTGAAGAGTTCATTACACCTTTAATGCCATCAAGTTTAGGATCATCTGCAAATGCTTTTTCAGTTAAGTCCATTAACCAACCGCGGATTACTGATCCGTTCGCCCATACTTTTGCAACATCTTCATAATTGAAATCAAAGTCACTCTTATCTAGTACTTCAAATCCTTCAGCGATTGCTTGCATCATGCCGTACTCAATACCGTTATGAACCATTTTCAAAAAATGACCACTACCAACGCGGCCAGCATAAGAATAGCCATTTTCTACTGCTAAATCTTTAAATAAAGGTTCTAATTGGTCATAAATTTCTTTTTCTCCACCAACCATTAAACAAGCACCGTATCTAGCTCCTTCTACACCGCCAGATGTACCGATATCTACATAATGTAACCCAAAGCTTTTCGCTTCTTCAGCACGGCGTAACGTATCTTTATAGAATGAATTTCCGCCTTCAATAACGATATCACCTTCATCTAATAACGGATACACATCTTTTAATACTGACTCTACAACTTCTCCTGCAGGCACCATTACCCAGATCGTACGAGGAGCTTCTAATTCAGCGATCATTTCTTTTAATGTATGACGTGCAGTAATTCCTAGTTTTCCTGCCTTTTCTACAAGCTCTTTATTTACATCGTATACAACTACTTCATGCTTGTCTTCATGTAAGTGTTCAGCTAATGGGAATCCCATTTTTCCTAATCCAATTAAACCTAGTTTCATATTAATCAATCTCCCATTCTATACAAATATATTTAATATCGAAATTAATCCAAGTGCTACAACTGATAGTATAGTCTCCATTGCGGTCCATGTTAATAATGTTTCTTTCACAGTCATTCCGAAATATTCTTTAATCATCCAAAATCCCGAATCATTCACGTGTGATAAAATTAATGACCCTGCGCCTGTTGCAAGTGCTAGTAGTTCAACATTTACACCAGGTGTACTTGCTGCAATCGGTGCTACAATTCCAGCTGCTGTCATCATAGAAACAGTTGCCGATCCAGTTGCGATTCGGATTAGTGCCGCAATTCCCCACCCTAATAATATCGGTGAAATATGCGATTCTTTCGCCATATCTGCAATTGTCGTTCCAATTCCAGAATCTAATAGTACTTTATTAAATGCGCCGCCTGCACCAATCACTAACAATATGTTTGCAATTGGCCCAAGGCAATCATTTGTAAATTGTAATACTTTATCTTTAGAAAATCCTTTTGCATAACCAAGGCTAAAGAAAGAATAAATCGTTGCAATTAATAAAGCGACTATTGGATCTCCAATAAAGTGTAACACTTGTGCAAGTTGACTCGTTTTATGTAACGCTACTTCAGCAATGGATGCACCAAGCATAAGAAATACTGGAAGTAAAATAGTAAACAATGTATTTCCGAAGCTAGGAAGTTCTTTCTTCTTATCTCTTTCAATAAATTGCTCCGCTATATCTAATGGTACTTCCTTATGGATACGAGCACCAATCCATTTCCCGTAAAGTGGACCTGAAATAATTGCAGTTGGAAGTCCGACAATTAACGCATATAAAATTGTCTTCCCTACATCTGCTTTAAAAATACCAACTGCCGCCATTGCCGCTGGATGCGGTGGAACAAGTCCGTGTACGACTGACAGTCCTGCTACTAGCGGAATACCGATTGTAATAAGTGATACCCCAGTTTCTAACGCAATTGTAAATACTAACGGAATTAATAGGACAAATCCAACTTGGAAAAATACCGGAATCCCTACTAAAAATGCAACGAACATCATCGCCCAGTGAACTCGTTTCTTCCCAAAACGATTAATTAATGTGTTAGCGATACGTTCAGCACCACCAGATTCGGCCATCATTTTTCCAAGCATCGTTCCTAGTGCTAAAACTATTGCTAAAAATCCTAACGTATTACCAAGCCCTAGTTTAATAGAATCAATAATTCCTGGATCTTTTGGTGAAGTTCCAATTAAAGGCATTCCCATTGCTAATCCTACACCAATTGCTGTTAAAATTAATGCGACAAATGGATGCCATTTTACTACCGTAATAAGTAAAAGTAGTATGACAACTGCCGCTAGTACGATCCCAACTACCATTTCTCCCAATCCCCCTATTATTTACGTTGGAAAGCAGCTATACAATCAAATTCTTCTTTCAAGCGATTGTAAAGTCGTTCATACATATAAAACATTTCTAAATATATAGCCGTATTTTCTTTATTCGGTACATGGTGATGAACAATATCAATCCAATCCTTTACCTCTTCAAGAGAATCAATTTTTCCTACAGCATATAAAGCAACTGCCGCTGCCCCAAGCGCAGATGCTTCATGACTTTCAGGTACAAGCAATTCTTTCCCCATCATATCGGACAACATTTGTCTCCAAAATGCAGATTTCGCAAACCCTCCTGAAACTCGTATTTCAGTAAGTGGCCCTGTACAATCTCTAATTGCGAGTGCTACTGAATATACACTCATACAAACACCTTCCATCACTGCACGTATAAAATGTTCTCGCTTATGTTGAAGATTGATTCCAAAGAATGTACCACGAGCATTTGCATTCCAGTAAGGTGCGCGTTCTCCAGATAAGAAAGGTAAGAACAATAGCCCATCCGCTCCAGCTGGTACGCTTTCTGCATATTTAATTAATAAATCATAAGGATCAATTCCGAGCTTTCTTGCTACTTCTTGCTCTGGACTACCAAATTCATCACGTAACCATCTCAGTAATATTCCGCCGTTATTCGTTGGACCACCGATTACCCAGTGCTCATCTGTTAATGCGTAACAAAACGTTCTCCCTTTCTCATCTGTATTTATATTTGATGAGATTGTTCGAACCGCACCACTCGTTCCAATGGTAATTGCAGCCGCACCCGGTGATATCGCCCCAACTCCTACATTTGCAAGAACCCCATCACTTGCTCCTATGACAATTGGTGTCTCTGCACTTATCCCCATCTTCTGTGCTAATTCTGGCTTCATACCTGATAAAATATATGTAGTTGGTACAGGGGTTGATAATTGTTCTGGTGACATATGTAACATAGTTAAAACATCTTCATCCCAGTTTAATGTTTCTAAATTAAATAACCCCGTAGCAGAAGCAATCGAATAATCAACTACGTAGCGTGAAAATAATTGGTAAATCACATACTCTTTAATGGAAATGAATTTATAAGCACTTGTATATAACTCTGGTTCCTCTTCTTTCATCCATAACAATTTAGAAAGTGGTGACATCGGATGAATTGGTGTACCTGTACGTCTATAAATTTCATGCCCATTCATTTGTTGTAATAATTTTTCTGATTGCTTCGTACTTCGATTATCTGCCCAAATGATAGAACGCGTTAATGGCGCACCATTTTCATCTACTGCAATTAATGCGTGCATAGCTGTACTAATACCGATTGAAGAAATATCTTCTGGTAATACATTACCCTTTTCGATGGCAACGCTTACACTTTTGTATACAGCGGCACATATTACATCAGGATCTTGCTCAGCCCATCCGACGTTCGGTTGAATAATTGGGTAATCGATTGCATGTGATGCAATGACTTTTCCTTTTTCTGTGAACACAACCGTTTTCGTACTTGTGGTACCGATATCAATCCCGATTACTCTCCCCCTTGTTTCCATGCGAATCTTCCCTTCATTTCTAGCAAAATACGATTTAGTAAACCGTTTACATGAATTAGTATATAAAATATTTTTTCATTTATCAAGTTATAAAAAGAAAATTTTTTTCATATAAAAAAATAAATCTACTCATTCCATTTCACTTATACACTAAATTTAGCTACTCCTTGCGGTAAAATTACGTTATATTCGTTACGCAATACACTCTTTCCTCTCATTAACAACACATACATAGTCCTCCATACGTTCTACTCATTTGCATGAAGAAAGAGTTGAAAAGCAATATTCATTTTTAGCGGTCACGTAATATCGCTATCAAGCCAAGAAAAGTAACTACCCGCAGAATGAAAATTCTGTGCATTTTGCTCTTGTTTATTGTTTTAAGTTCACTAGTCCTTTTGTCTTGATAAAAATAGAGCGCGGCCCCTACTATTACTTTTTTATCTTGTAAATATATCTTGCATACTATAAAATTCAACAGTATTTTTATTTTTCAGAAAAATAAAACAATAATATAGAATTTATTGTATAATGTTGTAAAAAGATGTCGGAGGGATTTAATGTTAAATACAATATCTCAATTCACAATTAAGCTTTCATCAATTCTTTTATCACTCTTACTATTATTAAATTTACCTTATTTATTTATCACTCAACAAGGATTTACCTTTCAACCAATTTATTTTTTTAATCAGATCGTTACCATGTTAAAACAGGTCTTCTCCCTTGAATCATTAGTGATTATAGGATCAGACCCGAAGTTTGGCCATTTCAAAAAAACACCATTATTTCCAACTGTTTTAGAACCTTACCTATATTCATTTACTATATTATTTTCAGCCTTTTTTCTTGCTCTCTTTTTATCATCTAGCATGGCATTTTTTTATTTTTTAGCAAAAGATTATATAAAAAAATGGATAAACCGAATTGTGTTCATATTAGAAGCTGTCCCTGATATGATGATGATTTGTTTGCAAATATTTTTCATATGGGTACTTCAGAAATTTGGGGAATCTCCTGTCACTATTATTTCTTTTAATGAAAATCGAGCTTATTTACTCCCTATTTTATCATTAGCTGTCTTACCTACATTACAAATGTTTCGGATGATGGTGTTATACATAAAAGAAGAACAAGGAAAACATTACGTAGAGGTTGCATATGGAAAAGGCCTTTCATCAAGTTATATATTATGCATTCATTTATTCAAAAATATATCTATCCACTTCTTCCACCATTTAAAAACGATTTTTGTTTTCTTACTTTCTAATTTATTCATTTTAGAATTTGTTTTTAATATGGAAGGCATTTTTCAATTTTTATTTAATAAGGCGTTTGTTTCACCTCCAGCTACATTTATTATACTTGTTATGATTATTTTACCGTTTTACGCCATTTTCCAAATAATCTCATTCATGATGAATAGATGGAAAAAGCAATTGAAAGGAGTATCATTATGAAATCTATTTGGAAATCAAAACGCTTTTTAATCGGCTTTACTTATTTATTCATACTTATTTCAGCTAGTTTTATTTATAGTTGGTTCTTTAAAGATAACATCCCAAAACCTCCTCAGTTACTTTACAATGAAAATAACGAATTACTTGGAAAGGCTCCCTTTCCACCATCGTTAATTCCACCTTTTGGATCTGATCGTTTTGGAGAGTCTGTTTTCTTACAAATTGTAGAAGGAGCAAAATTTACTATTTTATTAGCCGTGGCAATTAGCTTCTTTCGAATTTTATGCGGAACATGTATAGGAATCCTCTTAAGTTTATTTGCTCCAAAACTCAAGAGATTTTTCCAGTCATGCTCAGAAGTTTTTTATTATATTCCAACTCTATTTATCGCATTCATACTTATCACGCCCGTTAATATTGTAATCACGTCAAATGCTGATGGGGTAGATCCAAATATTTCATTTACGTTTTATCAAGTACTCGTACTTATTTTCGTCGCTCTGCCTACACTTTCTTTATACATATCCTCAGAGGTTGATGAATTTATGAAACAAGATTACATCTTAAGTTCACAATTACTGGGGGCTAGTCGTTTTCATATTATTAAAAAACACTTACGAGTCTTATTACTTGACCGCTTATTTGTATTATTTATGGAACATATCGTCCAAACACTCATACTCGTTATCCATTTAGCGTTGCTTAACATTGTAATTGGCGGCATACAAATGCGTGAACTCTATGACGGAGTGCTCAAACCTGTTTCTCTATCTAATGATTGGGCAGGCCTTATTGGATTAAATCGTAATGAAATGAATCTTTCATGGTGGATTATTTTTTATACTCTCGCTTCATTCTTTATTACGATTCTATTTATTAAGCTTATGACCATCGGGATTCAAGATGCACTGAAAGCAAGAGATTCGCAAATTGTAGCAATTCAAAACGTTCCAGATCATAAAAAATTTGTTAAACATAAAGATTCTTTTTCGTTTGCAAATAAAGTAAACCTTTAATCGTTTCTCATTAATCAAGTATTAATTGGCATCGATATTAGTAGAAAATAAAGAAGATGATCCCTATTAAATACAGGGATCATCTTTTTATGCCGTCTAACTTTTTTTACATGTCCTTTGCTAGACTCACAATTTTTATATTTAAAGTGAATTATTTGCAATCACAATTATGTTTTTTAAAATCAATTACCATACGCCCTTGAATTCTACCTTGTTCCATTTCTTCGAATACATTTTGTACTTTATCTAGCGAACAAGTTTGAACAACCGGCACTACTTTTCCTTCTGCCCCAAACATAAACGCCTCTTCCAAATCTTTACGAGTACCAACTAGAGAACCAACTACTTCAATTCCATCCAGTACAAGTCGCGGGATGTTTAAGTCCATTGTTTCTACTGGTAGCCCTACTGCAACTACTTTACCGCAAGCACGTACTGCATCAACTGCTGAGTTAAAGGCTACTTTAGAGACTGCTGTTACTACCGCAGCATAAGCGCCACCAAGCTCCTCTTGAACAATTTTATCAGCAGGACCTTGAGAAATTGGATTGATAGTCATATCAGCACCAACTTCTTTCGCTAAGGCTAATTTGTCGTCATTAATGTCTACTGCGATTACCTTTGCACCAAATACATTTTTAGCATATTGGATAGCTAAGTTACCTAATCCACCGCAGCCATAGATTACAATAGGTTGACCAGGTTTAATATCTGATACTTTAATAGCTTTATATGTAGTTACACCAGCACATGTAATTGATGATGCTTGAGCAGGATCTAATCCTTCTGGTACTTTTACCGCATAATCAGCTGTAACGATACATTGTTCAGCCATACCACCATCTACTGAATAACCTGCGTTTTTAACTTCACGGCAAAATGTTTCTCTACCAGTTACGCAATATTCACAACGTCCACAAGATTGGAACATCCATGCAATACTTACACGGTCACCTATCTTTAGCGAATTAACATCATCAGCTATTTTCGTAACAATACCTACACCCTCATGACCAAGAATACGGCCATCAGTGTTACCAAAATCATGATTCGCAACGTGTAAATCAGTGTGGCAAACTCCACAATACTCTACATCTACTAACGCTTCACCTGAGCGTAACGGACGTAATTCTTTTTCAACCACTTCGATGTTTGCTTTGCTGTTTTTATTAACCACTACTGCTTTCATATGTGATCTCCCCTTTAGTGTTCTAGCGTTTTAATGAGTTTATCTCACAACTACTTTCCTCACTACTTTGGCTAGTTACCGTACCAAATTTAAGTATTCAATCATCATTACATGTTCATCATAACATGACACTTCATAAACAAATTGTGAAATTATGAACAATATTTGAATCATTACACAAATCGGTCTTTATTTTTAATTTTTAAAAATGAGAGTTTATCACTGACTATATGTAAGTCATACATTTCTAAAAGAAAAGAAAAGAAAATAAATTAACAAACTTCTCAACGATAAAAAAAAGCTCTTTACTCAATATTTTCTACATTTAAACACTTAGTTTCACAGTAATAGCCTTTACCGCCAACATAAACTTTTTCTATTTTATTTTTGCTATTGGTTGCTAATTTAACTAATATTTCGGAAGGCGAGTGTAAAGAATAACCTTGTTCAAATACATAGACTTCTTTTTGCAAATAGTGCTGTTCATAAAGGTAGCAAGCTAATGCACCGTTTGAAGTTCCAGTCGCTGCTTCTTCATTAATGTCGTATAGTGGAGCAAAATTTCTGCATATAATTCGATTGTCATTAAAAGTATATAGATGCATCCCAACAACATTATAATACTTGCTGATTTCTTTAATTTTTTCAAAATTAGGTTGCAGTGCATGTAATTGTGTTTCGCTTTTTATAGGAATTAAAATATCTTTTAAGCCCGTGGAGACAATTTGGATTGGGTATTTATTGTCTATATCTTTAATGTCAAAACAGTCGGTGAACTCATTTGGAGATACAACATCATAGAATATCGGTTTATTTTGTTCCATGAATATGATGTCATCTGTTATGGTAATAGTAAGAACACCGCTGTTCGTTTCAATCGTATAGCGATTCTTGAAAATTTTATTTAAATGCATCAGTATCGCGAAAGAGCCAATTGTGGCATGACCACATAAATCAACTTCTTCTTTTGGAGTAAAATACTCAAATTTATAATCAGCAATTTCAGATTCTGATATAAATGCGGTTTCCGCATAACCCAGTTGTTTCGCTATTGTCATTTTTTGAGTAGTGGTCAATGTATTTGTATTCTCAATAAATACCACTCCTGCTTTATTTCCGCCTTTATGATCCTTGCTAAATGCACTTGCAACATAAACGAATATTTTCATAAGACACCTTCCTCACTTATAGTAAATTATATATAGAAAGCACTACATATAAATGCAATTGGATAAATTATCCATAAAATACGAGACAAACTATTTTTAGCATTTGAACTCTCCAAAAATAGTTTGTCCACAGTCTGAAAGCTCTTCATTTGAAGAGCTTTTTTATATTCGCTTCATCGAAATCGTTTCACGTATACTTTGTAAATTTTTAAGCGTTTCCTCTTGTCGCTGCAACGACAACCCTACATACAAAGTATCTAATAAGCTTAACTGTGCTAATCGTGATGAACTTGCTTCTGTGCGGAACTCAGTCTCACGTGTTGATGTATATAACGTTATATCAGCAAGTTGACTTAATGCTGATTTCTTATAGCTCGTAATCGCAATAATTTTGGCCCCTCTTGCTTTCGCTACTTCTAATGCTTCAAGTAATCCTTTATTGCTACCAGAGTGAGAAATGCCAATAACAACTGAATTTTTCGAGAGTAAACCTGCTCCCATAATTTGAAAATGCGAATCAGTATGAGCGATACAAGAAATACCCGTTCTCATAAACTTATGATACGCATCCATCGCAATAATACCAGAGCCACCATTTCCATAAAACTCAATTCGACTTGCTTCTTGCAAGGCTCGTACAGCCTGCTCAAGTGCTGTTTCATTTAGCAAATGTAAAGTATCTTGCAGTCCTGTAATATGCGAATGAAAAACTTTTTTAGCAACAGTTACCATACTATCTTCTGCTGATACCTCTTCATGAATATTTTGCATTGGTGTATGTACAATTTCACGGGCTAATGTAATCTTTAAATCTTGAAAACCTTGCAAACCAAGGTGTTTACATAAGCGGAATATCGTAGCTTCGGAACTATTCGTAACTTCAGCTAATTCTGTAATAGATTTATGTACAACATCTTGTGGATGTTTCAAAATATGTTCGGCAATACTTCGCAATTTCGGTGATAAACCATTTAACGAAGCCTGAATCTTTCCAATCCCACTTCTTGTACCAGGCATAGCATATCTTCCCCTTCCATCGTAGCTTTATCCTGTAAAAATCGATTAGTTTAACTAATCATCAGTGAGGATGGTCCCCCCTGATTAGAGTTTCACTTTATTGTACCTAATTATTAAAAGAAGAAAAACCTATATTAGGGATTACTATAAATTTTAATTGCTCCTATGTATTCTGTCATACGATATAACAGAATTATTCATACTTATGAATAATTCTCCCCATGTTTCACTGCGTATAATGCGGCTTGCGTACGATCATCCACTTCCAATTTAGCTAAAACGTTTGAAACGTGTGTTTTCACAGTTTGTTCTGTAATATGAAGTTCTGCTGCAATCTCCTTGTTGCTTCTTCCTTTCGCAATTTCACGAAGTACCTCTTGCTCTCTTTTCGTTAACATTGAAAAAGGATTTTCTATTTCCTTCTTTACTGCGGAACGCCCCATTAATGCAGGTGTTACTTTCGGGTGAAAATTCGCATTTCCTTGATGTACTGCAATAATAGAAGCGACAAGTTGCTCAGGTTGTACTTCTTTTAATTGATAACCATCTGCTCCAGCTTCAAGTGCTGGTATAACATAATCTTGCTCTGAAAAACTACTTAATATAAGTACCTTTATCGTCTCATCGTATTGCTTTAGACGTTTTGTCGCCTCAATTCCATCCATTTTCGGCATTGATACATCCATTAGTACGACATCTGGTTTTTCTTTTTGCACGAAATGTAATGCCTCTTCGCCATTTTCCGCTTCCCCAATAATTTCAAATTCTCCTCTCGTTTTCAAAAAGAATACAAGTCCTCTTCGAACGATATGATGATCCTCAACTAATAGCAATTTAATCTTCAATCTTATTCTCCCCTTCAAATCGGCAATTGAATTTCTATTTTTGTACCCTTTCTCAGCTCTGTTATAATTTGAAACGATCCCTTCATTAATTGAATACGTTCCTTCATACTTTTCAGGCCAAGTGCTGACTCCCTTACTTGATCTTGTATAAATCCTATTCCATTATCTTCTATGTAAAAAAATAACTGGTTATTTTCTATTTTTAAAAGAACATGTACCTTTTCACACGAAGCATGCTTTTTACAATTATGTAGCGCCTCTTGGCTAATACGCCATAAAACTTCTTCTATTTCATCCCCAATTGAAACCATCCCATCAATTCGAACTTCCACTTGAACTCCTAACAACTTCCCGTAATTTTGAATTGCTTCTGCTAATCCTTTCTCTAATCCTTCAGGTCTTAATTGCCAAATTAATAACGTCATCTCTTGTAATGCTTCTTGTGATAATTCTCCAATATAACTTAACATCTCTTGCAATTCTCTATCTTGCGTCATATTCAAAGTACCTTTTGCTGTTAGCATAATAGAAAATAACAATTGTTTTACTGAATCATGTAAATCACGTGCAAGTCGATTTCTTTCCGCTACCACTACATATTTACGTTCTTTCTCAACTAATTGAATACGTTGTATTGTCGTTCCAATTTGAAATGCAATTGATTCTAATAACGCTAACTCTTCCTCAGAAAAATGTGTCTTATGAGGCGCGGCTACATTTAATAGGCCAAATTTCTCTGATCCAGACCTAAGCGGAATTGTCGCATGATGTGTAACATCTTCTGTCTCTCCCCAATTACATTCAATTGCATCTTCTATTCGCTTACATTCAATAATATTAGTCGCTTTTTCTAATCTCCCATTCACAAAACGTTCTACACACCAACAGTTTCCTTCACACATCGGCTTCTTCTCTTGCCACGTAAGAGCCTCTGGTAAATTTTCGTCTACAAGCATGCTATGCTTTCCACTTTCATCAATAAAGAATATCCACCCTGTTTGTAAATTCATTACTTGTAACAATGTATGCAACACTTTTTCTAACATATCCTGTAAGTTTGTTGCTTCATTTAATAATTCAGCAATTTCTTTTAATGCTTCTAAACGATGCATCTCTTTTTCTTCAAAGTTCATTCTCATCACCAACTACAATTATAACATTAAGAAATTTCTAAATTCTATAAATAAAAAAAGAACCGAATTCCTTCAGCCCTTTCTTTATATCAATCATTTTATTATTGTTATTCTATCCAATGTTGGAATCAGAATTTTTGTTAACAAGCGATTCTACTTTAGCTGTCCGATAAAGATTGTCCACCATGAATATGCTGTAAACTTTCAGTAGTAACAACCATATTCGCTGCCGGCATTTGCACTTGATTCTTATGGAATATAGACATTAATTCAAATCTTACTTGTCTAGAAGTTTCAAAATAATCTTCTGGCTTTATTAAACCTGTAATACAAAATTCATAGCCAACATATTTCAGGTTAGGATTTAAGTCTGTAACACCGACGTATTTAAATGGTTCAACAGCCTCATCCTCTACTCTATAAAGAGTTTGATCCAATTTTTCATTGCATATAACACATACTTCTTCTAACAATTCCTTCACTCTTGTTGGATCTTCCTGATAACTTACCGTGATGCGTTCAATTACACGCATCCATCCTTTATTAAAATTTTGTATCGTTCTAATCTCTCCGTGTGGGATGGTAAGTAATTTTCCTGACCATTCACGTATTTGCATAAAACGAATACTAATCTCTTCAATAGTTCCTGAATTTGTTCCGTTAAAAGTTACAAAATCACCAACTCGAAACTCTTTGTCCGCTAATCTTGCAAAGCCTAATATAACATCTTTTAGCATCTGTTGTGCAGCAAAACCGATGACAACTCCAGCTATCCCTGCACCTGCAATAATACTTTTTATATCTACAAATTGGCTAATTAAATATATGATAAGACTGATGATAATGATATATCTAAAAATAGATCGAATTACACTTTGAATCGTCTGCTCTACCTCTTCATCAAAAAAGCTTGATTTCCTAAAAAACCAATCAATAATACGGTTTATTACAAACGAAATAATGATTAAAACTAAAGCAAATAGCAAAAATCTTAAAAGTAAAAACTCCCTTACATAATTAAAAAATTCTTCAGTATACGTTAATAAACTCATCCATCCACTTCCTTAACTAATAAAAATTCTATACAAAGCCGCTATATTTTTTAAATTCATTAGACATTCTTCTATAAATATACCCTTTTTCATAACCTAAAGGGAGCTGGCAATTGAAATTTTTTATGACTTTACTTTAAAACTACACTACTCATCTCAACAAAAGGAAAACATTTACATTATATCGAATAGTTCATTTGAAAATATTATTACTCACGGAGGTTACAACCAATGGGATATATTGAAGAACTAAGAGAAGTTGTTGGATCAAGGCCACTCAATTTAGCAGGCGTTGCGGTAGCTGTTTTCAATGAACAAGGACAAATATTACTACAACAAAGGCGAAATGGCATGTGGGGTGTCCCAGGAGGTTTTGTGGAACTTGGTGAATCTACAGAAGAAGCTGGAAGACGAGAAGTACTTGAAGAAACAGGAATTGAAATTGGTACACTTCAGCTAGTAAGTGTATTTTCAGGTAAAGAATTTTTTGTGAAATTACCGAACGGAGATGAATTTTACCCTATGACAATCGCTTACCTTTGCAAAGATATTACAGGTGGCTCGCTACAAGCTGATCGAGTCGAATCATTACATGTACAGTTTTTTAATTTAAATGAGCTACCACAAAATATTAGTCCATTCATAAAAAAATTAATTGAGCAAAATGTCGTCTCGGTTTAAACGCAAAAAAGAGACCTTTTTAAAGGCCTCTTTTTCATTTCACTTCTGCATGTAAACAAGATTTAAAATGTCCAAGTGCAAATTCATGCCCTTGCGCATTAAAAGATGCAACTGCCTTTTCATAAACAACAATTTTAAATCCTTTATTATACGCATCTACTGCTGTATGAAGAACGCAAATATCAGTACAAACACCTACAAGATGAACTTCTTCTATTCCTCTTTCTCTTAACTTCATCTCTAAATCTGTTCCAGCAAACGCACTGTATCGCGTTTTATCCATATAATATACATTCTCAGCATTTTTATATGTTTCGTATACTTCTTGCAACTCACCGAATAAGTCTCTACCATTTGTACCTGCTATATTATGAGGAGGGAATAATTTCGCTTCGGGATGATATTCATCATTTTCTTCATGTTTATCAATTGCAAACACTACGTAATCTCCATTTTCAATATATTGCTTCGTTATATGTACAATTTCCTGTTCGATTTCTTGACCTGGTTTTCCGCAAGTTAAAGCGCCTTTTTCCGCTACAAAATCATATGTATAATCAATATTAATAAGAGCTCGTTTCATAACTACTATCTCCCCTTCTCCTGTTTCACAGTAAACAATAGAAAATTTGTTATTACGACATCGTATGTACTATTCGACATTTCAAATGAAATACCTACATTTTTCTTGTAAAACTTATCTTAATCAAAGTTTATCATAAAACAGGCACACAATGACAAAACATATACTTCCCATTAACAAGTCATAAGTTTGATAATTAAACGTAAGTTGATTAACGTCTTGTATAGTAAACCAAATTACTGACATGATTATACTAATCAAGAAGATACGAACATATCGATTCATACCTTCAACCTTTTTCTCCATCATAGTAGTAACAAGTGATTCCTTACTGCTTAATCGTACTAGAAAACGAAATAAATTATTCCCTATTACACCATTCCATCCAAACAAAAAAGCACACTACTTTTTTGAGTAATGTACTTTTTATTCTGATTAAGACGCAGGCTTTGTCTCAAATGTTGCTTGATTAAAACTAATAACCTTTCCTTTCGGGTCATTGTTTTCATACTGAACTGCAGTAATTGTATGACTACCTGTTTCCAGCGTCTTTTCTTTTAATTGTACTGTTGTCTGTGTTGTACTAGTTACTTGATGTTTATCTGTATACATTTGATCTACAAATATGAATGTTTCTTTATCACTTTGAAAATTAGAAAGTTCTAATTCAACTTGCTGAATTAAAGTATCCTTTTTGATGAATACAGTCGGTATATTTCCATTTTCAGAAGTACCATCTGGAGTAATAACTTTTACTTTCCCTTCTCCAATTGACATTGCGCCTTCAGGAAATACAACCATATTCTCATCACTTGCGTTTACAACTTGTTCTTCCTGTTTTGATTGCGCGTCCTCTTTTTCCTGTGGAGCACCGCAACCTACTAATAACAATACAGACAATCCAGTGATTATGAATTTTTTCAAAATTCATCCCCCCTGTCATTTGATTATAATTTATTATACAAAAATAACTTTTAAAACTTTTATGAACATATAGAAGCTTGCTCACGATTAATGTATCATACTTTCCTTAATAGAACATTAATTTTTTTTATGAAATAAATAGTAATTCCTTCTTATTTATCATTTTAGCCCAACAAATCGATATAATACCCGCTCCAAAATAAAAAGACATTGATATGTCCAATGTCTTTTTATTTTGCACTTTAAAAAACAAATGTTGTGATTTCTTCTACTTCTTTTCTTGGAAGTTTTTTTGGCTTATCTTTCGGAAATCCGAGTGAAATAACCATATTTATTTGTTTTTCAGGCTCAATTTGTAAATATTGGCGCAGTTCATCTTGAGCTAGCAATACTGGCCCTGTCATTGGACAAGTACCAAGTCCCTTTGCATGTGCAGCTAACATTAAGTTTTGTGCCGCTAAACAGCTACTCTTAATCCCTTCTTCTTCCCAAACTGAATCTGGAACAAAAGCAATGGGATCAAATATCTTTTCACGAAACTTTGATTCATATGGTGTTGCCAAGCATACGATTAATACTGGTGCCTCAGAGAAAGCTGTCGCATATGGTCCGAAAGAACGCGTAAGTAATTTCCCTGCTTTCTCTTCTCCATTATCTGTTGCTTTTGCCGCAAGTTTATGTAAAGCATCCCATGTCATTTGTTCAATTTCTTTAATCTTCTCTCGGTTCATAATGACCAAGAATTCCCACGTTTGTGAGTTCGTATCGCTCGGTGCATAACGAGCACAATCAATTATTTCTTTTATATCATTAGTAGATACTTCTTGTTCTGTGAACTTTCTAACACTTCGTCTTCCGTGAATTACTTCTTTAAAACCTTCATAATTCATACATTAAATCCCCTTTTTACAGCGTTTTCAAATCTTGTCCTACGCTTGAATTATATCATGAAAAAAAGCTGAAGGAATATCAGCTTTTTTCTTCAATATTAGTTCATAACTTTAAACAATCTAATACTTTCTTCATATGCCACTTGGAGTTTCTTTGTAATTGGTCCTCTTTCGCCGTTTCCAAACTGTTCATCACCAATTTGAACGACTGGGAATATTTCAAGCGGCGTCGCTGTAAAGAAGCACTCATCAGCCTCATATACTTCTTGTAATGAAAACTCTCGTTCCTCTACTTCGATATGTAACTCTTTCGCTAATGTAATAACATAGTGCCGCGTAATGCCCTGTAGAATGAAATTGTCAGCCGGATGTGTAATCAATTTATTATTTTTCACCATAAAGAAATTCGAATGACACCCTTCAGTCACAATGCCATCTCGTACTAATATTGCTTCTTGATACCCTTGTTCATTTATTTTATTTTTAATCATGATATTTGGTAAAAGATTTAATGATTTTATATGGCAAAACTTCCACCTGATGTCCTCTTCTACCGTTACCTTAATCCCTGCCTTCATTGAAGCAACTGGTCTTGGGAACGAAACAAGATTTGCAAAATATGTCGGTTGTAAATCTGATTCATATACATGATTGCGTGGTTGTGCACCTCTTGATATTTGTAAATATACATTCCCATCTTCTTGAAATTGATTTTTTTCAATCATTTGATGTAACTCTTCCACTAATTCTTCCTTCGTAAATGGTGGAATTAGTTTTATTTCTGCCATAGAGTTAAAGAATCGTTCCAAATGTAAATCTAATAAATGAGGCTTGCCATCGTATAGTCTAAATACTTCATAAATACCATCACCAAATTGGAAGCCGCGCTCTTCTAATGCGACCATCGGCTGTTCTTCCTTCGTATTAATCATTCTCCCATTAAACAAGATCCACTCTTTATGAGTAGCTTTCATTCTTCCCCACTCCTTTATCACATGATTGATTTTATTGTACAACTTATGTCACCCTTAAAGAAGGAATTTTCTGTATTTTCACGAACAAAAAATACATCACTTCGTAAAAGTGATGTATTTTATCATTTATTTAAGGAAATATTTTTCAATATCATCTAACATAAGATTCGCAGCTTTAATACCGCCTGCTGTATTCCAGATTACTTCATCCACTTGGAATACTTTATTATTTTTAGAAGCCTGTAGTTGCTTAAAGAGTGGATCTTCTGTCCATTCCTTTGCTAACGAATTTCCTTCATTATTCTTATCTGCATCTTTATCAGACGTGAAATAAAATAAGTAGTCCCCGTCCATATTTGGAATTTGCTCTTTTGTAATTCCTTTTATCGCAAAATCATCTTTATCTTGTAATGGTGGTCGTTTAAATCCAATATCATTTAAAACAACTCCCGAGAATGAGTTTTTTTGATAAATACGAACATCACCTGGCACGAAACGAATAATAGAAACTTTAGAATTCAATTTATCGCCTAACTTCTCTTTCATTCCTTCAATACGTTTTTTATAATCATCAAGAGCTTTTTGCCCTTCTTTTTCTTTATTTACAGCTTTTGTATAAAGCGTAAAGTTTTCTTTCCAATCACCGCGTAATGTTTCTGCATAAACAGTTGGTGCGATTTCTTTTAGCTGATCATATATTTTTTCGTGACGCATTTTATTTCCGATAATTAAATCTGGCTTAAGCTTCATTACTGCTTCTAAATTAATATCACGTTCAGTTCCTACAACTTCCGTATTTTTTAATTCTTTCGCTACATGAGGGTACCATTCATCACCAGCACGTGGTTTCGTAGTCCCCACTGGCGTTACGCCCACAGCTAGGAGAGCCTCTGCACCTTCATTTGTTAAAACAACAACTTTTTTAGGTGTACCATTTACTGTCGTTTCGCCCATTGCATGCTTGACCGTATATGAATCTTTTGCTTTAGCTGATATATCATTTTCTTTTTTCTCTTCTTTACTACATCCTGCAATTACAACCATGAGTATCATAATGCAGAACATAATTAGTTTTTTAGTATGTATCATATGTCCTCCCTAGATGAAATCGATTATCATTAACAATTAAAGATTAATGTATACTACATACATTGTCAATGTATATCAGAAAACTTTTTTAATATATACCATTTCGATTCTATTGGCTTTTCTAATGTTTCTTTTTAACATATAGTGTATAAGTATGAAAATTTATGTTGTTATTACAATGCGTATCTGAGTTATACATAACAAAGATACGCATCCATATTGCATTATCATTTTAATTCCTAATATTGAGTATACTTAATATACGATGGATCATTATATACCCACTGATTTCCACCAAGGTTTAACCATCCATTTTCATTTATATATACTAAATAAGATTCTGGAGGATTTAATTGACGGATAACTGCAGATGTAGTTGATGGACCACTTCTTAAATTTACATTCATCCCTTGTATATATGCAACCCCAATCGGACTTCCATCACTATTGCTTGTCTTTACAAAATTAATGTAAGAAGGATCATTATACACCCATTGTCCATTCCCCAAATCTAACCATCCGTTACTTTCCTGATATACAACGTAAGATTCTGGAGAATTTAATTGACGAATAACTGAGGAAGAAGTTGATGGACCATTTCTTAAATTTACATTTTTCCCAAGGATATAAGCGATTCCCTTCGTTTGAGGTGTCGGTTGTGGGTTTGGAGGTTGTGGATTTGGAGCTACTCCAAAAATAGCCGCTATTCCATTTGCATACGCTTGACTTAGATCTTCAATAAATTGTGGATTTTTTAATAAATTTGCATCAAACGTTGTATCAATAAAGGCAGTCTCAGTTAAAATTGCATCCATTGCGGTTTCTCTTAATACCGCATAATTTTCTTTTTTTGCTCCTCGATCACGAAGACCGTATTTTGTTAATACAGGATTTACTGCTGTATGCATCTTTTGTTGCTTTGCATATGCAGTGCTGCTGTTGGATAACGCATTATAAATATAGCTTTCAAAACCTGTACCCCCGCCGCTATTAATATGAAATGAAATAAAATAATCCGCACCAAAAGCATTAGCAATATTAGCACGTTCCGATAAGGAAATAAACACGTCACTATCACGTGTCATTTTAATTGTAATTGGGTAATTTACCGTTAAAATATCTCGAACGCGTCTAGCAATTTGAAGCGTTAAGTTTTTTTCTACTAAGCCATTACCAACAGCACCAGAATCATATCCACCGTGCCCTGCGTCTATAACAAGTTTCATTTTACTACCCCGCCCCTTTCTTGTAATATGTTAGCATTGCTACTCGTCCTATTTTATGTGAAATGTACAAGTTCTGTTACAATCACAAATAAAAAAACCGCCTTATGTAAGGCGGTTTCTATCATCTTGTTTTAACCAATTTAAAATAAATATATACGATTGATAGTGAATATAACGTATGCAAAATAAAATAAATAAAAGTACTATTCCAACACCACTATAAAGTAAACCGAACTTTAAAAAAACATTCACAAGTGGTGGAAAGTTCATTATATTTTGTAATGTACTAAGCATACAAAATATAATGAAAAAGACAGGGACGTATTGTAATTCATACGGCTTTCTTTTCTTAATCATTCTTTTCCGAATGATTATATGACATAGTTCTGCTACTATAAAGCACCCTCCAATTAATACAAGACCAGAAGTCATTGTCATACATCCACCTGCCTTATATTTATTGTATCGCATAAATAATCATCGTTATATTTTCTTCACATACGCTCCATCTTCTGAAGTAAAGCCAAAACTCTCTATGAAAGAATGCGCTTTTTCTGTTAATTCCTCTTGTAGCACTTTTATTTCTTTCACATTTCTTTGTTTCATCATTTCTTCAAATGTAAAATACGTATTTGTACCATAACCATAACCTTGGTAATCAAAATGAATAATTAGCTGTGATAAAACAGCTCGTTCCTCTTGAACACTATAATCTATTACACCAATATATGTATCATCAACTTTCACACAATACTGTACCTTTTTCTCACCTAAACTATGCGATTTAAACATTTCTTTAACAACGCTTTCATTTTCTATAGTAACTTTCTCAAACGTAATCATATGTTGTCCATCCTTTTACTATTATTGTATCAATAATACTTCCTATTTATGAAAAAAACCTTAAGACCGTATGCGATCTTAAGGTTTTTCTAATTACACTAAGCTATACGCACGTTTTGTTTCTTCATGGAACTTGTTCGTATCGTATTTATGCTCAACATAAATTTGGTGCCATACCATAAACGCAAGTACAGTCCAAATTTTACGGCTATAATCGCCTTTATCTGCACAATGTGCTTCCAGTAAGTTTAATACATACTGTTTGTCGATTAAATGCTCTGTCTTACTTTCGTTTATAATATTTATAGCCCAATCATGCATTTCGTCTTTTAACCAGTGACGAATTGGTACTGGGAATCCAAGTTTTTTACGATCTAATACGTGATCTGGAACGATTCCGCGTGCTGCTTCACGTAAAATAGCTTTCGTAGTTCCGTTAGCAATCTTAAGTTCAGTTGGAATTTTAGATGCAACATCGAATACTTCTTTATCTAAGAACGGTACACGAAGTTCTAATGAGTTTGCCATTGTCATTTTATCAGCTTTTAATAAAATGTCACCGCGTAACCATGTGAACATGTCAATGTACTGCATTTTACTTACATCATCATAATCTTTAATCTCGTTATACAATGGTTTCGTGATATCCATATAGTTAACACTTTCATTGTAATACTTCATTAATTCAGCTTTTTCTTCTTCACGGAAGATTTTCGCATTTCCATAGTAACGCTCTTCAATTGGTGTACATCCACGCTCTAGGAAGCTCTTACCTTTAAATCCTTCTTTAAGAGCACCACTCAATGCTTTTAGAACACTCTTACCTGGGCTAGGAATGTAAGAGAACATTTTTAGTGAGTTTGGCTCACGGTAAATGTTATAACCACCAAATAGCTCGTCTGCGCCTTCACCTGAAAGAACAACTGTTACATGTTTACGTGCTTCTTTAGCAACGAAGTACAATGGTACAGCTGCTGGATCAGCTAAAGGATCATCCATATGCCAAATGATTTTTGGGAACTCATCCATAAATTCTTTCGCTGAAATGAATACGTTATGGTTTTTAACGCCTAATTTCTCAGCAGTTTCTTTTGCAACATCAACTTCACTGAAACCACGTTGCTCAAAACCAACAGAGAATGTTAAAAGATTTGGATTCATTTCTCTTGCAATAGAAGCGATGATAGATGAATCGATACCACCAGATAAGAATGAACCTACTGGTACATCACTACGCATATGCACTTTTACTGAATCATATAGTACATCACGAATTGCTTGGATATGCTCCTCTTTCGTTGCACTTGAAGCATTAAAATAAGGTTTCCAGTAGCGATGGATTTCCATCTCTTTACCGATTTCTTTTACGAAATAATGACCAGGCTCGATTTTATTAACATCAATTGTTAATGTTTCTGGCTCTGGGCCATATTGATACGTAAAATAATGTTGTAGTGACGTTGGATTAACGCCTTTATCTTCCATCACATGCATAATACTTTTCTTCTCAGATGCGAAGAATGTAGTATCACCTTGCTGTGCGATGTATAGAGGTTTAATACCGAAGTGGTCACGTGCACCGAAAAGTTTCTTCTCTTCACGATCCCAAATCATAAATGCAAACATACCACGAAGGTAGTCTACACATTTTTCTTTCATATGTGCATACAATGCAATAATAACTTCTGTATCAGATTGCGTTGCAAACGTTGCACCTTTTTCAAGTAACATTTCACGTAATTCTACATAGTTGTAAATTTCACCATTAAAAATAATTACATATCGATCATTTTCATAAGTTAGCGGCTGATGTCCTGCCTCTAAGTCAATGATACTTAAACGGCGGAAGCCAAATTGTACATGTTCATCACGAAAATATCCTTCGTCATCTGGACCACGGTGGAAAATCATCGTGTTCATATTTTCAAATTGATGTTTTTCTGTTTCTGAAAACTCTCTAGGGTTTTCACATAAACATCCTACAAAACCACACATACTTCTTACCCTCTTTCGGTTTTCATTCTGTTTCTATACTACTATATCAACCCTATTTATACTAGCATAATCAACTGAATATGGCGACCAAAAACTATAAAAAAATCACTCCATTTCACATTTTTAACAATTTTTTATGAAAACATGAAAACTAGGCACTCACCTTTCTCCGCTTTTGTCATATGATATTGCAAATTGATTTCTAGGAGGGAATACCATGAGTGAAGAAAAAAAAGATTCTTCTCGCCCACCGGTTCGTAATTACTTAAAGCAAATTGATGATTTCTTCGAGCAAACACCTCTTCGCAATGTAATCGCTGATTTAAATCATTTTTTCCAAAAAGGAAACCGTTTATTAACATTCCCTGTAGATTTATATGAAGTTGGTGAAGAACTCGTTGTTACAGCTGAACTACCAGGTATACAAAAAGAGCAAATCCAAATTGAAATACAAAGTGAATACTTAAAAGTCTCTGTAAAAGAAGAGATACTCGAAGAGGAAGAAGAAACATCCCATAACTATTATCGCCGAGAACGTTCCATTTCAGAAGCATCAAGATTGATTAAGTTGCCGTATTCAATTAATAAAAAAGCAGCAAAAGCTTCTTATCAAAACGGCGTATTAGAAATTCGGGCGCCGAAACTTCCCCAACAACATGACATTTTATCCATAGACTAATGCAAAAAAAATAAGGGTGCTATGCACCCTTATTTTTAATCCACTAATCGCTTCATATCACGTATAATGTCTTCGTATGGCGTATTACTAATGCCACTATACTTTTTCATTACTTTTCCGTTTTGATCAATTAAATAAAATGATGTACCATGCATGACCTGACCGTTCTCCGGCTTATCTACAAGTGATTGGAAATTATCTTTTGAAAACTTTGTAATATCTTCTAACGAATATCCCGTTAATAAATTCCAGTTACTAGTATCCTCTGTAAACTTTTGAATAAATGCTTTCAGATTTTCTGGTTTATCAAGGTCTGGATCTACACTAAATGAAACAAACTGAACGTCTATCTTCTCTTCTTTTGCCATCTTTTGCAGCTTGGCCATATTTGCAGTCATTGGTGGACAAACTGTTTGACAATTTGTGAACATAAAATCTGCAACCCAAACTTTCCCTTTTAAATCTTTTGTACCAAATTGCTTTCCATCTTGATTTGTAAATTGGAAAGTTTCTAAATCCCAATTCAATGGTTTACGAAGCTTTGAACCTGATCCACTACATCCAGCAAGTACAAAGAGACAAAATACAACCATAAGACCAATTATTTTTTGATAACGCTTCATTTATAAACCTCTTTTCTCTATCCTAAATTTAAATAGGTTATGTTTATAATAACAAAAGTTAACACTACGAGAAAATTGTTTACTACATTTGTTCACGAAATCGTACGAATTTACGTATGTTACTTCTTTATTTCAAGCGAATTACTAGACAAAATATATTTTTTTACTATTATTTATATAAATAGAAGTGATAAAACTATTTTTATTGTTACTTTTGTAAATACCTTTCCCTATTTTTTAACAATTCCTTAAACATTAATCCATGTTTTACACTGTATTCCTTAACAACATTTCGGTACAATACAAATACAACGATTTTAAATGAGGTGATGTTCATGGCAAAGCGCTATGAAAATATGGATAATGTTAGTACAAAAAAATCAATTCGCTCTTTTTTACGCTGGCGTAAAGAACGAAAGCAAAACAAAAAAGATTTTTCTTTCTTAGTAGAACAATCACCCGTTAAACAAAGTGCATTTTTGCAAAGTAATGTAAAAAAAACGACTGTCACATGGATTGGGCATTCTACTTTTCTTATCCAAACGAATGGACTTAATATATTAACAGATCCAGTATGGGCCAATAAATTAAAGCTAGTTCCAAGACTTACAGAACCTGGACTCTCTATAGAAGCACTACCTAAAATTGATATTGTCCTTATTTCACATGGTCATTATGATCATTTAGATTTTTCAACTCTTCGTCAGTTGAATGATGATGTTCTATACCTTGTACCTATCGGATTAAAAAAATTATTTACTCGTAAGAAATTTAAACATGTAGAAGAGTATAAATGGTGGGAAAGTACGATAATTAACGAAGTTTCTTTTCACTTCGTACCTGCTCAGCACTGGACGAGAAGATTCTTATTTGATATGAATACGTCTCACTGGGGGGGATGGATTATTGATAATGAAACGACTATGGAAACCATATATTTTTGTGGCGACAGTGGCTATTTCCAAGGTTTCAAAGAAATTGGTGAACGCTTTTTAATTGATATTGCTCTTATGCCCATTGGCGCTTATGAACCAGAATGGTTTATGAAAGTATCTCATGTTTCACCTGAAGAGGCTGTGCAAGCTTATTTAGATTTAAACGCTACTCATTTTATACCGATGCATTACGGAGCATTTGCACTCGCCGATGAAACACCTCGTGAAGCAATAACTAGACTTCGAAATAATTGGAATTTGCGCATGTTACCATGGGAACAACTGCATGTACTCTTTTTAGGCCAAACTTTTATTTATAGTAACGCAACAAATGATAAGCAAATAAATGAAAAAATTGAAACTTTACATGTGTAACGTAGCGACTGATTTTCTACATCTAACATATAATATAGAAAATCCTATAGTGAAGGCTTTTACGGACAGCCCGTTACCTAACCTCTTTGCTCCAGCTAAATTTTGAGGTGGGAGTTTTACTGTCCGCAAATTGCGGGATAAAGGGTGTTTTCTATGAATAGATATTTACAGACTCGCTATATCATTAGCGGTAGTGCCTGTATAGCTCTTCTTATTTCTTACTTTCTATTTACATAAAAAAGCTACTTGAAATATATTTTCAAGTAGCTTTTTTATTACTCTGCTAAATACATAAATCCGATTGCACCCGGACCTGTATGAGTACTAATTATAGGCGTTGTATAGAAAATTTCTGATTGAGCAAACCCACTCACTTTTTCAACCGCCGCTTTCATACTTTCAGCTAAAGGAATTGCTTTCGCATGTGGAATTGCAACAGCCTTTACAACTTTTCCAGCTGTATCTTGCTCAAATAACTTAGCTAATGTTTTTACAATTTGGCCTTGGCTACGAACTTTCGTTACAGGATTATAAACACCGTCTTCAAGACTAGCAATTGGCTTTATATTAAGCAGCGAACCGATAAACGCTTTTCCTTTACCGATACGTCCACCCTTCACTAAGTTTTCTAATGTATCTACTACTACATATAAACGAGTATTCTTTCTTACTTCATCTACACGTTTTAAAATTTCTTCTAGTGAGCGCCCTTCATTTGCCATTTTTGCAGCTTCAATTACTTGATATGCTAAAGCATGTGTAATAAATTGAGAATCAACAACTGTTACTTTTGTATCGGTCATTGATGCAGCACTATTTGCAGTTGCTACAGTACCACTCATTCCACTTGTCATATGAATGGAAAGTACTTCACTTCCATCTTCACCTAACTTGTTATACATTTCTACAAATGTACCCATTGCTGGTTGCGATGTTTTTGGTAATTCCTCTGATTTAAGCATTTCTTCAATAAATTCATCTGGTTGTAGATCAACACGATCTAAATATGTTTGTCCATTTACAGAGATTGATAATGGTAGAACATGAATGTCATACTTCTCGATTACTTCTTGTGATAAATCTGCCGTTGAATCTGTTACAATTTTAATTTTTTGCATATTATATTCTTCCCTTTCCAATACGCTCTCCTTGTTATTATACTAGTATTCCCATTGCTTTCAACAATTTGGAACGAAATTTCATCAAATTAATTATATTTTTATATCTAAAATGAAAAAGACAGAGCTCCTAACCCTGTCTCTACTCTATATCATGCATTTTTTTCAAGAGTATTTGTTTTATATACATTTAAATAATCATTCCACTTCAAACATTTTTGTAAATATTCACGGAAAGAATATGCAAATCTTGGATGTTTTTGTTTTTGAATTTTTGCAATAAATAATTGAAGACGAGACTGAATTAGAAACGATAATGGATGCTGCGCCTGTAGGACAGGGATTTCGAATATTTTAATACAATCCCCTGTTGAATGAGTGAAATAAAAACTTTTCGTAATCACAATATCAATCCTCTTTTTCATTGGATTTTTGAACTTCCTCTACTTTGCGTTGTAACACGTTGTTTAAAGTGGAGTAAAATCAGACTTATATGATTTCTGTAGTCCTTATGGCTAGAAGATTTATACTCTATTCATCTCCACCTAATCCATCTTCCCATCCTAAATATCTCCGAGACGGGAATCTCATTATCCATCAATTGTTTAATACATTTAGTATAAGCTTATAAAAGCGCAAAGTTTGTCTAAATTTTGGAGATTCTATAATTTTTTTCTTCTATATATTGTATACGTTTATAGCTATAGTATAACCAATAAATAAAAAAGTGCCTTTATAACGAGGCACTTTTCGACTGCATTTCTTCTCTTTTCTTTTTCCTCTTACTAACAACCTTTGATAAAGCAATACTTACTTCATAAATACAAATAAGCGGCACCGCAACTAAACTATGAGATAAAAAGTCAGGCGGTGATATACAAGATGCAATGATAATCAGTGCTACGTAAGCATATCTTCTTATTTTTATTAAAAATTCCGCCGTAAGTATTCCAATACTAGTTAAAAACATTACAACGACTGGTAATTCAAAAATCACAGCAAATGGGACTGTTAAATTAAGTACAAAATGAAAATACTTTTCTGTCGTAAACATCGTATTAAACATTTCATTACCTATCGTAGTTAAAAAGTGAAATAGAAATGGCATTACAATAAAGTATCCAAAACATAAACCTGCAATAAATAATATAGACAATACCGGTATATACATTATTGTCATCTTTTGTTCATTTGGATGTAAACCCGGTTTTACAAATAACCAAATTTGTATAGCAGCAAAAGGAATTGTACAAACGATAGCAAATACTGTAGCAATCGAGAAAAAAATCCACAATACATCACTTGGACCGAGAACAGTTAATTTCATTGGTAAATCTTTTACAAGCCAAAAATAAATATCCTTTGTAAAAGTAAATCCGATAATTAAAAATAGTACAAAGGATAACACCGTATATATTACTCTTTTTCGAAGCTCAACAATATGTTCTACTACGCTCATTTCCCGATCTTCCAACTCGTTCACCACACTTTATTTATCCATTACAAGGAAAATACATTACATTTTTTCTTTCTTTTCCTTTTCTTGAAATGCGTCATCTGTCAATTCTTTCGTTGATTTTTTAAACTCTTTTAACGTTTCCCCTAAAGCCTTCCCGATTTCCGGCAATTTTTTAGGCCCAAATAAAATGAGTACTGCTACTAAAATTAAAATTAACCCTGGAAAGCCAATATTTGAAAACATTTCCCCATCCCCTTTATTAGTAGTTTCCTTGTCCTACTATTACATAATTTTATTTTGTCAAAAAAGTTTGAAAACGTCAACAAATCCATTGCCTTTTGTCAAAAAAATTCAAAAATATAATCAATTATACAAATTTCATTTTCTATTGCCCCTGTGTATGATATGGTAAGGGAAATGACATATTATTTCATGATAGTAGAAAGGATTTGCATTATGACTGAAAAAATGACACGAATGACCCAATTTGTAAAAGAAGAAATTGCAAATGCAATTACACATGGTATCGGTGCCATTTTAAGCATCCCTGCCTTAATCATATTGATTATTCATGCTTCTAAGCACGGTACCGCATCAGCTGTAGTTGCATTTACTGTTTATGGTGTAAGCATGTTCTTACTGTACTTGTTTTCAACATTGCTACACAGCATCCATCATCCTAAAGTTGAAAAAATATTTACTATTTTAGATCATTCAGCCATTTACTTATTGATTGCTGGCACGTATACTCCTTTTCTACTTATTACACTTCGTGGCCCATTAGGATGGACGTTACTTGCTATTATATGGACACTTGCAATCGGAGGTATCGTCTTCAAAATTTTCTTTGTACGTCGCTTTATAAAGGCATCAACTTTATGTTACATCATTATGGGCTGGCTCATAATCGTTGCCATTAAACCACTTTATGAAAATCTAACTGGACATGGTTTTTCACTACTTTTAGCAGGTGGAATTTTATATTCTGTCGGAGCTATATTCTTCCTTTGGGAAAAGCTACCTTTCAACCATGCCATATGGCACCTGTTCGTTTTAGGTGGTAGTGCGATGATGTTCTTTTGTGTACTCTTTTATGTCTTACCTACAGCATAATAAAAAAGGTTTCAGCTTACTATAAGCTGAAACCTTTTTTACTACTTATGTAATTGTGATGCGATAACTTCCTGTGTATGCTTCGTTAATTCTTTAATATCCATATTCGCATAATCTTCAGGTGTAATCGGCTTAGAAATTGTTACTGTTGCATGAGCTGGCTTCATACGATTTCCATTCGCTTCAAACATCTTATATGTACCATCTAACGTTACAGGTAAAATTGCTACACCTGACTTTACTGCAAGATGAAAACTACCAGCCTTAAACTCTCCAACTTCGCCACCCTTACTTCTTGTCCCTTCTGGGAAAATTACGATAGAATGTCCATTCTTTAATAGCTCGATTCCATCTTTAATTGCTTTAAGAGATTGACGACGATCGCTACGATCCATAAATACACAATTCATAAGTTCCATCCAAGTTGGCACAACTGGGAACTTTTTAATTTCTGCTTTTGACACGAATCCAATTGGTTTATTTAAGTAACCTAGTAAAACAGGGATATCCATATTACTTTGGTGATTACTTACAACTAGTACCGGCTTGTCTTTCGGAACATTTTCAAGCCCTTTCACTTCTACTGTCCCTCCAGCTACACGTACCATTTTCTTACCAAACCAATTTGTCGTTTTGTACACAGCATTATCTTTTTCTTTTGGCGCCATCGTATTTACTTGTCTTTTAAGACGCCACATTCTCGGTGTAATCGCAATTACGATTAAAATTAAATAAAAGATTTTAAAAAACGTTTGAATCATACAGAACCCCCACCTATTATCATTCCGACCTTCATTATACTAGACAAACGAAGGAAAAAGAAGAAAAAAAGTCCAAACATCAAGTGTTTGGACTTTTTAAGGCATTCTATATTAGAAACGTTTTGCTAATTCACGAGCATTAGCAATTGCTGCTTCTTTAATTTCTTGTGCTTTTTCAGGGTTTGCATTCATACCTTCAACTGCAATATATTCAGTTTCATTTACTCCGACAAATCCTAATACAGTTTTTAAGTGATTACGACCGAAGTCTACAGCTGCGTATGCTCCTTCAGAATATACGCCACCTGTTGCTTGAATGTGAAGTGCTTTTTTACCTTCTAATAAGCCAACTGGACCATTTTCAGTATATTTGAATGTTTTACCTGCGATTGCTACGTTATCTAAGTATGCTTTTACTACTGGTGGATAGCTAAAGTTCCACATTGGAGTTACGAATACATAACGATCTGCATGCATAAATGTTTCTAAGTTTGTGTTCATTGCTGCTACTTTTTGTTGTTGAACTTCCGTTAAAGTTTCAAAGCCTTCACCTGCTGCAAATTTACCCCAAGCACCAAATACATCTGCATCGATTGCTGGTACAGTAGTATTGAATAGATCAATTGTTACAACTTCGTCTTGTGGATGCTCGTTTTTATAAGCCTCGATGAAAGCTTCCCCTACTGCCATTCCGAAAGAACCTTCTGCTGAATTTGGATTTGCTGTGATAAATAGTACTTTTGTCATTGTATTCTCTCCCTTTTTTCTCTTTATCTTTAATTCAAGATTTATTTTTCGAAAGTTAATAACTTACCTTATGTAAGTATAATACAAAAAGTTTTAATTAATGTCAATAAAAAATAGCTGCTTTTTTTTCGTAAGTTAATGATTTATTTTGTTTCTTTAAAATTTAGTATACAGATATTAAGACTCCTCATACAAAAAGGCTATCTCTATAATTTATAGAGATAGCCTTTTATTACATATTATTTTTGAAAAACATGTTTCACTTTTTCAGCTGGAATGTTACTTCCACCTCTACCTTTTACATCTTCAATCATCATTGTAATGACCATATCTGGTGAATTCAAATCAAATGCAGCGAACCAGCCTAGTTCTTTTCCTTCGGCCTCTTTGGATACTTTTAATTCCGCTGTACCTGTTTTTCCAGCAAGAGTCATTCCATCAATTTTAGCAATTTTCCCTGTACCATCCGGATCATTAATTACTTTCGTCATAGCAGTTTTTAATATATCCTGATTTCCTTTAGAAATTACATTTTCTTTCCAAGCTTTTGGTTGTTTATCTGTTTTAATAATATACGGTGATGGAATCGTTCCATCATTTACAATTGGCGCATACGTTAAAGCTAAATGAAGAGGAGTCATTAATACTTGCCCTTGTCCATATCCTGTATCTGCCATTTGAATATCATTTTTAATACCGTCATTTGCAATTTTAGAAGCAGGGAATCCATATTCAATTGGTAATTTTTCATCGAATCCGAATTTTTTCGCTTCACTCATAAACTTGTCTTTTCCGATTTTCAATGCTTCTTGTGCGAAGTAAATATTATCCGAGTATTTCATCGCCTTATCAAAATCAATCGGATTTGCATCTTTCACACGCGTTACATAATAATTACCCCAAGAAGAATCTTTTGTCCATTTTAATCCTTCAATTTTTAACTCTTCTTTTGGATCAATCGTTTTCGTTTCAAGACCAATTGCAGCTGTAATTGGTTTAAATACAGAACCTGGTACCGATAATTGTGTAAAGCGATTCGTCATCGGTTTTTTCGGATCATTATTCCAAGCTTCGCGTTGTGCTTTCGATGTTCCTCGTGCAATTAAATTCGGATCATATGCTGGACTACTTACTAGTGCAATTGTTTCTCCACTTTTCGGATTAATTGCTGCACTTGAACCAGCTTCGCCCTTCATTTCATTGTACGTTTTTTCTTGAACAGCACTATCAATAGTTAAAGTTACGTTTTCTCCATCAACAGCATCTGTTTTTGCCAAGTTTTTAATTTCTTTTCCTTGTGCATCTTCTACAAAGACACGGCCACCTTTTTTACCGCGTAGCTTTTCCTCTAATACTTGCTCTAAACCAGCTTTACCAACTGGATCATCAGCTTGATAGCCTTTCTTTTGAAGCGTTTTTAAATCTTCAGCATTTACCTTTCCGATATAACCAGTTAGATGAGCTGCCGCTTCCCCTAATGGATATGTACGAACATTTACAGGTTTTGTTGAAACACCTGCTAAATCAATGTACGTATTTTGCGTTGCCCCTTCAGGCAAAATTCCAATTGGTACGAGATACCCTGGTTTTACCCATTTAGCAGCTAATTTTTGATCAATTTCTTCTACAGTCATATTTAACAACTTCGCTACTGTCTCTTTCGTTTGCGGAGCAGTATCGTCTAATTTTTCTGGAACTATTCCAATTTCAGAAGCTTTCCCATTCGTTGCAAGACCTTTTCCATTACGATCGTATATTTCACCACGTTTTGGCTGTGTTGTCTGCATACGCACTTTACTATCTTTCGTCATACCAGGGAAAATAAAATCAGGAGTCCAATCTATTTTCCAAGATTCTTTATCTCCATCTTTTTCTTTCACCATTTTTGCTTCATGGCCAAAAGTAATTTTACCACCAACTGTATCCATGCTTACTTTAAAAGGAACAGGGCCTTCATCTTTTTTATCTTCTTTTACTTCCCCTGTTTCTACCTTTAAGTCTTTTACTTCGATACCAGAATAAATTTTTTCATATTTCTCAGTAAACTCTTTCTTTGAAATATCTTTTTTTGCATTTTTTGATAGTTGATCATACATATCTGCAAATTTTTGTTTATTCCATGCTTTTACATATGTATCAAACGCTTCTTGTGGTTTTTCTTCTTTACCGCATCCAACTAACATGAATGTTAAGCAAAGAAAAAGAATCCCCCATATCTTTCTCAATCCATTCTCCTCCTCTTTCTATATTAGTAATTTTGAAAATTTTAGCATTTTTTACATGCTACCTATCATTATAGCACTATCGAATCTCATCTATAAACTTATATTGGTGAATATAAATAAAAAGATTGATGCGAATTCTCACATCAACCTTTTTTATTATTGTTGTTTCTCATATACATGGTAATAATACGTATACGGGTTTTGTTCATCCGTTAAACCTTTTTCCACAAAAATCTCTTTCCAATTTGTCATATCCATTTCTGGGAAGAATGTATCTCCTTCAAATGCATAATGGATTTTTGTTATATACAATTTGTCTACATAAGGTAAAAAGAGATCATAAATTTGCGCCCCGCCAAAAATAAAAATCTCTTCTTCATTTTTACATAGTTCAAATACTTCTTCTACAGAATGAACAACTTCACATCCTTCAACGTGATATCCTTCATTACGAGTTACAATAATATTACGTCTTCCAGGCAGCGGTCTACCAATCGCTTCATAGTTCTTTCTTCCCATAATAAGCGGGTGACCCATCGTTGTTTTCTTCACGTATTGTAATTCACTCGGTAAACGCCAAGGTAAATTATTATCTTTACCAATTACTCTATTTTCGTCCATTGCGACCATAAATGAAACAATCATTTTTTCATCTCCTCTACAATTATACTGCAACCGGTGCTTTAATTGCTGGATGCGGATCGTATCCTTCAATCGTTAAATCTTCCATTTCAAAATCGAAAACAGATTTCACATCTGAATTTAATGTAAGTTTCGGGAACGGACGTGGTTCACGTGCCAATTGCTTTTCTACTTGTTCAAAATGATTTGTATAAATGTGTGCATCTCCAATTGTATGAACAAATTCTCCTACTTCAAGACCACATTCATGTGCAATTAAATGTGTTAGTAGTGAATAACTTGCGATGTTAAATGGAATTCCAAGGAATATGTCACCACTTCTTTGATATAACTGACAAGAAAGTTTTCCGTCCGCTACATAAAACTGGAATAATGTATGACAAGGCGGTAATGCCATACTCGGTACGTCTTCAGGATTCCAAGCAGAAACGATTAAACGACGTGAGTCTGGTGTTTTTTTAATCATTTCAATTACATCTTTTAATTGATCAAGTGTCTCACCGGCTGTCGTTTTCCAAGCACGCCACTGTTTACCGTATACGTCTCCTAAATAACCATATTTATTTGAGAAATCATCATCTTCTAAAACGTTCTTTTTAAACAATTCCATTTGCTCATCGTACTGTACTTTAAATTCTTCATCTTGTTGTGAGCGAAGACCAAAATCAGTCATGTCAGGACCAGTATACTCGTCACTTTCCACCCAGCTCTTAAATGCCCATTCATTCCAAATATTATTATTATGCTGCAATAAATAGCGAATATTTGTATCACCTTTCATAAACCAAAGTAGTTCACTTGCTACAAGGCGAAATGGTACTCTTTTTGTCGTTAATAAAGGAAATCCTTTACTCAAATCAAAACGCATTTGATATCCAAATACAGATACAGTTCCTGTCCCTGTACGATCTTCTTTCTTCGTACCATGTTCCATTACATGGCGGCATAAATTTAAGTATTCATTTTCAGCATGTTTCATATGTAGGAAAACCTTCTTTCAATCGTATATGCAATTTATCATAACATGAAAAATGGTAAAGTTAATAATCCTAATTAATAAAATTTCTCCCACTAATTCTTACAAAATTATTAACTTTCCAAATTTAAAAAGGTTTTCATTTTCTATTACCGAAAGTATAGTGCGGTAGAACAAAATTTATATTTGGAGGTTAGAAGTATGTCTAAATTTGGAACGCCTGTTATGACTTCTTTACAAACAACGGTTGAAAAAATGATGAAGGATTTAAATGTTCCTGGTGCTGCTGTCGCTGTAATAAAAGACGGTGAAGTTATTATTTCAGAAGGTTTCGGCTATCGTAATATAGAAACAAAAGAGGCTGTTACACCGCATACTCGATTCGCAATCGGTTCCTCAACGAAAGCTTTTGGCACACTTTCATTAAGTTTGTTAACACAACAACAAAAATTTAATTGGGATAGTCCTGTCCAGTCTTTTATACCTAACTTCTCTTTATCTGAAGTACTTGCTAGCTCACAAGTTACCGGACGAGATTTAGCTTCTCATCGAACCGGTGTAAGCCGTCATGAGGCTCTTTGGTATAGCTCTTCCTTATCTCGAAAAAATCTCGTTGAAAAAATAAAACATTTACCACTTGATGCGCCGTTCCGAACAGCGTTTCTATATAACAACTTAATGTATACAACAATCAGCTACATTGTGGAAAATATTACAAATCAAACGTGGGAACAATACGTTACAGAACATATTTTAGAGCCTTTAAATATGAATCAAACAAACTTCTCTGTTACAGATTCACAAACTACAGATGATTATGCTTTACCTTACGTTGAAAATGAAGGTAAAATAAAAGAAGTTCCATTCCATAACATCGATACAGTTGGAGCTGCTGGGTGTATTAATTCTACAATTGAAGATATGGCAAATTGGGTCCTTCTTCACTTAAACAAAGGTAAATTTGGAAATCATGAATTAATCTCCTCTGAATTATTACAACAAATGTATACACCACATAATTCCATTCCAGATCAACCAGTTTTATCACTTCCTGAATCTCCATTAAATAGTTACGGTCTTGGTTGGTTTATTAGCGCTTACCGTGGTAATAAGGTAATTCATCATGGCGGTAATATTGATGGGTTTTCAGCACTTGTTTCATTCATACCAACAGAAAACATAGGCCTTGTCATTTTAACGAATGCTGGAGGAACATTACTTCCTACTTATCTCGCTAATCAAATTTATGACGAACTACTTGAATTAGAATCCATTGATTGGCATAAACGTGCTGTAGAAGATACTGAGAAAATGAAGGAAATGATGAAAGAAGCAACTGAATCGCTTCCTGAACAAATTAAAGGGACTACACCTTCTCACAAGTTAGAGGATTATACTGGTACTTTTGAACATCCTGCATACGGAACATTACAAGTATACAAACAAGATGATTCGTTATTTGTACAATTTATGGAGATGAAGGTTCAATTGCACCATCATCACTACGACATCTTCTCTGCAAAAATTGACTTATTCCAAATGAAAATGAGTTTATTATTCGCTTATGAAATGAATGTGAGTGGTGAATTCCCATCTCTTCAGTTACATGTGCCAGCTATGTTAAGTACTCAGCCGCTGACATTTAAGAAAATCAAATAATTATTTTGATGGTAAAAAATAAAGGTAGGTGCGAATCACACCTACCTTTTCTATTTCATATCCATCTTATCTGGTTGAAACCAAATCGGCTTCAATAGTTCAAAGTTTTTATGATCTTCTAATACAATATGAAGACGCTCTAACGTATCCTCCAACATATGCGGTGCTGCTCGTAATGTCCAGACAACTGATGAGAAAACTGTCATGCCAACGTACACCGCATATAATTTCCAGAACTCCTCTGGTATTCTCTCATTAAAGTATCCTTCTATTTGTCCGATTGAATATGGAATACTAATGTCTCTTGCAAATAGTGCAATTTTTACGAAATCATGCAGTGGGTCGCCCCAGTCATAACCATTAAAATCAACTACACCTACATATCTCCCATCCCGTACAATTATATTTTCTAAATGAAAATCATCGTGTTGAAATCGATTTGGGCGATCCTTTACATACATTTCATTTTCATCTATAAACTTAATAATTTTATCATCATTTTCAATTTTAATTCCGCATGTTTTATACGCCTCTAAATATTTCCTATGTTTTTTCATTGCTCTTTCATACCACGGAAGTATATTCTTAGGAGCTTCAAGTGTATGCATTTTCGCTAAATCTTTTCCTGCCTCTATGCCAATATCATATTGTTCTTTTGGTGAATACGTAGACAATAGTCTCTTCGCATCTTCCCCTTCTAAATATGAAAAAATACTATAGCATACACCTTCTTCTTCCAATATACCTATTTCAATTGGCCTTTGTGCCTGTACGTTACATTTTACCATTTCATTTAAAATTTGAAACTCTATTTTCTTTCTTTCATACTCTTTTATATCGCCTGTCCGAAATAAATATTTTTCATTATTCGCACTCATAATTATATATTTCTTGTCAGGCGAAAAACCTTTAGAAATTTCTTTAATATCCACTGCATCTTTTACAATTTGTATATTGTTTTGCTGCGCTGTAATTATCTTCATATCTATTCCCCTTACATTTCTGCCTTTGGTGTATAAGCAACTTCTACAATAAATCCATTCGGATCGTAAAAATCAATCGTATAGTAACCTTCCGAATAATGATTCATTTCAATTGGACCACGTATTACCTTCACTTTCGTACTAGAAAGAAAATCTGCTACTTCATCAACTACTTCTCTATGAATAGCTTGATAACAAATATGTCTAGGCCCTAACGTCCTTACGATTTCCTCATCTACTTCTTTAAAATATATTTCACTTTCTCCTGTGCTATATGCTACTTCATTTAACTTTCTCCATCCAATTATGGAAAACAACTTATTATAAAAAGAAATGGACTCCTCCAAATTCGCTACCCAAAATTCAATATGATGAATGCCTGCTCGAAGTGTATTCATATTAAGAATACGCTCCTTGTACTACTTCCACAATTTCCATCGGCTTATGAACCATATAATCTGGTGCATCTTTTTTCACTGTTTCAATGACATCATATCCCCAAGATACCCAAATCACGTTCACTCCAGCCTTTTTACACGCTGCTACATCTCGCTGTTCATCACCAACGTATAACATATCCTGCTCTGTTATCTTTTTCGATTTTAAAAATCTTTTTATCATTTTATCTTTACCAAACAGATTTTTAGAACAATACACTTCTTGTATATTTTCTATATCATTCTTGTGTAAAAATGCCCGAATATGCTCTTCTGAGTTAGATGATATAACCGCAATACCGTATCCTTTTTTATATAGTTCATCTAATACATCCTTCATCCCATGAAATAAAACAAGATCTTTTATAGCAGGCTGATATAATTTATAAAACTCCAACGCTAATATCGGTAATTTATACAGTGGTACATCGAGTTGTTTACATCTCTCTGGCATCGTTAATTTACGTAAATGTTCAATTTCTTCTTCCTTTACCGTTTTATATCCGTGCTTTTCAGCAATTTGATTATAAATTGGTACAAATATATTTTGCGAATCTACTAATGTGCCATCAAAGTCAAAAACAATGTATTTTTGCATCTCCATACTCCTTTTACTTCTTTTTTCTAAACCTATGTTATTCAACAACATAGTTGTCTGTCCCTTCTATAAACATAAAAAAGAACAAGATTTTCTCTTGTTCTTTTTAAGACAACCATTTCGGCGGTACATTTGTATTCCAATAAATATTTCCTAACTCATGATGTCCAGAGTATCCATCATCAAAACGGTGATAATGGAAATTAAAATAATAACCATCTTGCGGCGGATGATCTCTTCTTACATGGAAACGCAATAAATCATTTCCTGATTTCGTATCGTAGACGTGAAAAATCTTTTCATTATTTCCACCAGCTGGTTTTTGAGAAATCGCTAATGATTGTAGTGAGTCTTCTGGTACATCACTAGCAAGCTCAGCAATTGCCTCTTCAATTTTCGGTAATATTACATCTTTAAATTCATCTTCAATTACTGGACCAATTTTAGTACCAAACTTTTGCATCGACTGCTTCTCTGCTTCTTGCATTGCATAAGTAATAAAAGTATCGGTGGTTAACCTGTCATTCGTTTCTTCATATGTATAGGACGTGCTCTCCAAACTTTGTTGCCCAGCTGTGCTCGTAGGCTTGTCCGCAGCTTTGGCATTATCAAGCAATATGGAAGGAGGCGTCACTAAACCAAATGTAAATACGGTAATTAATGCGACTAAGGTTTTTCTAAACCAATTTGGCATTTATGTTCCCTCCCCTTTCACTCATTATTTTTTATATAACGGTGGTTTCTTCTATTATACAAAATGATTATAATTTTTGCACTTTACAATTTTGTTAACGTTCACATATTTTTCACTTGAATATGAAATTGTAAGATTTCATACAATATTAATACCACAATATTGAGGAGGCACTTGAATGACTTTAGATGTCATGTATTCCGCCGCAAGCATACTCGTTTTAGTATATTTTATTTATCAATGTGTTACAGACTAGAAAAAGAGCCGTCAATGAACTGCACCCCAATTGTTAGACACAGTCTAACAATTGGAGGTGCAGTTTTTCTATGGCTAAATTTACAGCTGATGAAAAAATACAAATCGTT
>NZ_JBKFAQ010000014.1:0-134393 GCF_053345735.1 Bacillus sp. D48C
TTTATATTTCTTCATACGCACAACACACTTTAACCCAAGCTCTTTCATAATGCGCTGAACCTTCTTGTGGTTCACTTTCTGGCCACGATTCGTTAACTCATCACGAATGCGACGGTAACCATAACGACCTTTATTTTCCTCATAAATCGCTTTAATCTCAGCTTTCAAATCGGCATCTACATCTGGAAGATTCATTTTCTTTACTAAATCATAATACGTGCTTCGAGGAATAGTAGCTAGCTCCACGAGTGCCTTCACCGAATATTTATGCCTTAATTCATAGACTACTTGCGCTTTGTCTTGTTTTGTGATTTTTTCTTGTTTTGAACTAAGGCATTTAACTTTTTTAAGTACTCATTTTCCATCTCAAGCTGTTTAATGCGTGCTTCAGGTGCTTCGACTGATCCTTCAGCTAAAGGTTGTTTTAATTGTTTATTTGAATCTTTTTTCATGGATGGACGCCCCTTTTTCTTAGATTGAAGGGCATCAATTCCTTGTGTTTCGAGCTGTTTTTTCCAAACAGAAATCGTTGAAGGGGCAGGAATATTAAAGATAGCTGCCGTCTCAAATAAGGACATACCGTTTTCAATCATAAAGTTTAGTACGTCTAGTTTAAATTGTTGTGTGTAATTTGTACATCGTTTTAGAAAAGCTTCCAGACCATTCTGTTTATATTGGTTTACCCAATTCAAAATGATTGTGTCACTTATACCGAGCGATCTACCTATTTCTCGATAACTTTCATTTCCGTTCAAATAACGTAGAACAATTTGTATTTTTTCATCAGCTGTAAATTTAGCCATAGAAAAACTGCACCCAATTGTTAGACTGTGCCTAACAATTGGGTGCAGTTCAGTTAGGCTATTCTCTTTTATTTTATGATGAAATAAATAGTTGAACTTCTTTATATAGTGGAATGATAAAAGAGAGGGAAGTATGGTTTGGAATGCATTAGACGCATTGAAATAGCTATGCCAAGTTTGTAAGCATTCAAACAGTGAATAGATATTTGGCCTTAATTGTTGGGGGGATATTGATATATAAAAACACACCTCTCAATTTGTAGAGAGGTGTGTTTTTATAGTTACTAAATGGATTATTGTAATAATTTACTTACCATTTGTGGAGTTTGGTTTGCTTGAGAAAGCATGCTGATACCAGCTTCGTTTAAAATTTTGAACTTAGTCATTTCAGACATTTCTTTTGCCATATCAGCATCTTCGATTTGAGAAGCAGCATCAGCCATGCTAGTTTCTTGACTCTTCAAGTTGTTAGCATTAAATTCAAAACGGTTTAATGTTGCACCAAGTGTAGCGCGTTGTCCAGCAACTGTTGTGATGGCAGCGTCAATTGCATCAATTGCTTGCTTAGCACTCGTTGGATCTGCAGCAGCTGTACTTTCAGCATCACCTTCATCACCAATTTGTACATCAAGACCTAAATCAGCGGATTTAACACTGTTAAGTGTAATCTCGATTTGAGCAGGATTAGTAGATCCTGTATCTAGCGTTTGAATTTTAATTTTTTTATCTGCAGTACCTAATAATTGTTGATCATTGAATTGCGTATTTTTTGCAATATAATCAATTTGTTCTGTAAGTTGAGCAAATTCTTTTTGTAAAGAAGCTTGGTTACCTTTAGTGTTTGTACCATTGGCAGATTGGTTAGCAAGGTCACGCATACGTAATAAAATGTTAGAAACTGAGTTTAAAGCTGAGTCAGCTGTACGAATTAAAGACATACCATCTTGAGTGTTTCGTCCAGCTACGTTTAAACCGCCTTCACGTGCTTTCATACGAGTTGCGATTGCAAGACCTGCTGCATCGTCAGAAGCGCTGTTGATACGTTTACCGCTTGATAAACGGTCCATAGCGTTGCTCATTTTTGCTTGGTTTTGGCGCATGTACTCTTGAGTACGCATGCTGTTAATGTTTGTATTAATTCTCATGTTAAGAAACCCCCATTTTTTTATATTGACTTTTCTGCAAATTGAAAAACGGTAATATGCGAAAAAATCAATTTCGAGATTTATTGTAATCCTTGCTACAACGGGTGTCAACTAAAAATTCGAATTAATAAATATAAAAAAATAACAGTTTAACAATATATTCATTTTTTTATTACATAATTATTAAAAGGATTATTGCAAACTTTAAAAAAAAACTCTAATATTAGATTATCTTTGTTTACCGAAAAGGTGATATTATGATAGTTGGAAATATAGTAAAAGAAGTGCTTGCATATAAGAAAGGACAAATTCAGCAAAAGCTAAGTAGTCCACAAGCATTTGTTAGTAGTCGTTTTCAAGAGAAGTTGCAGAGTGAGCCTGCGAAGGAGACGAAAGAAACTACGCAGCCGGCAAAAGTAGAGGATATGAGTCAGCCGGTACAATCTACGAAAATAGAAGCGGTTGTTAATAAACCGGCAGAAACTATTAATAAAGTAGAGGAAGCGAGTAAGCCTGAAGAAAAGGCTGAAACGAAGAAAGCAGATGAAGTGCAAGTTGCGCAAAAAGAGTTTGAACGACGTTTCCCAGAAACGAAAAATGAGGCTGTTGATACGTGGGAATTAACGAAGAAGTATAATATTCAAAAAATACGTTCTTCCAATGAAGGGAAGTATGAGGATATTATTGATCGCACTAGCCGTACATACGGAATTCCGAAAACGTTAATTCAAAAAATGATTGAAGTAGAGTCTAATTTTAATCCGAAAACGGTGTCACATGCAGGTGCGATGGGACTTATGCAGCTTATGCCAGCGAATGTGAAGGAGATGGGCGTGAAGAATCCCTTTTCACCAGCTGAAAGTATTGAAGGTGGCGTGAAAGAGTTAAGCGGTTATTTAAAGAAGAATAACGGCGACTTAGTATTGGCACTTGCTTCTTATAATGCTGGCCCTGGGAATGTGAGAAAGTACGGAGGCGTACCGCCATTTAAAGAAACGCAAGGATATATTAAAAAAATATTAAATATCGACGTTTCAAAATAGGGAGTTTCATATATAGAGAGAACATGAAATTTTCGTGAACATGATATGGGAGTTGGCTAGATTTGAAATTACAAGATGATATTCCGTTAACAATTTATTTTGAAATCGGAAATACGAAAAAGAAAATTGAAGATTTGCTTCATATTACGAAAGGTACATTGTATCGTCTTGAAAATTCAACGAAAAATACGGTGCGTCTTATGCTTGAGAATGAAGAGATTGGAACCGGAAAGATTTTGACGAAGAATGGGAAGATGTACGTTGAAATCGTTGAATTGAAAAGGTAGGGAAGGGGATTGTCATGAGTGGCGAAAAATTAAGCCAAGAGCAAATTGATGCCCTGCTGAAGGCGGTAAATGAAGGCGAGGAAATGCCAGCTTTCGCACAAGAAGCAGGAAAGCAAGAGAAATTTCAAGAGTATGATTTTAATAGACCAGAGAAGTTCGGTGTTGAGCATTTACGTAGTTTGCAAGCGATTGCTTCTACGTTTGGAAAACAGACGTCACAGACGTTATCAGCGCGTATGCGTATTCCAATTGAACTAGAGCCTTCAACAGTTGAGCAAGTTCCATTTACGAGTGAGTATGTGGAGAAAATGCCGAAAGATTATTATTTATATTGCGTGATTGATCTCGGTTTACCAGAGCTTGGAGAAATTGTTATTGAGATTGATTTAGCATTCGTTATTTATATTCATGAATGTTGGCTTGGCGGAGATAGTAAGCGTAACTTTACGATGCGCAGACCGTTAACAGCATTTGAGTTTTTAACGCTTGATAATATATTCTTGCTTCTTTGTAAAAATTTAGAGCAATCATTTGAAAGTGTTGTTGCGATTGAACCGAAATTTGTAACGACGGAAACAGATCCGAATGCACTAAAGATTACGACAGCGAGCGATATCATTTCATTACTTAATGTAAATATGAAAACAGATTTTTGGAATACGACGGTGCGTATCGGGATTCCGTTCTTATCTGTTGAAGAAATTATGGATAAGTTAACGTCTGAAAATATTGTCGAACATTCTTCGGATAAACGTAGGAAGTATACGTCTGAAGTGGAAGTGAAAGTAAATCAAGTGTACAAACCTGTTCACGTTGCGATTGGTGAGCAGAAAATGACAATGAGTGAGATTGAACAAATTGAAGAAGGGGATATTATTCCGCTTCATACGAAAGTTTCGGATGAATTACTTGGTTATGTAGATGGAAAGCATAAATTTAATTGTTTTATTGGAAAAGATGGAACGCGTAAGGCGCTCCTATTTAAAAGTTTTGTAGAGTAGGAGGATCCATATGAAGCATGAAGTATCTCCTGTGTCATTAATGGGATTAGAAGATTTTGCAGGAAAGCGAAATGAAGCAGGCAAAGCACATATCGATACTGTTTCAGATATTTCGATTGAACTTGGTGTAAAGCTTGGAAAGTCATCTATTACGCTTGGTGATGTAAAGCAGTTAAAAGTTGGCGATGTTCTTGAAGTAGAGAAAAACTTAGGACATAAAGTAGATGTGTATTTAAGTAATATGAAAGTCGGCATCGGTGAAGCAATCGTAATGGACGAGAAATTCGGTATTATCATTTCTGAAATTGAAGCTGACAAGAAACAAGCGGCGCTTATGAAAGCGCAAAGTCAAATGCAAGATAAAGAGTAGAGGAGGAGTCATATGTCGTATATGACGACCTTATTTCAAGTCGTTTTACTGTTTGGTGCGCTCGGTTACGGTGCATATTATATGACAAAAAAGACGCGCAAACAGCAGTTTTTTAAGCAGGGTGAAAATGGCCATATTCAAGTAAAAGACGGCGTGTATTTAAATCATCAAACGAGTGCCTTTTTATTTGAAGTGGACGGAAAGCAAGTGTTCACTGTTATTAGTAATAACGGTGTGCAGTCTGTGCAATTAACCGGAACAGGAAATCAGTTTCAACAAGCACTAGAAGACGCGGTGAAGACTGAAACGAAAAAAGTAGAGGATCCATCATGAGAATAAAGAAACAGTTATCATTATTAGCCGTTATTTTCGTATTTTCTATCGTTTTTTCAATTATTTTTGTAAATCCAGCGTATGCGGCCCCGAACGGTTTTATTAATTTCGAAAATGGAAAAGAGTTTACGAGTAATTCAAGTGTACAACTATTTGCGCTCGTTACCCTTTTATCATTATCTTCTTCTATCGTTCTATTATTTACACATTTTACTTATTTTATGATCGTTCTTGGGATTACACGTCAAGGACTTGGGGTAATGAATTTACCACCAAACCAAGTGCTTGTTGGACTTGCATTATTTTTATCACTCTTTACGATGCAGCCTGTACTCGGGCAACTGAAGAGCGATGTGTGGGATCCGATGACGAAAGAGAAAATAACAGTAAGTCAAGCTGCGGAAACGACAGCTCCTATTATGAAAGAATATATGTCAAAGCATACGTATAAGCATGATTTGAAAATGATGCTGAAAGTACGCGGAGAAGAGTTGCCGAAAGATTTGAAAGATCTTTCCTTATTTACACTCGTACCATCCTTTACGTTAACGCAAATTCAAAAAGGTTTACTAACAGGGATGTTCATTTATTTAGCGTTTGTATTTATAGATTTGATTATTAGTACACTTTTAATGTACCTCGGGATGATGATGGTACCGCCGATGATTTTAAGTTTACCGTTTAAAATACTCGTTTTCGTATATTTAGGTGGATATACAAAAATTGTCGATATTATGTTTAAGACGGTCGCCTGAAGCGTTTGATGCTATGTGATAGGAGTCATATAAATGAATACGTCACCAATTATAGATATTTTCCAAACCTTTTTTTATAAAGGGGTTATGATTTTAATGCCGATTGCCGTTGTAAGTCTGATTGTCGTTATTATTATCGCGGTTATTATGGCAATGATGCAAATTCAAGAGCAAACGCTGACGTTTTTACCGAAAATGGCGAGTATTGTGCTCGTAATTATCATTTTAGGTCCGTGGATGTTCCAAGAGTTAACGATGCTTATTTTAGATTTATTTGATAAAATCCCATCGCTATTGCGTTCGTACTAAGATAGGTGAACTGAAATGAATATGGAATTATGGGCGGCAACGTTTTTTGCGTTTTGTCGCATTACTTCATTTTTATATTTTTTACCGTTTTTCTCAGGCCGATCCATTCCAGCAATGGCGAAGGTTACAGTTGGACTCGCTCTTTCAATTACAGTGGCGGATCAAGTGGATGTCTCTCACATCAAGACAGTTTGGGACGTTGCAGCTTATGCAGGAACGCAAATTGTAATTGGATTATCACTTTCAAAAATTGTAGAAATGCTGTGGAACATTCCGAAAATGGCAGGGCATATTTTAGACTTTGATATTGGTTTATCACAAGCAAGTTTGTTTGATGTAAATGCAGGGTCACAGTCCACTTTGCTATCAACAATTTTTGATATATTTTTTCTTATTATTTTTATTTCACTGGGCGGCATTAACTATTTCGTTGCCACTATTTTAAAGTCGTTTCAATATACAGAGGCGATTTCAAAATTGTTGACGACTAGTTTTTTAGATAGTCTACTCGCAACGTTATTATTTGCGATCACATCAGCGGTTGAAATTGCTCTGCCGCTTATGGGAAGTTTATTCATCATTAACTTTGTTCTTATTTTAATTGCAAAAAATGCTCCGCAATTAAACGTTTTTATGAATGCATACGTAATTAAAATTACATGTGGTATTTTGTTTATTGCGATGAGTGTACCGATGCTCGGTTATGTGTTTAAAAATATGACGGATGTATTACTTGAAGAATATACGAAACTATTTAACTTTTTCTTAACGAAGTAGGGGGACGCGCATGGCAAAGGATAATAAAACAGAAAAGGCCACCCCGCAGAAGCGTAAAAAATCGCGTGAAGAAGGGAATATTGCCCGGAGTAAAGATTTAAATAATTTATTTTCCATTCTCGTATTAGCAGTTGTCGTTTATTTCTTCGGAGATTGGCTAGGTTATGAGATTGCAAATTCCGTAGCGGTGCTGTTTGATCAAATTGGAAAAAATACAGATTCAACCGAGTATTTTTATTTAATGGGGATTTTATTACTGAAAGTATCGGCTCCGATATTAATACTCGTATATGCTTTTCATTTATTCAATTATATGATTCAAGTCGGCTTCCTATTTTCTTCTAAAGTCATTAAACCGAAAGCGTCACGTATTAATCCGAAAAACTATTTTACGAGATTGTTTAGTCGTAAAAGTTTAGTAGATATTTTGAAATCACTGTTTTACATGGGATTAATCGGTTACGTTTCGTACGTTCTCTTTAAAAAGAATTTAGAGAAGATTGTTAGTATGATTGGATTTAACTGGACAGCGTCACTTACTGAAATTATTAGCCAAATTAAATTTATCTTTTTAGCCATTTTAATTATTTTAATCGTTCTTTCTATTATCGATTTCATTTATCAAAGATGGGAGTACGAGCAAGATATTAAGATGAAAAAAGAAGAAGTAAAAAGGGAGCATAAAGATAATGAAGGGGACCCGCAAGTAAAGGGGAAACGAAAAAACTTTATGCATGCCATCTTGCAAGGGACAATCGCGAAGAAGATGGATGGTGCAACGTTTATTGTGAACAACCCGACGCATATTTCGGTTGTACTTCGTTACAATAAACACGTTGATGCAGCACCAATTGTCGTTGCAAAAGGGGAAGATGAGCTCGCATTATATATACGAACGCTTGCCCGTGAACAAGAAATACCAATGGTGGAAAACCGTCCGCTTGCTCGTTCTTTATATTATCAGGTCGAGGAAGATGAGACGATTCCAGAAGATTTATACGTAGCTGTAATTGAAGTTATGCGCTATTTAATTCAGACGAACGAACTTGAAGTGTAATAGCGCGTTTGGAGGAGATCTCTTTGTTTAAGATAGAGTCTGCAAGAACCTATTTTTCTATCTTTTTAGCAGCGTCATTCGTAGTGGCGCTCTTAATTCCACTTCCACCATTTATACTTGATATCATTATCGTTTTTCTACTAAGTATGTCAGTGCTTATTTATATGCGAGCGACAAGTATTAACGAGTGGGATGAATTAAAGTCATTTCCAACGATGTTGTTATTAATCGGGATTTTCCGCGTATCGATTAACGTTTCGACGACGCGAGCGATTTTGACAGATGGAAATGCAGGTCATGTTATTGAAGAGTTCGGCCAGTTCGTAATTGGCGGAAACTTATTAATTGGTATCGTTATTTTTACAGTATTAATCATATTCCAGTTTATCGTTGCAAACGGTGCATCTCGTACAGCTGAAGTAGCAGCTCGTTTTACACTTGATTCTTTACCGGGGAAACAAATGTCTATCGATGCCGATTTAAACCAGCGTATTATTTCAGAAAAAGATGCACAGGCAAAACGAAAAAAATTAAATATGGAAACAGAGTTTTACGGGGCGATGGATGGTGCCGGAAAGTTCATTAAAGGGGACGTTATTTTCGGGATTGTCATTTTATTCGTAAACATTATTTTCGGTTTAATTGTCGGCATGATGCAGCAAGGAATGAGCTTTGCAGATGCAGCTCTTCATTATACACAGTTAACTGTCGGTGACGGAATCGTAAACCAAATCGGTTCATTAATGCTTGCAATTTCAACAGGTATTATCGTAACGCGTGTATTTGACGGCTCACCGGATACAGTAACAGAAGGTATCTTTAAAGAGTTATTAGCGCATGAAGTCGTTGTATATGCACTAGGTGGTTTATTTATCGCAATGGGTATTTTTACTCCGCTACCGTTTCTACCATTCGCACTCGTTGGTGGAACGATTATCTTCTTAGGCATTCGTAATAAAAATCGAATAAAGAAAGAAAAAGAAGACGAGCTTCAAAAAGAATTAGAAATGATTCAAGGCGAAGATGAGCAACTGCAACAAGTGGAAGATTCATTCGGAGTATTTACGGATAAATATCCGATTATTGTAGAACTCGGTTTAGATTTAGCAGCACTTGTAAAGCAGAAAATTAACGGGGAAACAGCTCGTGATAAAGTTGTTCTTATGCGGAAGTCGATTATTACTGACCTTGGTATTAACGTTCCTGGAATTAACTTTAAAGATAATACGAGCTTTAGACCACGCGGACGTTACATTATTCGAATTAAAGGTGCTAAGGCAGCTGAAGGTGTTTTAAAATCAGGTTATTTATTAGCACTGAAAACACCGAACGTAATGGCTGATTTAGATGCAGAGCCAGCTAAAGATCCAATTTTCGGTGAAGATGGATATTGGATTTTAGAGCATATGGTGCAAGATGCACAAATGAAAGGCTATCAAGTGTTAGAGCCACTTAGCATATTAATTACACATTTAGATGTTGTTGTTAGACGTAATCTTCATGAATTAATTCAGCGTCAACATGTAAAAGACTTAATTAACTCGCTTGAAAATGATAATGGCGTTCTATTAGAAGAGATTAAGAAGAAAGAAATTGATTTATCACTCGTTCAAAATGTTATTAAACAACTTCTAAAAGAAGGTATTTCTATTCGTGATTTACCAACAATTATTGAAGGTATTATTGACGGCAAAGAAATTTATCAAAACCACGTTGACGGTGTGACATCATTTGTTCGTGAATGTATTTCAAAAGTTATTTGTGAAAATGCGAAAAATCCGGACGGAAAAATATATGCAGCGCTCTTCTCTGATTCAATTGAGTTAGATGCGGATGTTGTGAATAATTCATATCAAGGTTACTTATTAAACTGGGATTTAGATTTAGAAACACGTGTCGTTGAGCAAGTGCAGCGCGTCTTTAAGCAAGCACGTTTAATGGGAAGAGAACCAGTGTTATTAACACGTAGAAAAGATTTTAGATTTGCGATCGTAAGACTGCTAGAACGTTATCAAGTGGAAGCACAAGTACTTTGTATTAGCGAATTAGCACCAGAAATTGTTGTGGATCAAATTGCCTATATTGAATAGTAGGGGGTGAAGTAATGGAAAGTACAGAAAAGAAAGAAGCGTTAATGCGAATAAAAGCAGCTTCGAAAAATGAATTGTATCGAAAGTTATTTGACCAATATGGTACAGATTATTATTACGTTGTCGATGAAAGTGTAAAACGAAATATACCGTTTTTCTGGAAAAAGGATTATGAAATGTTAGTTGCTTTTCCAGAAGAAAAACAGGAAGAAGTGAATGAAGGTACAGCTCAATTTCATGAACAGTTAATGGATGTTGTGAATGATCCTTCAGAACAAATTGTGAAGGCGAATGGAATTCAATCAGTACTGCACAATTTAGAAAACGTAACGACTTCTATGTCATACGCGGCGATGCAAACAGGAAATAGTGAAGAATGGGCAAGAAAAAAAGAGAAACTATTAAAGCTGTTCGAAAAAGGAATTGTCGTTGTGAAACCGACGAAAGAAGCGGAAGTAACGAAAAAGAAAAAAGTTGTGAAACAAGTCGTTCAGGTAAAGAAAGAAGAAGTAGCTCCAAAGAAAGAAAATCAAGAATCTGTACCGTTTATTATTCAAAAAGTAATTCGGATGCTAGAACAAAACGATGTAGAACAATATTTCATTTATGCATATGCTGAAAAGTTAAAAATAAAGTTTGAAAATGCAACGATGATTACAGAAGAAGAAGTTATCAGGTACATATTGGAAGATATGAAATCTCATTTTAATACGGAAAACGTCTTTGAAAAAGAAGTACAAACAATCGCATTAATCGGTCCAACTGGCGTTGGTAAAACGACGACACTCGCCAAAATGGCATGGCAATTTCACGGTAAGAACAAAACAGTTGGTTTTATAACGACAGATCATTCTCGCATAGGGACAGTGCAGCAATTGCAAGATAACGTAAAGACAATTGGATCGGAAGTAATTGCTGTGCGTGATGAAGCTGCAATGACAAGAGCGCTTACGTATTTTAAAGAAGAAGCACGCGTCGATTATATTTTAATTGATACAGCCGGAAAAAATTATCGTACGTCAGAAACAGTGGAAGAAATGATTGAAACGATGGGACAAGTAGAACCAGATTATATTTGTTTAACGTTATCAGCTTCGATGAAAAGTAAAGATATGATTGAAATCATTACAAACTTTAAAGATATTCATATAGATGGTATTGTGTTTACAAAATTTGATGAAACAGCAAGTAGTGGCGAATTGTTGAAAATTCCAGCAGTATCATCAGCTCCTATTGTATTAATGACAGATGGCCAAGACATAAGGAAAAATATACATATCGCTACAGCTGAACATTTAGCGAAACAAATGTTACAAACATCGTAGAAAAGAGGTGAAGAATAAGGCGCTTGCCTTATTCAAACGAATATGAACGGTCTTTATATAGGTTCTATGGGTATGATGAATTACATGCAGCGTATTAATGTTCATTCGAATAACGTTGCAAATGCTCAAACGACAGGATTTAAAGCAGAAAATATGACGTCTAAAGTATTTGATGTACAAGACACATATCGCCGAGGAGATGGGGCGGTAACAAATATCGGTTCGGTCGATTACGCTGTAGTACCAGCTGCAACACATGTGAATTTAGTACAAGGAAATATACAAATGACAAATAGCGCTACAGATTTCTTTTTAGATGACGGCGCGGCCGGCACAACATCATTTTTCGTTACTTCTAAAAATGATGAAACGTTTTTAACGAGAGATGGTAGTTTCACATTAAATAGTGATCGTTATTTACAAACATCTTCAGGTGCTTTCGTAATGGGAGAGAATAATGAGCGTATTCGTATTCCAGAAGGAGCAAAGGTTGCTGTACAAGCAGACGGTACATTATATGATGAAGTAACACAAAATAATATTGCTCGTTTACAAACAAAAACAGTAGATGCCGAAACGAATGCTCGTCTCGTGCAACGTGAGAACAAAAGCTTTACACTAGCAGAAGGAAACATTGCTAATTTACCGAACGGAACAGGAATAGTAAAAAATCATATGCTAGAAAATTCAAATGTTGATATGACGAAAGAGATGGCAGATCTTATGACGGATCAAAAAATGATTCAAGCATCACAGCGTGTTATGACGTCATTTGATAAAATTTATGAAAAAGAAGCGAATGAAATATTGAGATAAAAGACTTCCAAAAGTGGGAGTCTTTTTTGTTATTGCTTTTATTACAGTTACATCATAAAATGATAATGATTATCAATATCATTTTATCTATTTTCATAAGAATAGAATTTCATAATGACAGCAACATTTGTTTAACTAAGTGAATTAAAAATAAGGGGATGGTGTGAAGATGTCTAAAAAGAATCAACTTTGCATTGGATTATGTTTAATTTCTAGAAAGAAAGAACAAGAGAATGAGTTTAATTCCGGAATTGATGAGCAAGTAGAGTTGGCACTACAGGCAGAAAAGGCTAAGTTAGATTTTGTTTTTAAAGCCGATTATTTAGTGGCCCACCCAGATTTAATTGCTCGTAATAAAGGGAATGTCATTTTAGACCCGACGTTACTGTTTACTGCTATTGCTTATGCGACAGAAAAAATTGGAGTCGTTACAACTGCTTCAACTTCGTTTTATCCACCATATATATTAGCAAGGCAATTACAATCGTTACACTGGATTAGTAACGGCCGAGTAGGGTGGAATATTGTTACATCCATTGACGGTGCTGAAAACTTTGGTGAGGAAGAGATGCCATCACCTGAGGAACGATACGCGAAAGCGGCAGAATGTACAGAGTTAGTAAGAAAACTTTGGAGGAGCCATCCTTATGAAGTGTTGAAAATAGATAACACTGAAGTTATTAGAGAGATGGCTAAGCCAATTGAACATAGCGGTGAATATTTTGAGGTAAAAGGTCCGCTGAATATCCCACAGCATATATCAGGAGAAATGCCATTATTTCAAGCCGGTGCTTCAGAGTCTGGTCGGAATTTTGCTGCTTCTGTTGCTGATGCAATTTTTGCTGCAACGCCAGATGTAGAGTCAGGTATTGAACTTCGTCAAGATTTAAGAAGAAGAGCAGAACAGCATGGCCGGAAGCAAGATGCTATACGCGTATTACCTGGATTATATTTCTTTATAGGTGATACATATGAAGAGGCGCTAGAAATGCATAGACAAGCTCATCAACATCTCACAAAAGAGAAGAGATATGCGTTACTTGAAATGGTTCTCGGATTAGATGCGAGAGGGATTCCGCTAGAAAGTAAAATTACCGAAGAGATGCTGCCAAGTCGGGATCAAACTGTACGTAGTAAAACACATGCAGAATTATTACGGCATTTCATTATTAAAAATGAACCAACAGTTGAACAAATACTAGAGCGACCAGAAGTTGTTGGATCGGCTCATTGGGTTGCGGTTGGTACACCAAAAGACGTTGCGAAGCAAATTATGGATAGGTTTGAGGCCGGAGCGTTAGATGGATTTATTGCTATTCCAGGAGGACCTCCCAAGTCACTAAATCTATTCTTTAGTGAAGTCATTCCTTTATTTGTGAAGGCGGGAGTATTTAGGGAAGAGTATACAGGTTCTACTTTACGGGAGCATTTGGCGGGAAACATGTTAAATACTTTACAGTTAAAATAAATAATAGCATGTAGAAAAAAGCCTTATTATAAAAGGCTTTTTTTATTTAAAATTAAAAATTCTGAAATATAAGTTGACTGTATGAATATTATTTTTTATATTAGTAGGTATAACTATAACTACTAAAGAGGTGAGAGTATGAAAACGGCATTATATTTAGAAGATGCATACAAAACGAGTTGCGAGACAGAAGTGATAAGAGTGGAAGGGAATAAAGTATTTGTAAAAGAAACAGTTTTTTATCCAACTGGTGGAGGACAGGAATGTGATACGGGTGTCATTGTACAAGATGGGTCTGTATTTGAAGTTGAAAAAGTAAAGAAGGAGCAGGGAGAAATAGTTCACTATATAAAAGATGAAGCTCAAGTAAAATTAGGTCCAGTTAAATTAGAGATTAATTGGGAAAGACGTCATAATTTAATGCGTCATCACTCTTTACTGCATCTTATCGGAGCTGTAGTTTATGAAAAGTATGGAGCTCTATGCACCGGAAATCAAATTTATCCTGATAAAGCACGTATCGATTTTAATGAGTTACAAGAGTTATCGAGCGTGGAAGTAGAAGAAATTGTTGAGGAAGTGAATAAACTTATTAAGCAAAATAAAGAAATTTCCACTCGTTATATGAGCCGCGAAGAAGCAGAAAATGCTGTAGGAATGATTAAAACAGCAATAAATCTCCTGCCAACTACTATCCAAGAAATCCGCATTGTTACAATTGAAAACTTAGACGAACAAGCTTGTGGAGGCACACATGTGAAAAATACGAGTGAAATAGGAACACTTGTTATTGATAAAGTAAAAAGTAAAGGGAAGCAAAATCGCCGTTTTGAAGTAAGAGCGATTTAGATTGTGAGGGGTTACCGATGGATGAAATTATAAAGGAATTACAAAAGTTAGGATTTTCCCAATATGAATGTAAAGCGTATATTGGATTGTTAAAACATTCCCCAGTAACTGGCTATGAAGTGAGTAAACAAACAGGAGTACCTCGTTCTATGATTTACGAGGTACTCGGTAAGTTAATGGATAAAGGAGCAGTGCATATTGTACCTTCTGAACCAGTTAAATATGTACCAGTACCAGCTACCGAATTAATGAATCGAATGCGAAAAGACTTTGAAAAGTCCTTTGAATTTTTAGATGAGAAATTAAATTGTTTAGAACAAGAGCGACAAATAGATGTAATTTCGCATATTCGCTCAAATGATCGTGTTTTAAAAGAAATATGCAATATAATTAATAGGGCAAAGGAAGAATTATGGATTTCTGTATGGGAAGATCAAGTGCATGAAATTGAGCCATACATTTATCAAAAGGAAGAGGAAGGCGTACATATATTTTCAATCTTATTTGGAGCTCCAGAAACAAAAATAGGAGCGACGTTTCACCATAATTATATGACGCCTCACGTTGTTGAAAAGAGAATGGGTGGTCATTTAACTGTTATTGCGCGTGATGGAGAGGAAGTATTAATTGCGAACTTCTCAAATGATAGCACTTCATGGGCCGTTACAACGTATGACCCAGCGCTAGTTCTCGTTGCTACAGAGTATGTGCGGCACGATATTATGGTTGAAGAAATCACGAAGGAATTTGGAGCTGATAAGTTAGATACGTTATGGCGTGAAAATATAGATTTAGTTCATGTCGTAACAGGAAAACGAACTTTAGAAGGAATGGAGGATGATAGAGATGAGTAAAGCTCAGGCACATGTAGCTTTGCAGAGCGATGATACATTTCAGCAAGGAGTAAAAGATTGTTTACCAACTGTATTTGGTTACTTGAGCATCGGTATAGCAGCTGGTGTAATTGCAAAAACAGCAGGTTTTTCTATCATTGAAATTGCATTTATGTCCACTTTAATTTATGCAGGTTCTGCCCAATTTATATTAGCTGGTATGTATGCAGCCGGTGCTCCTGCTTCCGCAATTATTTTTACTGTATTTTTTGTTAACTTGCGCCACCTTCTTATGAGTGCTGCACTCGCGCCGTACTTTACGAAAATTCCTCTATTTAAAAACTTAATCATCGGTTCGCAAATTACAGATGAAACTTTCGGCGTTGCAGTGCAACACGCGGCGCAAAAAGGATATTTAGGTGAAAGATGGATGATCGGGCTTAACGTAACAGCGTATTTAAATTGGATTCTTGCTACTATTATTGGTGGACTGTTTGGTGAGTGGATACCAGATCCACATACATACGGGATGGATTATGCATTACCAGCGATGTTTATTGGATTATTTGTTCTTCAGCTCATAAGTAGTAAACCAAAACTAGCAATTCATTTAAGTGTTGCAATTGTAGCGATTATCATCGCATACGTTTCACACCTATTTATGCCAGATAGTATAGCGGTTATTATCGCAACATTACTAGCTGCGACGATTGGAGTGGTGATTGAAAAATGGAAATGAGATTAGATGTATTATTACTTTTACTAGCAGCAGGAGCTGTTACACTCGTGCCACGTATTTTACCTCTACTCGTATTTAGCAAACTACAAATTCCTGACTGGGGTTTAAAATGGTTAAATTACATACCAATTGCGATATTAGCAGCGCTTTTAGCACAAGTTTTATTTATGCATGAGACGATGCAGTGGGATTACCTTATCGCAGCAATTCCCACATTTCTTGTAGCGATATATACTCGTAGTTTATTAGGTACAGTATTAACGGGAGTGGTTGTGATTATTTTGTTACGTTTCTTTTTCTAAAAAGGATTACGCTCATATAATAGCGAAAGGTGTAATAACATGAAAAATATAGGGGTGGTGTTATGATACTTTTAACGATAGGAGCAATTTTGTTAACGTTGTTTATTTTCTTTATTATCGGCTTTATTACGTTTATGATGTTTGTTGATAAGGCGACACCTCAAATATATTATACACCTTGTGAATCAGTGACAGTGAAAGCTAAAGGTAAAGATAGAAGGAAGAAAAGTTGAATGTTGGCTTTTCTTCCTTCTTCTATTACATCCCCGAAATAACTAACAACAATAACCCAAATAAAGAACTAATAAAGTTTCACTTTACAAGAAATGAATCTATTACATTGTATGCTTGTTTTGTAGAGTGCCCGTTATATTTTTCAGTGTACGGATTTAGAAATCCATGTTCACCGTGTAGTTGTTGTATTTCTAGTAAAGGATTTTTTTGTTGCTGCAATGTTTGAATTAAAGAGGATACTGAAAAACTAGCTTCTTTTTCAGGAAATATAAGTAGTGTAGCGCATGTAGGCTTTATGTGAACATAGTCGCGTATACGAGAACCGTAACATCCGATGATAAAATCTATTTTCGGATTGTTACTACATAGCCATGAGATGGTAGCTCCAACACTAAAGCCGATAAGTCCAATATGTGTATAATTGCTTGAAAGGGTATTGATGAATGCTTCAATTTGGTCTTTTCCATCATTAAATCCAATATGATTTACAAAATGTTCATATGCTTTTTCTTCATCACGATAATGAAATGCGTGTTGTAAGTGCAGAAGATTAGGACAGAATACGTCAATATGAGATGAAGTAAATTGCTCGGTAACGTGATGCATATGGTCGTTCACACCATATATTTCATGAACAATAACGAGAGCTAATTTTTCCTTCATAGTTATATTGTGCCTCTTTGAAACTTAAATTCTTTCTCAACAAGGCAAATACGCAGATGGAAGTTTTCATACCATTGCTCACGACCTCTTTTTTTCGCTTCTTTATGTAAGGCGTTCTTCTTCCAATTTTCAATTGCATCAAGTGATTCCCAATAAGAAATTGTTATTCCGAGTCCAGAATTACCTCGTGCACTTTCTACACCTAAAAATCCAGGTTGTTGCTTTGCAAGTTCCTCCATTGTTTCGGCAACGGTATTATAGTCTGTTGTATCATTTGATAAATTAGAAGTGAATATCACGGCATAATAATGACTCATTTTTTGTGAAGTATTTTTCATATACATTCCCCCCTTTAATAAGTATTTTAGCATGTAAAAAAGAAAAGAAGCACGACGCTTCTTTTCTTTTTTACGCTGTGAATTTTAATCCAGCATATATTTTACGACCCTTTTTTTGAATCCAACACACTTGTGCATTTTTCTTTTGAATATTACGTTCTTCCATTGTTACTTGTATAATTTGGTCAATCACAAGAGGGATGTTCGTTTGTACTTGGCACCCACCTGTACTATAGTCGATAATGGTCGCTTCAATCGGCATCCCATTCATATGCAATGTTCCAGGAGACATCAGTTGCTCACGTATATGTTGCCTGCGAAAATGTCTTGGTGCTTTTTTTGTGTTTTTTATGAAAGATGCAATTGCTAGTGTAAGAAATGCTTTATCGTACACCTTTTCCACCCGGTCATTAACCGGTTTACTAAATAGATGAAGAATGAGTTTACAATATTGCTCATGGGATACATCATCAAATGATACACCAACTTGTACAGAACTTTCTTGTCTCCGAATCCATTTTTTTGTACTATAAATCTTTTCTACCTCGCCAAAAGATAGCATATAGGAAGATAGACTTGATAAAGTTTCAAATGGAATGGAGGAATCTAATTCAAAACGTGCCCCCGTTTCACTAATATCAAGGATATTGCAAGAAATGATCATATCTTCGGCATATAAAGTACCTGGTAAATTTACTACGAAACGTTCTGAATTTCGAAAACGCGGTCTTTCAAATGCTACAAATAGTGAAGTGACAATAGCTATCCCGTTGTATAGTAACCAGAAAATGTTAATATATAAGCTCTCTCTTTCAATATAATATTGCTCAGGGTATAAGAGCATAAGTGTTGCTCGAATAAGTGCAATAATTGTTAAAATGAGTAATATGAGATGAGGGATGCTTGCAATCCATAAAAAATGCCTTGTATTATTTTGAACTCCCTTTCTTGTCACATGAAATTGAAACTTTTTACGTAAGAAAATTTCTGATAAAATAGCAAATCCCATATAAGGAGCCATAGCAACTTCGTACACATGACTCCACGTAGTTGTTCGTTTTTTATTAGAAACAGCTTTGAAAATAAGCTGTGATGTTAAAAAGGCAGGTGCCCAGAACATAAATAAGTGCATGAAATTAATTTCTAAACTATAAATATCAAATACTAAAAATAATAGCGGTGCTAATAAAAATATCATTTTATAAACACCGAAAAACCAATAATGAATTCCATCTGCATATAAAAGACGCTGCATAAAAGATAATCCTTTTATAGTGAAAGGATTCCATTTTTTTACGACTTGAATGTTCCCTCTACACCAGCGGTCCCGTTGTTTTAATAAATCACTAAATGTTTCTGGGGATAATCCAACAGCTAGTGTTTCATTGACAAATATAGTCTCCCATTTGTTAGCTTGTAGTAGCATACCAGTTGCCATATCTTCAGTAATAACTCCAGTCGCAAATCCTCCAATTTCTTCAAGCGCGGTGCGGCGAAATAGGGCGTTACTACCAACATACATCGTAGCATTAAAGCGATCTTTCCCTTCTTCTAACTGGCGCATAAAGAAATCTTGTTCATTGGCGATGTTATCTTCAAAAAACAAATTATATTGGAAAGGATCAGCATTATAAAAAACTTGTGGTGCTTGAACGAATACAACATTATTTTTAGAAAAATATCCAATCGTTCGCTCTAAAAAGTTAGCTCGTGGTATCATATCGGCATCCATTGTTACGATAATATCACCTTTTGAATGAAGCATCGCATGATTTAAATTTCCAGCTTTTGCATGCTTGTTTTCGGTGCGAGTTATGTGATGAACAGAAAAATCTGCCGCAAGTTGCTTTACACTTTCACGGCGCCCGTCGTCACAAATATAAATGTTTAGTAACTCTTTCGGATAAGTAATCAACGTACAACCAGCTACAGTACGTTTTAACAAATCGATCGGTTCATTGTAAGTGGCAATAAATATGTCGACAGTAGGTAGTTTTTCAAAAGTGGATAATGGTACTTCTTTCCGTTTATATGGTTTCCATGAAACAATGCTAAAAACGATAGATTGTAAGTAACCAGCCCATTCTGTAATTAACAATATAATACCAGCGATAATACTTATGAGATTAATAGTTGGTAACGAATAAAAAGTTCGCCAAATAAGATAAATAGCATTACAAATGAGAAATAGAATAATAAGTAATTTTTTTGACCATAAATATTTGTGTGCAAGGGCGTAAGTAATAATGATTACGAAAAAAATAATACCTAAACCTTCGTATATAGAGAGGCTCATACAATTCCTCCTTTATGTATAGAGTGGGAAATAGAAAAAATTTATATTATTCATCTATAAAGATTTGATTATTTCCAGAGTATAAAATATCACAAAATATAGGGTTAGAGTATAAAATTTACATTTTCTTATTATAAGCTTAAAAAATTAGAAGAAATAATAGTTGTATTTTTGATTCATAAGAAAAATGCCACTTCAAAAGAGAAGTGGCATTTCTTATATTTCCTCTAAGCTATTAACTGGAACAGTTAATTCGCGTCCTGGGTTTTTTACTTCATATATGCGGGCGGTTTCATTGCTTTCATCGACGTGTTGAATCATAACAGGCATGCCTTGAAAACTGACATTGGCTTGTTCCGCTGACACAGAAAGCTCTATTGCACGTTGTATATTCATTTATATTCCTCCCATCATTATTATCTTTGCTAAAAAAGAGGAATAATATACCATTTTGAGACATTCTTAAAGTTTTTGTATTATTTGTAATGTTTCTTTAATAAATGAAGTGAAGATGGAATCAGGATAGGACTGTACGATTTCATATGCTTCTGTTACTTCTTCAAGAGCTCTTTTTTTATCATTAAGTTTGACATAACAAAGAGCACGATATGCCCCAGCTGTTGTAAGCCGTGCGTGATCAAGTGGATGGTTTATATAATCTGGTATGATAGCACGTTGTAATGTTTTTAAAGCTTCTTCGTATTGTTTTAAACCATACAAAGCTTTTCCTTTTTCAAGATAATACGATCCATCATCTTGAAAAATTCGCTCATCTTTTAGTTGTTCTCGAAATTGTTCTACATGTTCTAATGCAATAGTATATTCATGAGTAATTGTGTTGTAGTAGTAAGCTTTTAAAAGATTAATAACCGCTGCAGATAAAGTATCTTCTGTAAAAATGGCAAATTGCTCTGATTTTTTTATGTAATGTAAATATTGTTCTTTATCAGCCGTTAGGACTTTTTGGTAAGATAAAATACGGTAAAATTCATCTGTTTTATAATACACTTGATGTTTTTTTGAAAATGCAAGCGCATCTAAAATGACACTTTCACATTGTTCGTAATTACCATATGCAAGAAAAATAATCGCCTCATATAAATATAACTCGATATGTATAATGAGATCCATTTCTAAATGTTTCTCTTCATAGTCATTTCGGATGCTAGCAATGAGTTGTAAACATTCAGCATACTTTTTACGTGTGAATATCGTAAAGGATAATTTTAATTTTGTTTCCGTACTTTCCCGGTATAACGTATATTTTTCAAAAATAGAAGTAGCCTTTTCCACGTAATGTTCAATATTGTAATCTTTCATTTTAGCCGCAGCTGTTACAAATTGTTTATATAAACGAGCGGTATTCAAAGTAGGAGGTAGCTCTTTTTGAACGATAGGTAGTAAAATCTCATATACTTCATCGTACTTATTTGCTTTTATTAGTTGTTCCATTTGTTGAATGAGTTCTATCTTTTCCACATCATCATCTTCTAGTAAAAAACTCGTTTCGCATCCAAGTTTTTCAGCAATATATTGTAATGTTTTCATGGAAGGTGTAGCTTTTCCGTTTTCAATTTGGCTTAGCATACTTTTTGTCAGCTCTGAACCTGCTAAATCAGTTTGAGTAAGCTTTTTTTCTTTTCGTAACGTTTTAATTTTTGCACCGAGAGTAGCCATTATATGCTCCTTTATAATTTAAAAGTTAAATACAATTAAACTTTTTATTGTAAAAATTGGAAAGTTGATTATATAATAAGTTTAACACAATTTAACTTTTAAGGGGAGAGTGTCATAATGGGGGATATAAATATAGGTCAAAATGATTGGAAAATGAAGATTGCAACGAGAAATATCATTTTAATGATGATTGGAAAAATGACGTCTTTATTAGGCGCAGGTATTTATACGTTCGCAATGGGGTTATATGTATTAAAGACTACTGGTTCAGGGATGGGGTTTGCAACTACGCTCGTTTGCGGATCACTTCCAAGGATGATCTGTGGCCCAATTGCTGGTGCTGTAGCAGACCGTGTGAATCGAAAATGGCTTGTCATTGGTACTGATTTATTAAGTAGCTTAACGATGCTTAGTATGTTTATTCTTGCTACTATATTTGGACCATCACTTCTTTTTATTTATATTTCAGCAGCATTATTATCAATTTGTGCAAGTTTTTATTCTGTTGCATTAACTTCGTCTATTCCGAGTTTAGTAGATGAAGGACGTATTCAAAAAGCGAGTGCTTTAAATCAAACGGCGGCTTCTTTATCAAATATTTTAGGACCGATTATTGGCGGAGTTGTATATGGTTTCTTTTCAATTAAATCGTTTTTCCTATTAAATAGTATTACGTTCTTTTTAGCGGTTATTTTGCAATTATTTATCGTATTTGATTTATATAAAAAAGAAGTGGCTGAGAGTACAGAGCATTTCTTGACGAGTATAAAAGAAGGTTTTTTATATGTAAAAAGACAACATGAAATATATGGTTTAATGAAAATAGCATTGTGGGTAAACTTTTTTGCGTGTGGTCTAACAGTTGCACTTCCTTACATTATCGTCCATACATTGCATTTATCTTCAAAGCAACTCGGTACTGTAGAAGGAATGTTAGCAGTCGGGATGCTAATGGGAGCGATTGCTTTATCAGTGCGTAAAGAAGTGAATACTCCGTTTCGTTCTATTTATACTGGACTGTTTTTGTTTGCAGGTTTAAGTTTATGTACAGTCTTTCCGTTGTTAGTTATCATTCCAAAAGTAGCAAGTTTTATTTACTATATTGCTTTTATGATGTTAACTGGTATAGCAATTATGATTGTAAACATTCCAATGCAAGTACATATGCAAAAAACGACAGATCCGAGCTACCTAGGGCGTATGTTTGGCCTACTTGAAACAATTGCGACTGCAATCGCACCACTTGGTATGATTGTATATGGACTACTATTAGATATGTTGCCAACTAGCATTGTTATGATGACATTAGGCGGAGGTTTATTGTTAGTTGTATTAGTAGGAATAAAGAAGCATGTAATGAAAAAGCAAGTGGATGTGTCTGTTTAAAAGGCAATTTGACTTAATAAAATAAAAATGACCGAATTAGTATTTTAGTTTTTGAAACTCTTTTTCATGTATGTTACAGTATAGTGAGCAGGCAAAGAAAAGGAGACAACAGCATGAAAAAATTAAGTTTTGTTATGCTTTTTCTATTAGTCGTAATGGCTGGATGTAGCAATTATGACACATATATTGAAACAGGTATGCAATCATTGAAAGATGAAAAGTATAGTGATGCAACAATGTGGTTCGAAAAAGCAGAAAAAGAGAAATCAGGAAATGAAGCGAAATCATATAAAGAAGTTGCTGAGAGAATGGATCACGGAGCAACAGCATTAAAAGACGGTAAGTATTTAGAAGCGAAAGACATTGCAAATGAAGTGTTACAAAAGAAAAAAGATGATGAACTTGAAAAAGCTGTAACATCAAATGCAGAGAATATGCTTCAAAAAGCAAAAGATGTGGAAGAGAAAGTAAATGAAAGAGTGGCAAAGCGTAGAAAGGTAGAAGAAGAAGGAATCGATAAACTTATTAAAGCTGTCGATAGTATAGATGAAGTGAAAGAAAAAGAGAAGAAAGTATCAGAAGCATTAGATAAGGCTGAAGAGGCGCAAGCAAAAATTGAGGCAAAGAAAAATAAATAGATTTATAGTTTAAAAGGCTGTCGTGCATAACGACAGCCTTTTAATTTTTTGTTGTAAATGAAGTGATGCTTTGTAGTAAAAAAGAAATGATTTTAGAATTCCATCTGTCCTCACGATGAATCGTATAAATATTACGCTGAAATTCAAATTCTGGGATTGGTATATAGCATAGCTCATTTCGTTGTATTTCTTGCTCAATAGCAAGTTTAGAAATAAAGGCAATTCCATTACCATATTTTAAAATTTGTTTCATCGTTTCCAATGAGTCTAATTCAATTTCAGATTGGAATGTAATGTTGTGCGCCAACGTCCATTGTGTAAGTAAATCTCTCGTTGTAGATGGATTACGATGCAATAGTATGCGTTCCTTTTCGATATTTTGTAACGATACATTGTCTTTCTTTGAAAAATGATGTTCTTTGGAAAAGGCAAGAACAAGTGTATCGGGCATTATATTCGTTTGTTTTAAAAGTGGTTCATCAAATGGAGCAGCGGAAATTATCCCAAGATCGATTTCGTGATTTTGTAGCATCATTCGAATTTCAGGGGCTGTTTTCACTAGTAGCGTTATTTTTATATTGGGAAATTCGCATTGAAATTGATGAACGACTTCTGGCAAAAGATAAGTCGCTGGTACATAACTAGCGCCGATTGTTATAGCACCTTTATGAAAATCTTTAAACTCTTGCGTGACACGTCTAGCTTCTTTCATAAGCGCATCTATTTTACAAGCATAATGGTGCAAAGCCTCACCAGCCTCTGTTAAGAAATACCTTCCAGAACGTAATTCAAATAAAGACACACCGAGTTCTTCTTCTAAGCTTTTTATATGAAATGTAATAGTTGGTTGTTTAACGCCAAGTTTTTCTGCAACGATTGTAAGCTTTTTGTATTTCTTAATAAGTACTACAATTTCTAATTTTAAGAGATTCATTATGAATTGCCGCCTTTTTTATTTTAACTATAGAAAAAATCTATAGAAATAAATAGTTTATTAGAAGTTTTTTAATTTAATCTTTACAGTACATTAACATTGAGTATAAATCTTCCATATAGAATGAAAGCAGGTTAAGAATGAGGGGAGAGAGGTGAAGCAATGGATATTACAATTAGTGGATTAGAAAAGACATTTGGAAAAATACAGGCGTTAAAGCCGTTGCAGATTGTAATGAAACAAGGGGAATTCACTACACTTTTAGGACCTTCGGGGTGTGGGAAAACGACTTTGCTTAGAATGATAGCAGGACTTGAAGAACCGGATAAAGGAGAAATATATTTTGGAGACCAGTGCATGTATTCTGCTACAAAAAAGATAAAGACATCTCCTCATGAACGGAATATCGGTATGGTATTTCAAGATTTTGCTTTATGGCCGCACATGACTGTTTTTGAAAATGTTGCATTTGGTTTAAGGGCTACAAAGCAAACGAATCATTTACGAGAAAAAGTAGAAGATGCGATAAAGCGAGTTCGCCTGCAAGGTATGGAGAAACGGTATCCACACGAACTTTCTGGTGGACAGCAACAACGTGTCGCATTCGCTAGAGCAATTGTAACAAAACCTCATTTTATTTTGTTTGATGAACCGCTAAGTGCACTCGATGCAATTTTGCGAGAAGAAATGAGAATAGAGCTTATGGATATCGTTCATTCCATTGGTTTAACTGCACTGTATGTCACTCACGATCAAACAGAAGCAATGTCAATGTCAGACCAAATTATTGTCATGAAACAAGGAGAAGTATTACAAAAAGGAACACCGGAAGATATTTATGTGAAACCGTCTCATGAATTTGTTGCCAAATTTGTTGGTAAGGCGAATTGGCTTGTAGAGGGTGAAAAAATGATTCGTCCAGAGCATGTGAGTTGGACAAAAAATGATGTGTGCGAAATGTATACAGGTGAAATTCAGCACGTTACATATGTAGGAGAACGTTATGAAGTGAAAGTAAATATGGGGACTTTAGGCATCTGGACAGCCTATCACAATAGTAAGCTAAGCATCGGGAAACCAGTATCGTTATATGTACCAAAAAAATGTATTCATCATATAGGGGGAGAATCGTATGAAGAAATTCAGTTCGCTTAAGTCTTTATTTGTATGTACTTTACTATTTTCTACTGTAGTAACGGGTTGTAGTTCAAAGACAGGTAATGCAGATGCAAAAAGTAAAAATACGAATGAAAAGAAAATTGTTGTATATAGTGCAGGGCCAAAAGGATTAGCAGAAAAAATTCAAAAAGACTTTGAAAAGAAAACTGGTATAAAGGTGGAAATGTTTCAAGGGACAACTGGTAAAATTTTAGCGAGAATGGAAGCTGAAAAGAAAAATCCAGTCGTTGACGTTGTCGTACTCGCTTCCTTACCAGCGATGGAAGGATTAAAGAAAGAGGGTCAAACGTTAGCTTATAAAGAGGCGAAACAAGCTGATAAGCTGCGTTCTGAATGGTCAGATGATAAAGGACATTATTTCGGGTATAGTGCTTCAGCATTAGGGATTGTGTACAATACAAAAAATGTGAAGACAGCGCCTGAAGATTGGAGCGATATAACGAAAGGAGAATGGAAAGGGAAAGTGAATCTTCCAGATCCAGCACTTTCAGGTTCAGCTTTAGATTTTGTAACAGGATATGTGAAAAAGAATGGAAAGGATGGATGGAATTTATTTGAGCAGCTTAAGAAAAATGAAGTTACAGTAGCAGGAGCAAATCAGGAAGCGTTAGACCCAGTTGTAACAGGTGCGAAAGATATGGTAATTGCGGGTGTTGATTATATGACGTACAGCGCAAAAGCAAAGGGTGAACCTGTTGATATCGTATATCCAAAAAGCGGAACAGTTATTAGTCCACGCGCAGCGGGGATTATGAAGGATAGTAAAAATGTAGAAGGCGCAAAAGAGTTTATTGATTATTTATTATCCGATGATGTACAAAAACAAGTTTCTAAAGCGTATTTATTGCCTGGTAGAACAGATATAAAAGCTGAAAATAGACCAAATGTAGAAGAGATTCCAGTATTAAATATTGATTGGAAAACAGTTGAGAAAGAGCAAGATGAAATAGGAAAACAATTTAAGAAAGTATTTCAATAAGATGGTGATTCCATGGTAAATCGATTCGTATCAGTAAGACAAGTTGGAATGACGGTAGCGTTATTGCTTGTGGCGATGTTAATCGTCATTCCCCTTTTTCTTATTTTGTTTTCTAGTATATATGAAAATAGTAGTTGGAACTTTTTAAAGCCTTTTGAAGTGATGCAGAGTGGTGGATTAGCTGGGATTTTTCTGAATTCGATGCTTCTAGGTGTACTCGTTGTAATAGGTGCTACAATATTTGCATTTCCATTGGCATTTATTATGAGCAAAACAGATGTAGGAAAGTATAGTAAGTTAGATATTGTTTTTATGATTCCAATTATGACACCGCCGTATATTGGATCGATGGGCTGGATTTTGTTCATGCAACCTAACGGCTATTTTGAACAATTTTTCCCGATGCTAAAGACAGTTTCATCATCGTTTTTTAGTTTAGGAGGTATGGTATTAATTATGAGTCTGCATTTATTCCCATTCCTTTATTTCATGCTGAAAAACACGTTACTTCAGATTGGGAGTAGTAAAGAAGAAGCTGCAGCAGTTCATGGCGGAAGTTTTTTCTATCGTTTAAGAAAAATAATATTGCCGTTATTAGTATCAAGTTATGTAATGGGTGCTTTACTCATTTTCGTAAAGACGATTGCTGAATTTGGAACACCGGCTACATTCGGACGTAGAATAGGATTCCACGTGTTAACATCAGAAATCCATAAATTTATTTCGAGTTGGCCAATTGATTTTAGTAGTGCAACAGCATTATCTTCTTTATTACTTAGTGCTTGTATGCTCATTTGGTATATGCAAAATGTATTGAATCGAAAGTATTCATATGCAATAGTTAGTGGAAAAGGTGTGAAATCTAAAAGATATACTTTGTCTATATTTACGCGCGTTGTAGCATGGATGTATGTAATTGGTTTATTAATCGTATCAATTGGAATTCCATACTTTTCTATACTTATTGCTTCTTTTTCAAAATTAAGAGGCAGCGGTTTACATGTAAATAACTTTACAACAAGTCATTATGAGGCATTGTTTACAATGGGGTCTCCGGGATTAGAGGCTTTATGGAATAGTTTTCTTTTTTCACTCGTAACAGCGATTATTGCGGTAATGATTGGAGTCTTTTTGGCACTTATGATTCGAAAGGGGAAAAAAACCTCTGAAAAATGGCTTGATATGTGCGGTATGTTACCGAATATGGTACCAGGAATCGTTATGGTTGTAGGTCTTATTCTATTTTGGAATTCACCATATATGCCTATGTCAATTTACAATACACCAGTCATGGTTATCGTAACGTATGTTGTGCTGTTTTTACCTTACACGGTGCAATATGTAAAATCATCACTCGGACAAATTGATGATTCTCTCATGCAGGCAGGAAGTGTTTTTTCTGGAAATTATATTTATATTTTTAGAAAAATAATATTGCCTCTTATTATCCCAGGTATTCTTGCTGGATGGGCGATGACATTTACAATTTCGATAAGAGAGTTAGTAGCATCGCTTCTCGTATTACCTCCATCAGTAGAAACGTCAGCAACGTTTATTTTTGCCCAATTTGAACAGGGTGAAGTATCTATAGGCATGGCGATGGCTGTTGTTTCTGTTGGACTTACAACAATATGCTTATTACTGCTACAACATATGGAGCAAAAACGAAAAGGGGTAGTATGATGAGAGTGGAAGTATGGGGAGGAGCAGGAGAGTACGGTCGCTCCTGCTATTTTGTAAAAAATAAAGAGACGAAAATATTATTTGATTGTGGTATTAATCGATCTTATGAGGATGGTTATCCAAAAATAGAGAGAGAAGCTGCTCCATTTTTAGATGCGGTATTTTTATCACATATTCATGAAGATCATACGATGGGTTTACCTTTATTAGCGAAGTATGGATATAAGAAAAAAATTTGGACGACTCGTTATACGAAGGAGCAACTGCCGTTATATTATGAAAAATGGAGAAACTATAATGTGATGCAAGGGTGGAATTTACCTTATAGCGACCAACACATAAAAGATTTAAATTATGTATGTATTGATGAGATTAGTAATCCAAATGAATGGATACAAATTACTCCTACATTGCGGTTTCAGTGGGGATATAGTGGGCATGTATTAGGAGCTGTTTGGTTTTTAGTTGATTTGTGTAATACATACGTGTTCTATTCCGGCGATTATTCAGCAGAGTCTAATATACTACGAGCTAATTTACCTGAGAAATTGGGCCACAATATAAAAGTTGCAATTGTAGATGCCGCTTACCACACAGATGATGTTTCGCAAAATGAAAGATTAGATGATCTATGTGCAGAAATTGAGCGAGTTATGCAGAATAAAGGAATAGCATTGCTACCGCTGCCACAACTTGGTAGGGCGCAAGATATAGTATTGTATTTATATGAACGATATAAAGAATTTCCGCTTATAGTAGATAAAGAAATTTTGGCTGGATTTGAAGAGATGTTCATATATAAAGATTGGATAAAAAATAATGAAGAACTTAAATGGATTATGGAGAGTTTAAAAAGAAACATAATAGTGATGGATAATGACATTAGTATGCAAAATAGTTATGGAATAGTTGTAATGAGTGATGCGAATATGCAAACGAAACGAGCACAGTTATGCTATGAACAGCTTCGGAATGAAAAACGTAATTCCGTTATTTTTACTGGGCATATTGCGAAAGGGAGTTTTGCAGAAAGAGTTATGAAAGAACATGTAAGGAGTACATGTAGGGTGAAGCGAGTTCCGTATAAAGTTCACCAAAGTATAAAAGACGTTAAAGAGATGTTAAATACATTATTACCAGAACATACGGTGCTAGTGCATGCTTTGAAAGAGGATACGGATCGATTACAACAAAAGCTAAGTACAGCAGGATATGAAAATGTATATTCACTTGCAATGGAACGTATAGAAGTCATTTAAAATGCAAAGGGGATAGGTATATGAAAAAAGTATTTGTATTCGTAAGCATTTTCTTTTGTTGTTTCCTTTATAACGTTAAGGAAGGGTTTGCAGCTAGTCCAATGAAACCTAGTTTTGAAGTGAAGTTATTATTGAAGCCAGAACAAGTATTAGGTGATAACAAAGAGATGAAGCAAGAGGTACTAGAACATTTCCAGGCTGGTACAAAATATGAAAGAATACAAGTGCAATTTTTAGATACTGCGAATAAAAGTTTAAGCGAGGAAGGTTGGTTTGCTAGAATTCGAAAGAAAGAATTTAGTAAAGATTTTGAACTAACATATAAAAAAAGATATCCTATTCCAAATGGTGTAATTCAAGATGCACTAGAAGTAGCTAAAAAAGAAGGATTCGATAGTAATACGGATAGTTATGAGGCGGAAATAGATTGGGGATTTGAGAAGAAAACATTAAGCATTTCAAATAAGAAAAGTTACAGTGCTAAAGGATATGGAATACTTGATTTACCAAATAAACAAGCTGCTCAAAACATGTTAATAGAAAAATTACCAGGGAAAATGAACAAATGGTTGTATACAAATTGGGGAGAAGAGATGTTAAAGAATTCCCGTATTTACGGTCCTGTATTAATGAAACGATATACAGGAGAGTTTGAAAACATAAAAGCAAATATTGAAATTTGGCCATTAAGTAATACAGGAAAATTAGAAGATGACTTCGTAATAGAAGTGTCATTTAAAACAAATGAAGAAAGTATTGCGACAAAACAAAGGGAATTATTAATGGCGAGTTTAGAGAAAAAAGGCTGGTTGTTACCGAAAGATAGTTTGAAGACAGAGCTTATTTTTCAGTAAATAGTAAAAAGGAATCCATATGCCATGGATTCCTTTTTATATATGAGTATTAAGCTAAATCAGCTGACACGAACATATCACTATTTTGAAGGTTTTTAGAGCGTAAACTATACGCAACTACCTTCTTTTTATATTGTTTTACAACATCAACATGCTCTTCATGACTATAAATATAAAATGTAAAATCTTTTTTACCACGTTTTGCATTGATAATTAAAGGAGTGCCTTCATTATGGGGTGGTGCATAATAGCGATCTAAAAATAAACCTTCGTTAAAATCATGAATAATTTTTGATTTCTGTTCGCCTACTAAGTTATTTCCGTTCATTGTAACAGTCACATTCTCTTCTTCGAGTTGTGGATGTGTTTCAAAGCGACTAATAATGGATTCAATAACAGAGTTAGGAAGGCTAGAAACGATAATTTTAAATGCTCCAAATACAACTAACATTACAATAAACCAAGTCGTCATAGTATATCATCCCCTTTATTCTATTTAATAATATAACTCATATGGTAATAGTACATATGGTGAAGTTTTGTATAATTTGTGAAAAATATGCCATTTTCACGAACGAAATGTTAGAAAAATCAATTTTGTTACAAAAAGTTGAAATCGAAGTATTTTAAAAGAAAAAGGTTTATAATAAAAATATAACTAATAACCACATTACTAATTATAAGGAAGTGTAACTATGAGTACTGTAGCAATCGTATATGGTATTATTCTTTCCACAATTATTGTTTTGTTTTTTGTTGGGGTTTCACGTTATATTCATAAATGGAAAGAAGGCGTTGCGAAATTAAATCACATTGAAGAAGAACTTAGTGATTTAATGTTACATCATGGTAAGTAAACATTTATTTTTTAACTAAAAAATGTGAAGGATATCACAAAACATGCTTTCCTAATGAAGGCATGTTTTTTTGTTGTTTAAGAAAAGAAGTGTTTTTGTATAAATAATCTAATTATTACTTAAAAAGGGAAATTTATTTAGTATAATATATAATATGTTTATTTTAGGGGGAGTATCATGAGGGGATTAAAAGTTGTTGGAATTATAGCTGGAATTACTATAGTAGGCTGTATAGCTTTCTTTTCAGTGAAGGAATATGTCAATTCCAAAGAAGACTCTAATTATGTGCTAAATTACATAAAAGAACATAAGGATGATAAAACAACTTCTTTAATTGTTAAAAGAAATGGTGAAACATTGACATCAATAAATGAAAAAGAAAAATTACCGCTAGCAAGTATGTCGAAAATCGTTATAGCAATTGAATATGCTAAGCAAGTAGCTGAAGGGAAAATAAGAAAAGACGAGAAAATTTCATTGAAAGAATTAGAAAAATACTATGTGAAAAATACTGATGGTGGTGCACACCCTGCATGGCTAGATGATGTAAAAGATAAAGAGTTAGTGAAGGGTGGTCAAACTTCTTTAGAAGAAGTAGTGAAAGGAATGATCCATTATAGTTCGAATGCGAATGCATCATATTTATTGGACAAGCTTGGAGCAGCGCGGATAAATGAAAGTTTGAAAGAGTTAGGCTTAAATAGTCACGATGAATTTTATCCAACGTATACAGGGGCATTATATATGAGGGGCTATGTTGAAAAAGAACTGCATATTCCTCAAAATAAAGCATTGGACAAGCTACGTAATATGTCTAATGATGAATATGTTAAGCATGTATGGCAAATACATGAATGGATGAAAGACGAGAAAGAATGGACAAAACGCGAGATATCGTTAAAAGCCGATATGGATTTTCAGCGTATTTGGTCAGATCGGTTTATAGGTGCAAATGCGAAGGATTACATGAGTTTATTGGAAAAGATAAATAGCAGAAATTATTTTACACCACAAATGCAAGGTGAGGTTGAGAATATATTTAAAGGAACCGTAGGAGAGGGTATATTCGAATTTGCTGGACAGAAAGGTGGTTCTACGGCATTTGTATTAACAAATAGTTTCTATGGTACTGATAAAAAAGGGAATAAGATTGAGATTGTCTTTATGATGAACAATTTGAGTGAAAAAGCATTTGAAAAACTTCTAAGTAATATAGATTACTTTATTCGAGATATTGTCATAAGTGAGGAATTCAGAAATAAATTATAATGAAATAATTTTATTATGTAAACAAAGGGGCACTTATGAAAAGTGCTCTTTTGTAATACAGGATTTTCCAATCTTATTATTGAATATAGATGGAAAATAAGATTGGAGGTTAAAAAATGACAACAATATATTTCGTTCGCCATGCCCACTCTACATATACAAAAGAAGAAAGGGAACGACCTTTATCTGAAAAAGGGCACTGTGATGCAGAGAATGTAACGCATTTATTAAAAGATAAACATATTGATGTTGTTATTTCTAGTCCGTACAAAAGAGCGATCCAAACTGTACAAGGAATTGCGAATACATATAAATTATTAATACAAACAGAAGAAGATTTGCGTGAAAGATTATTGAGTACAGAGCCAGTAGCAGATTTTAATGTTGCTATGCAGAATGTGTGGAAAGATTGGAGTTTTGCATACGAAGGCGGAGAATCGAGTGATGTCGCACAAAGGCGCGCTGTAATATGTATGCAAAATATATTAAAACAATATGAAGGTAAGAACATTGTAATAGGTACGCATGGGAATATTATGGTATTACTAATGAATTATTTTAATTCGAAATATGATTTTGAGTTTTGGAAAACACTTCATATGCCTGATGTGTATAAATTAAATTTTGATAAAAATCGCTTCATTTCTGCTGAAAGAATAGAGAAAACAGGTCATCGGTTAAATATTTTGTAAAAGTTTATCAAAAAAAGAGGAAACAGAGAAGTTATTGTAGAAGTATGACTTTGTAACATAAAAAATATATGTTAAAGGAGGCTGTTTACATGTTTGAGAAAGAGAAAGAAGGGCTTATTGAAGTTCAAAACGTATATGAAATTGCACCAGAAGATGGAACAATTATTGGTATGGCAACGGAAGAAGAAATGGAAATTGCTGCTGAACTAGAGTTACAGTACTATGCTCATTCTCGTTTGTTAGAAGCAAATATTCAGTTAGACGGTTCCTCCTACAAAGAGTTACTTCAGGAGTTCCAGGAGTACGAAAGAAAATCAATGAGCTTTTGGCGAGCGATACATAAACGTTTAGCTGTGCCATGGGCGTGGGTACTACGTATTGATGTTGCGAATGGCCCTATATATGTAAGTAATGGTAGTTCATATTACGAAGAAATCGATGATGAAGAAGATTATGAATAGAAGATAAGTAAGGAAGCAGCTTTAGTTGCTTCCTTTTTTGATTTGTAAGAAATGAATTGCTTCAATAATAATATCTGGTCGATCATTTTCTATACCGTGACTAGCATGTTGGGCAAGAATATAGTGGCTGTTAGTTGAGAGGTGTAATTGTTCATGAATTAGTTCTTGCCACATTGCTTCAAGTTGTGTTGCTTCCTCTTTTGGCATGCCACCATTAGTCAATTGAGTAATAGAATATTGAGGATCTCTACCGATAACGATTAATGGTATTTCTAATGTTTTACATAGCTCTTTTAGTGAGAGAGCACAGTTTTTCCACTCAGATAGTTCAGAAGCTGTCGCTTTATATAATGAGGCGGAGGTAGAGAATTCAATTTGCTGTTTTGATTGATTGGCGAGCATAGATTTTAGTTCATTATAAAGTGTGTCTACATCCATTTTGGAATACATATTATATTTTTGAAACCAAACATCATCAGAATCAGTTTGATCAGAAATTGGTAAATGAAGTTCATCTAAACGGTGTAAGTTCATCGAAGTAGAATCAACTAAAATAAGTGCTTGCAGCTTATCTTCATGTAACATCGCAAAATGTTGTGCACATAATCCTCCGTAGGAATGACCGATTAGAATAAATGGCTCTTGAATAGCTAGTTTGTTTAGTAACATATGTAGCTCTTTTGTAACTTGCCTTATTGTACGCGGCTGATGGCCTACATCACTTTTTCCGTAACCTGGGCGATGGTATGAAACGACTGTAAAGTACTCTGAAAGCTTTTCTATAATAGGAAACCAATCATAAAATGAGCAACTCATTCCGGTTTGAATGACTACAGTTTGTTTACCACTTCCTTTTATATGTACTTCTATATTTTGCCCCATTATTTCTACAAATTTATGAATGTTAATTCCTCCTAAGCTTGAAATAATTTTTGACAAGCAAAAACGATACACCAAACACCTATACCGAGTAGGACAGATGTACTAAGTGTAAATGAATTTTTTAAACCAATATAGACGATAAATAATAGTAGTGCTGATGCGGGGAATCCATATAATACCCCTAAAGCAAATTGACTTAATTCTTGTTTATTCCCGCCTTCGAATGAAATCCAAAATAGACTAAGTAAACTAACGAGTGGAAGGGCAGCAATAAAGCCACCTATCGTACTGAAATGTTTAGCAACTTCAGTGATAACGCCGATAATAAGTGCCGAAACGATTACTTTAACGAGGAAATGCATATTTTGCCTCCTTCGCTAATAACGAAAATGCTTTTTCAATTAATTGTTGTTCTTCTTTTGATAACTGTGATTCTAATATTTTTATCTTTTCTTTATCCAGTAAAGTATGTTTTTCTAATACTTCAATCCCTTCAATTGTTAATGTAAGGTTTACCACTCTTTCATCTTGTTTATTTCTCTCTTTAACGATGAAGCCCTTTTGAATAAGGCGCTTTATGTGTTCAGACGCTGTGTTATGAGAAAGACTAAGCTCAGTAGCGACTTTTCCAATTGTTATATCTTTCTCACGAGAAACGATTTGTAAAATACGAATTGCTTGGTGGGAAAGGTTGTCCTCGTATTCGTATCGTAAGTGATAATAAATGCTCTCCCAATGTTGATTAATGTTGTTCATAATAATAAATCCCCTTTTTATATCGTATAGTAAGATATATTCGTTATTTTAGAAATAAAATCCTTTTATTTGGATAAAAAATGTTGAAAAAGTTTATTTTTATTGAAATATAAGGTAATCTATGTGTAAAGGTATACATTTAGCAAGAGAGAGGATGATAGCTGTGAATACATTCAAATGGATTAGTCATGAACAGATGTATGTAGATGAAATACATGTTGAAAAATGTGGTCCTCTTTCAGTCGGCGTATATGGGGGGAATCAAGAGAGTGATGCATATGAACGAGGAGATGCGGTGCTTGCTTGGTGGGATCCTGAATTACAATTTGAATTTGTTATGATTTTTGATACACATCACAAAACAAAAAATATAGATTATATAATAGAAGCGATTTCGGCAAGAAAAGAAAAACTAAAAGAGTTATTCTCATATCCAATACATTTAGCTTTTCATCATACACATATGTACTTATTAGCGTTATTTACAGATGAGTTATTTATTAAAAAATGTGATCAAGATGATGAGGAACTCGCTTGCTTAATTTGTTTACGAAAAGGCGAATTTTTATATTGGTTATCAGTTGGTGATTGTTTCGCGTATTTATTCCATTCTGAGAAAACGAAAAATGGAAAAGGACGATTAAATAAACGGAAAAATTACGAATATATTGGTAGGAAAAATATTTTTGCAGCAAATACACCTTGCTTTACGTCAGGTGTAAGAGGATTAGAAAAAGGAATGAATCACATTGTAATGGCAACAGATGGTATTTTAGAGTGTGACAAACGAAGGTTTGATGATGATCAATCTTTAGTAGAAATATTACACGACGGAAGTTGCTTGCAGATTGAGCCCGTATTAACAAATGTATTGCAGTGGAAAGGTAGAGATTGTGCCACGATTATTGGATGGTCTATTGATACTGATAATAAACAATGTGCTAATTAATATAAAAGGAGTTCAAGGTTTTTATCCTTGAACTCTTTTTTGTTAAGCAATATGAATATGATATGTTTTCAACCATTCATTTACTTGTAGCATATACTCCATGGCACTTCTTGCCTCAAAATTGTTAATCTCTTTATTACTTTGATTAGCAATTGAAAGTAAGATGGAATGGTTAATAAGTGAGAAAATAGGATTGTTTTTATTGCTACACATATCAAGTGTTAAATTACGGATTGTTTGTAAGTAGTGTGGATCTTGTGAAGTTGGATAAGCACTTTTTCTTCTATTGCGTACATCGTCAGGTAAAGCTGGTTGTAGTGCTCTACGTAAAATGCCTTTTTCAATATTATCAATACTTTTTATGTTGAAAGGAACATTCCATAAATATTCAACTAATCTATAATCGCAAAACGGTACACGAACTTCAAAACCAACAGCCATACTCATACGATCTTTACGGTCAAGTAAGAAAGGAAGGAATCTCGTTAAAAATAAATAAAACATTTGGCGTTGTTTCGCGGATTTTTTACTTTCCCCTTCAAGAGTAGGTACTTCATGAACAGCTTCATGGAATCTTTTATTGATATAGTGTTCAGGATTACATTGCTTTGTTACTTCGTTTAATAATAGAGAAGATGTGTTTTTCCAGTTTGTTAACCATGGAAACTTATCTACATACAGTAGTTCTTCTTGATGAAACCAAGGATATCCCCCGAATACTTCATCAGCCGATTCACCAGATAAAGCTACGGTTGCATCTTTTTTCATTTCGCAAAATAGTAAATATAGTGAAGTTTCCATTTCGCCTGCACTTGGCAAATCTTTCGCATGGAGGGGAACGAATAAGTGATTTGCTAATTCTTCAGCATTCACAATAATGTCATGATGCGATGTCCCTACATGTTCGGAAACACGTTTTACCCAAGGAGCGTCTAAGCCAGTGCGAGCAAATGTCAGCTCGAAATCTTTGGCGCTATTTAAAAAGTCGATTGAATACGTGTGAAGTGTTTCGTGCTCCTCTGCAAATTCTTTACCTGCAAGTGCAGTAATACCGCTAGAGTCTAATCCGCCTGATAACATACAAACGAGAGGAACATCGGCAATTAATTGTCTTTTTACTGTGTCTTGTAAAATAGATAAAATATGCGAAGATGTATCTTCTATAGAGTCTGTATGGATCTTACTTTCTAAATTCCAATACTTCGTAACTACTTTTTTATGACGTGTAAATGTTATAGAATGTCCAGCACGTACTTCTTGAATATGCTTAAACACACCACATCCTGGAGTGCGAAATAAGCCTAATCCAAATATTTCATTTATTCCATCCGCATCAATTTCAGCAGGGACAGATGGATGCGCTAATAATGCTTTAATTTCAGAGCCGAAAATAATACTGCCATTTCTTTCTGTAAAAAAGAGCGGTTTTACACCTAAATGATCTCGTGCTAAAAACAATTGTTGCTTCTGTTCATCCCATAATGCAAAAGCGAAAATTCCGTTTAAATGTCGTACGCAGTCTTCTTTCCATTCTAAATAAGCATGTAGTAATACTTCTGTATCTGAATGGGTTTCAAATGTATGACCACATTTTTGAAGTTGCTCTCTCAGTTCACGGAAATTATAAATTTCTCCATTATAAGTAAGAGCATACGTATAATCACCAGCACGAAATGTCTTCGGCTGCGTCCCGCCTTCTGGATCAATAACAATTAAACGTCGGTGTGCAAAGGCCGCGCGAGGTGAAAACCAAAATCCTTCAGCATCAGGACCACGATGCTGGATACTATTTGCCATCTTTTCTAAAATAACATGTTCATTGGAGAGATCCTTATTCCAATTTACCCAACCTGTAATTCCACACATACACATCTCATCTCCTAATTTTAAAAATATATTAATGAAATAAAATGTACACCAAATTAAAGAATGACTATATAAATAGTGTACTACATGAATTAAATTGTGGACTTGAGAAAATTTTCTTTGAACGCATAGTCATGTGAGACAATGGCTAAGGGGAAGTATTCCATTACATACAAAAAATAAAAAAGATGAGAGAAAAAATTTCTTCAGACGTTATATAGGGTGTAAAAGCTTTTACAAAACAATAAGGGGAATCGCTACATGAAATCAAATGAGAAAAATTTTATAAAAAGATTACAGCGGCAAAAAGAAGACGCGTTAGAATTTGTTGTCGATACATACTTACCACTCATAAAGGGGATTACGCATAAAGTTCTACTTCCAATTCAAAATGATGGACTCATAGAGGAATGTATAAATGATATATTTCTTTCCATTTGGAATAACGCAAATAAATTCCATGGAGAGCCGAGTGATTTTAAAAAGTGGATTGCAGCGATTGCAAAGTTTAAAGCAATTGATTATTACCGAAAAGCGACTAAAAAAGTAGAAATTATTTCAGATGAGTTTCATATCAGTACAGAAAAATCAGCAGAAGACGAATTAATCGTTATGGAAGATAGGGAAGAATTATTGAAGCTCATTAATCAATTAGAACCGTTAGATCAAAAGGTATTCATTATGAAATATCTCCTCGGTATGAAGACAGAGGAAATTGGAGAAAAATTAAGATTAACTCGAGCAGCTATAGATAATCGAGTGTACCGGGGGAAAAAGAAACTACAACAAAATGCTACGAAAATTAGTTTTGGAGGTAGTGCAATATGAAAGACATTTATGAACTATTGAATAATATTGATATAGATGAAAAAGAACTAGAGGAAATTGAGGCTTCTGAAATTGAAAAAGAAAAAGTGAAGCGTAATGTAAAACAATCGATACGTACGAAGAAAAAGATGAAAAGTTGGAAAAAAGGTGTCGCTGCTGCATCTATTTTAGTAGGACTATCAGTTGTAACACTTGGTATTGGTTTTCCAACCTATGCTGGAGGTCTTCCTATAGTAGGAGATATATTCCGATTTTTAGATAATGGTAGAACAGGGCTACATGAAAATTATAAAGAGTTTTCGACTGAATTGAATATGACGAGAGAGAGTAATGGGGTTAAGGTTACAATTAATGATGCTGTGTTTGATGGGAGAACTGTAACGATAACGTATTCTATCGAAAGTGAAAAAGATTTAGGAGAGCATCCGAGCATATTTGGTTCCCCGCAAGTAAGCATGTCTAATGGTGCGGCTGGAAGTTCTAAAACTACGAAAGTAGGAGATAAAAAATATGTAGGTATGACTACAACAAGTGATCTTGGTAGTAAAAGAATGGACGTTGCAAATGTTAGATGGAATATGGAATCAATTAATATGTACGAAGAAAAAAAATCAATAAAAGGGAATTGGAATTTTGCTCTTACTTTAAAGGCGATGGATAGTAAGGATATAAAAGTTAATGGGATTTCCGAAAAAGAAGGTATAAAAGTAAATATAGACAAAATGGAAGTAACACCTATGTCATTTATCGTTTTTTATAATCAGGAAGAATCTAAGGCATTAAGGCGCATATGGGATAGTGCAGATGTTGAGCTAGAAATAAAAGATGATTTAGGAAATCAATACGCTGGTGAAGGAAATGGCGGAACGGGTACAGTAGCAGAACCACATAAAAGTAGTTGGAGTACTACATTCCAAAAATTGAATAAAAATGCTACAAAGCTTATCGTTACGCCTCATGTGAATTTGCGAGTGCATACACCTGAAAATCATGGTGGAGTGGAGTATGTGAATGGAAAAGAGAAGAAAATTGAAGTGCCGAAAAAAGAAGCGAAGAGTAAAGATATTGTTCTAGATGATATCATAATTGATTTAAAGAAATAGAAGAGAGACTGCCTAAAAACATTAGGCAGTCTCTCTTTTCGCTAAAAACTAGTTACGAGTAACGCATGTGGATGCTGCGTTTTATACTCATCTTTCCACGGAATGTTTAGTTGTTCCCACGATTCGCCGCTATCATTGGATTGAAACACGCCGTTGTTATTTAACGTGTAAAACGTATGTGGTTCTGCCTTGTTTGTCGCAAACATCGAAATGACTGTACCGATTGCGGATGGTAGTCCTTGTTGTACTTGCTGGAAAGGAGTATCTTTCGTTTTTCGATAAATATAAGATTCATAAGGAATATGGTGATGAGCGAGATCAGCACTCGGTGCAGCTGAAACGAGAATCGTATTGCAATCAGCGGGATCGATAGCCATGCTGTATAAATAATGATGTTCAAGTCCTTCACTGCATGAGATCCAGCTGTTTCCATTGTTATAACTTTCAAGATATGCACGATCAGGTCCGCCCATAAATCCGTCACCACATGATGCATAAAGGCGATTTGGTGCTTCAGGGTGCATAAGTAATTGATGAGCATCGATAGGGGCACCGAATTTTTTATCGATCCATGTATGCCCTTTATCATTACTTTGAATAACAGCACCAGCTTCGATTGAAACGTGTATTGTATTAGGGTTGTTTGGATCAACTGTAATCCAGCGTACGTGATGGGTAAAAGGTCTAGGCGGAAATGCCCACGTATAAGAAGATAATAATGATTTCATATTTTTAAGTTCAGTCCACGTTTCACCACCATTTTCAGAGCGGAATAAAGCGCTCGGTTCTGTGCCAACATAAACGACACCATATCCGTTAACTTGTTCATTTGAGCTTATTGTTATGGAAGTGATAGAGGAGTGCAAAATACCATCTTCTTTAGGAAAATCAAAGTAACGATAAGAATCTCCAATTGGTCTCCATGAATCCCCGCTATCGTCACTTAACCATAGACCTCGTCCAAATGTTCCGCAATATACACGATTTTTTTGAAATGGATCAACAGCGATACAGGTAGGTTGCATATTTTGTAAGTGGTAAGTCGTTTCATAGTCATCATATTGTTCTTTCACTACAACAAGTTCACGTTCCATACAGAGAAATAAACGTTTCATTTTAGTAACCTCCTTAAAAATTCTTTCATTAGTAAACAATATGAAAATAAAAAAGAAGTAGTCTTGTTTTATTTGAGAAAAAGGGATTGTTTAAAAAGAAGCGAAGTGTGTATACAGAGGAAGCGGGCGTTTACAATCAGTCAATTCGGGATAAAGATGGGGAGTTTGTTTCATACTAACATACAGATATTGTACTTAAAGGAGTATTCGTATGGGACATTCGCATGATCATGGTCATTCAAAAAATAAAAAGGCGTTACTAATTGCCTTCCTACTAACAACAAGTTTTATGATTGCAGAAGTTGTTGGTGGATTTGTAACAAATAGCTTAGCACTATTATCTGACGCGGGGCATATGTTAAGTGATGCGGTATCTTTAGCCTTAAGTTTACTTGCGTTTAAGCTCGGAGAAAAAACAGCAACAACTGCGAAAACATATGGATATAAGCGAGTCGAAATGTTAGCAGCATTATGTAACGGTGTCGTTCTTATTGTCATTTCGGTATACATTTTTATTGAAGCAATCCGCCGTTTTAAAGAACCAGTTGAGATTGCTAGTAATGGGATGCTCATTATTGCTGTACTTGGTCTGCTTATTAATATTTTATCAGCTTGGATATTAATGAGAGGCGGAGATGTGAAGGGGAACTTGAATTTAAGAAGTGCTTTCCTCCACGTATTAGGCGATCTATTAGGATCAGTCGGAGCGATTATTGCAGCGCTATGTATTAAATTTTTCGGATGGACGGTTGCTGATGCGATTGCTAGTATTCTTGTGTCTATTTTAGTCATTATTAGTGGATGGCGTGTAACACGTGATACCGTCCATATATTAATGGAAGGTGCACCCCAGCACATAAATGTTGAAGAGGTAAAAAGTACATTATTAAATATTACGGTTGTAAAAGAAGTTCATGATTTGCACATATGGTCTGTCACATCTGATTTTCAAGTATTAACTTGCCATTTGATTATTAAAGGTGATGAAACGCAAAATGTATTAAAAGAGGCTACGGATGTATTAAAGGAGAAGTTTCATGTAGAACATGTCACCATTCAAGTAGAAATAGATGGTGAATTTAATCATAGTGAGACAACCTGCAAAGTATGAAAGAAAAAGGATAAGAAAATGTGTCATAACATTTTTCGCACGGCATACATATATATAATGTGGCCACAAATACTTTGTCAGGTAAATATTTCATGAAATTACTTTACTTATAAAGAGTCATCTTTTATAATCAAAAGTGGTAATTGATAAAGATTATCATTTTCAATGATCGTGGAAAGGAGTTTTTTTAAAGATGAGTAGTCAACTCCGTTTTGCTGTTGAAAATCGTAAGAGGCATTTAATTGATGAGTTAATTGGAGCAGGTGTGTTTAAAATTCGTGACCGACAATTATACGAGCTGTCTTTAGAGGAATTAGAAAAAGAGTATGAAGATATTGAGGATTACGCAAATATTCAGGCATAGCACATAGATTAGTAAATAAGGAGCTGGTTACACTTTTGTGTAGCCAGCTTTATTATTTCATAGAAATCATTTTTTATATTTCTTTCATGGGACGGAGCCAGTTTTGAGACATCATTTGTTCCATTTGTTTTTCATCTTGTTTTTGTAGCGCTTGAATAATAGGGTGCTGTTCTTTAGAGGTTGTTTTTGTTAGCAGGATATCAAGAAGAAACGTTTGTTGGAGATAAAAATAAATTAGTGAAGCTTTCAGGAGCATTTTCTTATATAGTCGGAGTTGCTACTATAATATTACCGCTTGGCTTAGAAAAAATAGGTGATGTAGTTGGTAACATATATACTATATTAATTGTTTTAGGTACAGTTGTATTTATAATTAAAGCAAACCTATTAAATAAGAGTGCTATAAAATAAAAAGGCTTCATTCTACTGAAGCCTTTTATTAATTATTATGAAGTATAAGTAAAAGCCGGAATAGGATCAATAAATGTATTCCACTTTTGTTCCATTTCCTTTTCTGTTAATAGACAATCATCTAATGATTGTTCAATCACAGAACGATTCATATCAATACCGATAAATACGAGCTCAGTTATTCGATCTCCATATCGCTCGTCCCAGTTTTTTAATACTTCTGGTTCTTCTGCAATCATTTGATTTCTTTCAGTTTCAGGTAATGCGGCTATCCATTCACCGGCTCCTTGAATTGTAATAGAGGAACCTGCTTGAGATAGAAGCCCTATCATATTATTACGAGATGCGAGCCAGAAGAATCCTTTCGCTCTTACAACATCTAAAGGCCATTTTTCTAGCCAATTCATAAGGCGCTCGGGATGGAAAGGATATTTGCGACGGTAAACAAAGGAATTGATACCGTATTCTTCCGTTTCCGGTGTATGATGTTCACTATTTAATTCTTGTATCCAGCCGGCCGATTGACTGGCTTCTTCATAATTAAATAGATTTGTGTTTAAAATTTCTTGTAATGGTACTTTGCTAAACGAAGATTTAAGAACTTTTGCATTAGGATTTAATTTTTTTAGTAAATGATGAAGCTCTATCACATCTTCTTTTTCTAGCAAATCTATTTTATTAAGAATAATTACGTTTGCAAACTCAATTTGATCTATTAATAAATCAATAACTTCCCGGGTATCATTCTCATCGATTGCTTGTTTTCGGTCTAATAAACTTTCTCCATCTGCAAAATCATCCCAAAACCTATTTGCATCTACAACTGTAACCATCGTATCGAGGCGACAATTTCTCGTTAAATCAATGTTAAGAACTTCGTCTGTATAAGTAAACGTTTGAGCAACTGGAATAGGCTCACTTATACCAGAAGATTCAATAATAATATAGTCAATATCACCATTTTCAACAAGACGATCCACTTCTATCATTAAATCTTCTCGTAGTGTACAGCAGATGCAACCATTTTGAATTTCTACTAATTTCTCTTCCGTACGTGAAAAACCACCCTTTTTTATAAGAGATGCATCAATGTTTACTTCGCTCATATCATTAACGATAACAGCTACTTTTAAGTTGTTCTTATTAGTCAAAATGTGATGTAGTAAGGTAGTTTTTCCAGATCCTAAAAACCCACTTAATACAGTGATAGGTACTTTTTTCATGAAATGATCTCCCCTTAAATCGTAATGATTACGTTTTATATTAAACGATGGAAAAAGAAAAATCAATAATAAATCATAATGATTACGATTTGAGAATAGAAATAGACTATAAAATTTGTGCTGTAGTATGAAGCATTTGGACAAGCACATGTTTACATATAAATAAAATGGAGGCGAGAAGCGTGGTCTTTAATAGAGTTTCAAAAGAATTAGTAGGCATAGCTCTTATCGCTATGTTTCTCTTTTTATTATTTTTTGTAGATTTTACAAGTCTAGCAAATTTGCACAAAAATATACCACAGGAATGGTTGAATGTGAATACAGTATTTTTAAGTATCATTTTTGAAGCAATACCCTTTATTTTATTAGGGGTAATTGTTTCTTCATTTATTCAAGTGTTTGTGACGGAAGATATGATTCAAAAAGTAATGCCGAAATCTCCGATTGTTGCAATGATTCCAGCAGTATTTGTGGGAGTTCTTTTTCCAATGTGTGAATGTGTCATTATACCAATTGTAAGAAGGCTCATTCAAAAGGGGTTACCACTTCATGTAGGCATTGTTATTTTACTGAGTGCACCCATTATGAATCCAGTCGTTTTTTTATCTACTGTATATGCGTTTCAAAAAAATGATTATGTTGTATATGCACGCTTTGGGATAACAATTTTAGTTGCTCTATTCATAGGTCTAATTGTGTATTATTGCTATCGCGAAAGAAATGTTTTAAAAGACGTAGAGGTTTCAGTTCAAACAAGCAAAAAAAAGAGTTGGAAAGATGTTATGAATCACACTGTAGATGAGTTTTTTGATACTGGTAAGTATTTATTGATTGGTGCTTTTTTAGCAAGTGTATTTCAAACGTTTTTTGATCGGAATGTACTGGATGCAGTAGCACATAACGAAGTAATTGCCCCCTTTATTATGATGGGATTTGGTTATGTTTTATCAATTTGCTCTGCAGCCGATGCTTTTATAGCGGCATCTTTTGGACATGTTTTCTCAGTAAAGGCACTTCTCGCATTTCTTGTGTTTGGGCCGATGCTTGATATGAAAAATACGTTAATGCTATTTGCATATTTTCAAAAGAAATTTGTATTCTTTTTAATGGGAATTGTCATTGTATCTGTGTATACCATCCTGCAAATTATAATGTTATAGGAGGTGAGAAAGAATGGAGAAAGAGGAGCAGAAGGCATATCATCGCTATATTCGTGGTATTATTTTAATTGGTTTAGCAATGCTCTTATTTAAACTACTTGTAACAGGGAATATTTATAATTTTATCGCTCCAAAAATGATTAAATTTACGTATATAGCTTTTGTAGTGATTTTACTTCTTGGTTCTTTACAAGTTTGGAGAGATGGGAGAGAAAAAGAGGATGATTGTAATTGTTGTAAGCATCATACAGCATTAAAATCAGGGATGAAAAGTTTCTTTGTATATGTTTTATTTGTTGTTCCGATTATTAGTGCTTTTCTATTTGGAAATGTAACAATTGATGGAAGTTTAGCAGGAAAAAGGGGTATGAATCAAAGTGTACAGGCGAGAAGTATGGAAGGGAATGAAAAAGAGGGGAAACAGGATGATTTTGATGGGCGAGAGGTATTCGATGATCCAGATGAAACATCAAATGTATCAACGACTTATGAAACGGAAGAGCAAGTAGTAAAAAGTATGTTAGGACAGCATAAACTACAAGTAGAGGATAAGGATTATGTTCAAACAATGAGTATAATTGGTCAAGATGTAAAAGGGTTTAAAGGGAAAGAAATTATATTCTCAGGGTTTATATATAATGATAAGGATGTGACGGGTAATAAAGCAGTAGTGGCTCGATATGGCATAACTTGTTGTATTGCGGATGCATCAGTCTGGGGGATGATTGTTACCGGGAAAAACGTTGGGAAAATTCCAAAAGAAACATGGGTGAAAATAACAGGATTATTAGATGAAACGACATATAAAGGAACAGTCTTTCCACTTGTAAAAGTAAACAAAATCGAGAAAATTGATAAGCCAACTGAACCATATGTATATGACGCTTTACCTCAATAGAAAAGAATAAATTCTTCATATTTTCATGAAATAGAATCATAATCATGGCGATAAAAAAATAAAGATAAGAGTAATTTGGTTTGTTAAAAATATGTGCAGAAGGAGTTATGCGATGAACTGGGTTACTCATAAACCATCATTTGAATTTGAGACATTTAGTCCTATTATTCGGTCACAATCTGCGTGGAGTGGACATTTAGATTTTGCATATGACTTAGTAAGATTTGAAAAACCAGAAACTTTAGTTGAGTTAGGTACACATCTAGGTGCTTCTTTCTTCAGTTTTTGTCAGGGAGTAAAAGATGGAGGGTTATCGACTAAATGCTTTGCAGTAGATACTTGGGCTGGAGATGGGCATACAGGTCCATATGGAGAAGGGGTTTTTCAAATAGTAGAAAAAGTAGTGAGCGATAACTACCTTAATATAGGAAATTTAATTCGATCTACTTTTGATGATGCTGTAGACCAGTTTCAAGATGAAACGATAAATCTTTTGCATATTGATGGCTATCATACGTATGAAGCTGTTTCTCACGATTATAACACATGGCTACCGAAAGTCGCGAAAAACGGTATTGTATTATTTCATGATATTGAAGTTAGAAGTGGTGATTTCGGCGTATATCAGTTTTGGGATGAGGTAAAAGCGAAGTACCCTCATTTTCAATTTGCGCATTCATATGGACTGGGAGTGTTATTTCCGAAGGGTTGTAGTGATAAGTTTGAGGAAATACTTAAAAATAAAGAAGAAATACAAAATATGTATAAATAAAGATAGGGCATGCATCATTTTAATGATGTGTGCCCTATTTTTTGTGTAGAAAATAATGGTGTTAATTAAAAAGTGAAGATAGTTGTAAAAAGTTTTGTTGCAGCAAATATTAAAAAAGTTAGTATGGGATTGTTCTTTGTAAATAAAGTGAAGCTTTAATACGTTCATATCAATTCGGAATTTTACAGTAGTTAATTTCTTATCTAAGTGCTTTGCGCTTACTGAATTTTAAGGCGGAGGTCTTATTGGCCGAAAATATCGGGATAAATAAAAATACAACATTTTTTATATTTTTCATTGCGAAAAACGTAATCTACTTTTACAATAGAAAGGGTTGTGAATATATTATACTGGAAAAATAAATCGAAATAATATGAAAATTTTGTTTTGTCTTCGCTAATTGTATATTACATACATGTAAGACGACATACGTCATGTTATCGACTTGTAAGGAGAGAAAAAAATGAAAAGTGTAAGATTACCATCGATGCTAGAAATCATAGTTCTTTTATTACTATTTCTTGCTGTTGTCTTTTCCTTCCAAACGATTTTTGATCTCCCAATTCAATTAGCGCTATTTATTTCATGGTTTTTAGTAATTGCGCTTGGATTAAGATTAGGATTTCGTTATCAAGAATTGCAAGATGCAATTACGAAAGGGATTTCTAACGGATTAGAAGCAATACTGATTTTAGTTGCAGTAGGTGCTTTAATTGGAACGTGGATTGCTGGTGGGGTAGTACCAACATTAATCTATTATGGATTAGAATTTATTCACCCTAGCATATTCCTATTAGCAACATTAATTATTTGTTCTATAACTTCTATCGCAACAGGAACGTCTTGGGGAACAGTGGGAACAGCAGGTATTGCTATGATGGCGATTGGTGAAGGACTTGGTTTACCACTTCCGCTTGTTGCTGGTGCAGTTCTTTCAGGAGCTTATTTCGGCGACAAATTATCACCACTTTCTGATAGCACAGTTCTTGCAGCTTCTATGGCGAAAGTAGATGTTATTGCTCACGTTCGAGCTATGCTCGTATTAGATGTTCCAGCTTATATTATTACTAGTATTATGTTTACTGTAGCTGGTTGGATGTATGGCGGCGATAATGTAGATTTGAATCGAGTAGAATTTTTAAAAGAAGCTTTATTAAAGCAATTTGATATTAAAATATGGATGCTTATTCCAGCGGTCATTGTTATCGTTCTATTAGCGATGAAGAAACCGTCTATGCCAACAATTGCAATGGGAGCTTTAATTGGTGCAATTTGGGCAACTCTTTTCCAAGGGATGAACTTTGGAGAGGCGATTGGAACAGCTTATAACGGATTCTCAATTCAATCTGGTGTTGAGTTTGTTGACAAGTTATTAAACCGTGGTGGAATTAACGGCATGCTTGGCTCAGTAGCTGTTATTATTTTCGGTTTAGGATTTGGTGGATTACTTGAAAAACTAGGTGTTTTAAAAGTAATCGTATCAAAATTTGAGAAGAAATTAAATTCTGCAGGTAATGTAACATTGTCTACATTAATCGTGGCATTCTTAGCTAATATATTTGGTTGTGCGATGTATGTATCACTAATTTTAACACCAAAAATTATGGAAGATAGCTATGATAAATTAAAAATAGACCGTCGTGTATTAGCGCGTAACTCAGAAGTAGGTGGAACGTTAACTTCAGGTATGGTTCCATGGTCTGATAATGGTATTTTTATGGCGGGTATTTTAGGTGTAGCAACGTTCTCATACGTTCCGTTTATGTGGTTAAGCTTCGTATCGTTAATTTTAGCAGTTATTTACGGATATACAGGCAAATTCATCTGGTATGTAGATGATGCAGATAAAGGAAAGCAAGCATCATAAAATAAAAATCACCTTCTACAATATGTAGAAGGTGATTTTTTATTTTGTAATAGCATCTGCTGAAGTTACTTCATTCTCATATTTAGCAATTTTTTGTTGTATCTTTTTTAAGTTTTTTTCAGTGTCTTGGATGAGCTGTAAGACATTGGTCTCTTGTTGTTTCATTAATTCCAACCGTTGAAAGATGGTAGATTCTCCTTCCATAGACCAGTCGATAAATTGTTTTATTTTTTGAATAGGCATACCAGTGTTTTTTAAACACAAAATCATTTCTAAGTATTTGAGTGCTTCTTCATCAAAAGCTCGATCTCCTTTTTCATTTCTTTGCAGAAAAGGGAACAGTCCTTGTTTATCATAATAACGTATTTGAGAAATAGTTAAGTGTTGCATTTTGGCGACTTGCCCAATTGTATAATACATATCATTCATCCTTTTGTTACCAAGGTATAATGCCATTTTTATTTAGTATTTTACCATTATAGTTTGTTTCACTTAATGCATATTTAATAATAATTTTAGCACTTTCAATAGTTGTATGGCCACCAGGGGAATTTCCATTAAGATCAGTAGTTGTAAAACCAGGAGTTATCCCAAATACTTCTGGACCGTTAGTAGCAAATTCTTTACTAAAAGCTAATGTTAAAGCATTAATAGCAGTTTTGGAAGAATTATATCCTAGTGTATTGATTGGATGTGTTTCACCATTAGCAAACATTGTTAGTGAGGCCATGTCAGTTGTTACATTTAGTATTTTACTGTTGCTTGAATTCTTTAATAATGGTAAAAAGGCTTGTATCATTTGGAAAGTTCCAAAAAAGTTAACTTCAAATCCTTGGCGTAAAGTTTCAATATTTAATTCACTAGGTAGCGTATTGAAGTCTAATGCAATGCCTGCGTTATTAATTAATAAATGTAAATGGTCAGTCGTTTCGTGAATTTTCTTTGTTGCTTCTTGAATGGATTGTGAATTTGAAATATCTACTTGAATATAGGAAACGTTTGAAACATTTAAAGAGTCTACGGCTTGTTGTCCAAGTTGTTCATTACGAGCACCTAAAAATACGTGATAATTTTTTTCTGCTAATTGACGAACAAGTTCATATCCAATTCCTTTATTCGCACCTGTTATAAAAGCATATTTTTTCATATTGAATTCCTCCAGTAGTGTTATAGTAGGTTACAATGGAAAGGATACAGCCTAAACTTAAGTTTAGGTCAAGAGGAATTTTTTAAAATAAATATAAAATATCTATATATAAGAGTGAGAATTCTTATCATTTAAGAAAAAGTCTGTTATTATAAGAGATGTAGGTATTATATTTTCAAGGGGATGAAAACATGGAGTACAGAATTGAAAGAGATACATTAGGAGAAATAAAAGTTCCAGCTGATAAATTATGGGCAGCACAAACACAACGTAGTAAAGAAAACTTTCCAATTGGAACAGAGCAAATGCCGCTTGAAATTGTAAAAGCATTTGCAATTTTAAAGAAGAGTGCAGCGCTTAGCAATCAAAAATTAGGAAAGTTATCAGAAGAAAAAGCAGAAGCAATTGTAGAAGCTGCTGATGAAGTGATTGCAGGGAAATGGAATGAACATTTTCCGCTTGTCGTATGGCAAACAGGTAGTGGTACACAGTCAAACATGAATGTGAATGAAGTAATTGCAAATCGTGGGAATCAAATTTTGAAAGAGAATGGATCTGACGTACATATTCATCCAAATGATGATGTGAACATGTCACAAAGTTCAAATGATACATTTCCAACGGCGCTCCATGTAGCTTGTGTAATCGCAGTAGAAAATCACGTATTACCAGCAATCAGGAAATTAAAAGGAACTTTAGCAGAAAAAGTAACTGCATTTGAACATATTATAAAAATTGGTCGTACACATTTACAAGATGCAACACCGTTAACTTTAGGGCAAGAAATTAGCGGATGGCACCGTATGCTTGAAAAAACAGAGCGTATGATTGCAGAGAGCAATACATATATGAAAGAGTTAGCAATTGGTGGAACTGCGGTTGGAACAGGTATTAATGCTCATCCTAAATTTGGTGAGATGGTATCAGAGGAAATTAGTCAATTTACAGGTAAACAATTTGTTTCTGCACCAAATAAGTTCCATGCATTAACGAGCCATGATGAAGTTGTATATACTCACGGTGCATTAAAAGCATTAGCTGCAGATCTAATGAAGATCGCTAACGATGTACGTTGGCTTGCAAGTGGTCCACGTAGTGGTCTTGGAGAAATTATTATTCCAGCCAATGAACCAGGAAGCTCTATTATGCCAGGTAAAGTAAATCCAACGCAAAGTGAAGCATTAACGATGGTTGTAGCGCAAGTGATGGGGAATGATGCAACAATCGGATTTGCTGCGAGCCAAGGTAACTTTGAGTTAAACGTATTTAAACCTGTTATTGCTTATAACTTCTTACAATCAGCTCACTTATTAGCGGATGCAATTGTTTCGTTTAATGACAATTGTGCAGTTGGTATTGAAGCAGATGAAGAAGTAATTAATGAAAATGTGAATCGTTCACTAATGCTTGTAACAGCGCTAAACCCACATATCGGATATGAAAATGCAGCGAAAATTGCGAAGTATGCTCATAAAGAGGGATTAACTTTAAAAGAAGCAGCATTGCAATCTGGGCTACTAACAGAAGGGCAATTTGATGAAATTGTAGATCCAAAGAAAATGATTGCTCCAAAAGAGTAATAGAAAAAGCCAAGGTTCTTAGTATAGAATCTTGGCTTTTTTGATGTTCATTTTTATGTTTCATCTACTTGCAATACTGCAAGCTTCAAAATATATTATTTGTTAGCAGGCGTATTCATTACTTTCATCTGTGGGCAGTTCTCTTTTAAGAGTGAAATGAATTTTTCTTCTTCTTGTGGTACGAAAGTGGTCACTGAGTCAAATAAATTATAATTAATTTCTAATTGTTGCCTAGTCCATTTTTTTGAACGAAGTTTTTTGCCAGAGTACTTAATATGGCGAATGTCTTTAAATGGGATTTCAGTACGAAGTATGAAACCGTGTTTTACAACAAGAGATGATTCCGTTACGTTGTAGTGAGAGAAATAGAATGAAGAAAGATTCACGATATTTAATAGCATCATGAGAGTGAAAAAAATAGAATTTTCATTTTGGAAGAATAACGAAACGAAAAAAATAATTAGAAATAAAGTAATGAAAATGAAGTGGAATGGATTTTTTTTCGCTTTAAATTTCAAGTTAGTCACCTCGGTATACTTGTTCTTTAACTAAATTAAATCATAACATTGTGATAAAACGTGTGAATATGCAGAATTGCATATTCACACGTTTTATTATTCATGTAAAATTTCTTGATAGGATAAATTCAAAAGAAGTTTTGTAATAGTGGAGTGACATGAAGTGACTTACAAGAATAGAAAGATAGTGTTAGTCATAATTAGTTGTATGATGATTATGAGTAGTTGTGCTAATAAATTTGTTGAAGATAGAAATCGAAAGCATACATTTGTACAAGCAAGTAAGGTTTTAGTAGAGACTGTAAATAGAATATATAAATTGAAACTTTAATCAACTGATTATTAGCCCTCACCAATCGGGCTTTTAAGGGCAGCCCGCCCTCATTTAACTTCTTTGCTTCCGCTGAATTTTGATGTGGGAGTCTTACTGCCCTTAAATGTGGGATAAAAAGTAAAAGGTGTTTTCTTATACGGAAACATCTTTTTTGTAGTTGAAATTGAATACTGAAGTTTTGTAATGGATGAATACCGGTTCCATATTCACTAATCGCATATGTATTCTGTGCAATTTGCTTAACGGTAAACCAAGAGTCTTGAAGAATATCCATGTTCTAATCCACATCATATAAAATGAATTTCTATAAACACATTCGCTTTTCGTTGTATTAAACCCTTTCGGTAGATGTTTTTATAAAAGTTTATAAAATGGGTAAACGAAATGTTGAAATGTTTGTTTGTGTTATGATAAGATGGTGAAGTGGTAATAAACGTTATAGTGATTTGTTTGGTTTTTGAATAAACATTTTGAAGGAGTGTTTAGTATGAGTGGTATTTCAGAGAAGTTTTGGGATGCGTCAATAGAGGAATTAAAGAAAGGGTATGTGTTTGATGGAGAAAAAGAGGAGTACATTTGCTTAGCTTGTGGTGAAACATTTATTAAAGGTGTTATTTATCAAGATAATCAAGTTTTGTATGAAGCAGAGAAGTTCGTCCGATTGCATATTCAAAATGAGCATACGTCTATGTTTGATTATTTGTTAAATATGGATAAGAAATTTACTGGTTTAACGGATTTACAAAAGAAAATGGTTCAGTTTTTCCATATGGGACTGAATGATAAAGAAATTGTAAAAGAGTTGGATGGCGGAAGTACATCAACAATTCGTAATCATCGATTTACACTGCGAGAGAAAATGAAGCAAGCAAAAGTATTTTTAGCTCTAATGGAATTATCAGAAGAAAAATCAAAAGTACAAACGAAATTTGTACCAATTCATAGAACAGCAACGATGGTGGATGATCGATACAATATTACGGAAGAAGAAAATGATGAAGTATTAAAAGCTCATTTTACAGAAGGATTAGATGGACCTCTTTCTAAATTTCCGAAAAAACAAAAGCGTAAATTAATTATATTACGTCATTTAGTAAAGAAGTTTGATAGTAATAAAAAGTATACTGAAAAAGAAGTAAATACAGTGATAGAAAATGTATACCCTGATTTCGTAACTTTAAGAAGATATTTAATCGAGTATGGATTTTTAGATCGAACAGCCGATGGAAGTCAATATTGGGTGAAGTTATAATCATACGAAAAGAAAGTGAATAGAAGCACAGTATTATAACAACTATACAAAGAGATAGATATTGAAAATTGATTTTTAATAAAAGGAGAAATGAAATTTGAAACCACCTGCAGATAACAATAAAGAAGGTGCGGAGTCACATAAGTTGGAAAGTGAGAGTAAACCGATTTGGAAATCGATGTCGATGTTTTTAGTACCATTATTATTAAGTAATGTACTACAATCAGTTGGACAATTATTTGGTATGGTAGTAGTAGGAAGATGGCTTGGAGTTAATGATTTAGCGGCTATATCAGCATTCTTCCCATTATTTTTCTTGCTCGTTTCATTTGTAATTGGTATCGGTTCAGGAAGCTCTATTTTAATTGGTCAGGCGTTTGGTGCTAAAAACGAAGATCGTTTAAAAGCTATCGTTGGTACGACGCTGACATTTACCTTTATTATTGGAGTTGTGTTGGCGATAATAGGCAGTATTTTTGCGATGGATATTATGCGTCTAATGGGAACGCCAGAAAATATTATTGAAATAAGTGTACATTATGCACGAATTTTATTTATATCGATGCCAGTATTATTTTTATATTTCGCATACACAACATTTATGAGAGGTACAGGAGATTCTAAAACGCCATTTTACTTTTTAATTGTAAGTACAGCGCTAAATATGATCTTATTACCAATTCTTATTTTTGGATGGTTAGGAGCTCCGAAATTAGATGTGTATGGAGCAGCCTATGCCTCTGTTATATCTACAGTTATTACGTTTATTGTCATGCTTTTGTATTTAAAGAAGAAAAATCACCCATTACAACTAGACAGCACGGTTAGAAAATACCTTCGAATGGATGGGGAGTTATTAAAGCTATTGCTAAGGCTCGGTATTCCAGCGAGTATTAATATGATATTAGTTTCATTATCTGAAATTGCTGTAATCGCGTTTGTAAATCGTTACGGTTCGGATGCAACAGCTGCTTACGGAGTTGTGAATCAAGTTGCAAGTTATGTACAAATGCCAGCAGTTAGCCTTGGTATTACAGTTTCTATTTTTGCAGCACAATCAATTGGGGCGAATCAATTTGATCGATTGCAGAAAGTTGTGAAGGTCGGAATTATTATGAACTACGTCATCGGTGGTGTGTTAATAGCTCTTATTTACTTATTCTCAAGAGACATTTTATCACTATTTTTAACGAGTCAAACTACAATTGAAATTGCTCATAGCTTAGTTATGATTACGTTATGGAGTTATTTAATTTTCGGTCATGCACAAATTATTAGTGCGACAATGCGAGCGAGTGGTACAGTACTTTGGCCAACTGTTATTGGAGTTGTTTCAATTTGGCTTGTGGAAGTACCCGTAGCATATTATCTTTCTTACCATACAAGTCTTGGAATAGAAGGGATCTGGATCGGGTATCCAGCAGCATTTATTGTCAGCTTAATACTACAGTATGCATATTATAAGCTTTCATGGCAAAAGAAACGAATTACACGATTAGTTAGTTAAATAGAAAAAATGTCTCTAAGTTATTTGACTTAGGGACATTTTTTTGTAGGTGCAGGTTTACAAATAGCTTTTTAAAGTTATATCAAAATGTTGTCTAATGAGTGTTTTATCACTCATATAAAACTCCCACGCTTTTTCTGGTTCACCGATAATCTCAAAGGATTCCTCTGTAATATATAAAGCGCAATTATCCTCCAGTGCAATTCCTTCTATATTCCCTTGATGATTTTGTAAAAAGGAATGGAAGGCGTTCATTCTATTTAATTGATTATAATGTGGACAAAATCTTTTATTAACAATCCCCCATCCGTTACTCTCTATATAACCAGAACCTTCATAATCTGATCGGATACTAGACGTGAACCAACACATAGCACCAGCGCTATAACCAGCAATAAGTGTTCCTTGTTGCAGAGCCAATAATAATTTTTCATCGAGTCTATGTTCTTTCCATTGCGTAAACATATAAATATAATTCCCGCCACCTAGATAAATTAAATCGGCTGAATGAATCATCTCGTCTATTTCATACTTAGAAGGTGAATCTGTTGTAGTACGTAAAATTTGTACTTCACAATGTAATTGTTTTTCAAACGTGTCTAAAAATAATTTTATATAGCTTTCATCATCATGACTTGCCGTTGGAATAAACAATACTTTTGGATACTGTTTATTTGTTAATTCTATAAGGCGTTCATTAATAGGCAAGTGATTTGAATCTTGTAAATCACCGCCACCAATGACAGCTAATTTCATAGTAAAGCACCACCTAATCATTTTTGTTATATAAAAATTCGATAGAAGAGAGTTACATTCCTTCTGTAATGTAATCAATAATTAGAAAATGTAGCTTAAGTATATCGGAATAGTAAAGAAAACACTGATTATATATATCAGTGAATTAGAAACCATTCATTGATATATAATATTTCATACTAATGTTTCAAAAAATGGAAAAAATATGTTTAAATAGATATAATGAAGTATTAATTCATATTGAATTTATATTTATATTTTAAAAGGAAATCGGAAATAATAGCGATTTTCCAAAACAGTTTTTACTTTTAATAGGAAGTTGTATTACAATATGGTAAAATTATTTCAATATATTTATTTAATATGAAATACAAAGAAGGAGCGTGAAAAAAGTGGATTTTCGATTTGAATTTACAACGAAGCTGAAAGAATACTTAGACGATGAGAAGGATGAAAAAATAATAAAAGATGGGCACAGAGATGTAATTTTTCACTATTTATATGCGTTAGAGACTGAAATTGGCGTTGTTAAAAATCCTAATTTTACTTTTTTTGCATCAGGAAGACGTTCACATATAGTGTTAGAAAATGTTGAATTTAAAACAGAAGTAAATGTAAAAAGTAATATAATTGAAATTACAAAAATAGTGGATAATGTAGCTATTCCGTTAGATACTATCGTAGCGAAAGATCGGGAATTATTTGCACTTGGGCGTAATGAGAAGTTTAGTGTACAAATATTAGAGCAGTATCTTTTTGATACATTTGGAGATAAGTTAGGCTTATAATTAATGGAATGGCGTACGTATTTATAAGTAGTGAATTTTAGTGTATCTCATTCGTGTTTGACCTTTTATTTAATTTGTACTACAATTCGTAGTGTGAAAGGAGTCATACTATGTTTACTCAAAACTATAAATTAAATGAGCACGGGTTAAATCATTTCTTTGGACCGCTTGAAGCGAAAATTATGGAGATTGTTTGGTCTAACAAAGGTATTACGATTAAAGAAGTGCAGCAGAAATTAAGTGAAGAATCGCCTGTGAATTTTAACACTGTTATGACAGTTATGAACAGGTTAGTAGAGAAGTTACACTTAGAAAAACAGATTGTAAAAAGAAGTGGCATATATCGTGCTGTACAAACAAAAGAAGAATTCTTATCCAAGCAAACGAAGAAAATGACACAGGAATTGATGGGGGAATTTGGAGATTTAGTTGTAAATCATATGTTAGATGAGTTAGAGCAGGCTGATCCGACTTTAATAAAAAAGTTAGAAGACAAATTGAGTCAGTTAAAAAAAGAGGATTAATGAAATGAAATGGCAAATGCGTAAAATCGTATTGTTAGCAGTAATTGTTAGTACCCTCTTTTTCAGTATGTTAGTGTATTACGTTACATATCCATTTCTGTTTCAAAATAAGATGTTCTTTCTTTCAAATTTTTGCTTGTTCCAGTTAGAAAAACATATGAAAGAATTATCGCTGATTCGTATTATAATCGCTGGATTATTATTACTTACTATATTAATCGTGTGCAAAAGAATTTGGCGACAATTTTTCTATAGTAAAAAATTACAAAAAGTACTTATCCCTTTCATCCGAAAAGGAAAACAAATATATATATTGCCGACTACGGAAGTTGCGGCATTTACAATTGGATTATTCCGTCCGAAAGTTGTCATGTCGGAAGGTTTGCTTCAGACGTTTTCAGATGAAGAAATTGATGCAATTATTTTCCATGAAGAATATCATCAAAAGAATTGGGATCCGCTAAAATTATTTTGTTTTACGTTATTAGCAGAAGGAATGATGTACATCCCGATATTAAAAGGGTTGTTACAGCGATATCATACGTATCAGGAGCTAGCTGCTGATAAATATGCGATGCAAAAAATGGAATCTTCATTTGAGTTAGGTAGCGCGTTATTAAAATTAATTAAAATAAAGACAATGGAAAATCGATGTGTTACCGCTTCATTTGCAAAAACAGCAATAAATTTACGAATCGAGCAAGTGTTAAATGAAAAGGTTGTTAAGCTTACTATTCCGTTACATACGAATTCGGTATATGTAACAGTAGGTTTATTCTGTATGTCGGTTGTACTTATTGTCGGAGAGTGCATATAGCCTCTTTTTTTTAAGAATAAACACTACTTATTGTAGTGTTTTAGGGGGAATAAAATGAATGCAGCAGATTTAACAATTTGGCTTGTGGCTGGGGCGGGAGTATTGTCATTTATATCACCGTGCTCTTTACCGTTATATCCATCTTATTTATCTTATATTACAGGTGTGTCTATCCAAGATTTAAAAGAAAATCGTGGGATTATGCAAAAATCAGCGATTATACATACCATATTTTTTATGATCGGATTTTCGGTTATATTTTACGCGTTAGGTTTATCGGTAAGCTGGATTGGAATAACATTTTCATCTAACCAAAAATTGATTCAACAAATTGGTGGGATTTTTATTGTTTTAATGGGGCTATTTATGACGGGCTTGTTTCAGCCTAAGTGGCTTATGGCAGAGAAAAAGGTGCAGTATAGAAGTAAATCGACTGGATATATTCGCTCGATTTTAGTCGGTATGACATATGCAGCGGGTTGGACGCCATGTGTTGGACCGATATTTTCAGCTGTACTCATGCTTGGCGCGACGAATCCTGAAGGGGCACTTCTTTATATTACAGCGTATACTCTTGGGTTTGCGGTTCCATTTTTCGTGATGGCATTCTTTATTGGGAAGGTAAAATGGATTGTTACATATGCGAATGTCATGATGAAAATTGGCGGTGGAATGATGATTGTAACAGGTATTTTATTGTATACAAATCAAATGACGAAAATTACAGCATTCTTTATTCGTCTATTCGGTGGATTTACAGGCTTTTAAAAATGAGGAGGAAGAAAAGTGAAGAAACTAATTGCTATTATACTAGTAGGTGCTCTCGTTTGGGCGGGGGTTAACTTTTATAATTCAAAGAAAGAAGAAAAGGAAAGAAAAGCAAAGCAAGCAGAGTTACAAGAGAAAGAAGTATTACCACAAGTAGGTTTTAAAGCACCTGGCATCACATTAAAAGGATTAGACGGAAAGTTGCAGTCGTTAAATGATGCCAAGGGAAAACCGTATATTATTAATTTTTGGGCATCATGGTGTGGGCCGTGTGAAATGGAGGCACCTGACTTAGTTCATATGTATGATAAATATAAAAAGGATGTTGAAATTTTTGCGGTGAATGCAACTGTTAGTGACCCAGTACAAGAAGCAAGCGCATTTGCTAATCGCTATGGGTTTGAGTTTCCTGTTCTACTAGATATGGACGGAGTAGCTGGACTAGATTATAAAGTATTCTCTTTACCGACGACATTTTTTGTTAATAAAGATGGAATCATAGTAGATCATGTACGAGGTGTATTACCACCAGATCAATTAGAAAAGAAATTTAAGAAATTGATTGAGAATTAAAAGGAGATTTCGTGACGATGGAGTGGATCGTGAGGTTACAACCCATATCTCTTATAATTGGAAGTCTATTTGGATTTATGTTGATGAAACGAAAGATGAGGCATCAAAATGTATCATATGAAAAAATGATGGATGCCGTAACAAATGCTTTTCTTATCATCGTATTTGTATGGAAGTTTGCGCCAGTAATTTTAAATCCTGTATGGGCTTTTGGGGCGCCAGTGCAAGCAATATTAGCTGTTGGGAGTATGCAACATATTGTAGTAGGATGCGTAATTGCGAGTGTATACATTGTTTGGAAAAGTAAAAAGGAGCAATTTTCGCTTCGTATTTTACTTGATGTATTGCCTTTTAGTCTGTGTGTGAGTATTATCTTTTATTTTCTATTACATCATGAAGTAGGCGCACAAACGACACTACCATGGGGAATAAAAATATATGAATCTAAACTTTTATATCACCCTATTTTCGTATATGAGATCATCCTTGCTCTTTGTATAATGGGCTTTTTATGGATGAAAAATGAAAGGCTTGGAAATGGAAAGAATATAAGTGTTTTTCTAATTATTGAGGGGTTTGCTCAAATCATTATTTCGCTTGTTAGTGAACAAAATTCGGTTCTGTTTGGTCTATCAGCACAGCAAATAATGAGCTTTTGTATTATTAGTTTAGGGATTTTGTTAGTGTCGAAAAAATAAAAAATAGCCATGTACAGAGAGTATCTGTGTATGGCTATCTTTTATAAGCATATTTCTTCATCATATGCTAAATCATTATATTGTAGAAATCTAAAAACCCCTTTATTAGGGGTTTTTAGATTTCTATAGGTCTGCATGTGTTTCTTGTTTATCTGTATCCCATTTTGGAAGTTGTTTTGCTTGTTGACTTTCAGTAAAATTATTAAATCCAAAAGCAAGTATGCATGTAAAGGTTAAAATAGCTAAACTAATCTTTTTCATTATCTTAGTGCCTCCTTAGTTAATAATTTTTGTTTTGCTTCGTAAGTTTTGAAAAAATATTTTTGAGATTTCTCTATTTTATTCACTTTATGAAATTCTACTGCTAATAATTCGTAATATTCTTGTGCATAATCGTATAATTCTTTACTGTTAAAATATGTAGTGCCTGCAATGATTGCGTTTTCTAAGTCGTCTAGAATACCAGTGTGTTGTGTTTTTAAGATAGTGAAATGGTGTTTATATTCTTGATTATTTAATTCATTACAAATTTCTAAGCCTTTTTGAACCCAATGGTTTGCAAGTTCTTTTTCATTTAAAATAAAATGTTCTTTGGCTTGTAGAAAATTGGCTTTTAGGTGTTTAGGTAATTTGTTTGTAACTATTGTAAGATGTCTAATAGCAAGGGTTGATAGATTTTGAGAAGAGTAGAGCCAACCTAAGTTATTTCGAACTTTTAAGATTAGTGTATCGTCTTTCAGCTTTTGTAAAATATTGATTGCTGAATTATAGTTCTCTTCGGCTTGTTCGAATTGTTTTAAATAAACAGAACATGAGCCTAAAATGTTTTCGCATAGAGCTATTTTAATTTCATAACGTGGATATTTTGAGAAAATCTCTTTAGCTTGATTTGCATAATTGATTGCTGTAAGTGGTTTGTTTGTATGGTGATTAAATATAGCAAATTTATATTTATATTCAGCTTCTTCTAGTTCGCCTGGTACATGTTTTAAAAGGGATTCAGCTTTTTCGTATTCTTTTTTTGCTTCATCATAATTTCCAATAATGGTAGCATGTTCAGCTTTAAAAAAGTGATAATAATAAGTAATAAAGTCTTCAGTTATTGGATTGTCTAAACGAACAATTTGACTAAAAGTATCATACTTAATGTTTGTCCAATCGGTTAGGACCTTATATTTAAAGTTTAGTAGGGAGTAGTAAAGCGATAGATTTTGATCAGCTTCAATTTTATTAATCTGTTTCTCTATTTTTTCTTTTAATTGTTTCGCTTCAATTAATTGCTCCGCTACCATTACTTGATATAAAATGTTTAATTCGTTGACAATCTGTTCATGCCCTTTTAATAACACACTCATTATATATTCCCCCATCCGATAAAAGTATCCTAATTTAATTATTTCTATAATAACAAAATAGAAGAAGTATAAGAGTGATTTTACCATATTTTTCAACAAAATTCTGAAAAATCAATTAATTTTTACGTATTTCTTATTTTTATGTGAATATTACAAGTGCCTCTGGTAGTGGTGGGATGAATCTGACTCATGATACGTTAGCATCAATGGGAGGGATAGTTTCAGTTGTAAATATGTTTTTAGGAGGATTGTTCGGATTGGGTCCAACTGTTAAGTTTTTAACAAAAATTTCACTTTCTTATTTAATAAAAACAGGATAATCCGCATTTTATAAGAACCATCCTGTTTTTATTTATACATTAAAAAATCGGCGGAGTAACAGAAAATAAAACTATCGCGTTTTTTTCAAAATGATTCACCCATTTATGCTTTAAATAAGCAGGTATCTTTACACTGTCACCAGTTTCTAATACGTATTCTTCCTCGTTTAAATATAATGTGATTTTCCCATCTAAGACAAATGCTAATTCTTCTCCTTTATGTTCTAGCACATTTTCTGATGAAGCTGTATTAGGCGGGACGGTCATAATTGCTGTTGCTAAATTTCCAGTGAAATCAGGTGAAAGCATTTCATATGATAAATTATCGATAATCATTTTCTTTCGTTTATGGGAACGTACAATTAAATCGTCTGTATTTGTATCTTCAAGTAAAAAGCTAAATGTTGGAACATCAAGAGCTTTAGCAAGTACTTTTAATGTTTGAATAGAAGGGTTAGCCGACCCACGCTCAATTTGACTTAACATAGATGGTGTAATATCGGCCATCTTTGCTAGTTCTTTACTAGTTAAACCTTTTTCTTTTCTTTGTTTTTCAATTTTTTTACCAATATCTATATTTTCCATAATGAAAATCTCCTCAAGGATTATTAAATTATATTTAAATAAATTAAATTAAAATTAACTAAAGTGAACGATTTGTGTTAAACTATATTAAAATTAATTTAATTATAATTTATTATATGGTGAGCTACAAGGATATAAGGAGGAAACAAAATGAAAGAAATAGGGGCATTACAAGCAGAATACCCATTAGTGAATAAACTTATTGCAACAAAAGAAGTATTTTGGATAAACCCACACATAGAAAAGTATGAAAGGGCAATAAAAGATTCACCACTTAATGAAGAGAATGTAAAAGATGCGGAAGAGAGATTAAAGCGTTTTGCGCCATATATTGCGAAAGTTTTTCCTGAAACGAAAGGGACTAACGGCATAATCGAATCACCTTTAGTAAAAATACCTTCTATGAAAGAAGCTTTAGAGACAAATTACAAGCAACCTATTTTAGGAGAATTATTATTAAAATGTGATAGTCATCTCCCGATATCAGGATCAATTAAAGCTAGAGGTGGCATTTATGAAGTGTTGAAACATGCTGAGCAACTAGCATTGCAGCACGGAATGTTAACAGAAGAAGATGATTATTCCATTTTAGATAGTGATACATGTAGAGAGTTTTTCTCGAAGTATTCAATTGCGGTAGGTTCTACAGGGAATTTAGGACTTAGCATAGGAATTATGAGTGCGAATCTAGGTTTTAATGTAACTGTTCATATGTCAGCAGACGCAAAAGAATGGAAGAAAAGTTTATTAAGAAGTAAAGGTGTAAACGTTATTGAATATGAAGATGATTATAGCAAAGCAGTAGAAGAAGGAAGACGACAGGCAGATGCGGATCCTAGCTGTTATTTTGTAGACGATGAAAACTCACATGATCTATTTTTAGGATACTCAGTAGCAGCATCACGATTACAAAAGCAATTAGAAGAGTTAGAGGTTGTAGTAGATGAAGATCACCCTTTATTTGTTTACCTTCCGTGCGGAGTAGGAGGAGGACCTGGCGGAGTAGCATTCGGTTTAAAGTTATTGTATAAAGACAACGTTCATTGTTTCTTTGCAGAGCCAACACACTCACCATGTATGTTACTCGGCTTAATGACAGGCCTTCATGACAAAATTGCCGTTCAAGATATCGGAATTGATAATGTAACAGATGCGGATGGACTTGCGGTAGGAAGACCGTCTGGATTTGTCGGGAAAACGATGGAACCATTTTTAAGTGGAAATTATACAGTAAACGATGAAGAGTTATATAGATTGTTAAAAGAACTAGCTGATACGGAGAATATTTATTTAGAGCCTTCTGCACTAGCAGGTATGATAGGGCCAGTGAAAGTGTGTAAAGAAGATGAGTATTTACAAAAGCAACAGTTAACAGAGAAAGTGAAAAAAGGTACTCATATTGTGTGGGGAACGGGTGGAAGCATGGTTCCTAAAGATGTAATGAATGAATATTATAGGAAAGGTTTGGAATTAACGATATAAGAAAAATGAGGCTAGTTGTAGCCTCATTTTTTCATGTACATAAAAATCTTTGTTATTTTCACAATAGTTCTTTATAGTATATATAAAGGATAACTAATATTGAATAAATATAACAAAAAAGCTTTATTTTACATAATAAGAGGATGTGTATACGATGTCATTACAGACTAAATATATAGCGGGTATTTCGCTTGGGGTTATGGGTGTCGGCTTTGCGGCTTCTATCCCTTTTCAAGGAACGGTAGCTGGAGAGATTATACAAGGTGGATTTGAAGCTGGATTGGTTGGGGGACTTGCGGATTGGTTTGCAGTTACTGCTTTATTCCGTCATCCGATGGGTATCCCAATTCCGCATACAGCTTTGTTACCTAAAAACCGTAAACGGGTAACGAAAGGGCTCATTCATACGTTAGAAAATGAATGGCTAACGAAAGAAAGTATTACGAATAAAGTAAAAGAGATGCAGTTAGCACAAATGGTACTGCAAATTGCTGAGAGAGAAATGCAGTCTGATGCTGTGAAAAAGGGGATTGTAACGATTGCAGAGAAAGCAATTGTAACAATAGATACAGAAAAGTTAGCTGTTATTATTGAAAAAGAATTAAAAACATATTTACATACAATTAATACAAGTAATATTTTACAAGTGCTTGTTGATCAATTAGTTGTGCAAGAATATGATGAAAAGACACTTGATTACATATTAGTGAAGGTAAAAGATTGGACAGCGCAAGATGAAGCTCGTTACCAGCTCGGTAGCTTAGGTATGAAGGCGATGGAAAATATAAAAGTAGATGGATTCTTGCAGTTTACTTTGAAATCATTTATGAATATTGTAGATGAAGATAAAATTGGCGGTATTTTGCAGAAGTTTATCATTAGTAATATTAACAGCTTACAAGAGGCTGATAATAGCACAAGACAACTTATATTAGCGAAGATTCGTCAAGAGATTATCAATGTAAAAGAAAATGAAGCTTTATTACAGGAATTAGAAAATTGGAAAGAAAAGTGGATTGCGAATTGGAATGCTACTGACAAAATAAAAGAGATGCTAGAGCAAGTACAACAAAGAGCAGTTGCTTTTGTAAATAATGAAGAATTTGCTAATCAATATGTTATTCCATTTTTACAAAAACAAATGAATAAAATAAAAGAAGATGAACAGACAGTTCAAAAAATAGAAGATTGGTTACAAAAACAAGTTGTGAATCTTATTGAGAAGAACCATTCGAAAATTGGTAAGCTTGTACAAGAAAACCTTGATAAGTTAGACGATAAAACGTTAATCGAAATGATTGAAAATAATGTCGGTAAAGATTTGCAGTGGATCCGAGTGAACGGGGCGGTTTGCGGATTTATGATTGGATTAGTGTTAGAAGGAATTAAAGCGATTATATAAGAAAAACCTTCCGCAATTGCGGAAGGTTTTTCTTATTTTTCAATAACGCTCATATTTAAATTATAAGTTTTCTCAATATTTAACTTGTGCGTGCCATTTCCAGTTTTAATTGAATTTTTATACCAATGTTCTTGGTTGTTTAATTCTGGATGTTCTTCTGAAGAAGTATTTTCTTTTTTTGTTAAATCTTCTACTTGTTCCCAAGGTGTGCTTCCGTGTGTTTCTTTTTGATTCGTTACTGCTGTTAAAGAAACATCACTCTCTTTTGCAAGATGGACAGACACTCTTGAGCTTTCTTGTACAAACCAATTATTTTGTAATTGACCTGGATAAAGAGATAGTTCGTTATTTGAAGCACGGATTTCCACATTTTTATTTTGTGGAAGAACAAGCGTTGGTTTCACTTGTGGTGCTGAACTAAATAACGTATGTTGAACAGGTAATGATTTTAAATTGATATACATGGTTTCTCCAGCCGTTTGAACTGAAAGGAAATCATCTTGTTTTAAATTGAGTTTTTCATTTGCTTTCGTCGTCATTTCATAAGTTCCCAAAAGGTGAATTTGATTTGTATTATTTCCCTCTATCGTTAGAGGCTGATGCCCTGCATCTACTACAATTTTTTTGATAGATTCAGGTATATCAAATTGTCCGTCTGGAATATTACTCGTTTGTCTCGTTGTGTTAATAGAATGACGAAATTCTTCTAGTAATCCAGTTGATAATAAACAGTAAAAAGCAATTCCGACGCTTCCTAAAACGCCGATAAAGAAAATGCTGAAAATATCATATTTAATAAATGATTGTTCCTTCTTAGAAAATACAAGGTATAGTAAAACTTCAGCTCCAAGTATGATAAGTAAAACTGGCCACCATGCAGTTAGTGTATCTAATACTTGAATTCCTTTTACGACTGAAAATAGTAAAAAGCATCCTAACGATATAATAGAAAGCCCCATTGAGAATGTTCCAACACGCCAAGTCCTCATTCGCTTGTCCCACCTTTGTTTTCTTTATTTCCAAGTAACAATTTAAAGCCGCCGCCAATTAAAAGGAGCGCAACGATAGATGTTTGGAAATAGCGATAATATAGTTCACTAAGATGAATATTAAATATAGTTACAAAATAATCATTCAAAATAGGAAGGACTGTTTGATCTAATAAATAATAAACACCGAGTGTAATTAATCCGATACCAATCCATCTTTGATGATTTATAAAATAATCGATAATGGGTTCGTCTTGTACTCGTTCTTTTCCGTATTTTGCTGTTTGCTGTAAAGCATCAAAAAAGCTATAGAACCAAATGATTGGCACTAAAAATAAAAACGCAGAAAGTCTTAATAAGTCGAGTAAATAAATAGATAGTAAAAAGGCTGCCATAAGCTGAAGACCACGGCGTTGTAAGCCTAAATACATATGACCTGCTCCGGGGAACATCGCTAAAATAGAAGCAAATGTTTTATTTTTCTTTCCTTGCTCGCGGTGCTCTTCAAACTCTTCGAAAATAGTACGATCATCTAATTGCTCGCCACGTTCTTTTTTCTGGAGTTGCTGAACAACGTCAAAGAAATTGTAAATCCATAAAACAGGTAATGTAATAAGGAAGATAAGAAAACTTTCTTGCGATGTTAAAAGTGCAACGAAAATGATCATACTTCCGATTCCTGTGCAAGCTACTAAAAATGTAAGTCCGCGTTGCATAAGTCCTAATTGAAAATGGCCAAGTCCAGGGATGATGGATAAGAGAATGATATAAAATCGTTCGCTCTCTTTAGAGGATTCTATGAATTCTCCGGCAGCTTGTTTTTTCGATTGATTAATAATAGTGATAACTAAATCTAATAAATTGATTGCCCATAACACGACTAGTAAAAATAGAGAAAGAAAAGCAATATCACGGGCTCCTAATGCTATTGTACAAAATGCTGCAAAGATAAATAGAAATACAGCCCCTCCGCTATATAAAATAAACCGTCCAAATTTCTTTAAATATAAATGTCCAAGCCCAGGAATTAGCCCTAATACAAGTGCTAAAAAGGGATTTTTATTCATGCTTTGAACCTCCGTCCTTTTTCGATGTGTCTACCGATTTGTTTACAATTTGTTGTGAGATAGAAGACTCGTTATGTTTTGAAGATTTCTCTAAATTTGATGTCGCTGTAAAAATATACTGAAATAAACCACTTACCATAAAAATAATTGTAGCCGCAGTCGCAATTATGTAGTGAATGATCGTGCGCTTTAGTGAGGTTGTTTTTATATTTTCATTAGACTGTAGTGTTTCAAAATTAATTTGCGTCATAACTTCGTTCGTAAATGAATCATCATTTATCATTGGAAGGTTTTCATGTTGTTCATCAATACTTTCCATATAAAGTGCTAAACAATGATCACATTCATAAAGATGTTCTTCCATAGATTCACGTTCATTGCTTTCTATAAAATCTAATGTATAATTGCGCCAATCTTCTTTTGAATAATGCATCATAGAAACTCTTCCTCCTTCCAATGTTTTTTAATCCATTTTCTTGCCCGATACAGTTTCATTTCGACTGTTTTTACTTCAATGTTTTCCTGTAAAGCAATTTCTTGATAGCTTTTTTCTTGTAAGTAATGTGCGAGAACGACGTCACGGTAATTTTCAGGAAGTTCTCTCAGTTTTTGAGCAATGAGTAATTTCTGCTCTTTCGTCAATAATAAAGCCTCAATATTATGAGAGGACTGTATATTTTCCTCATTTTCTTTACATAAGGAGAGTTCTTCACTTTCTCGAGCTTTCTTCCTCTTATAATCAATAGCGTGATTGGTGGCAATACGTGCCATCCACGTTTTTAATCCGCGAAATTGATAATTTGGGAGAGAGGCGTGAATTTTTACGAATACTTCTTGTGTAACATCTTTCGCATCTTCTTCATGTCTTACAATAGAAAAGATAACTTGAAAAATATAATGACGATATGTTTGCACGAGGATACGAAAAGCATGTTCGCTTCCTTGTTGTGCTTTTTCAATTAATTGTTTTTCCTCAATGGGTCTCTCCCTCCTTTTTGACGCATTCTATTATATAGACGTAAAGAATGATAAGTCACCCTACACATTTTGTAAAAAAAGAATAATATATTTTTTGCAGAAGAGCTAGATGAAAAAAGTGTGAAAAAATGGTAAGCAGAAGTATATAATGAGCAAGTAGGAAATGTTATACGGAGAAAGGATGTGAATGTTAGTAGGAGGAAGGTCCATACTAACAAACATGAAAATTAAAATATTAATAGCAGACGATAATTCTTTTATTAGAGAAGGCATGAAAATTATTTTAAATACATATGAAGAGTTCGAAGTGGTAGATACAGTAAATGATGGAGAAGAAGCTGTAGCATATTGTAAAAAGCATGAAGTTGATATTGCTCTTTTGGATGTTCGTATGCCAAATATGAACGGTGTAGAGGCGACGAAGTTTATTTGTGAAGAGACGAAAACAAAACCGCTTATTTTAACGACGTTTGATGATGATGAATATATTTTGGATGCAGTAAAAAACGGAGCGAAAGGGTATTTATTAAAAAATAACGATCCGGAGCGTATTCGTGATGCAATAAAAGGGGTATATAATGGCCAAACTGTTATGCAAGATGTAGTTCTCGATAAAATTAAGTCCAATTTAATGGAAAGTAAAGAGGAAGAATGTAAAATAGATAAAAGTCTTTTTACTGAAAGAGAGCTTAGTATTATCGCATTAATTGCAAAAGGTTTCTCAAATAAAGAAATTTCGAAACAGCTTTTTATATCTGAAGGAACAATCGCAAATTATATTACATCAGTTTTAGGGAAAACGGGACTTGAACATCGCACACAAATTGCGATTTACTACTTAACAGGGAAAGTAGATTAATGATATGGAATTTTGGTTAACTGTAAGTAAATTAATTGTCTTTATATATATTGTGTTCAGTTACATACATTCAAATGTTACGAACTTACCATGGGTTATATTTGCTTTGCTTTTATATCTTTCTGTAAACGTGCTAATCTCTATATTAAAAAAAGATACGTACAAAAAAATATTGATTTGTATTTCAATTAGTGTAGTTATGTTATTAACATGGAGGGTTCATCCGTTTTTTATTTTGTTTTTACCTTTGAATTTATACGAAATTACATTCCATTACATAGACAAGAATTGGTCACGCTTTGTTATTATGATGCTTCCAATTACAATTACAGATGAAAGCATTCGAATGACTTATGGATTAATTGTTGCATTTTCTTTTCTCGTTTTAACTATGGCAGATCGATATATATCACGTGTAGTAAAGCTTGAATCGCAAAATGATAAGATGCGAAAAGATATGCAACGACTTACGAAAAGCTTACATGAAAATAAAGAGTACATAAGACAATCAGAATACACATTTAAGCTAGAAGAGAGAAATCGGTTATCACAAGAAATTCATGATAAAATTGGTCACTCGATGACAGGTGCATTAATTCAAATGGAAGCTGCAAAGAGATTAATGGGGATAGATAAAGAAAAATCTGCGGAGTTATTACAAAATGCAATTCATATTTCAAAAGATGGAATTGAAAGTATTCGCATTACATTAAAAAATATGAAGCCACCAACTGAGCAAATTGGCATTCACCGTATGAAATTATTCATAGAGGAGTTTGCTAGTAAGCATGATGTAAACATTCCTTTCGTATATAAGGGAAACTTAGATATGATTTCTCCCATTCAGTGGAAAATTATTGGTGAAAATGTTACCGAGGCACTAACAAATGCGATGAAATATGCTGATGCGACAGTTATTTCTATAGATATTCATGTACTTAATAAGATGGTTAAGGTGCAAGTGAAGGATAACGGAAAAGGCGCAGCTCTTGTTAAGAAAGGTCTCGGTATTATGGGGATGGAGGAGCGAACAGCGTCTGTAAATGGGAAAATTATTGTAGATGGAACAAGTGGTTTTTCAGTGACGATGTTGTTGCCGATATAAGAGAATGGGACGAAGATGAACCATCTCATATGAAAAAAGTGAATAATCTCATGTGAAAAGAATGAACTTCTGCACTGAGCAGGTTCATTTTTTTTGTTTATACTAAAAGCAGAGAAACCGAAATAGGGGTGAAATGATGAATACATTAGAAATTAAAAATTTAACGAAAAAATTTGGTGATTTCATCGCGGTAGATAATATGTCTTTATCTATTAAAGAAGGAGAGATATTTGGCTTTTTAGGATCAAATGGTGCTGGTAAAAGTACAACGATAAATATGATTGCTGGGTTGTTAAGAAGTAATGAAGGTGAAATTAGCATATTAGGAAAAAATATAAAAAAACATAATCGATTTGCGAAGATGAATATCGGTATCGTTCCGCAAGATATTGCGATTTATGAAGAGTTAACTGCCTATGAAAATGTGAAATTCTTTGCTGGATTGTACGGTTTAAGAGGAGCAGAGCTAAAAGCAAGAGTAGAGGAAGCGCTTCAGTTTGTGGGGCTTAGTGATAAACATAAAAGTTATCCGAAAAACTTTTCTGGCGGGATGAAACGAAGATTGAATATCGCTTGTGCGATCGCTCATAGACCGAAGTTAATTATTATGGATGAGCCGACAGTGGGAATTGATCCACAGTCAAGAAACTATATTCTCCAGTCTGTTCGAAAATTAAATGAAATGGGAAGTACCATTATTTACACGAGCCACTACATGGAAGAAGTAGAAGAGATTTGTACGAAAATAGCAATTGTAGATCACGGTAAAGTAATTGCAGAAGGTACGAAAGAACAGTTAAAAGCGATTATTACTGATACGAAAGATATTTGGGTTGAAGTGAAGTCAGTAGAAAATTTAGATGTAAAAAAGTTAAAAGAGATAAACGGTGTGAAAGCTGTTCAAATTGAAGAGAACGTAATTAAAGTAAACTCGGATGCAGGAGTAAACAATTTAAATAAAATTATTCAGCACTTCATTAATCATGATATTGAAATTCGTTCGGTAGAGGAGCAGGCCCCGAACTTAGAAACAGTATTCCTTACGTTGACTGGAAGAAACTTACGAGATAAATAAAAGGTAAATGAAGAAAAGGTAAAGGGAGGTTCATCAATTGAACATCTTCAATATTGCAGTTATGCATATTAAAAGAGATTTCAGAGACGTAAGAACTTTAGTTTTTATGTTAGCATTTCCGGTTGTACTTATGCTTGTGTTAGGAACAGCGTTAACGAATGCATTTGATAGCGATAGTCAAGCGATTAAAGATATACAAGTGCTCTACAAAGATGAAGCGAGTAGCACATTTTCTCAATCGTTCGAAGCATTTACGAAAGAAGTCGATAAATCGGGTATTCATTTTAAAAAAGCTTCCGAAGGTATAGATGGGAAAGAAGAAGTGAAGCAAAATAAATATGCTGCTTATGTAGAGTTAAATAAAGATGGTGCAAAATTTTATGGAAGTGACAAAAGTAGTGTTGAGGGAAGTATTGTGGAAGGCATGCTTACAACATTTGTTGATAAGTACAATGTAGCGGCCGAAGTTGCAAAAGTAGATCCTAGTAAGGTGAGCACAGTTTTTTCAAGCGGAAATCATAATGATTATATAAAAGAAACATCTTTACAAGCTGCGAAAAAACCAGGTTCTATGGATTACTACGCGGTTGTAATGACAACGATGATTGCACTATATGCTGCGATGGGAGCGAGTTCTTTAATTCGAGGAGAACGAATACGTAAAACAGGAGATCGTCTCATTGCTGCACCTATAAGTAAGGCTGAAATATTCATTGGAAAAGTACTTGGTAGCCTAGTAGCAAATGCTCTGTGCATATTACTCGTCATGTTATTTAGTAAATTTGTTTTTCAAGCGAATTGGGGCGACCATCTTGGAATCATATTTCTTATTTTATTAACACAAATTTTTCTAGCAATTAGCTTCGGTTTAGGAATTGGATATATTACAAAAACACCGGAATCATCTAGAGCAATTATTATGGTTATTGTGCAATTATCCTCTATTTTTGGTGGTGCATATTTCGTAATAGAAGAAAATTTCGTTACGAATTTATCACCATTAACGTGGGCAAACACAGCTGTTATGAAAATTATTTATGCAAATGATGTAGGAGCAGCACTACCGGTAATATGTTTAAACCTTGGCATTTCAGCACTCTTTTTATTAATTGCAATTATTGCATTACGTAGACGGGAGGGGCTATAGTATGAAAGATATTTTATGGCTCATACAAAAAACGTTATCTGTACTTTTGAAAAATAAAAAAGGGTTATTCATTATTATTAGTTTGCCGATAATTGGAACACTAATCTCCTTCTCGATGTATGGGAATATGGGGCAAGGGACGTTAAATATCGGGGTTATTAATAAAGAAAATCAATCTATAGCAAATGATACGGTGAAATTTTTAGAAGGATTAAATCATGTAAAGGTAAGTAAAATTAAAGAATCTGAAGTAGAAGATAAACTCACTTCCAAAAAACTTGATGGAGTTATTACATTAGATTCTGGTTTTTCAAAAAGTGTTCGAGAAGGGAAACCAAATCATATTGAAATTTCATCGATTAAAGGTGATCAAGTAACAGGATTTATAAAATCATATTTATACAATTATATTGATAATGTAGCAGCTATTAGTAAAGTAGCAGGAACAGATCAAAGTGCATTTGATACTATGTACGCAGGATATCAAAAAGGTTCATTTAAAATGAAAACTGAGACGCTAGAAGATACTTCGAAAAATAAAGATATGACAAACCAAACGATGGGTTACCTTATTATGTTTATGCTATTTTCAGCAGCGAACTTATCAGGTTATATTTTAAAAGAAAAGGAAAATAGAACGTATTTTAGACTCTTATCAACGCCGATAGATGGGAAGAAATTCATATTATCTAATGTCGGGGTAAATATGCTGCTATTAACAGTACAAATTCTGATTACAATCTTATTCCTAACGAATATTTTTCATATAAATATCAATATGCCTTTCATAGTGATGATTGGTGTACTCATGCTATTTGCTTTAATAGCGATTGGAATATCGTTAGTCCTTGTCGCTTTTTCGAAAAACTCAGCATCAGCAAATGCACTGCAAAATATGATTATTGTACCAACATGTTTACTGGCTGGATGTTATTTTCCTTATGACATTATGCCAAAAGCGGTACAAAAAGTAGCTGATTTTCTTCCGCAGAGATGGCTATTAGACACAGTATCAAAACTACAACAAGGAATTCCAATTTCAGATTTGTATTTAAATATTTTAATCTTATTTGCCTTTGCAGTAGCATTCTTCTTAATTGCTATTTATAAGTTTGGAAGAAATAATGATGCGAGAAACTTTGTTTAACATGAAAAGGGTGTGACGTTAAGTCGCATCCTTTTTTGTATGAAGCATGAAATCTAAATTTGAATGACAAAATAGAAAGGTGGAAAGAAAATGAGCGGAAGGAAATCAAAATGATTAAAAAAATATTGCGAGTTACTTCTATTGTAATTACTATTTTCGTTTTTGTTTTAATTTGGATGCATATTGACGTTACGCTCGGAAGAAAAATGGAAGTCGGGAAAAATATGCCGACAGAGTACGCTCCTCATTATAGTGATTTTCAATTATATGTAGAAGGAAAGTCATTTTATAAACAGTTATTTACTGATATAAGAGAGGCGAAGCAATCTATTTACACGTACTTTTTCATTTTGTCGGATGATAAAAGTAGCCATACTTTTTTAAACTTATTAAAAGAGAAGGCGAGAGAAGGAGTAAACGTATATTTATCTGTCGATTTACTTAACGATTTATCATTTGAAAGAAAGGTGAAAAAAGAATTACAGGAAAGTGGCGTGCATTTTACATATAGTAGAAAACAGGAATTACCATTCGGGTTTTATTCCCTACATCATCGTAATCATCGCCGTATTACGACGATTGATGGAGAAATTGGCTATACAGGCGGATTTAATATAGGAGATGAGTACTTGGGGAAAGATAAGCGATTTGGATATTGGCGTGATTATCATGTACGGCTTAAAGGAGAAGGAGCAAAAGATTTAGAGGAGCAATTCGCTTTAGATTGGAAGCGAGATACGAAAGAAGAGATAAAGAGAAGTACGAATAAGGCTAGCAAAGGGAATACATTACATACTATGACTAGTTACAATGGCCATTACGTTGCTGAGAAATATATAGAGCTCATAAAACAAGCTCAGCACTCAATTGTAATTGCAACGCCGTATTTTATAGCGAAAAATAAAGAATCTATGAATGCTTTAATCGCGGCGCAAAAGCGTGGTGTTACAGTAAAAATACTTTGGTCATATAAACCAGATCTACCTCTTATAAAAGAAGCGGCGTATCCATACATACGTCAGGCTGTTAATAATGGGATTACTGTATATGGGTATAAAAAAGGAATGTTTCATGGAAAGTTAATGCTGATTGATAATGAGTTAACTGTTATAGGTACAACAAACTTTACTTCGCGTAGCTTCAATATAAATGATGAAATGAATTTTTATATTTATGGTGGTCCTATTGTAGAACAAGTTAATAAGGCGTTAACAGAGGATTTTCATGATTCGAAAGAAATGACGAAAGAGTTTTTTGAAAAGTTATCTTTTTGGGAGCGTTGTAAGGAGAAAGTAGCGGGATTGGTTGACTTCTATTTGTGATGATGAATTAGGAAAGGGTGCCTACAAAAGACACCCTTTTTTGGTGGGAAATCATTATTTTTCATGCACCAGCAATGAAGCATCATCATTAATCAACGTCCCTACATGCTCCCCTAAACAAATTCGTTTCATCACTCCAGGCTCATCAAAGTTAAAGACATGTGCTGGTAAATTGTAGTCTCGGGCAAGCAGTAATGCTGCTTGATCCATGACTTGTATATTTTGTCTAACAACATCATTATAGTTTAGTTTGCTGTACATTTTTGCTGATTTGTTATGCTTTGGATCACTTGTAAAAACGCCGTCGACACCTTGTTTTGCGACTAATATGGCATCACTATTCATTTCAATAGCTCTTTGTACGCTTGGATAATCTGTCGTCACGAACGGTTGCCCGTTTCCGCCTCCAAAGATAACGATATAACCGTTATCTAAATGGTGGACTGCACGCAAACGAATGTATGGTTCAGCTACTGCATTAAATGGAATGGAAGTCATAACGCGCACTTCTCTATTTGTTTTACTTGTTAAAACACCGCGAAGCATTAAGCTGTTAATAATTGTACCTAACGTACCGATATTATCAGCTTCTACGCGATCAATTCCCCATTCTTCAGCTAGATGACCTCTAAAAATGTTACCGCCACCGATGACGATGGATACTTCGATACCTAAATCAACAATGGATAAAATTTCGTTTGCGATATGTTCTAATCGTTTGGAGTTAAAGCTATTTCCAGTTTGATCGGCAAGTGCACCGCCGCTTAATTTAATTAAGACACGTTTATATGGTCTCATAACTATTCCCCCTATATAGATCGCAATAAAAAAGGAACAAAGGCGAATGCCTTTGTTCCTTTTTAAGAAAATGAAAAAGAAAAGAAGAAGATAGGACGAATTTCTTTGTATAGTTTCTCATAACATCCACTCCTTTTCATTTCGATTTTTTTTAAGTATATATCTTTTTGATTATACGAAACAATCTGATTACTTATCAAGTTTATTTTATCGTTTTTTAACAAAATGGTGTCAATGAAAAAAAGAAGAAAAATATTTGAATTTTTTGTGACGAACTTGTAGGTTTTTGTATGATTTTGTAGGTTCGCTTATAAGATGTGTAAGTAGCTTTTATAAATTCAAATTGAAAGCGTTCGCATGAAGGGGATGAACATAAATGAAAAAATTCGGATTGGCAACACAAATTTTTGTAGCGCTTGTTTTAGGGATTGTAGTAGGGGCAGTCTTTTATGGCAATAAAACGGCGATTTCTTATATCACACCAATTGGAGATATATTTATTCACTTAATTAAGATGATTGTAGTACCAATTGTTATTTCAGCATTAATTGTTGCAGTAGCTGGTGTAGGAGATATGAAAAAGCTTGGGAAACTGGGCGGTAAGACAATTCTTTATTTCGAAATTATTACGACAATTGCTATTTTAATGGGATTACTTGCAGCGAATATATTCCAACCAGGTACTGGTGTTGATATGAGTAATTTACAGCAAAGTGATATTTCTTCTTATAAACAAACTGCAGATGCAACCGAGAAGAAAGGTTTTGCTGAGACAATTGTTCACATTGTACCGAAAAACGTATTTGAATCGATTGCACAAGGTGACCTATTACCGATTATATTCTTCTCAGTATTATTCGGCTTAGGAGTTGCGGCAATTGGGGAAAAAGGAAAGCCTGTCTTTAACTTTTTTGAAGGCGTACTCGAAGCCATGTTTTGGGTTACAAATCAAGTGATGAAATTTGCACCATTTGGTGTATTCGCATTAATTGCCGTTACGGTTGCAAAATTTGGTGTAGCGACATTACTTCCGCTAGGAAAACTAGTGCTAGCTGTATACGTAACTGTTATACTATTCGTTGTGATTGTATTAGGTATTAATGCACGAATGGTTGGCGTAAACATTTTTACATTAATGAAAATTTTAAAAGAAGAACTGATTCTTTCGTTTACGACAGCAAGTTCAGAAGCTGTTTTACCTAATATAATGAGAAAAATGGAAGAGTTCGGTTGTCCAAAGGCAGTTGCCTCTTTCGTAATTCCGACAGGTTATACATTTAACTTGACTGGATCGGCTATTTATCAAGCGTTAGCGGCATTGTTTGTTGCACAAATGTACGGTGTGCACATGTCATTAACGGAGCAAATAACGTTATTATTCGTTCTCATGTTAACATCCAAAGGTATGGCGGGAGTTCCAGGTGCATCGTTCGTTGTTGTATTAGCAACGTTAGGTTCAATGGGGTTACCACTAGAAGGTATCGCGTTAATTGCGGGAATTGACCGCATTTTAGATATGATTCGCTCATCTGTCAATGTATTAGGAAATGCATTAGCGGCCATTGTTATGTCGAAGTGGGAAGGCGAATTCGATAATGAGAAAGCAAAACAATATGTAGAAACAGTCAAAGAAACAAAAGCAGCATAAGAAATCGTTAAGGAGTGAATAATCATGGCAACATTAACTGAAGTTAAAAATGGTGTTCGAATTGAAAAAGATTTTTTAGGTGAAAAAGAAGTGCCAAACTATGCATACTACGGCGTACAAACAATGCGTGCAGTAGAAAACTTCCCAATTACAGGATACAAAATCCATGAAGGCTTAATTAAAGCATTCGCAATTGTAAAAAAGGCTGCAGCGCTTGCTAATACAGATGTAGGAAGATTGGAATTGAACAAGGGCGGCGCGATCGCAGAAGCCGCTCAAGAAATTCTTGATGGAAAATGGCATGATCATTTCATCGTAGATCCAATCCAAGGCGGAGCAGGTACTTCAATGAATATGAATGCAAATGAAGTCATGGCCAATCGTGCTCTTGAATTATTAGGAATGGAAAAGGGAGACTATCATTATATTAGTCCAAATAGTCATGTAAACATGGCGCAATCAACAAACGATGCATTCCCAACGGCGATTCATATTGCAACATTAAATGCATTAGAAGGCTTATTACAAACGATGGGTTATATGCACGATGTATTTGAATTAAAAGCAGAGCAGTTCGATCATGTTATTAAAATGGGTCGTACACATTTACAAGACGCTGTGCCAATTCGTCTTGGACAAGAATTTAAAGCGTATTCTCGCGTACTTGAACGTGATATGAAACGTATCAAGCAATCACGTCAACATCTATATGAAGTAAATATGGGAGCAACTGCAGTTGGTACAGGCTTAAATGCAGATCCAGAATATATTGAAGCAGTTGTAAAACATTTAGCTACAATTAGTGAACTGCCACTTGTTGGTGCAGAAGACTTAGTAGATGCAACGCAAAATACGGATGCATACACAGAAGTATCAGCAGCACTGAAAGTATGTATGATGAATATGTCTAAAATTGCGAATGACCTTCGCTTAATGGCATCAGGTCCACGTGTTGGCTTAGCGGAAATTATGTTGCCTGCTCGTCAACCAGGTTCATCTATTATGCCAGGGAAAGTAAACCCTGTTATGCCAGAAGTAATTAATCAAATTGCGTTCCAAGTAATTGGTAACGACCATACAATTTGCCTTGCTTCAGAAGCAGGACAGTTAGAATTAAACGTTATGGAACCAGTACTTGTTTTCAACTTACTTCAATCTATTAGCATTATGAATAACGGTTTCCGTGCCTTTACAGATAATTGCTTAAAAGGAATTGAAGCGAATGAAGATCGCTTAAAAGAGTATGTTGAGAAGAGTGTAGGAATTATTACAGCCGTGAACCCTCATATCGGTTATGAAGCAGCAGCTCGCGTTGCGAAAGAAGCAATTGCAACAGGTCAATCCGTTCGAGAACTTTGTGTGAAAAACGGTGTACTGTCACAAGAAGACTTAGAGTTAATTCTAGATCCATTCGAAATGACGCACCCAGGGATTGCAGGAGCAACTCTTTTAAAGAAAAATTAAAAGAAGAGGGGGGACAATCCCCTCTTTTTTGTTTACAATATAGAAATGCTATATATGAATAGAGGTAGGGATGTTATGAGTAAGTTTACAGTAGCTTCTAATGGTTCATTAGAAACGACATTAAGAGGAGTAGAAGTATTATCGACACCACTTTTAAATAAAGGGGTCGCTTTCACGCAAGAAGAGAGAGAAGAATTAGGTTTAAAAGGGTTATTACCGCCAGCAGTTTTAACATTAGAAGAACAAGCACGCCGAGCATATGAACAATTCTGTTCTCAGCCGGATGATTTATTAAAGAACGTATATTTAACAGCGTTACATGATCGAAATGAAGTATTATTTTATCGTATATTAACAAATCACTTACGTGAAATGTTACCAATTGTATATACACCAACAGTCGGTGTAGCAATTCAAAGGTATAGTCATGAATACCGTAAACCGCGTGGTGTGTATTTATCAATTAACGATCCGTCGGGTATCGAAGAAGCATTCGCCAATATCGGTGCAACAGCTGAAAACATTGATTTAGTCGTTGTAACAGATGGAGAAGGCATACTTGGAATTGGTGACTGGGGTGTTGGTGGTATAAACATCGCAATCGGGAAATTAGCTGTTTATACGGCCGCAGTTGGTATCGATCCTAGCCGTGTATTACCGGTAATTTTAGATGTGGGTACAAATCGTGAGGAACTATTAAACAATCCATTTTATATTGGAAATCGTCACCCTCGTATAACTGGTGAAGCTTACGATGAATTTATTGATACATTTGTACAAGCAGTGAATAAACAATTCCCGAAAGCACTTTTACATTGGGAAGATTTTAGTTCTCGAAATGCACGAAAAATTTTAGATAAATATCGTCATGATATTTGTACATTTAATGATGATATTCAAGGTACAGGTGCAGTTTCACTTGCTGCTGTGTTATCGGCAGTGAAAGCTTCTGGTGTACCATTAAGTGAACACCGCGTTGTTGTATTTGGTGCTGGTACGGCTGGAATCGGTATCGCAGATCAAGTTAGAGATGCGATGGTCCGCGTAGGCGTATCTGAAGAAGAATCATATAAGCGTTTCTGGTGTATTGATCGTAACGGATTAGTTACAGATAATATGGAAGACCTTCTTGATTTCCAAATTCCGTACGCAAGAAAAGAAGCGGAAGTAAGTGAGTGGAAGCAAAATGATATGATCGGACTTGCTGAAGTTGTGAAACATGTAAAACCGACAATTTTAATTGGTACATCTACTGTTGCGGGCGCATTTAAAGAGGAAATTATTAAAGAAATGGCTTCTCACGTAGAAAGACCAATCATTTTACCAATGTCGAATCCAACACCGCTTGCTGAAGCAAAGCCAGCAGATGTAATCGAGTGGACAGAAGGAAGAGCATTAGTTGCAACAGGAAGTCCATTTGAACCAGTTACATATAACGGTGTAACGTATGTGATTGGACAATCAAATAATGCACTTATTTTCCCAGGGCTTGGTCTTGGAACAATTGTAGTACGTGCAAGCGTTATGACGGATGGAATGTTCGCAGCAGCTGCGGAAGCAGTTGCAAGTATGGTAGATACAAGTCAGCCAGGAGCACCTATTTTACCAGAGGTCGAAGAATTACGTAATATCTCAGAAATGGTTGCAATTGAAGTAGCTAAAGTTGCAGTTGCAGAAGGTGTTGCAAGAGTGAACTTAAGTGATAACGATATTAAGATGGCAGTGAAAGAAGCAATATGGGAGCCGGAGTACCGCCAAATAAAAGCGGTAGAAAAGGTTAGAATATAGAAAAAAAGCCCGTTTATAACAATAAGCGGGCTTTCGCTTTACTACTGAAAAAAAGTATAGGAAGTGGCACCTTTGAATTGGAATCAATTATGGAAGAAAGATATGTCCCTTTTAATTATATTAATGGTCGTTGTTCCTATTGCTGGGGAGCTGAACTTTCATCCCTTTAATGATACGTTTCGAGTTAGCTTCGGTACACCGCTATTTTTCTTTTTATTATTATTTTTAAGAAGAGTACCAGCAGGAGTTGCAGGTATTCTTGTTGGTATATCTGTAGTCTTATTCCGAGTATGTCTTGACTGGATCATGCAAGGTTCATTTCATATGACAGAATCATTTTATTTGCGTTATCCTGTGTTCTTCTATTATTTTATTTATGGCAGTCTTTTTTCGCTTTGCAGGGTAAATAAGTTCCATCAGAAACCAATCATTATTGGATGCCTTGGCATTTCAATTGAAATTGTTGCAAGTATGTCAGAACTTGCGTTCTATCACATGTTAGTACTCGGTACAACAATAACGATTTCTGAAGTAAATAAACTTATTATTATTGCTATTTTTCGTAGTTTCTTTGCACTTGGTTTTTTAAATATGATGAATTTATATGAAACGAAATTAAAAGAATCGCAAGTTCGAAAAGAAAATGAAAACATGTTAATGCATCTTTCTAATTTATATGTGGAATCTGTTCATTTGAAAAAGACATTACAAAATGCAGAGTTAATTACACAAGAAGCATATCAACTATATCGAAATTTACAAGCGAACGATGATCCCAATAATAAAACAGCATTGAAAATAGCAGGAGAAGTGCACGAAATAAAAAAGGATAATCAAAGAATTTTTGCGGGATTATCTAAACTCTTATTAGATAAAAATGTAGCTGAGTATGTAGAAGGACATGAGCTTACAGAAATGATTGTAAGAATAAATGAAAAGTACGCTGGAATGCTAGAGAAAGATATACGTTTTGCTAAATATATAGAAGGTGAACACGCTGCATATCACGTGTATACAGTGCTATCAATCTTTAATAACTTAGTTGCCAATGCAGTGGAAGCAATTGAAGATAGAGGTCTCATTCATATTGATTTATATAAACGAGAGCAACATGTAATATTTGAAGTAATTGACGATGGCCCTGGTATTGCACAAAAGTATAAAAAATTAGTATTTAAGCCCGGGTTTACTTCCAAGTATGATCAAACAGGAACACCGTCAACAGGCATTGGACTTTCTTACATACATGAAATGGTAACAGAGCTAGGCGGAGAAGTAAGATTAGAAGACAATGAAACCGGAAAAGGGTGTAAGTTTATCGTTTGTTTACCGGAGTGCAGTTTAAAGCGGGAAGGGGAATAGATTTGTTTTATTATATCGTAGACGATGATGAAGTTTTCCGTTCAATGCTGTCGCAAATTATTGAAGATGGAGATCTTGGAGAAGTAATTGGTGAGGCGGATGACGGAGCTTTTATTGAAGCGGATCAACTAAATTTTAAAAAAATAGATATTTTATTTATTGATTTGTTGATGCCGATGAGGGACGGAATTGAAACGGTTCGTCACATTGCGTCAACTTTCACGGGGAAAATTATTATGATTTCTCAAGTGGAATCGAAGCAGCTTATAGGTGAGGCATATACATTTGGTGTAGAATATTATATTACAAAACCATTAAATAAAATCGAAGTTGTATCTGTTGTACGCAAAGTGATAGAGCGTATTAGATTGGAGCGTTCTATACATGATATTCAAAAATCATTGAATAACGTGTTTCAGTGGGAAAAACCGCAATTGCGTACTGAACCAGTACAAGAAGGAAAAAAGATAGGGGATTTAGGGCGCTTTTTACTATCAGAACTCGGTATTGCGGGAGAGAATGGAAGTAAAGATTTACTTAGTATGCTGGAATATTTATATGGTCAAGAAAAGGCACAGACATTTGACTTTGGCTTTCCTGCGTTAAAAGAAATTTTTCATCATATTACGATAAGGAAATTAGGGGATATAGCTTTAGAGGCGGATATTGATAAAGAGAAAAAAGCGTCTGAACAAAGAGTACGTCGAGCTATTTATCAGTCGTTAAATCATTTGGCTTCTTTAGGACTAACAGACTTTTCAAATCCAAAATTTGAAAGCTATGCTCCAAAATTTTTCGATTTCACTGTAGTTAGAAAACGGATGACAGAAATGACGAAAGATGAACTTGCATCTTCTGGTCATACGCGAATTAATACAAAGAAGTTTATTCAAGTGTTGTATTTTGAGGCGAAGAGGTTGATGGAAATAGAGTGAAGAAGATGCTTATAAATAAGCATCTTTTTTGTTAAATCAACATTTTATATTTTCTCGTGGAGCATGTAAAATGTTAAGTAAGAGAAAATGGTTTTATATTAAGGAAGTGTCAAAGCGATGAGTTTCACATTGAATAAATCGATTATTAAAGAAGTGTGCGGAGAGACCTCATATAAAAGAGGTGAAGCCTATTATAAATCAAATAAAGTGATAATAAATCATTATGATAAAAATAAAGAAATTTGCGAGGCTACAGTAAAAGGGAACGAGGATTTCCATGTTACAGTAGAAAAAGCTAAAAAGGGTGATGTTGTTGCAAAATGTAGTTGTCCTTCATTATCGTCTTTTCAAACGTATTGTCAACATGTTGCAGCAGTATTAATACAAATAAACTATAATCAACAAACAGGTGGAATGAGCTCCACTAGTAACAGAAACGATCAATTGACAAGTGGTATGTTTCAGCTGTTTGCGGACAAACCACTGAGGCCAAAAAGTAAACAACACCGTTTTGATACACGCGAAATATTAGATGTTGAGTTTATATGTACACCAGTAGCTACGAGAAGTGGTGGAGCTCTACTTGGAATTCAATTGAAACTTGCCAAAGTGTATTTCATAAATCATATTAGAGAATTTCTTTCTAAGGTGGAGAAAAGAGAGTCTTTTCATTGTTCAAATGAATTTACATATACGCCAGATGTACATAGTTTTAAACAAGAAACGGATGCGATTATCCAGCAGCTCATTAAAATGTATCATAACGAAAAAATGTATGAGGATGCGCTAGAAGTACATGCGAAACAAGATGAAAGTATGATATTCATACCACCAGCTTCATGGAAAGATATGCTCTCTTCACTTTCTAAAGTTGAATATGTACAGCTGAAACAAAATGAACAACTGTTTCAGGGATTACAAGTTTCAAAAGGTTTGTTGCCGTTACACTTTGAATTTACAAAGGGAAATAATGGCGGATTTACACTTCATATAGATGGTCTAAATCGTGTACGAGTTATGGATATGTATAACAATGCACTTTACGATGGGAAATTATATCACTTACACATTGAAGATTGTATGCGACTTATTGAATTACAAAAGATGATAAGTCGCTCAAATAGTAATCAGTTTTATATTCCAGAAAGTAAGATGAAACATTTCGTCGGGAAAGTTGTACCAGGATTAATGAAGCTCGGAACTGTACACATTGATGAAGTAATATCGGATCGTGTTGAAACACCTTCGCTAAAAGCGAAATTGTATTTAGACCGCGTGAAAAATCGCTTATTAGCAGGTCTTGAATTTCACTATGGGAACGTCATGATTAATCCGCTAGAAGAGGATGGACAGCCGTCTGTTTTTAATCGTGATGAGAAAAAGGAAAAAGAGATTTTAGACATTATGAGTGAAAGTGCCTTTGCAAAAACAGAAGGCGGTTACTTTATGCATAATGAAGAAGCTGAGTATAACTTTTTATATCACGTCGTGCCAACATTAAAAGGTTTAGTTGATATTTATGCGACGACAGCAATTAAATTGCGAATTAGTAAAGGGGATGTAGTTCCTCTTATTAGAGTGAGAAGAAAAGAAAGAATTGATTGGTTGTCATTTCGTTTTGATATAAAAGGAATACCAGAAGCAGAAATTAAAGATGTATTAGCGGCCCTTGAAGAGAAACGTAAATATTATCGATTGGCGAACGGTTCTTTTTTATCGCTAGAGAGTAAAGAGTTTAATGAAATTAATCAGTTTATAAAAGAATCAGGTGTTCGGAAAGAATTTTTACATGGAGAAGAGGTAAATGTTCCGCTTATTCGGAGTGTAAAATGGATGAATGGACTTCATGAAGGCAATGTTTTAAGTGTGGATGATTCTGTTCAAGAGTTAGTAGAAAACATTCAAAATCCGAAAAAATTAAAGTTTGCTGTGCCAAATACTTTAAATGCAGAAATGAGAAAGTATCAAGTATATGGGTTCGAATGGATGAAAACACTTGCTTATTACCGTTTTGGCGGTATTTTGGCAGATGATATGGGACTTGGAAAAACGTTGCAAAGCATTGCTTTTATAGATTCTGTTTTGCCTGAGATTCGAGAAAAGAAGCTGCCTATATTAGTCGTTTCACCATCATCTCTTGTTTATAATTGGTTTAGTGAATTGAAAAAATTCGCCCCGCATATTAGAGCGGTTATTGCAGATGGAAACCAAGCAGAGCGCCGGAAGATTTTGAAAGATATAGCGGAATTTGATGTCATAATTACGTCATATCCATTACTGAGAAGAGATATAAGATTATATGCAAGACCATTTCATACACTATTTCTTGATGAAGCACAGGCGTTTAAAAACCCTACAACACAAACGGCAAGAGCTGTGAAAACAATTCAAGCTGAATACCGTTTCGGACTAACGGGGACACCTGTAGAAAATTCATTAGAAGAGCTATGGTCTATCTTCCATGTCGTTTTCCCGGAATTATTACCAGGAAGAAAAGAGTTCGGTGATTTAAGGCGTGAAGATATAGCGAAGCGAGTGAAACCATTCGTATTAAGACGGTTAAAAGGGGACGTATTAAATGAGTTGCCAGAGAAAATAGAGCACTTACAATCATCGGAGTTATTACCCGATCAAAAGAGTCTCTATGCTGCTTATTTAGCGAAGTTAAGGGAAGAAACGTTAAAGCATTTAGACAAAGACACGTTACGTAAAAATAAAATTAGAATTTTAGCTGGTTTAACGAGATTGCGACAAATTTGTTGTCATCCCGCTTTATTTGTTGATGATTACAAAGGAAGTTCAGCTAAATTTGAACAACTGTTAGAGATTCTAGAGGAATGTAGAAGTACAGGGAAGAGAATATTAATTTTTTCTCAATTTACGAAGATGCTTTCTATTATTGGTCGTGAGTTAAATCGACAAGCAATTCCATACTTTTATTTAGACGGGAGTACACCAGCGCAGGAACGTGTAGAGCTGTGCGATCGGTTTAACGAAGGAGAAGGAGAGCTATTTCTCATTTCTTTAAAAGCTGGTGGTACCGGACTTAATTTAACTGGTGCAGATACAGTAATATTATATGATTTATGGTGGAATCCAGCTGTTGAACAACAAGCGGCCGATAGAGCGTATCGAATGGGACAAAAAAATACAGTGCAAGTTATAAAGCTAGTAGCTCAGGGAACAATTGAGGAGAAAATGCATGAACTGCAAGAAAGTAAGAAAAATTTAATCGCTGAAGTGATTGAGCCGGGAGAAGAGAAATTGTCCTCAATCACAGAGGAAGAAATTCGAGATATTTTAATGATTTAATATAAAAAAGCTATGCCTTCAAATTGATGAGGGCATAGCTTTTTTGTTGTAATAATTATATTTTGTTTTGTACAAAGTAAAGAAATCAAATGTTATTTAAATTACTTCTTTGTACCTTTACTTTTGTATGGTTTGGCAGCTGCCTTTTTCTTTGCACTTGATTGCCAACGGTTCCATCCTTTACTTCCTGTACCTTGTCCTACACCTTTTTTCGGTTTTGCTTTCGTTTTACTCATATGATCACTCCGTTATATAAAAATCTTATTTGATAATAGTCAATGATTTAGAAAATACTCTTTATAAATGACTATGATTACTTTAAGTAAAAATAAACTGCTTGAATGCTATAGTATATCATGAAATTGCAAGTAAACTGAAAGGAATTATAAAGAAAATGAAAATAATAAGAAATACTGCGGATTCTATATTCCGAACGATCACATTAATTGTTGTGTATACGTTAGTTTCGATCAGTGAAACATTTTTTGGATTGACGAGGCAGAAAAAGTAAAGATGTTAAATTAACAACAATCAATAAAGCCGTAAAATAAAGAATTGAAAAACATTTTAAAACTTTTTGTTGACTTTCTTTATTTTTTGTATAGAATAATCATTAATAAAATGTTTCAGAGATGTGACAACAAAACGACTATGAAAGGACGAGTAGTAGTAGGACGTAGTTTAAGCGAGTCAGGGGTGGTGTGAGCCTGATACGAAGCCTATTATGAAGAACCTCCTGGAGTTGCTAACCGAAATCCTTTATAGGAAAGTAGACTTAGCCGGGAACTTCGCCGTTACAAGAAGAACAGTATCGAGATATTTTATCTCCGTACTGTATAAGTGAGCAACCTCTGTTGCTAATTTGGGTGGTACCGCGGAACCAAAGCCTTTCGTCCCAGTTTTTTGGGAAAGAAGGGCTTTTTTTGTTGGCTTCTTTTCACAACATCCAAACATTTTAGGAGGAAACCACCATGTATCAATCATTAATGACAGTAAGAGAGACTCAAATCGCAATTAAGGAAGTTAAAACATTTTTCGAGGACCAATTAGCAAAACGCCTTGAACTATTCCGCGTATCTGCACCATTATTCGTAACGAAAAAATCAGGATTAAACGATCACCTAAACGGTGTAGAACGCCCAATTGAATTTGATATGTTACATTCAGGAGAAGAATTAGAAATTGTTCATTCACTAGCGAAATGGAAACGATTTGCATTACATGAATACGGATACGAAGCTGGTGAAGGTTTATATACAAACATGAACGCGATTCGTCGTGATGAAGAACTTGATGCAACGCATTCCATTTACGTTGACCAATGGGATTGGGAAAAAATCGTTCAAAAAGAATGGCGTACTGTCGATTACTTACAAAAAACAGTACAAACAATTTATGGAATATTCAAAGATTTAGAAGATCACTTATTTGAAAAATATCCGTTCCTTGGAAAGTATTTACCAGAAGAGATTGTTTTCATTACTTCTCAAGAACTAGAAGATAAATATCCAGAATTAACACCGAAAGATCGTGAACATGCAATTGCGAAAGAACACGGTGCAGTCTTTATTATTGGAATTGGTGATGCACTTCGTTCAGGTGAAAAGCACGACGGACGCGCAGCTGATTATGACGATTGGAAATTAAACGGTGATATTTTATTCTGGCACCCAGTACTACAATCTTCATTTGAATTATCATCAATGGGAATTCGTGTTGATAGTAAATCACTTGATGAGCAGTTAACGAAAACTGGTGAAGACTTCAAACGTGAGTATGATTTCCATAAAGGTATATTAGAAGACGTACTACCATTAACAATCGGCGGTGGCATTGGACAATCAAGAATGTGCATGTACTTCTTACGTAAAGCACATATCGGTGAAGTTCAATCTTCTGTATGGCCTGACGATTTACGTGCAGCTTGTAAAAAAGAAAACATTCATCTGTTTTAATAGAAGTGAGGGAATAGCTTAAATATAGAGCTATTCCCTCTTTTTTACAAAACGTCACTTGCTTACTTATTACCGAGTTCTTCCGCCAAACCGATTAAAATTCCTTCGACTCCACGAATGTAGCAGAGACGATACGAGTTCTCGTACTGAACTACTTCGCCAACGAGCTCTGCACCATGCTTAGTGAGTCTCGATACCATTTCGTCAATATCTTCAACGGTGAACATGACGCGTAGATAACCGAGGGCGTTTACAGGAGCTGTTCGGTGATCTGCTATAGTAGGAGGGGTGAGAAATCGCGAAAGTTCAATTCGGCTGTGGCCATCTGGAGTGGCCATCATAGCGATCTCTACGCACTGAGAACCGAGTCCAGTTACGCGACCAGCCCATTCACCTTCGACATTGGCTCGACCTTCGAGATTCAAGCCAATCTCCTCAAAGAAAGAGATTGCGTTATCAAGGGATTCTACAACGATGCTGACATTGTCCATTCGTAGTAATTTGTTTTTTGCCATAGTCTTATCTCCTTATGTATAAAAGTCTATTATTTAATTATCCTCATAATTATACTACTAAGTAGTTACAAATTCCTTTCAGTTAAAAATACCTTGTCACAGTATAGGAAAATGTGACAAGGTGTTTTTTAATATGTCATATAGCATCGTGTTAACGAACAGCTTTTTATTTAATAGGAATGTAATACATTAATATGATTTTTTTAGTATTACTAAATAGATGAGATTAGCTCATTTGCACGAAAGGCTCAATTTTCGCCATAAATGATTGATGCAGCGCCTCAACGCCTGTTACTAAATGAAGGCGGTCAATAACGACAGACACTTTAATTTCTGATGTACTTACCATTTTAATATGAATATCTTCTTCTTTTAAAGTAGTGAACATATTTGCAGCGACACCTGGGTTAGATACCATGCCAGATCCTACGATTGATACTTTTGCTAAGTGATTTTCATGTTCTACAGATTCATAGTGAAGAGTTTCTTGATTTTGTTCCAAAACTTCTAAAGTTTCTCTTAAATCATTCGAATGAATGGAGAAGGAGAGGTGTACAGTTCCTTCATTTGTAATACTTTGAATTATGATATCTACATTAATGTGTGCTGCTGCTAATGTAGAGAAAACTGTTGAAAGCGAGCCTTGTTCTAATCCTTTAATTGTGACACGTGTAATGTTATCCTCAAATGCAATACCTTTAACGATTGATTGTTGTTCCATGTTACATTCTCCTTTTACAATTGTTCCGTTTTCTTGTTCCATACTTGAGCGAACTTCTAAAACTACGTTATGATTTTTAGCAAACTCAACAGCGCGCGGGTGTAATACGCCGGCACCGAGATTAGCAAGCTCTAACATTTCGTCATAAGAAATTTCGTCTAATTTGTAAGCATCTTTTACAACTCGTGGGTCCGTCGTATATACGCCTGTCACGTCCGTATAAATATCACATTTTTTTGCTTTAAGTGCAGCGGCTAGTGCGACAGCAGTCGTATCAGAACCACCACGGCCAAGCGTTGTAATTTCATTTTCTACACTTATACCTTGGAAACCAGCTACGATAACAATCGTGCCTTCAGCAAGATAAGATTGAATACGATTTGTATGAATGTCAGTAATCCGTGCACTACTATGTACAGATTCTGTCGTAATACCTGCTTGCCACCCTGTTAATGAAATTGCATGATAGCCTTTTGCTTGCAGTGCCATTGTTAATAATGAAATAGTTACTTGTTCTCCTGTAGATAGAAGCATATCCATTTCACGTTTACTTGGATTTTCTGTGATAGCGTTAGCGAGTGCGACAAGTTCATCTGTGCTTTTTCCCATTGCTGAAACGACAGAGACAATGCTATGACCTCGTTCATATTCTTCAATAATTAAATTTGCTACATGTTGAATGCGTTCGACGCTTCCGACAGAAGTGCCACCAAATTTTTGAACAATTGTTTCCATTACAAATTCCTTCTTTCGTCTATTTTTAAGAATAGATTAGGAAATATATAAATCCCAATACTCCTGTAGTTACCAGAAAGACAAACAAAAAACACCATCTCAAATAAGTGAGGATGGTGCTGTTACAGGAAAAGGGAAACAGAAAACGGAGCTAATAAAAAAACCGCCAAAAAAGGAATATCATAAAAAATGATATCTCTTTTTTGTAGATAGCTCTTCATACGTACACGTCTGTACATATGACAGTTCTGTTTCTATTCGAAAACAGCCCCAATTGACAAATGCAGAGAAATTTATCAATTTCGGCAATACTTCCTTTCATCTAAGTTCATAGACATCTCTGTGTCTCCATTAGAATACTCATAAGTATCGCAACCTCTATCTCACGTTTTAGGCGAGAGTGTTTGATTTATGAAGTTATTGGTAACATTTGTTTTATAATAATTTAAATTTTTCGGGGAATCAAGTGTTTTACATATATTTTAAAAATTCTTTCTTTTTACAGAAAAGTTTGTGAAAAATGTAGCAAAATAAATTCATTGCATGTACATTAAACTTATAGTGCATAGGAGGTGGGAGAATGAAAAGGAAACAGCCTATTTATGTTGCGACAAAAATGAACACGACGATGGAAAAATTATGGAGATATACGCAAGAACCAGATATACATACAGAGTGGGATGCTCGCTTTACTGAAATTTCGTATTTAGGGAAAAAAGAAGGAGAACCACAGAAGTTTTTGTATAAAACAAAGATTGGATTTGGGCTTGAAATAGCTGGAGAAGGGGAATCAATAGGTGAAATAAGAAAAGAAACTGGTGAAAGAATTTCCTCTTTAAAATTTTGGACGGATAATACATTATCTCTTATTCAAATAGGACGTGGTTATTGGAAGTATACGCCGAATAAAGAATACATCCATTTTGAGACACAATATGATTATGATACAAGATTTGGTCGTATAGGAAATGTAATAGATTCCTATATTTTTCGTCCGTTATTAGGTTGGGCGACCGCTTGGAGTTTTGATGCCTTAAAATTATGGTTAGAAAAGGGGCTTCATCCTAGGTTACTAATTAGAAGAACAATGACGTATTGGCTCGTATGCTTTTTATTTGCTTTTGTATGGATATATCAAGGGATAGTGCCGAAACTACTGTTTACTCATTCAGAAGAAGTAAAGATGCTTTCTGTATTAATTGGTTCAAATGAAAGTAGTGTATATATACTTAAAATAATTGGGGTGTTAGAAATAATTTTCGGTGTCGTATGGCTGTTGCCACTAACAAAACGAAAATTATTTATACTGCATATTATTGTATTACTAGTTTTAACGTTAGCGGCAGGATTTACGAATATCGCAAGCTTTACAGGGCCGTTTAATCCGATTACATTAAATGTTCTTCTAATGGGGTTATCAATTGTCGGTTATATAAATAGTTTCGATTTACCAAGCGCGAAAAATTGCAAGAGGGCGAGAAAGGGATAAGTGTATGGCTAATATGTATGAACGATTATTAGGGGATACCTATAAAAATCTTCATCCTGAATTGCAGAAGCGTTATGCCATTACAGAAGAGAATAGTTTTACAGGGGAAGGAAAGATGGATGAAATTTACGGTGGCTCTTTTTTCGTGAAATTTATATTGAAAATTGCATCGAAGTTTCGAATGTTTTTCTCGGAACGAGGAGAGGAAATTCCATTTACGATACAAAACATAGCTGAGCGAGATGAATATGGACAAGAATTAGTAAGGTGGAACCGTACTTTTTATTTTCATAATAAGAAAAGATATTTTAACGCAGTTATGCAATTGGATGAAAACGAAAATGAAATTGTAGATTATTTTGGCGAACCACATTTACTCGTTTCTACACTACATTTTCATATCGATGAGTTAGGGGCAATGCATATTGCTTCAAAGAAACAATGGTTTTATATGTTTGGAAGAAAAATTCCGTTGCCAAAATTCTTGTATGGTGAAGCAAAAATTGTTGAAAGTTATGATGCAACACTACAGTGTTTTCGAATTCATGTACAAGTACGAAACCCGTTAATTGGCTCGCTTTTTTCATATAAGGGAACATTTGTGGAAAGGAAATAAACGATATGAAAAATATAATATTTGGGCTTGCTGGTTATGTTGTTTTTCTATTATGTGAGCGGTCGAATATAAATCCTGTTGAAGCAATTATATTATTATCTGTTTTATTATTTATACCAATGTCACTTTGTATTATTGATAAAAGAAAAAGAGATGGATCGTATTTATTATTTTATAAATTCGTATCGTTTTTATATCCAATTGCAGCAATTTGTGCAATGCTAGCTTTCGTCACAAATCACTATGTATTTGCGCTAGTTTGGTTTGTATATACAGGAATTGTTGCGTTATTTGGTGTAAGTAGATTGCTAGAAAGAGGATGGAAGCCGTTAGAAGAGACCGCCATAGATAGTGCGTTTATTTATTTGTTTTTAGGTGGTTTTTGGTTTTTTGCTTCAGTAGCAAAACTTTCAATTATGCAGTTTAGCTCTGACATTGTTTTACTCACAGCTGCACATTTTCATTATTCGGCGTTTCTATTGCCATTATCAGCTGGTTTAATAGGGAGAAAAAGAGAAAAGAGAAGTAAAGTATATGATGTTATTATGTTTATCATCATGATTTCACCTATGACAGTCGCAATAGGAATTACATACTCGAGAATATTTGAATTTTTTGCAGTGTTTCTATATTTATGTGCGATTTATGGGTATGGATTTTACGTTTGGAGAGCAAAATTTAATGCTATCAGTGCAAAGATTCTACTAATCGTTTCGTCTAGTACACTCATGGTTACAATTATGTTCTCACTTATATACTCATACGGGAATTTGAAGCATGTAATGACGATTACAATTGCTCAAATGGTTTGGATTCATGGTGTTGTCAATGGAATTGGAGTAGCGTTACCGGCATTTGTCGGCTGGATGATCGAAAAGAGTGTTCCGAATTATAAATACTATGGGAAACCAATGAGTAAATTAAGAGGAAGTGTGGCAATTGGTGAGGCTTTTTTATATAGCGGCAATTTAGTAGGCAGTAAGGAATACAACGGTTTAGTTGATCAAATAACTGATTTTCATAGTGAGTCATTTGACGTGACGAAGGTACCTTTAAGTATTATTCGTTTTTATGAAAATACAACAGAGTATGAGTTGCAATCAAATATTAAATGGGCTCGTTGGTTCCGCCCATTTGCATTTTGTTATGAGAAAATGAGTAAGCGTGTGGGACAAATACATTTAGGGATGGGCGGCAATTGGGAAACGATGCATGGCTCTATCATTAATGTAATAGATGAGAAAGATGGAAGAGAGAATGTAAGGGCTTGGCTAAGGAAAAATGAAGCAGGTGAATCTATTTTTGTAGCTCTTTATTCAAAGCATACAAATAAGAATGAGACATATATGAATATCGCCTTACCTTTACCTTATTCGAATATGACTGGTATTTTGAAAATATATAATGATAGTCATGATTTAATCATTACTAGTAAGTTAAGAGAAAATGGTCAGGGAGATGAGGGTATTTATTTACATACTCAGTTCTTAACAATCCGTTTACCGTTAGCAGAGACTTTCGTCATTACAGAGGATAAGGATAAAATGTTAACAGCTCATCATAGCATGTGGATATTTGGACTTAAATTTTTACATATTCATTATAAGATTGAAAAAATTACTTAGAAGTAAGAAAGGCTTGGACAGGTTTCCAAGCTTTTTTATGTATGGGTAATTGTCATAGAAATTTGTTTATTTAGCTCATTATCCCAAACACGTTGAATTTCAAAAGTGCCTGTTTCAAAAAATAATGGGAATCTCTCTTTAAACCAATCTTGCATAGGAAGATGTAGTGCTGTATCGATTGGTATCCATAATAATTCGCCCTCAGGAGGGTTTAAAAGAAGTTCACCTTCAAATGAGTCTGTCCAGTAGTTAAATACCATGTACCGAACATTACCTTTCGGATTTACATATTCATCTAATCCTTTAAAAGTTAAATTCGAAACAAGTAATCCAGTTTCCTCTTTTACTTCTCTTATAGCGGCTTGAACGATACTTTCGGGGAAATCTACTTTGCCGCCAGGAGCGATGTAGCCAGGGAAACCTCGATGGTTGGGGCGTTTTATGAGTAAAACTTCATTGTTACGTTGGATCATACACATTGTATAGATCTGGTGTTCGATGTTATGTGAATTTAGAGGCATAATGATGTATTCTCCTTTATATTTTTTTGATAATTTTACCATAACATAATTGTTTCTTATATAATTATAAATTGAATATTATAAATTTTAAGTTATAAATTATAAATTCTATAGTCATTCGAAAAGAGGGAAGAGACATGCAAGGAGAAATACAAAAGGAGAAAAGTTTAGGTTATGTTGGTAAATTATTATTACCGGTTAAAGTATCACCACACTTTAAATTTTTATGGATTGGACAATTACTCTCGGCCTTAGGTAGTTCGATAACTATGGTCATACTCCCAGTTGTTGTGTATTCATTAATTGGCTCAACAGTTGTGATGGGAATGACAATGGCAATGTACATGCTACCTAATATTCTCGCTTTACCGTTTGCAGGTTTAATTGTAGACCGAATTGATCGGGTTAAATTAATGTTATTTACGGATATACTCCGCTGTATATTAATGCTATTACTTGCATCGCTTATATTTATGGATTTATTAACAATTACAGTTTTATACATTCTCGTTGCCTTATACGGACTTATGGAAGGGATATTCCAACCAGCATATTCTGCTGTAAGGGCGAAAGTATTCGTTCCTGAAATTCGTAATGCAGCTAACGCACTCACTCAAATGAGTAATCAAGGTATACGATTAATTGGACCAGCACTTGGTGGGTTAATCGTATCGGTTGCGTCTGCAGGGATAGGTTTCGGACTAGATGCAGTAACGTACTTATTATCATTTTTATGTTTATTATTTTTAAAAGAAATTAAGTTTGAAAAAGTAAAACCCATTGAAAAGAGTAAGCTTAATTACAAACAAGAGTTTATGGAAGGTGTATTAGTTTTAAAAAGTCATCCGTGGCTGTGGATTACAATTTTAGTTTTTTCTTTTATAAATATTTGTTATGCCGGCATTATCGTCGTATTAATTCCGTGGTTATTTAATGTTCATCATCATTTTGAAGCTTACGTGTATGGACTTGGCATGGCCTTTTCTGGTGGTGGGGCTGTAATTGCTGCATTAATATTTGGTGGGAAAGAGCGGTGGCATAAGAGAGGATTACTGGCTTATGGAGGTGTTTTAATGAGTGGTATTGCTTTATTAATTATGCCATTCATTTCTTGGGCACCCGCTTTAATATTCTTAATGGCAATTGAAGGATTTGGCATGATGATATTTGGACTCATTTGGGAAACGAGTTTACAGGAACTTGTACCAGAAGAAGCATTCGGAAGAGTGGCAAGTCTTGATATGTTGGGTTCTTTTGCTTTATTGCCATTAGGGTATGTAGTTGTAGGCTGGTTAGCTACTGTCATAGGTGGCGAGATAACTATTATAACACTAGCTAGTTTAGTAATTTTAACAATTGGAATAGCATTGTCTGTACCGAGTATTCGTCGATTTAATTGATTATATGGGAAAAGAGGGCTAGACCTATATAGAAAATAACCTAGCATATAATCAACCAGTATTAATAAAACAACTTTGTAATGAAAAGCCTTCCATACATATTTGGCGCAAAAAATTAGTATCGAAGCAACAAAATTAGAAATCACAAAAGAAGTGACGGAAGCGATACAAGCAGGTTTCAAAAAAGAAGAATAAGCCCTAAAGAAATTAGGACTTATTCTTCACTAAATACAAATGTTTGTTTCATTTTTTTACCTTCATTTACCGGATGGCCGTTATAAGAGAAATTCTTTTCTTCCCAAGTGATCACAACTTTAAAATTATGACTATTAAAGTCTAATGGGAATACCATGTACTCAAAGCTTGTATGACTTTTAGAAATATTTTCATTAGGTGTAGTAGGTTTAAAGGTAGCCTTAGAGGTAGGATTGTTATCAAGTATTTCCACAGATACGTTTGATACATCATGACCGATGTTTTTTACGAGTAAACTATACGTATCAAATACACCTTGCTTTGGCTGGATTGCTTGCTTGTTTGAGTTATGAGATTTATCAATTTCGACATACCATTGTTTAGACTTTGACGCAATCGGTAGTGACTGAAATGTGTAAGCACTAGCTTGCATTGGTAGTGCTAAACATATAAGCGTAAAGAGAGTTAATATTTTTCGTTTCATTTTTTGAGAGCTCCCATTCTTTAATGGATTTACTTGTTATTATCTTCTTTTTACGAGTAAATATACCATATAATGTAAAGTGAGTATTGTGAGTAGTGAATCAATATCTTATTCACTACTCTTATAGCTGGCATAATTACGTATGTAGTAAGAAAGAATAAATTTGTTTTTTCTATACTTAGATTACTGCCCTTTTTAAAAGGGCTATTTTTACGTTTTAAAAAAAGAATATACTAAGAGTTCCGTATAAATTATTTATTTTAATGTAGTTAAATGTGCTTGTAGATGTGAAATTAGAGAAGGAAGCTGTGTAGAGATGTTCCTACACAGCTTTTTAGGATATGAAAAAATTACCAAAAATATGTTAAAATAACATTGTCATACAACAAGGGGGATTTGTTTTATGGAAAATGGACATCTTGCTAAAGTAGATTTAACGAAAAAAATTGAATCAAAATCTAAGTACAACAAGAAACTCGAAAAATATCAAAGGCGCTTATTAGCATTACAACAAATTTTGAAAGAAGAAAAAATCGCGGTTATGCTTGTTATGGAAGGATGGGATGCGGCTGGTAAAGGTGGGGCAATTAAGCGGGTGACGGAACATCTTGACCCACGTGGGTTCCAAGTAGATCCAATTGGAGCGCCTGCACCTCATGAAAAACGTTACCATTATTTGCAACGTTTCTGGCGCAAAATTCCACAGTACGGGCAAATTACCATTTTTGATCGCTCATGGTACGGTCGTGTGTTAGTTGAGCGTGTTGAAGGTTTTGCTACAAAGGAAGAGTGGATGAGAGCATATGATGAGATTAATGATTTTGAAAAACTACTAACAGATGACCATTACATAATAGGGAAGTTCTTCTACCATATAAGTAAAGAGGAACAGTTAAAGAGATTTAACGATAGAGAGAAAAATCCTTTGAAAAGATGGAAAATTACAGATGAAGATTGGCGTAATCGTGAAAAATGGGATGAGTATGTTGAAGCGATGGAAGACATGTTTGAAAGAACAAGTAAGCCAAATGCGAAGTGGCATATTATTGAAAGTAACGATAAATTGTATGCCCGTGTGAAAACGTTAAAAATCATTATTTCATTCATAGAGGATTATTTCTTAGAACATGGTATAGAATTGCCTTCTTATTATTATGAAATGAAAGAGGATATTGAAGTTTTGCAAGATGTAGGTGTGAAGGAGTAAATAAGAAAATGGCCCTGTGAATTGGTAAAACCAAATTATGGGGCTTTTTTATTTAGAAACATTTTACAATTAACAGAATAAGGTATATAATCAATAATCATATTAACATTGTTAATATGATTATTGATTATATAATATGTGGGGGTTTTACTTTGAAGGGAAGAGATGTTGTTTTAGGTTTATTAATGGGAAAAGAAATGTCTGGTTACGATATTAAAATTGTTTTTGAAGACGTATTTACCCACTTTTTTGATGGAAGTTTTGGAATGATTTATCCAACGTTACGACAATTGGAGAATGAGGGGAAAATAAAAAAAGAGGTTGTCATGCAAGAGGGGAAACCGAATAAGAAAATGTACTTTATTACAGATGAAGGACGTGAAGAGTTTTATCAATATATGCAGACGCCTGTAGAGAAGGATGTTTTACGTTCGGATTTTTTAATGAGAATGTATTTTGGCAACTATAGTGATGATGTGACGATAAAAAAATGGATTAAAGATGAAATTGAAAGAAAAGAAGCGTACATTGCAGATCTTCGATTGAAATATGAAAAGTGGAGAGTAGGTATTACTTTCGTCGAAGAAATTTCACTAGATGTAGGTATTGCATCGTATAGTGCACAAGTAGAGACTTTGAAGAAAAAATTAGAAGAGTTAGAGGCGGAAGAAAACAATAAAACAGAAGAATGAAAAACGCGTTCACAATAAATAAAGGGGTATATAAAGATGGAACAATCAAAGGGTATTAAGATTGTCTTTTTAATGTGTCTAGGTATCTTTCTTTGTATGATTGATACGACAATTATGAATATAGCTTTACCAGCAATACAATCGAGTGTAAATACTTCATTAGAAAAGATGTCTTGGGTATTAAATGTTTATACAATGACGATTGCAGTACTTGCCATTCCGTTAGGGCGGATAGCTGATATCTTTGGAAAAGCAAAGATGTATGTTCTTGGTCTGGTGATTTTTGGTGGTGGATCGGTACTTTGCGCTTTTGCTAATACAGGTGATTTTCTTATTTTTTCTCGTTTTATACAAAGCATTGGGGCAGCGATTTTATTTCCAACAAGTATGGTAATTGGTGTATCAGCTATGCCATTAGCTAAGAGGCATGTTGCGCTTGCGATTTTAGGAGTAACACAAGGATTGTCAGCTGCTATGGGACCAGTGATAGGTGGAATTATTACACAAAATTTCGGTTGGAGATGGGTGTTCTTCGTAAATGTTCCAATTTGTATTCTTGGAATCATTTTATGCTGCATTATGCTGCAAATAAAAAATGAAGAACGTATTATCTCAAAAATAGATTGGGTAGGACTACTATTAAGTAGTACAGCAATTTTTTCATTTACTCTCATATTAGTAAAAGGTAATACATGGGGATGGCAAAGTAATATTGCTTTGTCTTGTTATGCAATTAGCACTATTTCTCTTATTCTATTTGTTTTAGTAGAACGAAAGATTCATAATCCAATGGTGAATTTAAAGTTATTTCAAGATCGAATGTTTGTCGGAGCGTCGATCGTTGTTATATTAAGTAATTTATTTTTAATTGGAGTTACTGTATTGCTTCCAACGTTCTTGACGAAACTACAAGGTCGAACGGAAATTGAAGCGGCTTTTTTAGTGACACCTATTTCAGCAATGATATTTTTTGTCTCACCAGTTGCAGCAACTTTAATTAAAAAACTCGGAAAAGTAACTATTATTTTGTCAGGATTTCTTGTTATGGGGCTTTCCTACTATTGGTTGCAAATGATTGATGTTCATTCAACAAATATAGAAATTATTATTCCGTGTATGATATTAGGTGTTGGATATGGTTTAGTAGTGGGGCCAATTACAGTTTTAAGTGCGTCTTCGTTTGAAGGAGAACTGTTAACTGCTTCTCAAAGTGTTGTATCAATGTTACGACAAGTTGGAATTGTATTGGCGGTTGCAATATTTGTCTCTAACTTAACTCACAATTTAACTGTAAATAAAGAAAAAGTATATCGTTATGCAGAAGAAAAGGTGCGTAATATTCATGTGAATAGTGCTGAGCAAACTGAAATTTTACAAATGACTAAAGAGAAAATAGAGAATCAAAGTTTAGAGTCGAATATAAATAAGAAACAAAATGCAATGACAATAGGATTAAGTAAAGAGAAAAAGGAAGAATTGATTCGCGACAAGACGGATGAAATATTAAGAGAAGTTCCAGTAGAATATAGAGATGTAAAAAGAGAAGAAGTTATGAGGCAAGTGACAAAAGAAGTTGAAAAACAAGAGGAAAGTATAAAGAAAGAGGTACTCACATTTTCAAATGATGTGAATCATTATGCCAAGAATCAGATGGCTATGAGTTTTACAGATTTATATAAAGCAAGTGTGCCAATTATTTTAATTTGTGCTTTCGTAAGTTTGTTGTTTTGGGAAGGGAAAGCTTTGAGTAAAAAGAGAAGGGGAAGATTAGTAGAAGAAGCGTAAAGAAAAACAGGCTATAGCAGCCTGTTTTTTTCATTGTTTCCTCCTTGCATATTGTGAATAGTAGTATTTTTAATATAGCATGGGATAAGTCGAGTATGATTAGAAAGTTTTTTAGAATGAAAGGGATGAATGGAAAATGCCATTGAATATGTAACGTTATACATAGTACATTAACAAGAGGGCTTAATTTTAAAAGGAGGATGGGGAATTGCTAGATAAGGCAGGGGCTTTAATAGATAATCATGTGTACACAGAAGAAGAGCAACAAAAACTATACAAACGAACGTTAATAATCGTCAGCATTTCACAAATGTTTGGCGGTGCAGGACTAGCTGCTGGTATTACAGTGGGAGCACTTCTTGCGCAGCAAATGCTTGGAACAGATGCATTTGCAGGATTACCAACTGCTATGTTTACATTGGGATCGGCATTAGCAGCTTTCATAGTAGGGAAGCTTTCGCAACGATATGGACGCCGGATAGGTCTTGCAACAGGGTTTATAGTAGGTGGATTTGGAGCAATTGGTGTTGTAATGGCAGCTTTAACAAATAGTATTATTCTTTTACTTATTTCTTTACTCATATATGGTGCCGGTACAGCCACGAATCTACAAGCTCGTTATGCAGGTACAGATTTAGCAGATAAGAAGCAGAGAGCAACGGCTGTTAGTATTACGATGGTAATGACGACTTTCGGTGCAGTTGCAGGACCAAATTTAGTAGGGGTAATGGGAAGTTTTGCTCATTCAATTGGAGTTCCTAAACTTGCAGGTCCGTTCATACTATCGGCAGCAGCATTTATACTGGCGGGTCTAGTTCTTTTTGTTATGCTTCGTCCAGATCCGTTAATTATTGCTAACATAATAGAAAGATATAAACAGGAACATACATATAAAGGGCAACCAATAACAGAAGAAGCGAAAGAAAATAAACGAGGTATTACAGTTGGAGCAATCGTAATGATACTTACGCAAATAGTGATGGTTGCGATTATGACGATGACGCCAGTTCATATGGGACACCACGGTCACGGTTTAAGTGCAGTAGGACTTGTGATAGGTTTTCATGTAGGTGCAATGTATCTTCCATCTCTCATTACAGGAATGTTAATTGATAAAATTGGCCGAACTACAATGAGTATAGCTGGTGGAGTGATTTTACTTGCAGCGGGTGTCATAGCTGCGATAGCGCCAAGTGATTCTTTATTATTATTAATCGTTGCTCTTTCTTTACTTGGGCTAGGATGGAACCTCGGATTGATAAGTGGTACAGCACAAATCGTTGATTCCACAACACCGTCTACACGTGCTAAAACACAAGGGAAAATAGATGTTTGTATTGCGCTAGCTGGAGCTTCTGGTGGAGCGATGTCAGGTATGGTAGTAGCGAATTCAAGTTATGCGGCATTGTCATTGGCTGGAGGCGTGTTAGCGTTATTACTTATTCCTGTTGTGATATGGTCTCGAAAAGGGGCAAGAAATTAAATGAAAAAGAGGTTCTAGTTACTGACTAGAGCCTCTTTTTATACACTTAAATTAAATTCCACTCTACAATAAGCCCTAAATGTGTAAGACCACCACCGAATCCGTATAGTAAAAGTGTGTCTCCATTATTTAACTTCCCTTCTTTTATAGCTAAATCTAGAGCGAGTGGAATGGTGACTGAAGAGGTATTCCCCATATATTCCACGCTCGTTAATGTTTTTTGTATTGGAATTTGAGATTTTTCGCAAATAGATTCGATCATTCGTAAGTTAGCGCTGTGGGGTATGAACCAGTCTATATCATCTACTGGCATATTTGCGGTATGTATTAAATCTTTTATGCCTTTTGGCACTGTACGTGTTGCCCATTTATATACTTCTCTTCCATTTTGAACGATTTTTTCATTTGTTTGCAGTGGTGTGCCATTCATAGTAGTAGATAAGTTTGTTCTATATAGATGAATGCCGCCATCACCGTTTGTTCCCATGTGAGCAGCGATAAAGCTTGGGGTGTCTTCATCTCTTTCTAATAAAATAGCTCCAGCACCATCACCGAATAAAATACAGGTCGTTCTATCGGTATAATCAGTAACTTTAGATAATGTCTCTGTCGCTACGACAAGTACTTTTTCATGTGATCCAGAAGTGATTAAGCTATTACCGACGTGTAGTCCATATGTAAAACCAGCACAAGTTGCATTTAAATCAAAAGCTAGTGTATGAGGTATGTTGAAGTATTGTTGTATTTGGCAAGCAACGCTAGGGAAAACGTAATCAGCAGTAGTAGTAGCGACAATGATACAGTCGACATCTTCTAAGTTTTTCTTATATGTTGTACATAAATTTTTAATTGCTTTAATGGCTAAGTTTGAGGAATATTCTTCTTCGCTAGCGATTCTTCTTTCCTTCATTCCTGTTCTTTGTACAATCCATTCATCATTCGTATGGACCATCTTTTCTAAATCGTTATTAGACAATATTTGATTTGGAACATAAGTACCAATTGCAGTAATACGAGATTTAGAATGCATAGGAACATCTCCTAATTTTTATTTTTATAACCTGATACTAATATTAGGTTATAAAAATGTCAATATAGATTTTTGATGTATTGAACGACTTAACTTACTATGAAGGAATTTAGCGAGTGTTGTAAAAATAATATACGAGAAGTTTCTAAAATTGATAATTGCTTTTGTTATTTTTATTGTGAGAAAAATTCGCAAAAAATGACGATTAAAGTAAAAATATAACGATTTTCTTTAGTGTGATATAGGTTGTTAAACCTTGTGAAAGCGAATTACTTATGCTACACTTTATGTAACTTAAAATGAACGGAGGGGCTTCCTTTGATCTTAATCAGATTACGTCTCAATACTTTGTGCCAATAATTGAATAGCGCTCAAAGGCTCTGTCTGTGTACAGAGTGAACGGGATTGGTCTGCCTATTTTAAAGGAACCCTTTATTAAGCTTATATGTGAAAAAGAGGGAGGGACGAATACGCCCTCTTTTTGTTTTGCCTTTATAAATAGAATGGGATTGTATAGGTGAACACTTATTGTGGATACGTATACGATTTTGGGACTTTTTTTACTATGAGATAGGATGAAAGCACAGCTTTCTTCTATTTCTTTGATGAACCCTTATCCGTTTACGAAAACACAGGCAGCGACCTGTGTTTTTTATTTTACGTAATCGAAATGGAGGAATAAATATATGGAAGAAGTATTACAAAGAGCAGTTTTAGTTGGAGTAAATGTAGGTAATGAAGATGATTTTGCATATTCGATGGAAGAGTTAACAAATCTTGCGGAAGCTTGTGATGTAGAGGTAATTGGGCAAGTAACGCAAAATTTACAACGAGTAAATCCATCGCATTATATCGGAAAAGGAAAGATTGAAGAAGTAGCAGCGTATGTACAAGAAATAGATGCGAATATGGTCATCTTTAATGATGAATTATCTCCTTCACAAATTCGAAATTTAGAAGAGGATTTAGATTGTAAGGTAATTGATCGTACCATTTTAATTTTAGATATTTTTGCGCAACGTGCGAAAACGAAAGAAGCACAGCTACAAGTAGAAGTAGCCCATCTTCAGTATATGATGCCTCGTTTAATCGGTCTTCGTGAATCGTTAGGAAGACAGAGCGGCGGCGTTGGTACGAAAAATAAAGGTGTCGGTGAGAAGAAGTTAGAGTTAGACCGTCGTAAAATTGAAGAACAAATTTCAGTTTTAAATAAAGATTTAGAAGCGCTCGTTGCCCAGCGTCAAACGCAGCGAAAGCAACGTAAGAAAAATGAAATACCTGTTGTAGCATTAGTAGGTTATACGAATGCAGGAAAGTCAACGACGATGAATGCAATGCTTGAAATTTATAATGGTACAGAAGAAAAACAAGTACTTGAAAAAGATATGTTATTCGCGACGTTAGAAACATCTGTACGAAATATTGATTTGCCAGATAATAAATCATTCTTATTAACAGATACAGTTGGATTTGTAAGTAAATTACCACATCATCTTGTGAAGGCGTTCCGTTCAACGTTAGAAGAAGTAGCGGAAGCAGACCTACTTATTCACGTCGTAGATTACGCAAATTCAAATTATGAACAATTAATTGATATTACAAATGAAACGTTAAAGAAAATTGGAGTAGAAAATATTCCAACGATCTATGCTTATAATAAATCAGATATGGTAGATGTTGAAATTCCGAAAGTGCAAGAAAATCGCGTTTATTTATCAGCGAAGAAACATGTTGGAATTGAAGAACTTGTAGAAATGATTCGCTCACACATCTATAAAGAGTATACGAAGTGTGAAATGTTAATTCCATATGATCAAGGACAGGTAGTTTCGTATTTCAATAATCATGCACACGTTTTATCTACGAGTTACGAAAACGAAGGTACCAAATTAGAAATAGAATGTAAGACGAGTGATTACGAGAAGTATAAGCATTTTGCAATTTAATGTAAGAGGCAACCCAGTATGTGATTGGGTTGTCTTTTTTTGTACTGTTTTACCGCTGAAAGTTACAAGGATGCAAGCCAATGACGGGAGTTAAGTTATATTTCTGGAAAAAGAAATGAAAGCAGTATAGAATAGAAATGTTTCAAAAGTCAGAATTTATTACACCTACTGTAATAAATATATAATTTGTACAGAAAGGGGAGATTCACATATGCAGGCAGTTTCACACAAAAAAACTGTAGAAACACCGACAATATATCGAATTTTATTTGCGATTAGCTTTGGGCATTTTTTAAATGATTCGATGCAAGCAGTTGTGCCGGCGTTGTTTCCTATTTTGGAAAAAACGATGAATTTATCCTATATGCAAGTAGGGTGGATTGCGTTTGCTTTAAATATGACGTCATCGATTATGCAACCGGTGTTTGGTATGTATTCAGATAAGAAGCCATCACCATTTTTATTACCACTCGGTATGTTTTCAAGCATGCTTGGAATGATTGGACTCGCGTTTGCACCAAACTTTATTATTGTTATTATTTCTGTTTTATTTATTGGTTTAGGTTCCGCAGTTTTTCATCCAGAAGGCGCTCGTGTTGCGTATATGGCGGCAGGTGCAAAACGAGGGTTAGCGCAAGCGATTTATCAAGTTGGGGGAAACACGGGGAATTCCTTAGCTCCTATTTTTACAGCGCTAATTTTCGTTCCACTCGGTCAAATTGGTTCATTAGGTTTTACAGCATTTGCAGCAGTAGGAATTGTATTATTAATTTTCGTATCGAATTGGTACAAAAATGAATTAGCAACCGGCGCTGTAAGAAGGAAGAAGAGGGCTGCGCTTGAGGCGGAAAATGCAATTGTAAGTACACACATTAAATTCGTTATTATACTTCTTGTTTTTCTTACTTTTGTACGTTCTTGGTACGGTGCTGGTATCGGGAATTTCTATCAATTTTACTTAATAGAGCATTATGGTTTATCTATAAAAAATGCCCAGTATTTCGTATTCGCATTTATGATTGCTGGTGTGTTAGGAACTTTCTTCGGAGGACCGTTAGCAGATCGATTTGGTAAGAAAAATATCATCGTATTTTCAATGTTAGGTTCAGCGCCACTTGCACTGTTATTACCACATGTCTCACTTGTGTGGGTCGTACCGTTATTTTTATGTATCGGTTTTATTAGTTCAAGTAGTTTTAGTGTAATTGTTGTATATGCACAAGAGCTTGTACCTGGAAAAGTGGGAATGGTGTCAGGATTAATCGTAGGTCTTGCGTTTGGACTTGGAGCATTAGGTGCAGTAGTTCTTGGGAAATTAGCAGATATATATAGCCTGCAATTTATTATGCTATTATGTAGTTGTCTACCATTAATTGGACTCACTTCATGGTTACTGCCAAGTGATAAGAAAACGATAGAATAGGGGATGCGCTATGAAATTATGTGAAAACGTAACAGAATTAATAGGCGATACACCTGTCGTCCGATTATCTAAATTTATTCCGGAAGACGCAGCAGATGTGTATGTGAAACTAGAAATGTTTAATCCATCGCGCAGTGTGAAAGACCGTGCTGCTTATAATTTACTTCACGTTGCAGAAGAAAATGGTCTCATCAAACCAGGAGATACAATCATTGAACCGACAAGCGGGAATACAGGGATTGGTTTAGCGATGAATGCAGCAGCTAAAGGGTATAAAGCGATTTTAATTATGCCAGACAATATGTCAAAAGAGCGTATTAATTTATTAAAAGCATACGGGGCAGAAGTAGTTTTAACACCAGCAGAACAAAGAATGCCAGGAGCAATTGCGAAGGCGTTAGAATTGCAAAAGCAAATACCGAATAGTTTTATTCCGCAACAATTTGAAAACCCAGCTAATCCGAATATTCACCGCTATACGACTGCGCTTGAAATTTATGAACAAATGGATGGAGAGCTTGACGCCTTTGTTGCAACGGCAGGAACAGGCGGAACGATTACAGGGACTGGTGAAACGTTAAAAGAGAAATTACCAAACTTATATATTGCAGTAGTGGAACCGAAAGGATCTCCCGTTTTATCAGGTGGTGTACCAGGTCCTCATAAACTAGTAGGAACAAGCCCAGGGTTCATCCCGAAAAACTTAAATATAGAAGTGTATAACGAAATTATTCAAATTGCAGACGAAGAGGCTTTAACGACAATGAGAAACTTAGCTAGACAAGAGGGATTATTAGTTGGGCCGTCTTCTGGAGCATCTGTTTACGCTGCAATCATGATAGCGAAACGTCTAGGCGCTGGTAAAAAAGTTTTATGTATTGCGCCTGATACAGGGGAACGTTATTTGAGTATGGGGTTATTTGAATAAAAAGGATAGAAACACCTTAATAGTGAATAGCTGCTATTAAGGTGTTTGTTTTATGGAATGAAGAAGGGGGAGAAGAACAATGAAACTATTAAAACCAATCCATGAATATAGTGAGCATATTACGGCGTATAGACAGGCATTTTTACAATCAGGGGAACAACCACATGGAAGTAGTTCTTTACAAAACTTTGATTCTCTTGATGAATGGTTTGAAAAAGTGAGTAAACAAGAACTAGGAGAAAATATACTAGCTAATCGAGTGCCATCTAGCCAGTTTTTAAGTTTTGAAAAAAGGGAACTTATAGGTTTTGTGAATATTAGACATAGATTAAATCCAGAATTATTACGGGAAAGCGGTCATATTGGATATAGTGTCCATCCAAATAAGCGTCGCCACGGTTACGCTACGAAACAACTACAACTTGCATTAGCTGAAGCACAAAAATTAGGATTACAGAAAGTGTTAATAACTTGCGATAAATCCAATATCGGTTCTGCTAAAACGATTCAAAAGGTTGGCGGTGTGTTAGAAAATGAAGTAGTTTCTTCTCGTACTGGTGAAGTTATTCAGCGCTATTGGATAGAAATATGATGTAGTAGGAATTTGAAAAGGTAATGCAAGCTGTAAAATCGAAATAGATAAATGAAAAGTAAGGGGATTACTGCAATTTTAGGAGGAAATGAATTGGGATTAAAAGAGAAAGCAATAGAGATGGCAGAGATTTATAGGAAAAATCCGAAAGTGGAAGCTATTATTTTAGCGGGTTCAGTAGCTAGAAAACTTGAAGATGAACATTCAGATATAGAATTACATATTTTATGGTCAACACCGCCGGAAGATGAGGATCGTAGGGCCCCTATTTATCATATTGATGGGAAAATATTATCGTATCATCCGTATGAGGAAGAAGAATGGTCGGAAACGTATTTAACGAAAGAGGGAATTAAATTAGAGATTAGTAACTTTTTAACAGAGACAGTAGAGAAAGTGATTTCGGATGTGGTGGATCAATATGATATAAGTTATGAAAAACAATGTATTGTATCATCTGTTCATGATGGTGTTAGTTTGTATGGAGAAGGGAAAGTGAATGAATTAAAAGATAGAGTAGCGGCATATCCAGATGAACTAGCAAAACGGATGATTTCAGAAAATCTATGGTTAAGTAATCGTTGGCACAATCGAAAGGCGCTTTTAAAACGGAAAGATTGGCTTATGCTTTATGACGTTATTTGTGAAGTACAAAGGAATGTATTTGGTGTTTTATTTGGTTTGAATAAAATGTACGTATATCATCCAGCGTTTAAATGGATGCCTAATAATGTGGAACGAATGACTATTAAACCTGAAAAATTATATAAACGTATGGCAGATACATTAATAGGGAGTCCAGAAAATAGTGTGCAGGAGTTAGAGTTGCTAATAGAAGAAGTATTGCAACAAGTTCATACATACGCGCCAGGAGTAAATGTGGATGAGCAAGAAAAATCTATTTTTTATTTTGTGAAATAGAAAATAGTAATAAGGGGGAAGTTATGGGTTTTTTTAATAGGTTTTTTAAAAAAGTTGAAAAAGTAAATGAGCAAGAAGCCACTCTTCATGAATTAAGTGAAGAATTGTATGTTGAATCACCGGTAGAGGAAGCGACTAGTTACTGGGTATCAATGGCACAAAATATAATTATTAATGCTGTAAAGGCGGCTGACAATGATGTGGAACGTGCCTTCGTATTATTGAATTTGAAGAAAGGTGAGGCTTCATTTGATATTTTTTATCAAATAAATGGGCAATTGTATTTCTGGGATCAGCTAGAAAATGAGACGATAAGAAATAGAATTCAGAACGAGTTGTTACCGCAAGCTCCAGAAGTTTCAAATGCAGTAAATGAGCAATTTCATGAAGCTGATCACCCTATAATTTCGTTTGCGCAATTGCAGTTTGAATGGGAAACGAAAGCTTGGTTTTCACATATAATTTGGGAAGATAACCTTGCTGCTCAATTGCCCAAAACTCAAATTCTAAATGAATGGTTTCGTGTAATTAAAGAAGAAACGAAAAATAGACCACTGGATAGTGATGCGAAATTTTCTTGGTATCCATCAAACTCTTAAAAAATGAATACAGAGAGACAGGTTATGTTTCTAGATGATTTGTATTATTGAATAAGTATCAATAATACGTAATTCTTTTTCTATTGCCTGTTAGAATTCGTTATGTACTAATCCACTTGTTTTCTAAACTAAAACTTATATTTCGAATTTTTAAATAGATTGTAATACATAAAAATTCAAAATATAAGTTGACACTATTTTTAATGTGTGATAAAAATGATAGTAATCAATTCGGAAAATAATATTTGGGCAATGAAAGGGTATAGTAGTGAATATCTCCCTATTTCAGAGAGCTGATGGTTGGTGTGAATCAGTATATAGATTATTCATGAAGTTCGTCCTGGAGCATCTTTCATAAATCTCGCATTATGAGGAAATGAAAGACGGTAGTTTATACCGTTATCAAATAAAGTGGTGAAGATTTTTTCACAACTAGGGTGGTACCGCGATATTTATCGTCCCTACGTATTTACGTAGGGACGTTTTTTATTTAGGTCCTAACTTTGGTGTGGCTTCATAACTAGGGTGGTACCGCGATATTTTATCGTCCCTACGTTTTTGCGTAGGGGCGTTTTTATTTAGGTGGTTTCTTAGTGTTCTTCACAACTAGGGTGGTACCGCGATATTTTTGTCGTCCCTACGTATTTACGTAGGGACGTTTTTTTATTAGGGAGGAAGTGAACGTATTAGAAAAGAGTATTGATAGAACAATATAAATACCGAATTGTAACAAAGAAAAAGAGATAGAGAGGAGATTAACAAATGAATTCACAGCAATGGACATCGAAATTAGGTTTCGTATTAGCTGCAGCAGGTTCGGCAATTGGTCTTGGGGCGATTTGGAAATTCCCATATATGGCCGGCATTGGAGGAGGCGGAGCGTTCTTCTTAATTTTCATCGGTTTCACATTATTAATTGGTTTACCGCTATTATTAGCTGAATTTGTTATTGGAAGAAGTACACAAAAAGAGGCTGTCGATGCATATAGAGAGATTGCTCCTAAAACGTTATGGCCTTGGTTAGGTAAATTAGGAATTGTAACATGTTTCATATTACTTTCTTTCTACAGTGTTGTAGGAGGCTGGATTTTATTATATTTATGGAATGCAATTACAGGTAGACTATGGGAAGGAAATGGAGCATACGAAGCTACGTTTGGTGAAATCATTTCCAATCCATATTTAGCAGTTGGATCACAGCTATTATTCATCCTTATTACTATTTTCATCGTAAGTAAAGGTGTACAAAATGGTGTTGAAAAAGTAAATAAATATTTCATGCCAGCACTATTCGTTTTATTCTTTGTATTAATCGTTCGTGCACTTACATTAGATGGTGCTGGAGAAGGCGTTCGTTTCTTCTTACAACCTGATTTCTCACATGTAACATCAGAAGTTATATTATACGCAATGGGGCAATCGTTTTTCTCATTATCTGTCGGGGTAGCCGTTATGGTAACGTATAGCTCATACTTACCGAAAGAAGAAAGCTTACCACGTTCAGCATTTTCTATCGTAGCCTTAACTCTTGTTATTACATTACTTGCAGGACTTGCAATTTTCCCAGTTGTGTTCGCATTTGGAATGGAACCATCTCAAGGGCCGGGACTATTATTTATCGTGTTGCCAGCTATTTTCAGTAAAATGGCATTCGGAAAATTATTCTTCATCGTTTTCTTATTACTATTCTTCTTCGCTACGATTACATCAGCAATTTCGATGTTAGAAATTAGTGTTGCATCGTTAACATCAAAAGGTAAAGGGAAACGTGAAAAAATGGCCTTAATCGTAGGGTTATTAATCTTCGTTGTTGGGGTACCATCAGCATTATCATTCGGTATATTAAGTGATCTGAAGATTTTCGGAAAGACAGTCTTTGATTTAGCGGACTATGCAGTAAGTAACGTTTTAATGCCACTTGGTGTATTATTAGTTTCTATCTTTGTTCCTTTAAAAATGAAGAAAGATGTATTAATGAAAGAGCTAGGTGTAAGTAAAAATAAAGGTTATAAACTATTCGTATTATGGTTATTCTTACTTCGCTTTATCGCACCAATTGCGATTATTATCGTATTCTTAAATGTACTTGGCATTATATAAAAAGAAAGGTGGCGTATCATACAAAGATACGCTACCTTTCTTTTTATTTTGCTCTTTTTTGCAATTCATTTACTGTTACGAACTGATAGCCCTTCTTAGATAAAGAATCTAAAATACCTTCAATCGTTTTTAAATTGTCATCAGACTCATCATACATAGAATGCAGTAAAATGATAGAACCTGGTTTTACATTTTTATTAACATATTTAATTTTATCAGCCGCAGATTTATAAAAAGTATCGGGCTCAAGATCCCATATAATCGTTTCAATATTATTTTTATTTAAATAATAGGGTAGTCCAATTAATTTTTTTCCGTTAGGCGGTCTAAAATCAATTTCGTCTGTAAATCCTGTTTGGCGGATTAATGAATTCGTTTTTTCTATTTCATCTTTAATAAAAGAAGGTGTTTTGAAAATCATTCTTTTATGAGAATATGTATGGTTTCCAAGCTGGTGCCCAGATTGCGCGATAGCTTCTCCTAATGATAGACTTTTCTCTAATTCATTTCCAATTAAAAAGAAAGTAGCTTTAGCGTTGTATTTATCTAGTAACGGTAATATTTGTTTTACATTGTTAGTAGGGCCATCATCAAAAGTTAAAGCGATCACTTTTTCATTTGTTTCTACGCGTTGTGTTAAATCTCCAAATAATTGAAAGCTTCTTGCGTTCATCAATTTGTATGTTCCGAATAATGCCGTGATAATAAAGAATAGTGTAACGATTGTAATGATAATTTTTTTCCTCATAACGTAACCTCACAATGATTTTTGATTCAATAAAAAGTATTATATCAAAATTAATTATTTATTGCTGAAAAAGTATGAAGATGCAAGGAGAGGGATTTTATCATATAATAAAATGCAAAAGGTATATTAGGAGGTGTTTATATGGCGATTATAATTCAATTGCCAGACACTGCAACGTCTCATGCAAAGCCAAGTATGGAAATGGCGATACTTTGCGTGAGGTAGACAAGTAATATACAATCGCCTATATGAGCTCGTATCATTTTTTATATTTGGCTTTGCACCTTATTGAAATGAACCATAAAAAATAAGGGGCGAGCAGAAATGAAATACGTAAAAGCTAATGCTGTTTTACCAGAGAGTTTAATTACTGAAATTCAAAAGTATATACAAGGTGAAACAATTTACATTCCGAAACAAGAAACGAAACATTATAAATGGGGTACACGATCTGGCGGAAGAAAACAACTAGATGAAAGAAATAAAGCAATTAAAGAAGCGTTTAAAAGTGGGATTGCTATTCATCAACTTGCAGAAGAATATTTTCTTTCTGGGGAAACGATTAAAAAGATTGTGTATTCTAAATAAGAGGAAAAGAGTCTGATTCATATATTACTTTGAATCAGACTCTTTTTGTTTTGTATTTATTGGATGTGAATGGACATGATAATAGCGACAATGTGCCATTTTTTACTAAATTGGATACATAACATTTGAGTGAAAAGCAGAAAGGTGAACATATATGAATCATCTTGGACAAATAACGATAGAACTTTTTGTTGGTTTTTTTGTTTTATTAATTGCTACTAAAATATTAGGGAAAACACAAATATCGCAGCTAACACCTTTTGATTTTATTTCTGCCATTGTACTCGGAGAATTGGTTGGAAATACGATATATGACCCTGAAGTGAAAGTCTGGTCCATTTTATATGCGGTACTAGTATGGACAGTATTAATTTACGCAATAGAAGTGATAACGCAAAAATATAGGGGGACAAGAAGGTTTTTTGAAGGATATCCTTCTATTATTATTCGTAATGGATATATTGACAGAGATCAATTAAAATCGAATCATTTGGATATAAACCAATTACAACAAATGCTTAGGCAACAAAAAGATATATTTTCAATCCGAGAAGTTGAATATATGATATTGGAACCTAATGGAAACATAAGCGTTCTGAAAAAAAGTAAATACGAATCTCCTACTATAAATGATTTAAGTTTAAAACATAAGCCTGTCTACTTACCAATTTCATTAATTAGTGATGGGAAAGTAGTTAAGGATAATTTGAGGGAAGCAGGATTTGATGAAGGGTGGCTTTATAAACAAATAAAGCAAAAAGGAATTACTAAATTTGAAGACGTATTATATGCGGAATGGAAAACAGATGATGGCTTCTTTTGTCAGGAAATGCAGCGGTAGAGAATAAGTGATGTATGTAATGTTTGTTTCTAAGTTATCTTTTACATATCAAAAAACGTAATCATTGTATACAATAAAACTAGATCAACAATTTGTATGGAGTGATAAAGATGGAAGCGTTTATTAGAAGTGATCAATATAATTTTATAAAATCACAAGCTTATATTTTAGCAAACGGGCATGCAACGGCAAACGATAGAGGTGTAATTCAAGCGTTAAAATCACTTGCGATCGAAAAGATAATACATGTATTTGAGAATTTAACCGATGAACAGAAAGAGTTAATTGATACGGTATTAACAGTTCAAAATAGAGAAGATGCAGAATCATTTTTAATGAAAATAAATCCGTATGTAATTCCGTTTCAAGAAGTTACAGCACAAACATTAAAAAAATTATTTCCTAAAGCAAAAAAGCTAAAACTTCCCGATATGGAAGAACTGGATATGAAAGAATTATCTTATTTAAGCTGGATTGACAAAGGATCAAGCAGGAAATTTATTATAGCGAAAAATGATAAAAATAAGTTTGTTGGTCTGCAAGGAACGTTCCAAAGTTTAAATAAAAAAAGTATTTGTTCATTATGTCATGGGCATGAAGAAGTAGGGATGTTTTTAGTTGAAATTAAAGGTGATGTACCAGGAACTTTCGTTAAAAAGGGAAACTACATTTGCAAAGATGGTGTAGCTTGCAATCTGAATATGAAATCGCTAGATAAATTGAACGATTTTATTGACCGCTTGAAGAAATAACGAGAAAACCTCTAGTATTTAAACTGGAGGTTTTTATTTTTTGAAGAAGTAAAATAAGCTTTCTTTGTAAATGTAGATTTATAATGAAATTTGATAAAAATATCTATTATGATACAGTTGCTTATATGCAAGGAGGTAAAACATGGATTACATTTTACCGAAAGAAAAATTGAAGCGATGGCCAAAAGATACGATAGCGGCGGGGCGTGGTCATACTGTTGGTCTTAAATCGGATGGCACGGTAGTAGCGGTGGGCCGGAGTAAAGAAGGAGAATGCAATGTATGTGGCTGGCGAGATATTGAAGCAGTTGCAGCAGGCAATGTTCATATGGCGACGAACACAGGTAATGCTCACACAATCGGTCTTACATGTGACAATACTGCGATAGCAGTGGGTTGGAATAAGCATGAACAATGTGATGTAAACGATTGGCATAATATTGTAGCGGTTGCGGCAGGGTGGCGTCGTACTATTGGCCTTAAATCGGATGGCACGGTAGTAGCGGTCGGCCGAAATAAAGAAGGAGAATGCAATGTAAGCAGTTGGCAAGGTATTGTGGCAGTCACAGCGGGTGACTGGCATACAGTCGGTCTTAAATTGGACGGCACATTGACGACTGTGGGAAATAATCGATATGGTCAATGCAATGTAAGTAGCTGGCGAGGTATTGTATCGGTCAAGGCTGGGTATCTTCATACTGTTGGTCTTAAACGAGACGGTACGGTGACAGCAGTGGGGAATGATAAACATAACCAGTGTGATGTGAGTGGCTGGATAGATATTGTAGCAATAGCGGCTGGTACGAATCATACAATCGGACTAAAATTAGACGGTACCGTGGTGGCCGTGGGCTGGAATGAGTATGGTCAATGTAACGTAAGCGATTGGCGCGATATTGTAGCGATAGCGGCTGGTTGTGCACATACAGTCGGACTAAAATCAGACGGCACGGTGGTCGCGGTAGGTAATAATGAATTTGGCCAATGTGATGTAGGTAGCTGGCGCGACATTCGGTCGCCTGGCAAATAGTCAATTTACAATAAATGATTAGTAATATTATTCTATTTTAGGAGTAATTATGGAATAGGATATGTAGAAAATAATTAAACTTAAATCTGCTGAATAAGAATCTCTTTTAAAAAGGGATTCTTATTATTTTTCGTAAAATGAGGGTCTAAATGGAATTTTTGAACAAACTTTCTTTCAAAATTACAGTAGAAGATATAAATAAAGTATAGAGGAGAATAAAGGAATGCTTAAAAGGTTTTTACTTTCTTTACCGGATGTTTTACTTATATGTATCGTTCTCTACATAACGTACACAAATTCTTTTAGTTTTGGACAGATGTTAGTAATTTCAATTGCAATCGGAATTATTGGTGGTCTTGCTATTAGAATTTGTAAGGATGTATTCATGTATATAAGGTGGACAATTAAACAAAGAAAAACTTGAATATGTTTAATTGTTATTAGGAGGGAATGAAATGACTAAGAAAAAGAATAGAGTGAAAAACGAGATAGTACTTTGGTCACTAACAGCAATTGTTCTGTTAATTGTATGGTACTTTTATCAAAAATAAAAACGCATCGTACTAAAAAAGCACGATGCGTTTTTATTATTTTTTTTGCCAATTTTCTTTAATAAAGTCTTCACGGCCAGATTCTTTTTGCTCAGTAGCATATTTCTCTGGATTCTTTTTATAGAAATGTTGGTGGTAGTCATCTGCTTCGTAAAAAGGTGCAGCAGGACGAATTTCAGTCACGATTGGATCTTTAAACATACTGCTTTCTGCAAGAGCTTGTTTTGATTTTTCAGCAAGCCCTTTTTGTGTTTCGTTATGATAAAAAATAGCGGTACGATAAGATGGACCACGGTCAAAGAATTGTCCGCCATCATCAGTTGGATCGATTTGTGGCCAATATAAGTCTAGTAATTTCTGATAAGGAAAAATAGAAGGATCGAATGTAATTTGAACAACTTCTAAATGTCCAGATGTTCCGGTTTTTACTTGTTCATATGTTGGGTTTTCTACATGACCTCCTGCATAGCCAGAAAGTACTTTATGAATACCAGGAAGTTCATCAAATGGTTTTACCATGCACCAAAAGCAACCGCCTGCGAAGGTTGCGAGTTCGTATGTTTTTTCGGACATTGCTGTAATCCTCCTAAATGTATATGTTTTATATAGTATTATATAAATTGTTTTATTGCGCAATAAAAAAGATTTGAAAATATATGTTTTTTATAAACAAGATCCTCCGCTCACATCAATTAATTGTCCAGTAACCCAGCGGCTGTCTGGAGAAGCAAGAAATGCAGCAGTATCGGCAATGTCTTCTACTTCACCTAAGCGATTGAAAGCGGAAATAGTAGTAGCGTACTGCTTCATCATCGGGTCGCTCAAGAGTTCTGCATTCATATCTGTTTTAATAAATCCTGGAAGTATTGCATTCACCGTTATTCCTCGTGCTCCAAGCTGTTTTGCTAGTGTAAAAGTCATTGTATTAATAGCGCCTTTCGTCATACTATATGCAACAAAATCAGGTAAAGAAATGCGGGTCGCAGCGGATGAAATATTAATAATTCGGCTATTGTCACGTAAACGTGGCAGTGCTTGTTGAATGATAAAGAATGGTGCTTTTGCATTTACTGAAAACATTCTATCAAAAAATTGTTCAGTCGTTTCTTCAATAAAAGCACCAGGACCAATGCCAGCATTGTTTATTAAAATATCAAATTGTGTTTCACCAGTGCGCTTTTGTAATTCAGTATCTAAAGCTTTATAAAGGTTTTCTACACCATGTAAGGATTCTAAATTTGCGCCGATAGAAAAAGCTTGGCCACCATTTGATTGAATTTCATGAACAGTTTCTTCAGCGTCATCTTTTCGATTACCGTAATGAACAGCAACCAATGCACCGTCATTTGCTAAACGTTTAGCGATCGCTCGTCCAATTCCTCGGCTTGCTCCTGTAACTAACGCTACTTTCCCTTTTAACATAGTTTTCTCATCTCCTCATAAATTTTTCTTTATGTAGTAGTGCAAACATACTTAAGCAATATATGAGTGTATGTAAGTAATTCATTCCAATTTTGATTTGAGAAAAAATAAATAGAATGAATTTAGATTTTTTTTGAAAAAACATGTTGACAAAGAAAAGAACAACGTCCTATAATACGTGTAACAAATAAAAGTTAATTAAAAATTTTCTAACTTTATATGTTGTATATGCAAAGAAGAGGAAAGTAGATGATTATGATCGTTTCAGAGAGCTACTCCAAGGCTGCGAGAGTAGTAACAATCAAATCATTGAAGATCACCTCGGAGCATCGCTTGCGAAAGGGAAACTGAGTAGAGGGCGGCGGCATCGTCTCCGGTAAAAGGACGGGGGTCTAATTGGACCTACGAAGCTTATATTTCGCGAGAAGTATAAGGAAGCTGAGTGGTAACGCGAAACTCTCGCCTCAGCAATCAAAGCTACTAAATTGTAGTAGTTGATTGCTGAGGCGAGAGTTTTTATTTTAGAAAATAGAATAAGAGAATGCGTGGAAGAGGAGAGTAAATGATAAAGATTGTTTCAGAGAGCTGCCCCGAGGCTGTGAGGGTGGTAACAATGCACTCATTGAAAATCACCTCGGAGCACTACTTTTGAAAATTAGTAAAAAGTAGCGGGTTTGTTCCCGATAGAAAAACAAAAGTCTAATTGGACTTGCAGAGCTTATATTTCGTGAGAAGTGTAAGGAAGCTGAGTGGTACCACGATTCCCTCGTCTCAGCAATGGATTGCTACAAGTATGTAAGTAATCGATTGTTGAGACGAGTATATTTTTAATATTTATATACTGAATATTCTGTTAAAAATACTCATCTCAGCAATCGATGTAGAAATAGATTGCAAAAAATAGAGAAAAAAAGAGGAGCGATGTGAGATGGGAAACCAGTACATTTACATGAATGGGGAATTTGTAGAAAAAGAAAAGGCAGTTGTTTCAGTATATGATCACGGCTTTTTATACGGAGACGGTGTATTTGAAGGGATTCGTAGTTACGGAGGAAATGTATTTTGTTTAAAAGAACATGTAAAACGATTATATGAATCGGCAAAATCTATTTTACTTACAGTCCCACTGACAGTTGACGAAATGGAAGAAGCAGTTTTACAAACGTTGCAAAAAAATGAGTATGCGGATGCTTACATTCGTTTAATTGTTTCACGAGGAAAAGGTGACTTAGGGCTCGACCCTAGAAGTTGTGTGAAACCGAGCGTTATTATCATTGCAGAACAATTAAAGTTATTCCCTCAGGAATTTTACGATAATGGATTAAGCGTTGTATCTGTTGCATCAAGACGTAATACGCCAGATGCATTAGATCCACGCATTAAGTCAATGAACTACTTAAATAACGTACTTGTAAAAATTGAAGCGGCACAAGCAGGAGTGTTAGAGGCTCTTATGTTAAATCAACAAGGATATGTTTGTGAAGGTTCTGGCGATAATGTTTTCGTTGTGAAAGATGGAAAAGTATTAACCCCACCATCCTATTTAGGAGCATTAGAAGGTATTACGAGAAATAGTGTTATCGAGCTATGTGAACGACTGAGTATTCCATGTGAGGAAAGACCATTCACTCGCCATGATGTATATGTAGCGGATGAAGTATTTTTAACAGGAACAGCAGCGGAGTTAATTCCAGTTGTAAAAGTTGATTCGAGAGAAATTGGAGATGGGAAACCAGGAAGTGTAACGAAACAATTGACCGAAGAATTTAAAAAATTAACGAGAGAAAGAGGAGTACGTGTTCCCGGGCTGACGGAAAGCTTAGCATAAATAAGGAGAGGAGTTAATTGAAATGAAGCAGCAGTATACAGCGTATGAGAAGTTACAGTGTGAAGAAATGACAGGCGCTGGGCACGTGATTCAATGTTTGAAGAAATTGGGTGTAACGACCGTTTTCGGCTATCCAGGCGGAGCGATCTTACCAGTATACAATGCGTTATACGAAAGTGGTTTGAAACATGTTTTAACTCGTCATGAACAAGCTGCCATTCATGCGGCTGAAGGATATGCGAGAGCTTCTGGAAAGGTCGGGGTAGTCTTTGCTACCTCTGGCCCAGGGGCGACAAATTTAGTTACCGGCTTAGCAGACGCTTATATGGATTCGATTCCTTTAGTTGTCATTACCGGCCAAGTTGCAACGCCTTTAATTGGTAAAGATGGATTTCAAGAAGCGGATGTTGTCGGAATTACAGTACCTGTTACGAAGCATAATTACCAAGTTCGTGATGTAAATCATGTATCACGAATTGTGCAAGAAGCTTTTTACATCGCCGAAAGCGGACGCCCGGGACCAGTATTAATCGATATTCCAAAAGATGTTCAAAATGCAAAAGTCACCAGTTTCTTTAATGAAGAAGTTGATATTCCGGGGTACAAACCAGAACTTGTACCAGACAGCATGAAACTTAGAGAGGTAGCTAAAGCAATTTCAAAATCAAAGCGTCCGCTTCTTTATATTGGGGGAGGTGTCATTCATTCAGGTGGATCCGATGAACTTTTTGAATTCGCAAGGGAGAACCGTATTCCAGTCGTTTCAACTTTAATGGGACTTGGTGCATATCCACCGGGAGATCCATTGTTTTTAGGGATGCTTGGTATGCATGGGACATACGCTGCTAATATGGCGGTAACAGAATGTGATTTACTACTTGCATTAGGTGTTCGCTTCGATGATCGTGTAACAGGAAAATTAGAACTTTTTTCTCCGCACTCGAAAAAAGTACATATTGATATTGATCCTTCTGAGTTTCATAAAAATGTAACTGTAGAGCATCCCATTGTTGGTGATGTGAAAAAAGCGTTACACATGTTGTTACATATGTCTATTTATACACAAACAGACGAATGGCTTCAGAAAGTAAAGGCATGGAAAGAAGAATATCCACTTTCTTATAAGCAAAAAGAATCTGAGTTAAAACCACAGCATGTGATCAACTTAGTAAGTGAATTAACGAATGGTGAAGCGATTGTCACAACAGAAGTAGGACAGCATCAAATGTGGGCTGCTCACTTCTATAAAGCAAGAAAACCTCGGACGTTCCTTACCTCTGGAGGATTAGGAACGATGGGGTTTGGTTTTCCAGCAGCAATTGGTGCTCAGCTAGCTAAAAAAGAAGAACTTGTCATTTGTATTGCAGGTGATGCTTCTTTTCAAATGAACATTCAAGAACTACAAACAATTGCTGAAAATAACATCCCTGTAAAAGTATTTATCATAAATAACAAATTTTTAGGGATGGTAAGGCAATGGCAAGAAATGTTTTATGAAAATCGTTTATCAGAATCAAAAATTGGATCGCCAGATTTTGTGAAAGTGGCAGAAGCTTATGGAGTGAAGGGATTAAGAGCGACAAATTCAACAGAGGCGAAACAAGTGATGTTAGAAGCATTTGCTCATGAAGGTCCTGCCGTAGTTGATTTTTGTGTAGAAGAAGGTGAAAACGTATTTCCGATGGTTCCGCCAAACAAAGGGAATAACGAAATGATTATGAAGAGGTGGGAAGAATGAGTCATACTTTTTCACTCGTTATTCATAACGAGCCAAGCGTCTTATTACGTATAAGTGGGATTTTTGCTCGGCGTGGTTATTATATTTCTTCTTTACATTTAAATGAAAGAGATACAAGTGGTGTTTCTGAAATGAAACTCACAGCAGTTTGTACTGAAAATGAAGCGACATTACTTGTTAGTCAGTTGAAAAAATTAATTGATGTACTGCAAGTAAATAAATTATAAGGAGTGTATGGAATATGAAAACATATTATGAGAAAGATGCAAATGTAGAGTTATTACAAGGAAAAACTGTTGCAGTAGTTGGTTATGGATCACAAGGTCATGCGCAAGCACAAAATTTACGTGATTCTGGTGTAGAAGTTGTAGTTGGTGTTCGTCCTGGTAAGTCGTATGAAGTAGCGAAAGCAGATGGATTTGAAGTAATGTCTGTTTCAGAAGCGGTTCGAACCGCACAAGTTGTACAAATGTTATTGCCAGATGAACAGCAAGCTTATGTGTATAAAGCAGAGGTAGAAGAGAATCTTCGTGAAGGACACATGTTACTTTTCTCACATGGATTTAATATTCACTTCGGACAAATTAACCCGCCAAGTTACGTAGATGTAGCGATGGTCGCGCCAAAAAGTCCAGGTCACCTCGTTCGTCGTGTATTTCAAGAAGGAAATGGTGTTCCGGCATTAGTGGCAGTACATCAAGATGCAACAGGAACAGCATTAAGTTTAGCTCTTGCGTATGCAAAAGGTGTAGGCTGTACACGTGCAGGCGTAATTGAAACGACATTCCAAGAAGAAACAGAGACGGATTTATTCGGAGAGCAAGCAGTGCTTTGCGGCGGGGTAACTGCGCTTGTGAAAGCTGGTTTTGAAACATTAACAGAAGGTGGATATCGACCTGAAATTGCATACTTTGAATGTTTGCATGAATTAAAGTTAATTGTTGATTTAATGTACGAAGGCGGTTTAACGAATATGCGCCATTCTATTTCAGATACGGCAGAGTTCGGAGATTATGTAACAGGATCGAGAATTGTTACAGATGAAACGAAGAAGGAAATGAAGCGTGTTTTGACAGAAATTCAGCAAGGTGAATTTGCGAAGAAATGGATTTTAGAAAATCAAGCAGGGCGTCCAACGTATAATGCGATGAAAAAAGCAGAGCGAAATCATCAGTTAGAAAAAGTAGGGGCAGAGCTTCGTGAAATGATGAGCTGGATTCATGCACCGAAAGAATTAGTGAAAAAATAGAGTAAGTGATTGTAAGTGAAAAATACGTAAGAGGGGATTTGACAAGATGAGAAGTGACATGATTAAAAAAGGTTTTGATAAAGCGCCGCACCGTAGTTTATTAAAAGCAACTGGTTTGAAAGATGAAGATTTTGATAAACCTTTCATAGCGATTTGTAATTCTTTTATTGAAATTATTCCAGGGCATAAGCACTTGAACGAGTTTGGGAAACTTGTAAAAGAGGCAGTTCGCGCGGCAGGTATGGTACCATTCGAATTCAATACGATTGGAGTTGACGATGGTATTGCGATGGGACATATCGGTATGCGTTATTCTCTTCCGAGTCGTGAAATTATTGCAGATTCAGTAGAAACGGTTGTAAATGCACACTGGTTTGACGGCATGATTTGTATCCCAAATTGTGACAAAATTACACCTGGTATGATGATGGCTGCACTACGTATTAACATTCCGACTGTGTTTGTTTCAGGCGGCCCGATGGCAGCAGGAAAAACATCTAAAGGAGAAGTTGTCGATTTAAGTTCTGTTTTTGAAGGAGTAGGAGCTTATCAATCTGGGAAAATTTCAGAAGAAGAATTAAAGGATATTGAAGATCATGGCTGTCCATCTTGTGGTTCTTGTTCCGGAATGTTTACGGCGAACTCTATGAACTGTTTATGTGAAGTGTTAGGTTTAGCTCTTCCTGGTAACGGGAGTATTTTAGCAATTGATCCAAGACGTGAAGAGTTAATTAAACAAGCAGCAGAGAAATTAAAAATTTTAATTGAAAGAGATATTAAACCAAGAGACATCGTAACGGAAGAAGCGATTGATGATGCGTTCGCGCTTGATATGGCAATGGGTGGATCAACGAATACAGTATTGCACACATTAGCTCTCGCACAAGAAGCGGGTTTAGATTACGATATGAATCGCATTGATGCCGTTTCAAGACGTGTACCACATTTATGTAAAGTAAGCCCTGCTTCCAATTGGCACATGGAAGATATTGATCGAGCGGGCGGGATTAGTGCAATTTTGAAAGAGATAAGCCGAAAAGAAGGGGTGCTTCATCTAGACCGAATAACGGCTACCGGGCAGACGTTAAGAGAAAACATTGCTCATGCAGAGATTAAAGATAAGGAAGTTATTCATTCTCTCGAAAACCCTCATAGTGAAGAAGGGGGATTACGTATATTAAAAGGAAACCTTGCGAAAGATGGAGCGGTTATTAAAAGCGGTGCAACAGAGGTAAAGCGTTTTGAAGGACCTTGCGTTATTTTTAATTCACAAGATGAGGCGCTTGCGGGCATTATGCTTGGAAAAGTGAAGAAAGGCGATGTAGTTGTTATTCGCTATGAAGGACCAAGAGGTGGCCCTGGTATGCCAGAGATGTTAGCGCCAACTTCAGCGATTGCTGGAATGGGATTAGGTGCAGATGTTGCGCTATTAACGGATGGTCGTTTCTCGGGTGCTTCACGTGGTATTTCAGTAGGACATATTTCACCAGAAGCAGCTGCGGGTGGAACGATTGCACTTCTTGAACAAGGGGATATTGTATGTATTGATGTTGAAGAACGCTTGCTAGAAGTAAGAGTTAGTGATGAAGAATTAGATAAGCGTAAAAAAGAATGGAAACGACCAGAAGCGAAAGTGAAAACTGGCTGGCTTGGACGTTATGCACAGATGGTAACATCGGCGAATACAGGTGCAGTTCTAAAAATCCCGGATTTTGATTGAGCCAATTTAAAAGAGATAAGGATGATATATAATGGTGCAGAAGGTAAAGGAGAGAGTGAAAATTGAAGATATCTTAATGGCTCATAATTGCATGAAAGATATCGTTATTAAAACACCGTTACAACGTGATACAGTTTTATCTGAGAAATATGATTGTGACGTTTATGTAAAACGAGAAGACTTACAATTGATTCGCTCTTTCAAAATTCGTGGTGCGTACAATTTAATTCAAAGTTTATCAAAAGAACAATTACAAAACGGTGTTGTATGCGCGAGCGCTGGTAATCATGCGCAAGGAGTTGCTTATACGTGTAATTTATTGAAGATTGCGTCAAAAATCTTCATGCCGACGACAACACCTAAACAAAAAGTATCACAAGTACAATTTTTCGGTGGTGATTTTGCGGAAATCGTATTAGTTGGTGATACATTTGATAGCTCTTTCCAAGAAGCGCAGCGCTATTGTGAAGAAAATAGAATGACGTTCGTTCATCCGTTTGATGATCCGTATGTAGTTGCTGGTCAAGGGACAGTTGCAGTTGAAATTATGCATGATATGGAGAAATCGGTTGACTATATCTTTACGGCAATCGGCGGTGGTGGGTTAGCATCAGGTGTTGGTACATATGTGAAAGGTGTTAGTCCTGCTACAAAGGTTATTGGTGTAGAGCCGATGGGAGCTGCATCTATGAAAGAGGCTTTTCTTCAAAATGAAAATGTCGCATTAGAGAAAATAGATAGTTTTGTTGATGGGGCAGCTGTTAAAAAAGTAGGAAAGTTAACATTTGAAACTTGTAAAGATGTAATTGATGACATTGTTTTAGTACCAGAGGGAAAAGTTTGTACGACGATTTTAGAACTGTATAAGAAAAATGCAATTGTAGCTGAACCGGCTGGTGCACTATCTATTGCAGCGCTTGATTTATATAGAGATGAAATAAAGGGTAAAACAGTTGTATGCACGCTAAGTGGTGGAAATAACGATATTGATAGAATGCAAGAAATGAAAGAACGTTCGCTCATTTACGAAGGATTAAAACATTACTTCATTATTGAATTCCCGCAACGTTCAGGTGCGCTAAGAGAATTTCTTGATAAAGGATTAGGACCAGAAGATGATATTACGCGCTTTGAATACATTAAGAAACATAATAAAGAAAATGGTCCAGCGTTAGTCGGCGTAGAGTTGAAACATAAAGAAGATTATGAGCAATTAATTACTCGCTTTAAAGAAAATAATATTCAATTTATGGAGCTTAATAAAAATCCCATCTTGTTTGATTTACTTATTTAATAGAAGGAAAGGGATAACATACGGTTTTACTAGAAATAAAAAAGATAGATATAAGCAGTAGAAACGCTACTTGTATCTATCTTTTTATAGTTAAACTAAATATTTTCCATATTCAAGAAGGATAAAGCTAGTTAACCAAAAGAGTATCGCAATACGAATGATTACATACATAGTAAATTCAAAGGTAGTAAGTTTTCGTTCGCGTTTTATTTTTTTTAGAAGTCTAACAGAGAAAATTGAACATAAAAGTAGAACGGCTATAGATATTTTATAAATATTCTCTAACAAACTTACATTTTCTAATAAGTCTTTCAGCATGTTCATTACCTATTCTGTAATGTATGTTACAGAGAAATAGATCTTGAGCTGTCTAGTTTCGTTTGTTTTTTATTTTCCCTGTAGCATCAATTTCTACATCAGTTGAAATTGTTTGTAAATATTGAAGAGCTTTTTTCTTTTCTTCCTCATTTACAGGGGAAACTTGGTTGTTACGAATGATGTAAGGATTGAATGACATTTGTACATCCTTTCCTTTAAAAGTTAAAGTTAATACGCCAGTTTCGGCGCTTTTCCCACTCACATAACTTGGGAATAAAAAGTTACCTAATGAATAAGCGATAGGAACTTTATTATAATACTCAAATCCTTGTAACCAATGCGGGTGACTCCCGACAATCGCGTCAGCTCCTGCTTCAACCATTTTAGGTACATATTGTTTTTGGTATTCTACTGGACGATTTGATTTTTCAACGCCCCAATGCATATAGACGATTAAATAGTCTGCATCTTGTTTTTGCTCTTTAATTGTTTTTGTTACGAGATTTAAATCATATCCGTTTGCAACACCAGGTTTATTGTTACCAGCTACCCAGTTCGTATCAGGCATAAATCGAACGAAGGAAAGAAATTTGAACTTTTTCCCTTTTACAGTCATTTCTCGTGCTGTATATGCATCTTTTGCATTTTTTCCGGCTCCGATATAAGGGAATTTTAATTTTTCTACGTGAGAAATCGTGTCTAATAATCCATCTTGCCCATAATCAAGTGTATGGTTATTTCCGATATTTACGATGTCATATCCAGTGTTTTTTATAGCTTGTAGCGTGGATGGATCACTTTTAATCCAAAACAGTTGTCCAGGAGCTTTCTTTTCTCTCGTTGTAAATGCTGACTCTAAATTAACGAAAGAAATATCAGCTTTTGTTATTTCTTCTTTTACATGTTGGAATGGATAATCAGCCCCATTTTTTTCGATTACAGGACGTAATTGCCAATCGAACATTGTATCACCAGAGAAAGTGAGTGTAATTTCCGGGTCTTCTATTTTCTTTTCACTTGTTGAAGCGGTTTTACTAGATTTGTTTTGCAAATCGGGTTTGTCTTTCGCTTTTGAAGTAAAAGAGTAGTTAATTAATAAAACAATTGGTGTAATGCAAAAGGCTATTAACAGAAATCGTTTTAGTAAAGTTTTCATAAATACCGTCCCTTTTGAATTTATACCGCAATTTGTGGGCAATAAAACTCACGTTAATTAAAGTTTCACATTATGTATTACTACAAAAAAAATTGCGGTTTATGTTGTGGAAAACATTTGTTAATATTCTTAATATTAAGTTAACATATAGATAACCTGTAAATCAATGTATAAACCAAAATATAGAAATAAAGAATTCGAAGGGTGAAGAATAAGAAATGGTTATATTAGGAGCAGTTGTAAATGGGATTTGTATTATATTTGGTACTTTACTAGGTAAATTATTTAGTAGGATTCCAGAAAGTATGAAGGGAACAATTATGCATGCAATCGGTTTAGCGGTTACTGTACTTGGGCTTCAAATGGCATTGAAAAGTGAAAATTTTCTTGTTGTCATACTAAGTTTAGTGATTGGTACCGTCATCGGGGAATGGCTACAATTAGAGAGAAAGTTAAAACATTTAGGGGATTGGCTAGAAAATAAAGTTGGATCAAAAGGGAAAGGGAGCATATCAGAAGGCTTTGTAACTGCTACTTTAATTTTTGCAATAGGTGCGATGGGCATACTTGGTGCACTCGACAGCGGGATTCGTGGCAATCATGATATTTTATTTACAAAGGCGATTATCGATGGATTTATTTCTATTATATTAACGACAACTTTAGGAATTGGTGTAGTATTTTCGGCGATTCCAGTTATTTTATACGAAGGAGGGATTGCGGTTTTTGCAACACAAATTAATAGTTTGGTCCCGAAAGAATTAATGAATCAATTTATAGTGGAAATGACAGCTACAGGTGGTATTATGATAGTCGCTATTGGATTGAACTTACTTGGTGTTATTAAAATTAAGGTGGCAAATTTATTGCCAGGTATATTGGTAGTTGGAATAATCGTTTCACTTATTTATGGTTACGGTTTACTAGTAAAGTAATAGGGGATGGAGATACATATGGAGGAGTATAAATTTACAAAACGTGTTCATAACATATTGAAGATTGCAGCAGAAGAGGCAGAAAGTAATATCATTCAACCAGCTCATCTGTTTATCGGTATGTGTAAAGAAGGTACTGGAGTTTGTAGCGAGTTGTATATGTATTTGTTCCGTAAAGTGGGGATAGAGTTTTCAGAAAAACTTTCAATACGAAAACAATACGACTCACCGTATCAAGAGTATGAAAAAATAGGACAATATAAGGTATCTTATAAGGTGCTAGAAATTTTACAAATAGCGAAGAAACGTATGGAACGTTTCCAGCAAGTAATAATGAATGAAGGACATGTTATATATGCACTATTTCATGTAGATACGTTTATTGGAAATGTACAAATAAAAAAAGATATATTACGTATTATAGCTGAGCCAAGAGATTTAGCGGTCGATCTAAAATGTTTTGTTCCTACTTATAATCACTTAATTTGTACTGTTAGAAAGGCTAGCCCTTCTGATTTTGAAAAATTAGCAAGTTTTGTTAAAGAGGAATTTGGTGAACGTTGGTTACATTCAATAGAGTATGGATTTCGTACATATAAAGATAATTTACCTATTTATATAGCAGAACAAGAAGAAGTGATAGTAGGTTTCGCTTGTTATGATGTAGTGAGAGGAAAGAAGGGATTGTTTGGTCCAATGGGCACAGCGAAAAAAAATCGTGTGAATGGTGTAGGGAAGCAATTGTTATATCGTTGTTTACATAGTATGAAGAAAGAAGGATATGAATACGCAATTATTGGACAAGCAGGTCCGGTTGAGTTTTATGAGCGATGTTGTAATGCACGTTTAATACCGGTAGAGAGTAATTAACCAACTCCATATATGGGAGTTGGTTTTTTTATGAAAATAATGTAGAGATGTAGTGATTTTCACTAGAAAATAGCGGGTTTTGTAGTGGATTTTACAAATAAAGCAAATTACTAAACTTTTTACAAGAAAGGGTGTAGAATGGGTATCTAAAGAAAGAAGGTGTGAAAATGGCCAGCTGGAAACGAAATTTGATGATTTGTTGGCTAGGTTGTTTTACCACTGCAGCCGGTATGAGTTTAGTAATTCCTTTTTTATCTTTTTATATTGAGGAATTAGGAGTAACTGGCACTTCAAGTATTGCACAGTGGTCGGGACTTACATTTGGTGTAACATTTTTAATGGGTGCGATCGTATCACCAATATGGGGAAAGCTTGGTGATATACATGGACGGAAATTGATGCTTATTCGTGCGAGCCTTGGTATGGCGATTATTATGACGCTTATGGGGTTTGTAACGGACGTGTATCAACTAGTCGCACTAAGATTTTTGATGGGAGCGGTATCTGGTTTCCTTTCAACGGCGATGACATTTATTGCAGCAGAAACTCCGAAAGAGCATTCAGGTTGGGCAATTTCCACAATTTCAACTGGGGGCGTGAGCGGTTCTTTACTTGGCCCTTTACTTGGAGGATATTTGTCTGAGTTAATTGGAATGCGCCATGTTTTTCTTGTTACAGGAGCTTTTTTATTCCTTTCTTTTCTCATCGTTTTTTTCTTCCTACATGAAGAGAATCACTCCGCTCAAGCAAAAAAAGTACAACCGAAAAAAGTATGGACGATGGTTCCATCAAAGCATTTAATTATTAGTTTATTTGTAACAACATTTATTATTCAACTTGCGAACATGTCAATTCAACCTATTATTACATTGTATGTAAAGAATTTAGAAGGCCCAGGAACAGCTCATATTGAAATGATTGCAGGTGCAGTCATGTCTGCGACAGGTTTAGCTATTATTATGGCAGCTCCTAAGCTAGGTAGATTATCAGATCAAATTGGTCCTCAAAAAACGTTAGTTGTAGCGTTGTTTGCTGCAGGAATTATTTTTATCCCGCAAGCATTTGTAACCTCAGCTTGGCAACTATTAATTCTTCGATTTTTATTAGGTATCGCACAAGCAGGATTATTACCTTCCGTACAAACTCTACTAAAACAACATACACCAACCCATGTAACGGGACGAATATTTGGATATAATCAATCGTTTCAGTTTTTAGGAAATATGATTGGACCAGTACTTGGTGGACAAATTGCAGCACATGCGGGCTTCCAATATGTTTTCTTCTCTACATCATCACTATTATTTATTGCGTGCATTTGGGTTTATTTTCATAATAAGAACGAAGAGGTATCAGAGAAACGACATTTGGAAGTTAGTTAACTAAGTGAATGAAAAAGAAGAGGATGAAGCAACGATTGCTTCATCCTTTTCTTTAAAATTGAAGACAAAGATAACTTAATGTACCCATCTCATAACTGCGGTGAATGACTTCACCGTTATTTTCACCGCTTCCCATAGCGATAAATAAAGGAACAAAATGCTCTGCTCTTGGTACTGCTAATTGTGCATGAGGGGCATTGTTCTCCCAATTAAATAATGCATCTTTATCAGTAGTCTGCATATGTTTAATAATCCAATCATCAAATTCAATTGCCCATTGTTCGGGTGTCGTTTGATTCCATTTCAAAGCTCGTAAGTTATGAACAGTAACACCGCTACCGATTATTAAAATATCTTCTTGTCCAAGCCCTTTAAGTGCTTCTCCAATCTTAAATTGCTCTTTTGCAGGAAGGAATGGATTGACTGAAATTTGGACGACAGGAATATTTGCTTCTGGATACATGCGGTGCAGAAGAGTCCATGAGCCATGATCTAAACCTCTCGTCATATTATGATGGACTGGAATACCTTTGTTTTTAAATTTTGTTTCTAACATAGATGCAATGTTAGAAGAACCTTTCGCACGATATTTGATTTCGTATAACTCAGGAGGAAAACCTCCAAAATCATAAATTGTTTCATATTCGTTATCTGATGAAGAAATCGTTAATGCTTCACTTTCCCAATGAGCAGTGAAAATAATAATCGCTTTCGGTTTATATGTTGCTCCAAGTGTTTTTAAAAACCTTGTATAGTCTGTATCTTGAATAGCAAGCATCGGTGATCCGTGTGCTAAAAATAATGATGGCATCATAATAGAAACCTCCCAAAAAATATAATAATTACTTTATGTAAGTAACTATATAATCTTATTTCAAATTCGTCAACATAATAGTTATTGAGCTAATTGGAAAAGTGCGGCATTTGTCATAATGAAAGCAATTGCATATAATACATAATAAGAATAATGAATGGATATTCATTTTTTGATATACATAATAGAGTTGGGGGCTGACGAAATGAACGTACAGGAAAGTTTCGTTACGGCATTGGATGGATCGGAAATTTATTTACGTAAGTGGCTACCAGAAAGAGATCCGCGAGGAATTATTCAAATTGCACATGGTATGACAGAACATGCAGGTGTTTATACAGACTTTATTGCTGCGTTATTAAAAGCAGGGTATGGTGTTTATGCACATGATCATAAAGGTCATGGGAAAACAGTGAAAAGAGAAGAAGATTATGGTCATTTTAAACCAAATGTAGGTTGGAATGAGGCTGTTTCTGATGTTATTTTTGTATCAGAAACGATAAGAAAAGAGCAGACATGCCCGTTATTTTTACTTGGACATAGTATGGGTTCTTTTTTATCAAGACGTGCTGTACAACTGAAAGGTGAATTATATGATGGATTCCTTATTTCAGGAACTGGTGGAAATCCAGGGATTTTAGGAAGTATCGGTCATAAAGTAGCGACAATTGAGATGAAATTACGCGGGGAAAAAACGAAAAGTCCAATGTTAAATTTTTTATCTTTCGGAAACTTCAATTCGAACTTTAAGCCAAATCGTACAAAATTTGATTGGTTATCTTCAGATAATAATCAAGTTGATAAATATATTGCGGATCCGTTATGTGGTTTCATTTGTACGACGAGTTTTTACCGAGAATTATTTTCTGGAGTATTAGAAGTAAATAAACTAGAAGAATACAAGAAGACGCCAAAAAATCTTCCAATACATATATTCTCTGGTGATCGTGATCCTGTTGGCGATATGGGGAAAGGTGTAATAGAAGTATATGAAAACTATAAAAAATGTGGTATGAAAGACGTGACACTACGTTTATATGAAAATGGTAGACATGAAATGTTTCATGAAGTAAATAAGGATGAAGTATTTAAAGATTTAATTTCGTGGTTAGATGCGCATAATGGATAAGAAAAAACCTCACTTCATGCTGAAGTGAGGTTTTTTGAAAAACTGGAGGTATGGTTATGAGTGAATTTGTAAATAAAGAATATGTAGAAATAAATTTTCAAGATGTTAAGAATAATTTCTACTCAACCTTTTTATAAAGCAACAGATGCCTGTTCATAATAGTAGTATAATAGTGAATGAGGTGTTAATAGAATGGAAGATAGAACGTTAGGTTTATTACTAGATGTTGTTGGGGAATTATTTTCAGATGAAATTTCAATTGCTGTTTCAAATACGAAAGAATATATTTACTATCGGCCAAGTAAACGAATTGATTTAAAGATTAGTGTCGGGGATCCTATAAAGGAAGGAACGATTGCTCATAAAGCGATGGTGATGAACCAAAAAACCTCTGAGTTTATTAATCGGGATGTTTTTGGTATTCCTTATCATGGAATGGCTGTACCATTTTCAAACAATGGAAAGCTTGAAGGGTGCGTAACGGCAATTTATCCAGCTTTAACGGATGGAAAGTCAGTTGTTACTTTAAAAACAACAGACGGCTGGATTCCGGTTCCTTTTTCAAAGGTTATGTATTTAGAGGCTAAAGATAAAAAGACGTATGTGAATTCAGAAGAGTTATCAGGAACACATAAATACTCTCTGCAAGAATTCGAATACTTGCTTCCGAAAGATTCATTTATTAGATGTCATCGTTCGTTTATTGTAAATGTTAATCATATTAAAGCGATTTATCCTGATACCCATTCTACTTTTGTACTTTCAATGGATAATGGTGAGAGAGTACCAGTTAGTCAATCGTACGCTAGTTATTTCCGTAAGCTTCTAGGATTCTAAGTTTTTCTGCTTTAGAACCTAGATTTGCTGTTCTGTCTGAATTTTCGGCATTGTATACTAAAATCCCTATTTTGATAGTGTTAATGTGTAAAATAATTATGAATATTCAATGAGAGAGGGATTACATATGGAGAATAACTTAGATAGAATCAGAGATCAACGTCTAAAAGATCGGGTAGTTACACCTGAGGAAGCAGCTTCCTGGATTCAAAGTGGAATGACTTTAGGCTTAAGTGGGTTTACACGTGCAGGTGATGTAAAAGCAGTCCCATTTGCGCTTGTAAACCGAGTTAAGAATGATGAATCTTTTAAAGTAAATGTTTATACTGGGGCTTCTTTAGGCTCGGATGTAGACAAATTATTTGCTGAGGCAGGAATTTTAGGGAAAAGATTACCTTTCCAAGCTGACGCGACTATGCGAAAAGGAATTAATAACGGAGACTTTTTATTTGTGGATCAACATTTGTCTCATACAGCAGAGTTACTCCGCGCTGACGTTCTGGATATAGATTTCGCTATTTTGGAAGCGGTTGCGATTACAGAGGACGGAATGATTATTCCAACCACTTCAATTGGAAATTCCTTAGCGTTTTCCTTAAATGCTAAGTCTATTATTATTGAAATGAATATGGCTCAATCCGCGCAATTAGAGGGGCTACATGATCTATATGAACCAGGTAAACAAGGAGAGAGGCTGCCAATTCCGCTTGTGAAAACAGATGACCGAATTGGAACAATTGGTATTCAAATTGATCCTGAAAAAGTAAAGGGAATTGTGTTTACGAATCAATTGGATTCGCCATCGACAATTGTTCCTCCGGATGAAGAAACTGTTATTATGGCACAGCATTTAATAGAATTCCTTCGAGAAGAAGTCAAAGTAGGCCGATTAACAAATCGTTTAGCGCCGTTACAATCAGGAATTGGTTCAGTGGCTAATGCAGTATTGCACGGAATGTTAGATTCAGAATTTGAAGATTTAGAAGTATATTCCGAGGTTTTACAAGATGCAGTTTTTGATCTTATGGATGCTGGAAAAGTCAATTTTGCTTCTTGTTGTTCTATCACGCTTTCTGAAGAGAAAATGCAACAAGTATTTTCTAACTTTGAAAAATATCGTGACAAATTAATGATGCGTCCACAAGAGATTTCCAATCATCCTGAAATTATTCGTCGCCTTGGATTAATCTCAATTAATACTGCATTAGAATTAGATATATACGGAAATGTTAACTCTACTCACGTTTTAGGTACAAAAATGATGAATGGTATTGGTGGGTCTGGTGATTTTGCAAGAAATGCTCGCTTAGCTATCTTTGTTACTAAATCGATTGCGAAAGGTGGTAACATTTCAAGCATCGTTCCTTTTATTTCTCATGTAGACCATACTGAACATGATGTAGATGTTATCGTCACTGAACAGGGGTATGCTGACTTAAGGGGACTTGCGCCAAGAGAAAGAGTGGAACTTATTATTGAGAATTGCGTACATCCAATGTATCGTGCCCAGCTACGAGCTTATTACGAAGAAGCAAAAACAAGAGGTGGACAAACTCCTCATATTTTAGAAAAAGCTTTTTCTTGGCATACGAACTATGCTAAAAATGGAACAATGCTTGAAGCGGTAGTAGAAACTGTATAGGTGTGTATCGTACGAAATAGTAAAACGAATGAGTGAGCTTGAAGATTAAATTTTAGAAAAAGAGAACGCCGACTTTTAGGGATGTGAAGTGACCCCTAAAAGTTAGACACGGTTATTTCATTAGGCAGCTTGATAAAAGTGAGTCCGGTATTGTACCGGGCTCATTTTTAATTTTGCCT
>NZ_JBKFAQ010000015.1:0-110246 GCF_053345735.1 Bacillus sp. D48C
AACTGGAGGAAACCCAGGAGGCGGAACGGGAACAGATAACGGAACTGGAGGAAACCCAGGAGGCGGAACGGGAACAGATAACGGAACTGGAGGAAATCCAGGAGGCGAAACGGGAACAGATAACGGTAAAGTTATTGAAAGTACAACGAATCAAGTGATACATCAAAAAACAGAAAAAATACCAGATATTACTTCTAGTGTATTAATAAAAGAAGCAGTAGATACAGTCGAAAGTTATCAAGGTTTAATGAGCCTTTACGAAATGTATTATGGGATTGATTTAAGAACGAAAGATGTAGGTCCTAAGTTAGAAGAGGGAAGTTTAGATGCAATTGCGACGGATCAATCTTTGTACTACGTATTAAATAAACAAAGCTTAATCGATTTAATTTCAAATCTTGTTTCATCAAGTATTACTACAGAAATAAAGCAAGATATGTCAGGTTTAAAACAAAAAATAAACTCTTATCAACAATCTATTACTAGTGCGGATCAAAATTCTATGCTACTAGCGGAGAAATTAAATGGAACGACGCAACAAGCAACTAGTATGAATGAAAATTTAGGAGAGTATGTAAAAGGTTTAGCGAAATGGCGTGAGAATAGCTTAAAGCTAGTTGAAGAGCAGCAAGTAGTAACAACAAATCATGCTGGTGAGCAAACGGCTGTTTTATCGTTAGATTCTGGTATTAAATCATTAATGATGCAAAGTCAGTCATTGGTCGAAAGTTCGAAGCATAGTTTAGCAACTTCAGACGATGTATATAAAACATTTGATCAAATTAATGGACAAGCAAAAGAAATTCAAGACAGCGGAACGACAATTGTTTCAAAAGCTGATTTATTATTAAATGACTTTACAAAGAAAATGGAAGATGATAAATCATTCTCCAAAAACTTTACGAAAATTTTAGCGAATAGTCGTATTGGAGATCGTCAAAATGAAATGCTATATGACTTTTTAGCTAGTCCAGTTCAAAAGCAAAATGATGGAGTAATTGTAGCAGGTAATGCTTTTACACCGTACTTAATTGTATTAACTTGTTTCATTGTTGCATTATTTACAGCATACGCAATTGCGAATCAAGAAAAGAAACGAATGCAATCGGATCATTTTGAAGAGAAATTCTCATTAATTGATATGAATGTACCAACTACAGTAGTAGCTTTCGGTATATCAATTGTGGAAGGAATTAGTATAGGTATCATTTCTGGGCGTCTTTTAAAGTTCGGTCAGGATCAAAGTTTACTATGGATTGCGTTCATCACATTTATTATGATGGCGTTTGTATTGGTCTCAACCTACTTATTACGACAAATAAAAATGGTAGGAATGTTTATACTATTAGTATTTTTAAGCATGTACCTATTTTTAACTGAGGCAGTTGGAAGTAAAGTAGATCAAATGTCTTCTGTCGGAAAGATACGTCAATTCTCACCGCTTCAGTATATAGAAAGTTTTCTAAATGATTTTATTAGTGGTAAAGATACTGGGAAAGTTATTTTTGTCGTATTGTTTGTAATTGCCATTATTGGATTGGTTAGTAATCTATTTGTATGGCATAAGAAATGGGAGGAAAAAGAAGTAAATGATCAAACAATGGAGCATAGTGGCTAAGTTATCATTTCTCTCTATCCTTTTACTGTTTGTCGCGCTACCGATAAGGAGCGCGGCTGACAGTTATCTTGGTGATGATGGGAAGATTAAGTTTAAAGTGGATCGACTTGAAGAAAGCGACCAAGAAAAAAATAAAAAGGAACATAAGGAAACAGAATTAGATAAAGCATCAATTGAGTTATTTAACCAAGATATAGAAGAAGAAATTGAGAAAAAGAAAAAGAAAGAACAAAAAGATATGGAAGCTCTGCGAGATTCTCTTTTTATAAAACAAAAAGAGAATAATAGTGTTAAAGATACGAAAAATAGTTTGTTTAGCAGTGAATACATTGTCAGAAAAAGTGCAGATGAAGTAGCGAGTAATGAAACAATGAATGAAGAGCCAATTAGTATAACAATAATATTATTATTTGGCGGCGGCATTCTACTTATTTGCATCGGTATTTATACGGTTCTTCGTAAAAGTTGGAGGTAAAGCGATGGCAATACAAACACATATTAATGTCACAGTAGATTTTAATAAATGGAATGGAAATACATACGATTTGCGTATTCCGAATCACCAATCTATTAAATATTTATTGAAAAACTTATTAGATACGCTAAAGATTGATAATCATGAAGGTTCACATTTTGTAATTAAAGTGAAAAATAAGTCAATTGTTTTAACAGATAATGATCGTTTAATTGATCACCAAATAACAGATGGAGATATTTTGCAAGTTTTATAAAGAATATTTTTTACTTTTAGTTATTTGAAAATAAGTTATTACGGGTTATAAAGAAAAGGAGAAGAGGATAAACATGACGGAAAAAATAATTCAAATTGATGCAATGAACTATCAATTTCAAATAGAAAAAGAAAATTGGAAATTGGAGATGACCAAATCTCAAACACGTATAAAAGACTTCCGTCAATTCGATATAATTACGGGCGTATCATCTGAATTTGTACCATTAACAATAGAAGAAGCGGATGATATGTTTACGTTTCTATATCAAGTAGATAAAAAATTATATAAGTGGGACAATCTTAGCCGTTTTGGAAGAAATGAGAAATTAAGACTACTTCGGAATGTTGCGCAGTTTCGTAAATATTTGAATAAACGAATCACGTTCTTTTTACATCCAGACAATATAGTTTTTAATGCTAATTTAATACCAAGTATTATACATAGAGGAATTCGAGATATTGTTCCACCAACCCCGTTATCAGAAGAACAATTTTTAACACAATATAAGTGTCTAATTATTGCTTTATTCTCCCAAAAACATAACTTTGATGATTTGTATGCTGGGTTACTAAAAGATGCAAAAGAAACAACATTTGAACAGACCGTTGCTCAAATGGAAAGCTTAGATGCATTACTGCAGTTTCTTGATGACAGCTTTGAGAAGGAACAAACAAAAACAGAGAAAAATATGCAGTTAGTACCTAAAAAAAGCTATAAATCGTTTAAATACTTAGCTTTTTCCTTCATAGCGGCGACAGTTATTTTAGCTGCTCCTTTAATATATTTCACTTTTATAAAATTTCCTTATCAAAATAAATTGTTAGAAGCAAATGCAAGTTTCATAGCAACTGATTATGACAAAGTCATTACGCAATTAAATGAAGAGGAATTTGAATCATTACCGATTGCATCTAAATATGAGTTAGCATTTGCATACATTACAGCTGAAAAACTAGGTGAAGCTCAAAAGAAATCGATTATGAAAAACATTAGTTTGAAAAGTGATGAAAAGTATTTGCTGTATTGGATGTATAACGGAAAAGGTAATTTTGATAAATCATTAGATTTAGCTAAGACACTTGATGATCCTCAGCTTATTATGTACGGCCTTGTTAAACAAATTGAATCACTGAAAAATAATCCGGATTTATCAGGAGAAGAACGTGATCAAAAGTTAAAAACATATGAGCAACAATTAGATGAATATAAAAAGAAATATGGCAATTCATCAAGCGATAAAAATTTGTCGGACACAGAGAAAAAAGAGTAAGCACTTGATGAGACAGTTGAAAAGGAGCAGTGAACACGGATGGAGCAACTATTAGTATTGACTTATGGAGACAAAATATATAAGTGCACATTACATCCAAATGAGCAATCAATAGTGTCGATTGGAAAAGAGTGGACAAATGATATTACGAATCCAAGTTTAGAACAAGAAATAGAGTTAAAGTGGAATAATGAAGTAAATGCTTGGATGGTACAGGATCAATTAATAGAATTCAATAAGGAAGTTGAGATTGGAAAAACAAGAGATGTGAGCTTGAAAATCTTTATATCTATTATTGGCACAACTAAAGTGTTTGATATCGGAACGAAACTTTCTCTTACAGTGAGTCGAAACGATTACGATGATATTTCTATTACCGGGACTAGTGTAGATTTAATGCTATCTCGCGAAACGTTGTACGATTCTTTTAAAGTGAACGTGTATGGCGGGGATGTATTTCATAATTATACGAAGTTAAAAGATAGCGTTATGTTGGAATCAGGAGACGTATTATATTTTGATGGTATTTTATTGGAGATTGGTAGTGAAGACATTCAAGTACTTTCTTCAGAAGATAAAGTGAAATCTGCGTTACCTATTTTAGTAGAATCAGAAACGAATTATCAAAGTGGTTATCCAGACTATCATCGTTCACCACGTATTATTTACCGTGAACCAGAAGAGAAAATGACAATTGCAAAGCCTTCAAGTATGCCATCAAAACCAACGGAGCATTTAGCAAGAATCATTGCACCTTCACTTGTCATGATTGTCGTAACTGTATTACTTGCTATTTTCATGAAATATGGAATGTTTATTATCGCATCGATTGCGATGACATTAGTAACAATCATTGTTTCTGTCACATCGTATATTAAAAATTTGAAGCAATATAAAGTCGACATTGTTGAACGAGATAAAAGCTATAGAGAGTATATAAAACAAAAAACGAAAGATTTACATGCAGAAAGTGAAAAACAGCGTCACGCATTACATTATCACAATCCAAATGTAGAAGTAATACGTAATATGGCAGTTCAAGTAAATCCTCGAATTTATGAAAAAACAATGTTACATCATGATTTCTTAACATTTAGCGTTGGAACAGGACAAGCTAATACGAGTTTTGAAATTCAATTTAATGAAGAAGAATTTAGTCAAACGAAAGATGAATTAATTGATATAGCACGTGAACTAAGACAGCGTTATCTATCATTGGAAGATGTACCAGTTGTAACAGATTTAATGAATGGACCAGTCGGTTATATTGGTCAACGCTCTTTAGTGTTAGAGCAATTACAATTATTAGTTGCACAAACGGCTTTATTCCATAGTTATTATGACTTGCAGTTTATTACTATTTTTCCGGAAGAAGAAAAAGAAAAATGGGATTGGATGCGCTGGTTACCTCATGGGAGTGTTCGCGATATAAATGTACGTGGATTTGTATACCATGATCGTAGCCGTGATCAAGTGTTAAATAGTTTGTATCAAATATTGAAAGAACGAAAATTAAAACTAGATGAAAAAAGTTCTACTAATGAAAAAATGTACTTTGCACCGCACTATGTCGTTCTCATTACAGATGAAAAACTAATATTAGACCATGTTGTTATGGAATTCTTTAATGATGATCCGAGTCAATTAGGTGTATCACTTGTATTTGTACAAGATGTTATGCAAAGTTTACCGGAGCATGTGAAAACGGTAATAGATATAAGAGATGCAAAACAAGGGAACATCATCTTAGAGCAAGGAGAGCTTGTTAACCGTCAATTTAAACTAAATCATGTGCCAAAAGGGTTCAATTTAGAAGATATTTCACGGGCATTAGCACCATTAAATCATTTGCAAAACTTAAAAAATAGTATTCCAGAAAGCGTAACATTTTTAGAAATGTACGGCGTTGAAAAAGTAAAAGAACTGAATATCACAAGTCGTTGGGAGAAAAATGCAGCGCATAAATCTTTAGCTGTACCACTTGGGCTACGTGGTAAAGAAGATATCGTAAACTTAAACTTACACGAAAAAGCACACGGACCACACGGATTAATAGCAGGTACAACCGGTTCAGGTAAATCAGAAATTATACAATCGTACATTTTATCTCTAGCAGTTAATTTCCATCCGTACGAAGTAGCCTTTTTACTAATTGACTATAAAGGCGGCGGTATGGCGAATTTATTCAAAAACTTACCGCATTTATTAGGAACAATTACGAACTTAGATGGAGCACAAAGTATGAGAGCGCTCGCATCAATTAAAGCTGAATTACAAAAAAGACAACGATTATTTGGGGAAAATGATGTAAACCATATTAATCAGTATCAAAAACTGTATAAAGAAGGCTTAGTAAGTGAACCGATGCCACATCTATTTTTAATTAGTGATGAATTCGCGGAACTGAAGTCAGAACAACCAGAATTTATGAAAGAGTTAGTTTCAACAGCGCGTATCGGTCGTTCACTCGGAATCCATTTAATATTAGCTACGCAAAAACCGAGTGGTGTTGTAGATGATCAAATTTGGAGTAACTCGAAATTCAAACTAGCACTAAAAGTTCAAAATACGTCAGATAGTAATGAAATTTTAAAAACACCGGATGCTGCTGAAATTACATTACCAGGACGTGCTTACTTACAAGTTGGGAATAATGAAATTTATGAATTATTCCAATCAGCTTGGAGCGGAGCAGACTATGTAGAAAACAAAGAGGATAAAGAACATTTAGACGCAACAATCTATGCAATAAATGATCTAGGACAATATGAAATATTAAGTGAAGATTTAAGTGGACTTGGTAGCAGTAAAGAAGTAATAAGCGTACCATCTGAACTGGATGCTGTTATTGACTACATTCACGATTACGCAGAAATAAATGAAATTGAAGCGTTAGCTAGACCGTGGTTACCACCACTTCCAGAAAGCGTATATTTACAAGACTTACATGCAATTCAGTTCAAAGAAGCATGGACGAAAGAAAAGAAACCATTACAAGCAACAGTTGGTCTACTAGATCAGCCTGAATTACAATCACAAACACCATTAACATTAGATATTAGTAAAGACGGACACGTAGCGGTCTTCTCAAGCCCAGGCTACGGAAAATCAACATTCTTACAATCAGTCATTATGGATGTAGCTCGTCAGCATAGTCCGGAGCATTTGCATGTGTATTTAGTGGACCTTGGAACAAATGGTCTTCTACCTTTAAAAGGATTACCTCATGTAGCGGATACGATTACGATTGACGAATCTGAAAAATGTTTAAAGTTTGTTGAAAGATTAACTCAGGAAATGAAAAATCGTAAACGATTATTAAGTGAATATGACGTTGCAAATATTGAAATGTATGAAAAGGCAAGTGGGAAAGAAATACCACATATTATTATTGCAATCGACAATTATGATGCAGTAAAAGAAGCGAAGTTCTATGAAAGCTTTGAAATGCTAATTATGCAAATTGTCCGAGATGGTGCAAGTTTAGGAATTCATACCTTAATTAGTGCAGGGCGACAAAATGCACTTAGAATTCAATTGTACAATAATATTAAAATCCAAACTTGCCTATATATGATTGATCAAAGTGAAGTAGCTAGTATTGTAGGGAGATCTGATATAAAAGTGGAAGAAACAGCAGGAAGAGCGTTAATAAAACTAGAATCTCCCACATTATTCCAGGTTGCATTACCTACGAAAGCAGAAGATGAATTACAGCAAATTCAATTATTACAACAAGAAGCAAATGATATGGACCGAGAATGGGATGGAGAACGTCCGAAGGCAATTCCAATGATGCCAGAAATTATTGATATTGCTACTTATCGTAAAAATAAAGACGTTACAAAAGCTCTACAAGCAGCAAGAATTCCAATGGGGCTTGATTTTGCAAACGTAGAAGTTGTAGCTCATGATATTGCAGTGAATGATCATTTAATGATTTATAGTGTAGATGATAGTATGAGAAAACAAATTGTATCTAGCATCCTATCTCAATTGAATAAAGATTATTTTGAAAGTGTGACGTTGGTGGATACAGCAGAGTATAGTTTCGTTCAATATAAAGACGATGTGACGCACTACATTGTAGACGAAAATGAAATCAATATGCATGCGAAGTATTGGATGGAAGTAATTCGTGAACGAGCTTTTGAATTAGCACAAGCAAGACAAGAAGGTAGAGAAATTCCTGCATTCACAAAACAACTCATTATCATGACAAATGTTGAAGAGTTTAGTAAATTTGTTTATTTAGAAATGGAGGATGCAGCGACTTTAATTGATTTATCTCGTACAGTAGGTATTTACTTTGTATTAGCAGGTCACCACGACTACATGGACCGAAATCGTGAAGCTCTACCTATGAAAATGAGAAGTAAGCTAACAGCAGCAATTATCGCAATGCCATTAAATGATCAAAGTATCTTCAACATAAAATATATAAGCAACGAAGCGCCATTAGGTAAAGATGAAGTGTATTACTATCAAAAAGGGAACATAATGAAACTAAAAATGCCTAGAGTAACTAACGAGGTGACAGTATGAAATTAAAGAAGAAAGTTAAGGTGATGATAGTCGTGTCAATAGTGGCAAGTTTATTAAGTGGATGTGGTTTTGGGGAAAAGCAAATAGATTATAAGCCATTTGTCAAAGCTTTGGATGAAGGTGACATGAGAAAGGTTATGTCTGCGAGTGATGATGGGTATGCGTATGTGAAGGAACGGGTTATTGATTTTACGACAGAAAAAAATGGTGATGACAGAATTCATAATACACTATATCAAACTACTGAAGGTATATATAATTTGAAAGAAAATTTATTGTATGGAGAGACCACTCAAAAAATAACAAGTGATATTAAGAACATAAAAGATAGACATAAGGATAATAAATATAAAGAAGAAGAAAAATATAGCACTAGGTTCATGTATAAAGATAGAAAGGGTTACAGTACTGATTCGAGCTTGGATGTTTCACATGTAAAACTAATTTTTAATAGATTGCAAGGTGTTGGGAGTTTACAACTGAAAGTAGATGGAAATAAAAAGAAATTTAATGAACCAAATACAGTTGGTTTTACGTTAACGGAATCACAATTTCAAGAAATAATTAACGATAAATTGAATTTGCAATATGATAGTTTTGAAACAGCATCAATTGTATTTAATTTTAATGATTCTAAAGATACGAAACAGCATCCAATGCAAATAATACAATTAATAATTTCAATTGTATATGAAAAGAAAAATAGTGAGGGAAAATTATTAACACATACTCAGCAAATATCTGTGAATTTTAGTAGTAAAAAGGATAATGATCAGGAAGCCAAGCAAGATTATGTGAATTATGAAAAGTCTTTTCAAAATAATAAATCATTCTAAGGGAGCTGATTTTTTTGAAGAAAGGTGTGGAAAAAAAAGAGGATTTAAGAATAAACTCTGATATGGGAAAGTTAGAGCTCGCTGGGCAAGATATATATAATTTTAGAGATGGCAAAGAACCGTATAATAATATTGGGGAGGATGCCGAAGAGAAAAACGAAGATCTCTTAGAAAAAAAATTTAATGCAAGACTAATAGATTCAGCAGAAGATAAAGACACCGGATTTGCTGCTTACGCATTTAAAGATAATAAAACAGGAGAAGTTATTATTTCATATGTTGGGACGGAACCTGGAAAAGACAACAATAGTGATGTAGTAGTAGATGCAGAGATAGGTGTTCACAATTTAACAAATGCAAATAAATTAGCATTTAGTAATTGGGAACATGAATTAAAAGTAAAACAATATGACCAAGGAGAGGCATTTTATGAAAAAATGAAACAATATGCTAATGGTAAAACTATTAGTATAACAGGACATTCTTTGGGCGGAGGTATTGCAAATACAGTAGCATTAAGGCATCAAAAAGACGATATTGATGTTTTAACACTAAATCCAGCTCCAGTTTTAAATCGAGATGTAGATAAATTCGGTAATGGGTTTGATATGAAAAATGTTCGGAATATCATTAATCAGAATGATCCTCTACATATTGGGATAAAGGCAGCAGACTTCACACTTCCAGGAAGAATGTATAAAATTCCGAATCAAGCAGGACACTCATATGCTTTTACAGAGAAGGATTATGATGAGAATGGACATCTAATATGGATTGATAAACTAACAAGTGATAATGACACGGGGTGGGATGCTATCCCGGGGTTTCTGGAATTTGCTCAATCTGCTGGGGCTATTTACACAGGAACTATACATGATGTATTTCATAGAAAAGTTTCTATACATGAAGAAAAGATAGCTGGAGTTACACTTAATTTGATATTAAGTGCAACGCCAATTTCTACTATTATAAACGGAATATTAGGTTACTCGGACATTGTACAAGGTAGCAAGGAGCTTGAAAAGCTAAAAGATAAAGTTCAAGAAGGTTTTTCAAGATTAAATACAAAGTATGAAGGGCTAAAATCTCAAATTACAGCAGAAGCAATCCAATTTAGTATAATGGCTACAGTTGAAATAAAAGGAGCGATAGATATCGCTGTAGAATGGATTGAAACAACTTTAGCGAAATGTAAGGAAAAAGTTTTAGAAGTATTAGAGTCTGTATTTAATACTGCTATAAATTTTTTAGCTGGAAGTGTTGTAGTATATTTAGCTACAAGTGAAATTTTAGAAATTGCAAAAGAAGTTGCAGCTTCTTACGTGCAAGATTTACTAGATTTGTTTAAAGGAGATTTTGTAGTTGATACAAATGTAGCTGCAATTGTATCTGAACATATATTAAGTCATCGTCACTCATTGTTAAATCTTTTTATGAATGACAACAGCAGGGGGATAAACCGTTCTTTATTAGGTGAAATTGCTAAAGATGTGAAGGAGTTATCAAAAGATTTAAAGCAATTAAACGACGATGTTTCAGAAGCGGTATTTTCTATGTTTGCAAAAGACGAAGAATTAGGAGCAGTTTCATATTATTAAAACTCCAAGTTTATAAATTTAAAAGAGAGGGGAATGAAGGTGGATTTACATACAATAATGTCAAGAGTTCATAGTACATTTCCAGCTAGTGGTGGACGAGAACAAATTATAAACGTTGTAGTGCAATTGGAAAAAGCAGCTGCATCTTTAACGGGGGATATTAGAAGGTTAGAGAGTAGTATTGATAGCACATTACAAGGAAAAACACGTGAGGCATTTATTGATCGTATCCGTCAATTAGAGAAAAAAAGACAAAAAATAGAAGAGAAAATTAGCGTACTAAAAGGGACAGTGAATTAATATGAAAGACTATATGGATAAAGTATTACCTTTAGGCAGTGTTGTAAGATTGGGTCTTAAAGAAGAGGAAGATGTGGAGTATGTAATCACTACGAGAGGTTTATTACTTGATGAAAACACATTCTATGATTATGGTGGAGTGTTGCATCCAGTGGGTTTAACCGAAGAAACGTATAAATTATTTAACCACACGGATATTGCAGAGGTTAAATTTGAAGGGTATCGAAATAAAATTGAAGGTCAATTCGCAGCTAAGTTTAAAATGTGGCGAAATGAGTTTGTTGAAAAAGTAATTGAAAAAAATAAAAAGCAACAACAAGCACAAGAGTTAGAAATAAAGGGAAAAAAAGAAATTTAAAAGGAAATAAGCTTTCCTCTTCCAAAAATGGAAAGAGGAAAGCTTATTTTGATTGAATAAGGGTGTCAGTATGAAGTTAAAGAAGAAAGCTAAGATGATAATAGTTCTGTCAATAGTAGCAAATTTATTAAGTGGATGTGGTTTTGGGGAGACGAAGATAGAGTATGAGAGATTAGTAAAGGCATTGGATGAAGGTGATATGAAGACGGTTATGTCTGCGAGTGATGAAGGGTATGTGTATGTGAAAGAAGAGGTTAGGGATAGCACTTTTATTGAGGATAATAATAAGCAAATAGGAGTAGTTTATCAAACAACGCAAGGTATTTATAGTATTAAAGATAATATTCTTTTTGGTGAGGCACAAAAGAAAGTCAATACTCCAGTTGAGGATGAAAAACATAGTGACAACCCACAATATAAAGAAGAAGTTGTATTCAAGTCAGATATAAGATACGAAAATGGACAGCTAGAAGCTTCAAATCGAGGGAAAGATATGTCTAATATAAAATTAATGCTTAATAGAGTGCAAGGAATAAAAGAATTGAAACCAAATGTGAATAAAAAAAGCTTCAGCCAACCAGCTACGATAAGCTATAATTTATCAGAAATTCAATTTAAAGAGATATTTAATGGGAATTTAGAATTAAAGTATGAGAAGTTTAGTTATGCAACACTACTAATTGAATTTAATTCTGCTAAGGATACAAAGGAAAATCCGATGGAAATAACAGAGATAACAATTTCGATAGGCTATAAACAAAGAAATGAAGAAAATAATATGATTAGGCATGATCAAGAAATAACAACATATTTACGTAATAAAGAAGAAAATAATCGGAAATCAAAAAAAGATTATTTACAATATGAAAAGAAATTTAAAGAAAGCCATTAATATATATAAGGGGGAGAATATGGCGAACGAGGAAGATTATAAATTAAGTAGTGATGTAGGAAAATTAAGATTATCGGCAAGAGATATTTATGATTATAATGCACAAGAAAAAATATAATAATTCTGATCCAATAATAAATAAATGAATAAATAAATAGAAATTACAAGACAACTTTAATGCTAATCTTATAGTTTCTGATGATATTCATTCAGTAACTGGATTTGGGGCATATGCTTTAGAGGATAGAAACACGCATGAAATTTTCATTGTATACGTTGGAAACCAACCGAGCCAAATAGGCTATTTAGCAACCGATGGAGCAATTTGGCTGCATAATTTAACTAATTCACCTATATTGGGGTCATTAGCGGAATTTCAGTATAGTCAAGCAGAAAAATTTTATGAAAAAGTCAAGGCGGGTAATAAAGGAAAGAAGATAACTTTACTAGTGCACTCTTTAGGTGGCGGAGCAGCGAATACAGTTGCATTAAGACATCAAGAAGATAATATAAACGTATTAGCTTTAAATCCTGCGCCTGTTTTAAATAAGGATGTGGTTAAGTACGTATACGGGACCAATATGAAGAATTGCCGCAGTCTTATAAATGAATATGGTCCTTTGGATGGCGCCATTAAAGCCACAGATTTTGTAATACCTGGACAGGTTTATAAAATGGAAAATGGGGATATTTCGGTATTTTTATAGTTAGGAAAAAGTTATTCTAAAAGGAGTATGTTGGGTGAATCATAGACGTAAGAAAAAGAAACCGAAACAAATAAGAAAAGAAGCTGTTCAGATAAAACCGATAGTAGAAGAAAAACCACTAAAGAAGAGTAGCAACAAGTTAATTGATATTCTCCTAGGTATTCTTCTTTTCCAAATTTTTATATGGGCTGTCTTGGAAGGTTCTACAACACAAGTAAGCAAAGGGAAGACTTTCCTTATTATCGTTTTCTTTATCTTATTGCAATAGGGTTATCTATGATAGGAAACAAATAAGGGGGAGTTCAGATGTTTAAGAAGAAGGAGAAAAAAAACATTTACGTTAGACTGGTAAACACACAAGGGGAAATCATTCGAGAGTTTAATTGTACAGAAAAAGACTTGCGAAAAGTAAAAGAAAATGGTGCTGAAATTCGTTTGGTTGGAGACAACTCATATGAGATGGTAGCAACCGATGAACAACTAGAACAACTAGCAAGAGCTGAAGCAGAAATCGAAGCGGAAATTAAGGCATGGGAAGATGCTTTAAATGAGAGTTTGGATGAACGCGAAGAAAGAGAAGCGAGACAGAAGGAATTGAAAGAAAAGAATAAATGGAGTACAAAGAAGAAAGTAATCGTATTTGGACTGATACTCTTTGTATTTATTGGATTACCTATTATCGAAGGGTATCAAAATAGTAAATTAGTTGAAGAAGGTACATCATTACATGCAGAAATTGTAGGTAGGCATGTAGAGAAGGAATTCATGTTTACACACCCCACATTAGTAGTTGAGGTAGATGGTAAAAAGCATAATGTATGGGTAAGTGAAGAGACATATAACGGAGCAGAGTGGTTAGGTAGACTAAAAGTCATCAAAACAAAAGATGGTAAAGTTGAGAAAGACCCTAGATATGAGGGGGAAGACTTAATTACGAGTTATTAAGCAGTATGTTTTTAATATTCGCTGCTCAAATTAAATAACATTATTATTTGCAAAAATCGAATCCATTAAAATAAAAAACAAATTTTAAATAACTGTAATAACCTCCTAGCATATTGTTGATGGGAGGTTATCACCTTTCTGAAGATAAAATTAAAGCTATATTATCTCGATACAATTGTGATGACAGTAACGTTTTTACTAAGTGAGTGCAATTTCAGAGAAACAAAAATAGAGTATGAGGGATATGGTTAAGTGAAAGAGAGAAGAATATTTAGAGCTTTTGAGGAGAAAGAAGGCTATTTGAACTATCAAAAGTATTCTGATTATGTACGGTAATTAATATAGAGATAATATTATCTGAATATAGTTACACAAAGATGAATGTACTTAAAAAGTTAGGAATGTAATGGGATTTTAGTGAATGAAAATTATTTAAACTGTATAGAAGGTGAAAAGTCAGGATGTGGAATATAAAAGAAGAAGATTTAGATAAGTTTAGGATGACATGTAATGATCGTTTAAGTCCTGAGGGTGCTACAGGATTTATGTTTGGAGGAATACTTTATAGTTCAATAGCCGTCTTTTCTATTATTGTATCAGGTGATTGGGATTACTGTATGGTTCTCCTTAATATAGGAATTGTTAAGCTGGAAGTGTTGTTATATGCTCTGCAAGTAATTTTTTTCATTTTATATTTATTTCCAAAAGCTCAATTTAAATTTCAAAAGCTACAAACACTTGTCGTATTATTATACGCACTTCAAATGGCTACTATATTACTTACAGTTTTAGTTGTTTCTGAAATAGCTAATAATTCAATGGATCGTATTACGTTGAATTATGAATGTTTGCTATATTTAGGAGCAGTAATTTTTCATATTGTAACAACAATAGATACATTTAAATTGGCAAGTGAAGGTGCGTTTAGTATGGATGAAAGATCCGTATCCTTTTTTAGTAAAACAAAAGGAACTATGATGAAAGTTGCTTCAATATACGCATTAATCATTCTTATTTTGATTTATTTTCATAATGATTATGCGTTTGATACTTTTATTGGATATGTAATAGGAACTGTTTTAATGTATACGATAGCCATAGGAGCAGCTGAATTTCAACTATTAGCATATTGCAGATTTAAATTTCCATCATTTAATAAAACGTGGGAGCAACATAAAAGAGAGACTCCAAGATATCGAAAGAAAAATAAAAAAAGTAAATCGAAACGTAAGGCATAAAGAAAGTGTGTATTGTAAGTTTTGATGATGAAAAAGTAATAATTTATAGGAGAGTATTTGAACTACGAAAAGAAAATTTACTTATGTAAGGTGATAAAAGTGATTAGTAGGTTATCTAATTGAAAATATAGAGTGGGTAGTGTGATGATGAAATGAACAAAAAAAGGGTTTCTAAAATGATTACTATCATAATAGCAATCAGCCTATTACAAGCATGTAGTTTTTTTGAAAAAAAGATAGATTATGAGCCGTTTGTCAAAGCTTTGGATGAAGGTGACATGAAAAAGGTTATGTCTGCGAGTGATGATGGATATGCGTATGTGAAACAAAGAGGTATATATAGTACATATGAGCAAAAGGAAGATGGAGAGCACAGTAAAACAATTTATCAAACTTCGAAAGGTATATATAATACGAAAGATAAAAGTTTATATGGAAATACAACACAAGAAATTACCTCGAAAGTAGATAATAAAAATTATAGAGAAGAAGTTAATTATAGTACAAATATTAGTTATGAGAATGGACAGGTACAAAGTACGGATTCAAGTCTGGATGTTTCATACGTGAACTTAATTGTAGATCGTTTAAAAGGGATTGGGAAACTAAAGATGAAGCCAGGAGATGATATAAAAAAGTTTGGTCAGCCTAGTACTGTTGGATATAAACTAACTGAATCAGAGTTTCAAAGTATTATTAATGATAAGTTGAAAATACAATATGATGAATATGGTGGTGGATCGATCGCACTGCATATTGAGTTTACAAAGGGTTCAGAGCAGATATTGGAAGTAAGTATTGTAATGAATTATAATAAGAGAAATGAAGAAGGAAAGTTAGTAGAACACATATCACAAATACATACATATTTTGATAGTCACCAAGGTAATAACAAAGATGCGAAACAGGAATATATTGATTTTAAAGCAAAGTATAATGAGACGCAGTAATATTTAGAAGGGCATTTGTACGGAAAGATAATAGCGATATAAGTGTGATAAGTGTTTCATAAATATAGTGGAAAGAATTTGAGGATAAACGCCCCAATTGCTGGAGTAGATGCAACTGGGGCGTTTATCCCGCTTTAATGGGCAGTAAGACCCCCACCTCAAAATGCAGCGAAAGCAAAGAAGTTAGGTGGGGGATCAACTGCCCATAAAAGTCCGATTGGTTCAACTAATAATCAGTGGGGGATGGAGAAACCCCCCCACTGATTAAAGTTTCACTTTATCTGTCTAAATTTAGTTTGAATGCATACCATTTTTTAGTTAGAGTCCTCGCTCCTCAAGTAGTTTCTTCATAATAACGGTGTGAAGTTTTTGTGTAATCGGCTTTTATTGCTAAGTTACAACTATTTCCTCTTATAGAGTACTTCTTATTATCGATACATCGTCCACATTTCAATGTCTTTAAATCCTAGTCGTTTATAAATTCGTCCAGCAGCTGGATTGTTATAAAATAAACAAAGTGTTCGGCCTTCTTTCGTAAAGTCTTGGATCATTTTTTGTAATATGAGTGAAGCGTAGCCATTTCCGCGATAATTCGGGTGTGTACATACACCAACTACCATAGCGGATAATGAATTTTCAGCGGAAGTAGAGGCGGATGCGATGATCACGCCATCTTTTTCAATATAGTATGTGCGTCCTGTATTTGTTTCGATAGTCTGACTTAATATTTTCTCTGATTCATTGGTAGTCGGAAATTCAGCGATGTCACTTCGTAATTTCATAATTCGTTCTATATCATCGAGTGAGGCAAGTTTAATTGTTTCATGAATTGGTGTGCTAGGTAAGTTGTTGTCATTTAGACATTCGCAAAAATACATTTCATTTTTAGTACCTAGTTGTATATTTGAAGCAGTTTCAAATTGTTCTACGATAGTCGACTTACCAGAGAGTTTAAGTGGCTTATATGCGGAAAGAAGTGCCTCATAATCAGTGGTAATAAATTCTTCTTTACTATAGGGTATAAATGAATCGTGGAATCGGAGTAGAATTGATTTTAATGTTCCATTCTCTTTAAATACTCCCCATAATTCTTGAAAATCTGTGTCATAACCGAAAGCTTCAATATCTCCAATAATAAACAAGTTAAGGGCTGCTTCTTCTTTTAGATAAGCGAATACTTGTTCATGATCTTTCTTTGTTAATTTTCGCATCATAACGAATCGACCTCTTTTTTATTTTTCTAAATATTACAACTTAAGTTTTTTGAAATCAATATAAAATTTTATGTTTAGTTCACAAACTTTCGGAAAAACTAGGAAAGATATGACAAAGGAGGTTATGAACGGTGGATCATCCAATTCAAGGGTTAATGAAAGCAGCAATGGAAAATTTAAAAGAAATGGTTGATGTAAATACGATTGTTGGAGAGCCTGTTCAAACGGCTGACGGTGGTGTGGTGTTAACGGTTTCTAAAGTAGCGTTCGGTTTTGGAGCAGGAGGTTCTGATTTCCAAACGAATGATGGACAAAGAGCGAACGGTAACGCTGCATTTGGTGGCGGTAGCGCGGGTGGTGTTTCGATTACACCAGTAGCATTTCTTGTGGTGAATAAAGATGGAGTAAATATTCTTCATTTACAAAATGCGACACATTTAGCAGAAAAAATGATTGAATTAGCTCCGCAAACAATTGATAAAATTCAATCGATGTTCCAAAAAGAAGAAAAGAAAGAGGGAAATCATCATCCTCAAAACCCTGATGAAATCCTTTAAAAACGCCTGCTTATGAGCAGGCGTTTTTTCTTGTAATCACTATGTAATAAAACACATGAAATTGTAAATAGTTTTTGAAGTTTTTTCTATGTTTCTAAAATTTTTCATGTTAAAATATGCTATAGAATTGAAACATATAAAACGAAGGTGGCTAGGTGCTTTGTCTGGAGGATCTGACCAAGTAAAGAATATGATATATATTAATGGTAATCGTCGAGGTCATTGTTTTATTACATCAGGAATTACGTTTAAAGAGTTTGCGAGTAACATCCCTTCACCGCTTCATCAAGTGTTGCTTTTGAAGCACAACTTTGAATGGACGGATTTTCATTATCATACTTTATTTGAATATGTTGAGGAAGAAAATATACATAAGTTAATTCAAGCAGAGATTGATGAATTTGATGAATTTTGTTGGGTAGATTTTGATGATGCAAGCGATTTAGATGAATTAGAGCCGAAAGAAATTGCAGAATTATTATATTTGGCTCACAAAAAAGAACCACTTGCAAGAACATTCTTTCCGCTGTTGAAAAATCGATTTGTTTATTTTTCACATGATGACGGATGGTACAACAAAGTGTATTATCGTAGAATTGCTGATTTTGTAGGAATGTTAAGTAAAGTCATTCCGTATAAACTCGGTGCTTTCGGTAAGAAACGTTTTTCTTTCTTCCAAAAATCAAAAATTTTCCCAGCAATTTCAAAAGAATTGATCATGGGGCTGATTCCACTAATGGAAGATGGTCTTTACATAGATCTAGCAGGGAAGATTGAGTCAAGAAGAGGTCTTGAAATTCCGGTATATGTAGTTGGTTCGTATGAAAGTACGGATGAGGTGTTAGATAATATCGATGAATTGAAAGAGGAAGCAACAGAAACAGGTTGGCTCATTTTTGATAAGAAAGAACAAGAGTGGCAATGGGTTGTTGACTAAGAAAACTTGGCGTATGAAGTCAAGTTTTCTTGTCATTTGAAAGGAGTACAAATGAAGAAATATTATACAATTGTGGGTATTATAAGTATTATTCTCGTGGCAATATTACTTATAACTTGTCCGAAAGAATCAGATTTTAAAGTGTATGTAGAGGATAAGTATGCGTTGAATTGTAATGAGAGTAGTTTTGAATGCACGCAAAATGTAGATGGTAAAAAAGAAAAACTACAATTTGAAAGTACAGATGCACGAAATGGTGTATTCTTTATGACTGTAAAGCAAACATTTAAAACAGAAGCTGGTGTTTCAAAAGAATATAGCGGAGTAGGAATGTTTGGTACATTTCTTTTTGTTTCAGAGAAGACTTTCTAGTAATAGAAGGTCTTTTTTTTATGCTTATGTTCATATAGATGAAGTAAGACAAGCATAGGAGGGATAGCGATGAAGAACGCATGTATCGTTTGCGGTGGTGAGGAGTTTTTTTCCTCAACGTTATATGCACGTACGAAACAAGATTGGGCATATGCACCAAACATGTATCGATTTGAAAAAGTATTTATTGAGCATCGAGATGAAGAAAATTATCCAGTGTTTCAAGAAATTACAGCGAAACATTGTTGTGGATGCGGTCATATTATGTTGTATCATGAATGAACACACCAAGTATAACTTGGTGTGTTTTTTTAAAACGCTGACAAAGCAAGCGGATAAAGTAAAGTAAATAAAACAGAAAAACTACCAAAGCCAATTGCTGTATATCCAAGTGTTCTTGCTCCGAAATTGACAGCTAATAGGCCAACTAAAATTGCTAGGGAGCCGAGCGTAACGGGATAAAAAGCAATGGAGAATAACGAAAGAAATAAGGCGACATAGCCTACCATTGTGCCGGTATTTGTACCTTCTATCTCATTTGCAATTTCTTTACGCTTATGTCTAATTGGAATGCCAGCTGGTGATATTTCAGCAGCATACTCTTCGTTTTTTTCACCACTTTTAAAATGATGATTTCTCTTTCTTCGCATGTACATCCCTCTCTTTCAATTGGGTGTATCTATAGTATCTTTCAAAATGAGAAGAGCATGAGTATGAGTTAAACCCAAGTAAAGCAAAAATTGGAGAATACGCATTCCATCGTTAACATATCCATCTCCTATTGAAGATAAAGTGTGGAATTTTTTCCACTAGGACTGATTATCAGCCAGCGACAATTGGATTTTTATGAGCAATTCTCTCCCATTAACTGGTCCGCATCCATTGAATTTTGGGGTAGGTGTCTTACTGCAAGCGGGATAAAACAGGAATTTTGGAAAATGATGTAGAATGAAATGAATGATAATACGTGAAGGTAGGGGAATGTATGACAACATTTAATTGGCATGAATCAGCAGAGAAGAAATGGGATAGTAGTGCGGAGTTTTGGAATCAAAATAGTCAGGAAATGTGGGATAGCGGGAGTAGGAGCACAATTATTCCGTTTTTTGAACAATACGTGAAGAAAGAAGCACAAGTGCTCGATGTTGGTTGTGGTGATGGGTACGGTACATATAAATTAAGTCGCGCAGGCTATAAAGCAGTGGGAGTAGATTTATCGGAAGTGATGATTCAAAAAGGTAAGGAGCGCGGAGAAGGACCAAATTTATCTTTTATAAAAGGAGATCTTTCTGCATTACCATTTGAAAATGAGCAATTTGAATCAATTATGGCAATTAATTCTTTAGAATGGACGGAAGAGCCATTACGAGCGTTAAATGAAATAAAGCGTGTGTTAAAGAAAGATGGATATGCATGTATTGCAATTTTAGGACCGACAGCAAAGCCACGAGAGAACAGTTATCCTCGCTTGTATGGAAAAGACGTTGTTTGTAATACGATGATGCCTTGGGAATTTGAACAGTTAGCGAAAGAACAAGGTTTTGAAGTTGTAGATGGCATCGGCGTATATAAGCGCGGAGTAAATGAGAAGATGCTAGGTCAACTACCTACAGAGTTACAACAATCGTTAACATTCTTATGGGTATTTATGTTAAAAAACGTATAAAGAAATGAAAGAATTTTTAGGAGGTAAATAAGTGCAGAAAATACAAAAAACTGATACAATATCATCAGAACCAATTAAAGGGGGACTAGGGTATATGACAACTACTACAACAGTGAAATCCGATATTGAAATCGCACAAGAAGCGAGTATGAAGAAGATTCAAGAAATTGCAGCTGATTTAAATATTTTAGAAGATGAATTAGAGCCATACGGGCATTATAAAGGTAAGTTATCTCTTGATATTTTTAAGCGCTTACAAGATGAGAAAGACGGTAAAGTTGTTTTAGTAACAGCGATTAACCCAACTCCAGCTGGAGAAGGTAAATCAACAGTAACAGTTGGTTTAGGTCAAGCTTTTAATAAAATTGGTAAGAAAACAGTAATTGCACTTCGTGAACCATCTCTTGGACCAACGATGGGATTAAAAGGTGGAGCAGCAGGTGGCGGTTTTTCACAAGTCGTACCAATGGAAGACATTAACCTTCACTTTACTGGAGATATCCATGCGATCACAACTGCCAATAACGCATTAGCAGCGTTTATTGATAATCATATCCAACAAGGAAACACACTTGGAATTGATACGCGTAAAATCGTTTGGAAACGCTGTGTTGACTTAAATGATCGTGCCCTTCGTAATATAGTAATTGGTCTTGGTGGACCTGTACAAGGTGTACCACGTGAAGACGGTTTTGACATTACAGTAGCATCTGAAATTATGGCCGTGTTCTGCCTTGCAACAGATATTCAAGACTTAAAAGCACGTCTATCTCGCATCGTAGTTGCTTATAACTTTGCAAATCAACCTGTAACGGTTAAAGATTTAGGTGTAGAAGGTGCGTTAACGCTATTATTAAAAGACGCATTAAAGCCAAACTTAGTACAAACGTTAGAAAATACACCAGCTATTATTCATGGTGGACCATTTGCGAATATTGCTCACGGTTGTAACAGTGTTATCGCTACGACAATGGCAGCAAAATTAGGTGATTATGTTATTACAGAAGCTGGATTCGGTGCTGATTTAGGCGCTGAAAAGTTTTTAGATATTAAAGCCCGTGCAGCTGGTATTAAACCAGAAGCAGTTGTTATTGTTGCGACTATTCGTGCGCTTAAAATGCATGGCGGCGTTGCAAAAGATCAATTAAAAGAAGAAAATGTAGATGCATTAGCAAAAGGTATGGAAAACTTACAGAAGCATGTTGAAACAATTCAAAGCTTCGGTGTGCCTTTCGTAATTGCAATTAATAAATTCATTACAGATACAGATGCAGAAGTTACATACTTACAAGAGTGGTGTAATGAGCGTGGCTATGCAGTATCCTTAACAGAAGTTTGGGAGAAAGGCGGCCAAGGCGGAGTTGATCTTGCTGAAAAAGTACTAAAAGAAATCGAAAAAGGTGAAAACAACTACGCACCACTTTATGAATTAGAATTACCCTTAGAAGAAAAAATTCGTACAATTGCTCAAAAAGTATATGGCGCAAAAGATATTGAATTTGCTCCGAAAGCACGTAAGCAATTAGCTCAATATGAAGGAGAAGGTTGGAGTAACCTACCAGTTTGTATGGCGAAAACTCAATACTCTCTTTCTGACGATGCAACAAAATTAGGTCGTCCATCTGACTTTATCGTTACAATTCGTGAGTTAAAACCATCTATCGGTGCAGGCTTTATCGTTGCGTTAACAGGTACAATGTTAACAATGCCAGGTCTTCCAAAACAACCAGCAGCACTTCAAATGGATGTAAATGAAGATGGAAAAGCAGTAGGTTTATTCTAAAAGGTTGTAATTCATCTCGTTTATCTGTAAACTATATATACATCAAGTGGCGCCTTTCCATCGAAAGGCGCCTGTTTTTTGGAGGAAATTATGTTTGATCCAACTGCTTTTGACAATTTAAAAGTAATCGTAGAAGGTGCTGTGTATGATTTTGATCTACATGGAGATATTCTTGTAACAGATCGAAAAGATATGATGAACCTTGCTTCATTAAGTCGTATATATCATATCTCATTTCAATTAACAGAACCGTTTGAACCATTAGTAGAAGCAACATTTTCATTATCTGTGGATGCAAAGAACTTGTCTGGTGAAATACTAGAAGTGCCTCAGTTTACACCAGGTTGTGAAATGAAGCTAGCATTTTCATTCCCGTTAGAACAACCAGAAGTAGGATGCGAAGAAATTGAAACTTTAATGCGTTCTATATGGGGAAAAGAAAGAATGATTATGCAGAAAGTTTCATACGAATATAATAAGCAAGCGATTTCATATCATAATAAGGTAGAGGTTCTATTTCAAAAAGCGATTACAGAAGACCATGTTGATGATTTAATAGCTGTTATTTCACACATGATAGAAACGGTGCGAACAATACAGCATTTTCTTCAAAAATAGAGATAAAGGAGAAAAACAAATGATAAAAGATATGCAACCATTTTTACAAGAAGCTTGGGAGAAGGCTGGTTTTAAAGAATTAACTGAAATTCAAAAACAAGCGATTCCAACTATTTTAGAAGGACAAGACGTTATAGCTGAATCTCCAACTGGAACAGGAAAAACATTAGCGTACTTATTACCCCTTTTACATAAAATTAATCCTGAAGTAAAACAGCCACAAGTTGTTGTTTTAGCGCCAACACGTGAACTTGTCATGCAAATTCATGAAGAGGTTCAAAAGTTTACAGCAGGAACTGAAATTTCAGGGGCATCTTTAATTGGTGGTGCAGATATTAAGCGCCAAGTTGAAAAATTAAAGAAACACCCGAGAGTAATTGTCGGTTCACCAGGACGTATTTTAGAATTAATTCGAATGAAAAAGTTAAAGATGCATGAAGTAAAAACGATTGTATTTGATGAGTTTGATCAAATTGTAAAACAAAAGATGATGGGCGCAGTACAAGATGTAATTAAATCTACAATGCGAGATCGTCAATTAGTATTCTTCTCGGCGACAATTACAAAAGCGGCAGAAGATGCTGCACGCGATTTAGCAGTTGAACCACAATTAGTGCGTATAACACGTGCAGAGTCAAAAAGCTTAGTTGAACATACGTATATCATTTGTGAGCGACGCGAAAAAAATGATTACGTAAGAAGAATTATGCATATGGGCGATGTAAAAGCAGTTGCTTTCTTAAATGACCCATTCCGTTTAGATGAAATTACTCAGAAATTGCAATTCCGTAAAATGAAAGCAGCAGCTCTTCATTCAGAAGCAAGTAAGCAAGAGCGTGAAGCGACGATGCGTGCATTCCGTGGTGGGAAACTAGAGATTCTCCTTGCTACTGATATTGCAGCACGCGGTATCGATATTGATGATTTAACACATGTAATTCACTTAGAGTTACCAGACACAGTAGACCAATACATTCACCGCTCAGGACGTACTGGACGTATGGGTAAAGAAGGAACAGTAGTTTCTCTTGTAACAGAACAAGAAGAACGTAAATTACTGCAATTTGCGAAAAAACTAGGCATCGTATTTACGAAGCAAGAAATGTTCAACGGATCATTCGTAGAAACGAAACCGAAAGCACCAAAGAAAAAGAAACCAGCATTTACTGGGAAGAAAAAGCCTAGATAAATAATGGGGAAGGCGTAACTATTTGTAGTTACGTCTTTTTTTATTTGCAATTGAATAATACAAGGAGGTTTATTAATGGTTATTAAAATGTATCTATCATCATTTTTTAAATCAACATATGTAAAAGGAAGTAATATAAAAAAAGTCGAATATTAAATTGATGCGAAATAATAAAAAGAAGGTACATATATGGATAGGAAATTAGGAATGTTTTTGAATACGAAACATATTGAAGTAAACGAAGGAATACAAAAAGCAAGGGAATGGGATTTAGAATATATTCAATTATATGCTATGAATAAAAACTTCAACTTAGCTAATATTCCAGTGGTAGAATGGACTGCTTTAAAGAAAAGCTTATCTTTTAATGGAATAAAGATTCCATCATTAGCAATTAGTTTTGGAGAAAATGGAATTACAGGAACAGAAGTTGACAGTGCAATAGATCAGATTAAATATATTACTGACAGAGGTTTGGATCTGGGAGCAAAGATAATAACAGCTCATATTGGGAAAGTTCCAGATGATGAAAAAAGTGAGTACTATGATAAAATGATACGGGTTTGTTATGAGATAGGGGAATTAGCATTCAAACTTGGGGGAGTCTTTGCTATTGAGACGGGATCTGAAAAAACAATAGTATTAAAACAATTTTTAGAAACTGTAAACTCGAAAGGACTAGCTGTTAACTTTGACCCAGCAAATTTAATAAGTGATGTAAATGAAAATCCGGAAGAAAGTTTATTACTATTAAAAGATTATATAGTACAAACTCATATTAAAGATTGTAAAGAAGTGAAAAGCGATCGTTCAAGTAAGTATATAGAAGTAGCAGTAGGAAATGGTGAAGTGGATTTCGATATATTTTTCAAAGTATTAGATGAAATTGGATTCGACGGATATAACATGATTGAAAGAAATGATTATTTTGACGAACTGGATGGGATGAGTCAGTCGATAAATTTTGCAAAGAAGTACATACCAACTCAAAAGGAATAACGATAGCACCTGTGGAAACCTACATAGAATATAAAAAACCATTAGGGGGAAATGAAATGATCCATAAAGTTGGACAAATTATGCTGTATGTAAATAATCAAGATGAGGCAGTAAATTTTTGGACGGAAAAGGTAGGGTTTCATGTAGTAGCAGAGGAAGATAACAAGCAAGGAATGAGATGGATTGAAATCGCTCCGACTAATGGTGCTGAAACGAGCATTATACTACATAATAAAGAAGTTATTTCGAAAATGAGCCCAGAATTAAATCTTGGTACACCGTCCTTAATGTTCTTCTCAGAAAATCTGGATCAATTATATGCAGATTTAAAAAATAAAAATGTTACTGTTGGAGAAATGGTAACTATGCCTTCTGGTAAAGTATTTAACTTTGCTGATAGCGAAGGGAATTATTTTGCGGTTATGGAAAAGAACAAATAGTAATATTACTATGTGAAAATCCCCCTCAAATATATTGAGGGGGATTACATGTTTGAAGTGGATTTTTCATTAGAGAATTGATTAATATAAAATACGCCTTTTTCAATGGCTGTCTCAATATAACCAACGATTTGGTCAAACGTAAACACTTGTAAGTCTTCATGCAAATTTTGCTCCGGATACAACATATCTTCAAAAAGATACTTTCGAAAAGAAAAAACGTTTTCTTTAGAAACTTCTTCAATATCCATGATGTGAGCCTCTTGGTTGAGAAGAGAGAAGAGTTGCTGTTCTGTATCGTAATGATGAAGCAACTTTGCATTTAATAATTTAAAATCGTTATAGTACAGGGGTGCGATCGTTTCGTCATTTTCGATTCTATTTTTTAGCCAAGGTAGAAAAAAGCCGCTTAGCCAATTGTCATCGGCAATGAGATGGGTGTAATAGCCTAAGAGAAAAGGGGAATCCATATGAGCTTTATATTTTTGAAAAAAAGAATTGAAATCTATCCTTCTCGTATAGTTTTTCGTTGTACCAGCGTAAAAGTGTGAAGTTCCTTTTTCTTCTGCTGAATGAACCGCATCAGGGGCTACACCTCCAAGTATGAAAGAAGTTTTATCTTGGATATATAGTTTTTCGGCAATCTTGATAGCGATAATAGCATGCATAATTCGTGATCCCATGAATGACACCTCGGTTTCAAGTATTCATTTCAGGAAGAGGACTGAACAGTTAGTATTACTTTCCCTGTACTTTTTCTACTTTCGACCCATTCATGTGCTTTCCCTGCATCTTGAAGCGGAAAAGATTTCGTTGCTTTTACTTTTAGACTGCCATCACGTAAATAACGGAAAACTTCATTTGCAGTTTCTTGGAGTAGTTCAGGACGTTTTTTTCGTGTAGTGCCAAAGCTAAAACCGAGTATAGAGCGACAACTTGCGTGTAAATCTTTCGTTTGGAAATTACCAATTTCACCGCTAGCATTACCGAAATGAATGAGGCGACCATAATAAGCGAGACAATTTAAACTTTTTTCTGAAACCGTTCCAGAAATAGAGTCTAAAATTACATCAACCCCTTCACCGTTTGTCAGTTCGTTGACTTTCTTTACAAAATCCTCATCTTGGTGACAAATAACATAATCAGCTCCAGCATTTAAAGCTATTTTTCTTTTTACTTCACTTCCGACAGTACCAATAACGGTTCCAGCCCCTAATCGTTTTGCAAGTTGAATAGCTGTTGTACCAATTCCGCCAGCCGCAGCATGAATGAGTACAGACTCGCCTTGTTGAAGCCTTGCAACATTTGCGAGTAAATTATAGCTTGTAAAAGATACAATCGGACAAGCAGCTGCAGTTTGAAAATCGACTTCATCAGGTAAAACGAAAGTAAGGTTTTCGTTTGCGACAACGTATTCTGCGTAAGATCCATTTTGAGGAAAAGCAATGACACGTTGTCCAGGATGAATATTTTTCACTTGAGAACCGACACGTTCTACAATACCAGCGGCATCTATCCCTGGTATAAAAGGTAGTGCTTTATTTCCTTTTTTACCATAACGGGATTTAATATCGGCGAAATTCACACTAGTAGCAACAACACGAATTAAAACTTGATCTTCTGAAATAGCGGGTATATCCACATCTGTATATTTCATCACTTCAGGACCACCGAACGACGTTACAACGATAGCTTTCATTATATGTCCTCCTAAATTTGACTATATAAATCATTTTAAATCGTCATTAGAAATTGGAAAATTATATAATAGTTATGTGTGATTATAAGTGAAGCTTATGAACTGATTGAATCATTATATTAATTTATATAAAAAATTTGAAAAATCGAACGAAATAGTAATTACTTGCCAATATATAGTGTAGGACAAAGGAGGGATGGTATGTGAAGGATGAAACAGTGTATACAAATTTAATCCAATTGACTTTATCAGGAAATAAAGAAGCGTATAGCGAATTGTATGATAAAACGATTCAAGAAGTATATAAAACAGCACATTTTTTAATTGAAGATAAAACAGATGTAGATGATGTCGTTCAAGAAATATACATACAACTATATGAATCGCTTCGTAAGTATGATAGTGAGAAGCCATTTCGTCCTTGGCTAATTGGACTTGCGATTAAACAAATTCACTCTTATAGAAGAAAGAGGTGGATGCGACTACGCATTATAAAAAAAGCAGAAGAGCAAAGAAAACCAGTACAAATTGATTTTTCTAACGATGTTGTAAGTAAAATATCAAACAAAAAACTAATTGAACTCATTCATAAATTACCGTATAAATTGAAACAAGTTATTATCTTAAGATACTTACACGATTATTCACAAGAAGAAGTAGCACAAATATTACATATTCCAATTGGTACTGTGAAATCTAGAATTCATTCGGCATTAAAGAAACTACGTCAAAAAGAGCAAGTAGAAGAAATCTTTTTAGGAGAGGTAGGGAATGTGAAATGAGTTTAGATTGTAGAGTTAGAGAATCTATACGAGAAGAAGCGAAGGGGATTGTTGCCCCGCCGGAGTTAAAAGAAAAAGTAATCGTTCAAATTAAAATGAATCAAGGAGGGCGTAAGAGAAAGAAACATCTTATTGCAGGAGTGCTTGCAGCAGCTCTTTTAATCCCGACGACTGGTTTTGCGTATCAATCTATTATGGCGGATGGTATATACGGATCTTTTGAGAATTTAAAAAAACATGCCGGAGCAATGACATTAGAAACGTATATGCGTTTTAATGCAAAATTATCAGAAGCGAAAGATGAAATGGGTACGAAGGAATATGAAGAGTTTACAAAAGAAATGAAAAAATTAACTAGTGCAAAGCTTGCGTACGGAGATTCGAACGGTAATATAGATTACGATCAATTATCACCAGCTAAAAAAGAGGAATTGAAAAAGGTAGTAATGGAGCTTCATCCGTATTTTGATAAATTAAATGGCCATAAATCTAGTAAAGAAGTACTAACTCCTGAAGAGTATGAACAATATATGGAGGCATTAATGTCATATCAAACTGTGTTAGTAAAAACGAAATCGAGTGGCGGGATAACAGTAGAAGAAGTACCTGAGGCGTACAAAGAAAGATTTATTAAAGCGGAGCAGTTTATGGAGTATGTAGATGAAAAGGTGAGATAAGTAAAAAAGCTCAAAGCTTTCTTTCGTTTAACTATTACATATTGAATATGTAAACAATAAAAAATGAGTATACAATCTACGTGATTGTATACTCATTTTATTATTACTTAAATTTCCTTACCGCATGAATAGCGACTCTTACAAGTAATATCGCACTTATAAATAAACCACCGTAACCAACGACACTTAAAAATTGATCATTTGGCTCTGTCGCACTGTTTGCTAAATGCAATACGCCTACCGAAATCCCACCAAATGCAGTTCCAATAAATGCAATGAGGAATTGTGAGATAAATGTAGTAATAAACGATGCATTTGTTTCGTCAGAGAAAAAGCCAACCTTAACGGATAGTTCTCCGTTTTCTAGTTTTGAACTTAAATCATCTAGTTTTCTAGGAATGCGTCGCATGGCAGGTAACATAGCGAGTAATTCGTTTGTTGCAGCTTCTTTTAAACTAGAATAATTGTTAACTGACATGAAACTAGCTGCATGATCTTTCGCAAAGCGTTTCGCTTCGTCCATTAAATTGAATTCGGGATTTAGTTGCAGCATCGTTCCTTCTAGCGTAATTAGAGAACGGAAAGCCCCTGCAACCATTGGATAAAATGCTAATTCAAACTCAGCGATTATTTGAAATAGCCCCTGAATGAATTCTTCAGAACCATTTGTAGAACCATACGTACTTTGGATTAATAATTGACTGATAGATTGTTCTAATTCCTCTTTATCAACATTTGGCTTCTTTTCAACTAATTGAAGCAGTCCATCAAGCAAGACATAAGAATTTTTGCGCTCAAAGCCGATAAGTAGTCGCTTGAATGCATCTTGTTGTAGTGTTCCTAATCGCCCGACGGAACCGAAATCAAGTAATGCAGGTGTGCCATCACGAAGAACATACACATTACCTGGATGAGGGTCTGCATGGAAAATACCTTTAAAGAAAATTTGCTCTAAAATACAATCAAAGAGTTGTCGTTGTACTTTTTTCGTATCAATTTGTAATTCATTTAATAATGCTGACCCACTTTTAACACTTACTCCATCTAAAAATTCAAGCACAAGTATTTTTGAATTACTGTATTCTTTATATACTTTCGGTATTTTTACTTTCGTTTCGCTATTTTTTAGTGAATCAGACACTTGTTCGAAGTTACGAGCCTCAATTTTGAAATCAATTTCTTCTTTCATTGCGATGGAGAAGCCATGTGCTAAATCAAGAAATCCGATATTTTTAGCCCAAGTTGATTTGTTGGAAATCCATAAAGAAAAATGAATTAAAATATCTAAGTCACGTTTAATTGTCTCAGAAATATTAGGACGTAGTAGTTTAACGACGACATCCTGGTCGTTTTCTTTCAACTTCGCTTTATGTACTTGGCCAATAGAGGCGGCAGCTAACGGTTCCATTTCAAAGGAGCTGAAAATTTCATCTTTTGGTATATGTAGTTCCTTTTTTAATATTTCTTCAACTTGTTTTTGTGATAAACGCGTTACATTTTCCTGAAGGTTTGATAACTCGTGAATAAAAGCAGGTGGTAATAAATCAGAGCGAGTTGATAAAACTTGTCCGAATTTAATAAATACACCGCCGCATTCTTCTAGTGTATTTCGAAGTGAAGTGGCGAGCTTACGATCTGCTTCTGGCGAGCGCTTTAAAGCTAAATATTTACCCATTCCGTGTTTTATTGCAATAGAAGAGACACGCATATATCTTTTTTGTCTACCAACCTTTGCGAAGAATTTTGAAATAGGATTTCGGCTTTCCGTTACTACGTCATCCATTTCGCCTCGTCTAATAGGATCAAATAATTCAAAAACTAGGTAACAAAGCATGGATACAATTAATGAGCTTCCTAGCCAAAAATATCTATCAACACCGACAACCGATTCATCTTGATAGCGTAAATATAAAAACCAATACAGAGCTGACGTAAGTGAAACACCTAAAGTTGCTGCACTTGCTTGTTTGAAAAGATTTAGTTTTGTACCAATTAGTCGACCACTAATAAAAGACATAATGATTGCTAGTAGAAAAAATTGAAAAAACATTGTATCATTCCTCCGAATTTTATTCGATAACTGTATTATACAGGAATATAATTATTCTAAAAACAAGCCAAGGAGGTACAATCCTTGACTTGCACGATTAAATAGAGCATTCAATTATATTTTTTCATCGTTGCATTGTCCTTTTGTATAAAACAATCTAATAGTGAATAACCAGCTATTAAACTAATTATCGTAACAAAAGTTGTATTTATAAGAATAACATTAGCTAAATAAGGTAGGTATTCGCCAAGTGGTGAGAAAAGTAGTGCTGGAGAAAAGGAAATTAATATTGTAGGCACTGTAATAGCGATAAACTTATCCGGTTGAAAACGCCAGTTTTGTTTACTTGTTTCGTGATTAATGGATTGAAGGAATCGTAATAAAATGCCGACCAAAAGAGGAAAGAGTGTAAAGTAGAATAATCTTGGATAAACGTTAAAGTTCACTTGCGCGTCTGTATCTAAATAAAATTGAATCTTCACTCCAACAAATAATAATAAGACGATAAATAATGTGAAGCAGAGGTATAGCATTACTCTTTGCATTATATTCCACCATCCTTTACTCAAAATATATTCAAAAAAAGAAGAGATATACAATAACTACTGTTGTATATCTCTTCTTTTACTGTTAGTTAATAGTGGAGTTTGCTTTTTCTTGCTTCGTGAAATAATCAATAATGCCCATCGCACTAATTTCTATATCTAGATGTAAAATGTTATAAACGGAATGATCTGCTGGAACGTTTAACTTTGTAAGATGAGAAGAGATTTTATCCATTAATAAAGTTTGTAAAGCTTTAGTCGCTTCATCGAAATCATTATACTGTTCAAAGACTTCCTTACCAGTATGAACGAAAATAGGTAGCCAATGTTCCAGTTGATTATATATTTCTGTAACATGAGAGGATGCGCCGTAATGACCGAAATAAATAGTATCTACATTCATGCTTTGAATGTGATTTTTAGAAGCAATCATCGCATCTGGTTGGAATTGTGAAGGGGACGTTGATGGTAGATATAACTCTACATCAACGTCTGCGAGTTCTCTATAATAAATTCCAATTGTATCGCCAGTAAAAATCCCGTTTGTTAATGAATCGTGAATGCTAATATGGTGCTTCGCATGCCCTGGTGTATCATAAAATGTAAGGATGCGGTCTTCTGCAATTTTTAACGTATCACCATGTTGTACAATATGAACACGTTCTTCTTCAATTGGAAGAATTGGATCAAAGAGTTTATCGAAATCTTCTTTGTACACAGCTTTTGCACCTAAAATAAGTTTTGTTGGATCAATCATATGACGAGCACCACGAGAATGCACATATAACGTAGCATTTGGGCATTTTTCCATCATTAAACCAGCAGCACCGGCGTGATCTAAATGAACATGTGTAACGATAATGTTTTTAACTTCGTTTAAATCAATATGTAATTGTTGTAAGCCGTCTAAAATATACGGAAGAGAAGGGGCTGCACAAGTTTCAATTAAAGTAATATCTTCACCTAATAAAACGTACGTACCTGTTCGTTCATTATGCTGTAAATCGAAATCATCAATAAGATATAGGTGAGAAGATAATTGCTCTACTTTTTTCATATTTACCACTCCTTATATATTACATGTTTCTATTATACGCTAAAATAGAAAAAAGGCAGAAAACGAAAGCTCGTCTTCTGCCTTTTGTAATACTATTATTTCGTTTGTTGTTTATTAATAGACATAATGAACAGTCCAACAATCCCACCAACTAATGGAAGCATAATTTCTCCTGCTAAATTAAAGTAGGAGCTTAAGAATAAACCATTTACATCGATTACCCAGCCAGTAACATACAATAACATCATATATAGTACGAAATAAAACTCGCGATTTGAAATCGTTTCATGTTGTGCAGTTTTCATAATGAACACCATCCTTTTCTTTTATAATGGAATATAAACTGTCACATTTTATTCACATTTCGATTGTAAAACTTTCCATCATAAAAGTCTAGTAGTTTGTGCCGAATTTTCGAACGGAAATAAAGCGCTATCATTATAGCGTATAAGTACGTAATAAGAGCTGTATATTCACGAATGTAGTATAGTATAAACATAGAATGATAGTGAAGAGAGGGGCAAAGACAATGACAGTTTATAATTTTTCAGCTAAAACAATTACAGGTGAAGAAAAATCGTTAAAAGATTACGAAGGAAAAGCACTTCTTATTGTAAATGTAGCTAGTAAATGTGGTTTCACACCGCAATATAAAGGATTACAAGAGGTGTATGATAAATATAAAGACCAAGGACTCGAAATACTCGGATTTCCTTGTAACCAATTCGGGGGACAAGAACCAGGTACAGAAGCGGACATTACTAGTTTTTGTGAATTAAACTACGGTGTAAACTTCCCAATGTTTGCAAAGGTTGATGTGAAAGGTGATAAGGCTCATCCTTTATATACATACATGACAGAACAAGCACCAGGTTTACTCGGTATGAAAGCAGTGAAATGGAATTTTACGAAGTTTTTAATCGGAAAAGACGGGAAAGTAGTAGGGCGTTTTGCGCCGCAGACGAAGCCGGTAGATTTAGAGGTTGAGATTGAGAAGGTACTTGGAGAATAATTAGGAGTTTCACTTTATTAAAAAACGTCTCAAAGAACAATGTAGTTCTTTGAGACGTTTTCTTTAAACTCACATTTTCAAGATTAAATAACTGTATCAAAGCCATCTGATTTAGGTAGAGAACCTGCTTTTTTCATAAGCACTTCCCATAAGTGTACGGATGTCTTCCATTCTGCTGCAGCCTGCCCCTGTTGATACATAGCGTTCTCATAACTGGCAGTAAGTTGTTGCATATCGGCCGATTTGTAAAGTGTATCGATATGGAGAGCGTATTCTCGGAATGTTTGACTTTCACCCCGTGGTATGCCAATTCTCGCAAATTGTTTTAAAAGTGCACCGTAAGCTTTTTGATAAACAGCATCATCTTTTCGGTATCTATAGAAATGAATAATAAGAAATGTCATCCATTTCATTCTAGTGATGAAGAGAATGTATCCCATAATACTAATTAGTATCGTAGAGAGGAATACGTACCACCAAGAAAAACTAGTTTTAGAATTTGTGACCTTTTTAGTAGAAGCTTCTTCTGTATGTTCTATTAAACTTTTAAGTTTTGCTTCATTATTTCGTTGGTGTATTTGCTCGTTATTAGAATTATTTGCTTCGCTATTTTGTGAAATAGGAGCAGGCGTATTATTTATAAAATTATAGGGATTGGTAAATCCTTTTGTTGGTTCGAATGGAATCCATCCGTATCCTGGGAAATATACTTCGACCCAAGAGTGTGCGTTATCGTTCGTGATTGTATAAACATCCGCACCTTCTGCAGAGGCAAGTGTATTGTCAAGAGTTCCTTCTGTATAGCCTTTTACCCAGCGAGCAGGAATCCCGGCAGAACGAAGTAGTACAATCATAGACGTCGAAAAATTATTACAGTAGCCGCTTTTTGTATCGAAAAGGAATTGATCTACATAATCTTGGCTTTTGGCAGGAAATAAGACATTCGTTGATTCGTATGTAAAAGAGTTGTCTGTGAAGTAATTTTCAATAGCTAATACTTTATCATATCGGTTGTCTTTATCATTTGTAAGATTGGCAGCCAAGTCTTTTACGCGCTGTGGTAATGACTCGGGAAGTTGTGTGTACTTTGTCATAAAATAAGGATTTGTTTCTTGACCTTCATTTGTTTTTACAGCTTTCAAGTTTTCTATGGAAAACTCAGGGATCTCATATGTTACTTTATACGAATGTAAAGTAGTAGAAGAGTCTCCATTCATTGTATAAATTTTTTCTGAAAACGAGTTAACACTGTATGATACATCAGAAGAAGCCTCAACTGATACTAATCCTGCTGGATAGGTAAGGTGAGGATAACTTTTTAGCATGGTAATTGTTGCCTCAGTCGTTTCCGTTTTTGTATTTTGTTCGTACCAGCTTACGACGTCGTTTTTATTTTTAAAAGAAACCTTTTTCGGATTTTCAGAAATTTCCCAGCCTTTTCCTGTATAAAAATCTTTTGTTTCTACTCGCCAATATTGTTTGTTTTGCGTTCGTGCTGTGAAAACAATTGTAGGATCCGCCTTAAAAGGACCACCTAATCGCGAGTCATCTAAACCATACCCAATTGTAGAAACTTTTTGTTCTTTACTTGCTTCAGATGTGTTGAATTTTAAAAAATCCATTGGGTTTGGCCATTGAGGGCCAAATTTTGGAGCAAAGTATGCGATGGTTGCTAATAATACAATAAATATTGTAAGTGGTCTAAGTAATTTTGAGATTTCCCTAGCATAATTTTGTAAGTGTTCGCGCTCTTTTATTCGTTCTACTTGAAGAAGACTAAGCATAAAAAAGCCGATGACAACAGTACGAATAATAGCGTAGTTTGCAGTGTATAAATGTAAGTTATGAAAAGTTGCGATATAAATAATAGTCAATACAAGAAATAAAAACCCACGTTTTTTATGAATAATCCAAAATGAAGTGAAAGAACTCAAAAACCAAAATGAGAGAAAAAATAAAACCGTCGGAAAAACTGGAGAAATATCTAGTAAATTCCCTTGGAAAAATAGGGAGGAATTTCGAGACATATCAGAAAAGAGTGTTGTTAGCCAAGATGGATTTATAAAAGCATTTTTATAATATAGGGAATGAATGATAAATAGGACTGTGACAATTTTTATTGGAATCTGCCACCTCGTTTGAAAAAAAGAGAGAGCGAAGCAAATTCCTATAAATGTTACGAAAATATCTAATCTACCTACATTTGTAATACCTATAAGAGGTCTTATCCATTCTAGTAAAAGAAGAAATACACATGCATGCATGAAGAATTTGTTCGTATCCCACTTGTATTTTGCTTGTAATGTTATCATTTGCTCACCTCAAAAAACACGTTTGTATACCGGTTTTCATAAACCGTGTTTACAAATATTTGTCGTTTTTTTAGAGTTTCTAATATACTGAGTTCTCGGTGTGAAAGTTGATTCGCTTTTTCTTTCACGACAAAAATCATACATTTTCTATTTCTTATAGCAGCACAATCAGCCGCCTTTTGAATATCGGGAGAAAGATTACTTGTCACGAGTATAACCGTGACGGGCTCATAAATTTTTCTTAGTTCTATTTCTACACTCTGGGAGAGCGGGAATACACTGTCTGCTTGTACTTTTGCTAAATGACAAAGGATTTGTTGTAACTGCGTATCTCCATTATCTAAAGGGAAAATAGTTTGTTCTTTTCCGATAGACACGAATGATGCTGGTGAATTTTGTTTCAAGACAGCCCTTACGATAGAGGCAGTAAATGTGACGACTGATTCGAATAGAGGAGACTCGGTTCTGTCTATGAATATCATGATATTATGGCTGCGCTGTTGTTCAAACTCTTTTGTCATAATATTGTTTGTTCGTGCAGTTGCTTTCCAATCAATCCATGAAAAGCGATCTCCAGGTTTATAGTCTCTGACACCGACAGAGATTGTAGAGTCTTTTGCAGAATTTATATTTGCTGAAAGCGCTCCTTGTTCGAAATGATTTTCCAATTGTCGATACGCTATATCTACATACTGGGGATAGACTAAAAATGTATCTGGAACTGAAAAAGTTACTTCTTTCTCCATCATGCCGAATAAATCGCCAGTTTTGACACGAACGCTTGAAAAAGTGTGCTCGCCTCTAGGGATTGTGTCAATAACATATTGAAACGAAATATTTCGTTTCAATCCTGGGAAGAGTACTACCTTATTCATCTTTGTTTGTTTACAACTTATAAATTGTGGTGGCAGTTCATCTTCTATAACTAAATAAAGTAAGGGAAAAGGAAATTTTCTTTTTATTGTAATCGTGCTTACAAATTGTTCTCCTACTACATATCCATTTTGGTTTGTTGTTCGTTTTACTTCAGCGTCCCGTAAAGCGTAGAAGGGGAGTAGTAGTGAATAAAGAGCAATGGGAATTGTGCTGTAAAATAAAAACCAACTTACAAACCCTCCTTGAAACATAGCGTACACAAATGTTAAGACTAGGCATAAAGGGAGTAGCAATAACTTCATAACGTGATATAGCGCTCGCAGCATTTGTTTCATCAAGGGTTCATCGTCCTTTGAGTCGGCACGGTAGTTCGTGCAACGATTTTTGCGATAACTTGTTCTCCTGTTATCCCTTCAAATTTTGCTTCCATTTTTAGAATGAGCCTATGCGCTAAAACGTAAGGAGCTAAAAATTTAACATCGTCTGGAATAACATAATTTCTGCCATGGATAAATGCATAAGCTTGTGAAGCTTTCATTAAAGCAATTGAGCCACGTGGACTTGCTCCTAGCTGTATAGAGCTATACGTACGAGTCTGATTAACAAGCTTTACAATGTAATGCTTAATTGCTTTGTCCATACTTACTACCCGTACGCTTTGTTGTAAATAAAGTAATTCTTCTATTGTAGTAATGGCCTGTAATTGAGAGAGTGGATTTGTTTTTTCCATCCGGTTTAAAATTTCAAATTCTTCTTCTGGTGTAGGATATCCCATTTTTAGTTTCAATAAGAAACGATCGAGCTGAGCTTCTGGTAGAGAATATGTTCCTTCATATTCGACCGGATTTTGTGTAGCCATGACAAAGAACGGCTTTGGTAAAGGCCTTGTAATGCCATCTATTGTAATATTGCCTTCTTCCATACATTCAAGTAAAGCAGATTGTGTCTTAGGAGATGTACGATTAATTTCATCAGCAAGTACAAAATTCCCCATAATTGGTCCAGGCTTGAACTCAAATTGGAGCTCTTTCGGATTATAAATAGAAACTCCTGTTACATCTGATGGCAGTAAATCAGGTGTAAATTGAATTCGCTTGTAATCCGCATCAATGGATTTAGAAAGAGCACGTACTAGCATTGTTTTGCCGACACCAGGAACATCTTCTAATAGCACATGACCTTCAGCTAAGAGAGCTGTCAAAGCTAAGATTGTTTCTTTTCGTTTTCCGACCATTATTTTTTCAATATTATTGATTATTTTTTCTACAGTGGGATGTAATGAATCAAGCTGGGGCATCGTAATCCTCCTAATTTTATTATCGTTTTCTAATCTATTTAGTGGACAAATTTATAATTATATTTGCAGGTAGTAAAAATTTTGTCATTAATTCTAAGAATATTCAGAATATTTATTTCGATTACATCTAGTATAATTGTTTCCGTAACTAAGGGCAATACAGTAAATAATGATTTGTAGTTTTATGTAAAATATGTCTGGATATAAAATAGTATTGTTAAAGAAAAAATTCCTTATATACAATTTCTAAACTCTTTCTTATGGCAGTTTTGAAATAATATCAAAACTCTTTTTTATATATTTATAAAGAAAAACGTAGGAATTTCTCCTGCGTTTTTCTTTTGCAAAATAGTCGATACCTCAAAATACCATTCTCCTAATAATCACGATTAATCATAACCCTTCAAAACGGAATAAAAGATTTTCTCACAAACTTATTTTCTACTGAATTTTTGACAATCTCTTGAACTGTGCGAAATGTCACATCTGTATTTTACAACCTCTCTTATAGTAAGGGTATGTAAGAGAGACGTATTAAAGGAGTGAACAGTATGAAGAAGAAACCTTCAGCACTAATGAGACGTTTAAAATATTTTTCACCAATAGATCGTTATAACGATAATCATACTCAAGAAACATATGAAGATCGTGAATGGGAGAATGTGTACAGAAAGCGTTGGCAGCATGATAAAGTAATTCGTTCTACACATGGTGTGAACTGTACTGGTTCATGTAGCTGGAATATATATGTGAAAGATGGAATCGTAACTTGGGAAGGACAGGAGCTTAACTATCCAACTACAGGTCCAGATATGCCTGATTTTGAACCACGAGGATGTCCGCGTGGAGCGAGTTTTTCTTGGTATATTTATAGTCCACTTCGTGTGAAATATCCGTATGTACGTGGTGTTCTTTGGAGTATGTGGCAAGAGGAATTACAAAATAACAAGTCACCACTAGATGCTTGGAAAAGCATTGTGGAAAACCCTGAAAAAGCACGCAAGTATAAGCAGGCACGTGGTAAAGGGGGATTCATTCGTGCGAATTGGGATGAAGTGTTACAACTTGTTTCTGCTTCATTACTCTACACAGTAATGAAATACGGTCCAGACCGAAATGTTGGTTTTTCACCAATTCCAGCTATGTCGATGTTAAGTCATGCTGCTGGTAGTCGTTTTATGCAACTTATGGGCGGGCCAATGCTTAGTTTCTATGATTGGTACGCAGATTTACCACCAGCTTCTCCTCAAATTTGGGGCGATCAAACAGATGTACCAGAAAGTAGTGACTGGTATAACTCTGGTTACATTATGACATGGGGTTCAAATGTACCGATGACGAGAACACCAGATGCTCACTTTTTAGCAGAGGTTCGATATAAAGGAACGAAAGTCGTTTCTGTCAGTCCTGACTTCGCTGAATCTACAAAGTTTGCCGATGATTGGATTAGTGTAAAACAAGGTACAGATGGTGCACTTGCGATGGCAATGGGGCATGTGATCTTACAAGAGTTTTACGTAGATAATCAAGTGGAATATTTCACAAAGTATGCGAAGCAATATACTGATTTTCCTTTCTTTGTCACATTGAAACAAAAAGGAGATCAATTCGTTGCTGATCGTTTCTTAAACGCTTCTGATATTGGACGCGAAACGAAGTTAGGAGAATGGAAGCCTGTTCTTTGGAACGAGAATACGAATGATTTTGCAACACCTCAAGGCACAATGGGCTCACGTTGGGATAACGAAAAGAAATGGAACTTGCGTTTAGAAGATGAAGAAACAGGTGAAAAGATTGACCCACGTCTTTCTTTACTTGGAATGGAAGAATCGATTGGAACTGTACAAATTCCGTACTTCTCTGATGATGGAAACAAAGTATTAGAACGTACAATTCCAGTGAAAAAGGTTATGACAGAAGAAGGCGAAGTGTTCGTTACAACTGTATACGACTTAACGTTAGCAAATTACGGCGTGAACCGAGGGCTTGGCGGACAAGAGCCGAAAGACTTCAATGATGATGTACCGTTTACACCTGCATGGCAAGAGAAAATGACAGGAGTGAAACGAGAACTAATTATTCAAATCGCTCGTGAGTTCGCACAAAATGCCGTTGATACAAATGGTCGCTCGATGATTATTGTTGGAGCTGGTATTAACCATTGGTTTAATTCTGATACGATTTATCGCGCAGTTTTAAATCTTGTTCTTCTAGTTGGAGCACAAGGAGTAAACGGCGGGGGATGGGCGCATTATGTTGGGCAAGAAAAATTACGACCAGCAGAAGGATGGCAAACAATCGCGATGGCAAAAGATTGGCAAGGGCCACCGAAATTACAAAATGGTACATCTTTCTTCTATTTCGTAACAGATCAATGGCGCTATGAAGATACACCGGTTGGACATCTAGCATCACCAGTAGAAGGCAACTCTCGTTATCAACATCACGGTGATTACAACGTATTAGCGGCACGACTTGGCTGGCTACCTTCGTATCCGACATTCGAGAAAAATGGGATTGAATTATATAAAGAAGCTGTTGCTGCTGGTGCAACAACGCAAGAAGAAATCGGAAAATATGTTGCACAAAGATTAAAAGAAAAAGAACTAAAATTTGCGATTGAAGATCCAGATAACAAAAACAACTTCCCGCGCAACTTATTCGTATGGCGTGCGAACTTAATTTCAAGTTCTGGTAAAGGACACGAATATTTCTTAAAACATTTATTAGGTACAACAAACGGGTTAATGAATGACGATAGTGATTCATTACGACCAGAAGAAATTAAATGGCATGAAGAAGCACCAGAAGGGAAGTTAGATTTACTCATTAACTTAGATTTCCGTATGGCTGGAACAGCGCTTTATTCTGATATCGTCTTACCTGCTTCAACTTGGTACGAAAAACATGATTTAAGTAGTACAGATATGCATCCATTTGTGCATCCATTTAATCCAGCAATCGGTTCACCGTGGGAAGCGCGCTCTGACTGGGATATTTTCACTTCACTTTCTAAAGCTGTGTCAGATTTAGCGAAGAAAATTGATCTTGAACCAATGAAAGAAGTTGTTGCAACGCCACTTCTTCACGATACACCGCAAGAATTAGCGCAACCACTTGGCAAGATTAAAGATTGGAGCAAAGGTGAGTGTGAGCCAATACCAGGTAAAACAATGCCACAAATTCATGTTGTTGAAAGAGATTATAAAACAATTTATGACAAAATGACTTCGTTAGGACCAAATGCGGGAAAACAACCGATTGGTACGAAAGGGATTTCTTGGTCCGCAGAAAAAGAGTATGAGCAATTAAAGAGTCGATTAGGAGTTGTTCGAACGGATTCTATTGCAAAAGGTTGCCCAGACATAAAAGAAGCAATCAATGCTGCTGAAGCGGTATTAACACTTTCTTCTACAACAAATGGTCATATGGCTGTAAAAGCATGGGAAGCACTTGAAAAACAAACGGATTTAAAATTACGTGATTTAGCAGAAGAACGTGAAGAAGAATGCTTCACATTTGAACAAATTACAGCGCAGCCAAAAACAGTAATTACTTCTCCGGCCTTTACAGGTTCTGAAAAAGGTGGACGTCGTTACTCACCGTTTACAACAAATGTGGAACGCCTCATCCCTTGGAGAACAATCACTGGACGACAATCTTTCTACTTAGATCATGACATGATGAAAGAATTTGGTGAAACGATGGCAACGTTTAAACCGATTCTGCAACATAAACCGTTCCGTAAATCACGACCTGAAGTAGAAGGAAAAGAGATTACGTTAAATTATTTAACGCCGCATAATAAGTGGTCCATTCATAGTATGTATTTCGATTCATTACCGATGTTAACGCTGTTTAGAGGTGGTCCAACTGTTTGGATGAATAAAGAGGATGCTGAAGAAGCTGGTGTAGCAGATAATGATTGGATTGAGTGCTTTAATCGTAACGGTGTTGTTGTAGCCCGTGCTGTTGTAACGCATCGTATACCGAGAGGAATGGCGTTTATGCACCATGCACAAGATCGTCACATTAACGTACCTGGTACGAAATTAACAAGTAACCGCGGGGGAACGCATAATAGTCCAACTCGAATTCACGTAAAACCGACACATATGATTGGTGGATATGGTCAATTAAGTTATGGATTTAACTATTACGGCCCGACTGGGAACCAGCGTGACTTAAACGTTGTAATTCGCAAACTGAAGGAGGTAGATTGGCTTGAAGATTAAAGCACAAGTCGGAATGATAATGAATCTAGATAAATGCATCGGCTGCCATACTTGTAGCGTAACGTGCAAAAACACCTGGACAAATCGTCCAGGTGCTGAATATATGTACTTCAATAACGTAGAAACGAAGCCTGGAATTGGTTATCCGAAACAATGGGAAGATCAGGAGAAATATAAAGGCGGTTGGGAATTGAAAAATGGTGAAATTCAGCTGAAATCTGGTTCGAAAATGAAACGTCTTATGAACATTTTCCACAATCCAGATCAACCAACAATTGATGATTATTTTGAACCTTGGAATTATGATTATGAAACGTTAACAAATAGTCCGCAACGTAAGCATCAACCAGTTGCTCGTCCGAAATCAGCAATTACAGGCGAATTTATCGACAAAATTGAATGGGGTCCAAACTGGGAAGATGATTTAGCAGGCGGACATATAACAGGATTGCAAGATCCGAACGTAAAGAAAATGGAAGAAGAAATTAAAACAGATTTTGAAAACGTCTTTATGATGTATTTACCACGCATATGCGAACATTGTATGAATCCCTCGTGCGTATCATCTTGTCCATCTGGTGCGATGTATAAACGTGAAGAAGATGGGATTGTTCTTGTCGATCAAAATGCATGTCGCGCATGGAGATTCTGCGTATCATCTTGTCCATATAAAAAAGTGTATTTTAACTGGCAAACGAATAAAGCTGAAAAATGTACAATGTGTTTCCCACGTATTGAAGCGGGTATGCCAACGATTTGTTCGGAAACATGTGTAGGACGTATTCGGTATATTGGGGTAATGCTATATGACGCTGACAAAGTAAAAGAAGCAGCTTCTGTTGAAGACGAAAAAGATTTATATGAATCTCAGCTTACTGTTTTTCTAGATCCAAATGATCCAGAAGTGGCAGCTGAAGCGAAAAAACAAGGAATTCCTGAAGAATGGATTAAAGCGGCGCAACAATCGCCAATTTATAAAATGATTATCGATTGGAAAATTGCTCTACCTCTTCACCCAGAGTATCGTACAATGCCAATGGTTTGGTATATCCCGCCGCTTAGCCCGATTATGAATATGGTGGAGGGAAAAGGTAGTAACTGGCAAGCAGAAGAGATTTTCCCTGCTATTGATAATATGCGTATTCCAATTCAATATTTAGCGAATTTACTCACTGCGGGGGATGAATCACACATTCGTCTTACATTGAAGAAAATGGCTGTTATGCGAACGCATATGAGAGCACTTCAAATTAATAAAGAGCCAAATGAAGCTGTATTAAAAGAACTTGGTTTAACGAAACAGGATGTAGAAGATATGTATCGTCTTCTTGCTATCGCGAAATATAAAGATCGCTTCGTTATTCCGACATCTCACCGTGAACAAGTGGCAGATTTATATAGCGAACAAGGAAGCTGTGGTTTATCATTCACAGGTGGTCCAGGCTCTTGTATGACAATTTCTTAAATAAAGGGGGCAGAAAATTATGAAACAAAGTTTACAAACAGCTTTTTCTTGTTCTTCTTTTCTTCTCTCCTATCCTGAACTAGGGTGGAGAGAAGCTTTAACTGAATTGCAAGAAGAGGTTGAAACAATAGAACAAGAAGACGTTAAAGCGTCACTTACAGGCTTTATAAAGCAAGCGCTAGATAAAACGAATGATCAATTCATTGATAGTTACGTATATACATTCGATTTTGGGAAGAAAACAAATATGTATCTTACTTATATGAACACTGGTGAACAAAGAGAAAGAGGTATTGAATTACTAGAGTTAAAACAACATTATAAAAAATCAGGTTTTAGCGTAACAGATAAAGAACTACCTGACTATTTACCACTTTTACTTGAGTTTTTTGCAAATGCAAATGAGCAAGACAGTGAACCAATTATGAGTAAATACACGGAAAATATACAAGCATTACATGTTCAATTAAAAGAAGCGGGTAGTATGTATGAACCAATTCTTGCGTCTGTGCTACTCGCTATCGAAACATGGGGTGTACAGACAAATTAGAAAGGAGCGTTGTCAAAATGATGGATCAATTTCTTTGGGTATTGTTTCCCTATATCATTTTTGCGATCTTTATCGGTGGACATATTTTTAGATACAACTATGATCAATTTGGATGGACATCAAAATCTAGTGAACTATTAGAAAAGAAGATGCTCCGGGTCGGAAGTCTATTATTCCACTTTGGGATCATGTTCGTAATTGGCGGCCATGTTATGGGGATTTTAATTCCAGAAGCTGTATATCGTTCAATAGGTATTTCTGAGCATATGTATCATGTAGTAGCAATTAGTTTTGGGCTTCCGGCAGGTATTGCTTCTATTATCGGTTTAATTATATTAACGTACCGCCGTGTAACAGTAAAGCGTATCATTGCAACGAGTACAAAGGGAGATTATATTGCGCTTATTTTATTACTTATCGTAATGCTAGCAGGACTTTCTTCAACATTTTTAAATATAGATTCAAAAGGATTTGATTATCGTACAACGATTGGCCCTTGGTTCCGAAGTCTCTTTATTCTCCAACCGAAAGTTGAATATATGATGGAAGTACCAGTATGGTTTAAAATTCATATTCTTGCAGGAATGGGTTTATTCGCAGTATGGCCATTTACAAGACTTGTACATGTATTTAGTGCCCCAATTAAATATGTAAGCCGTAGTTATGTAATTTACAGAAGACGTATTCCTAATGAGTTGAAAAAATAATACTGCTGTAAACGGATAGGAGCTAATGGTTAAAACGAAACGAGGTCTAATATGGAAGGCCTCGTTTTTGTTTATATAGGGAATAACCGTTAATAAGTAGCTTAAATTGAAAAAAGATTAGCATCTAAATAAAATGCTAATCAATGCTACAAACAGAGGCAGAGCAATCTTCACAAGCAATTTCACATTTTAAAAATTGTAAATCGTGGATTGTAATCTTTCCTTTATGAATAGAAATTGTACCTTGCTTTTTTAATTCATTTAACATTCGATTTACACTTTCACGTGAAGTTGCACAGAAATTAGCAAGTTCTTGATTCGTTAATGGTAAATCGATGAGAATCCCATTTTCTTTTAATACACCGTAACTATTTGTCATTCGTATAAGAGTAGAATACAGGGCACCTTTTTTGCCGTGTAATACTAAATCTCGGAACTTCGTTTGCATTCTTCTTAAATGTTCACTAATCCATTTCATAAATTCAAATACAAGTGCGGGTTTTTGGAGCAATGCTTTTTCTAAGGTTTCACGCTTTATAACCCCTACTTCAACATCTTCAAGGCATTTTGAATTTAATAAATACTTCGCATTGTCCGTGAATAATGTTAATTCTCCAATAATGTCGTATGCCGAACAAATACGGAGTGTTAATTCTTGCCCGTCAGCACTTAATTTACTAATTTGTACTTTTCCTGAGTGGATGATATAGAGCTCTGTTGCCTCCATACCTTCTTGAAAAATAAAACTACCTTTTTTAATTTGCATTTTATATTCAACAGATGCAAGTAATTCTTTTAAATCTTGAGATAATGTCATACTGTTTGCCACAGTGATCACCTTTCTTCTTATAAGCAATACATTTCCTATTTTGAGTGTAAGTATGATGAAAATGCAAGAGCTATTTTAAAAATACATTGAAATTTCAATGACCGTAAGGGGGAAGTGATTTTCAATTTTTAGTTTGAAAAATTCAATAGACAAAGTGGATGAGATTAAAGATGTGAACAAAATTCGAACGGATTTGTGAAGAATTTTTGAATGGGGAAAGTAATGTGAGAAAAGTCACATTGAATATGTAGCTTCTTTTTTATAATGAAGGCAAATAAAAAAATGAAAGCTTACTAAGGATTACAGCAGAAAAGAAGGGATATAGATGCACGAGAACATGAAAGATTCTTTAGAACGGCCACTTCAAGATTTACGTATTTCAGTTATTGATCGTTGTAATTTTAGGTGTACATACTGTATGCCTGCTGAAGTGTTCGGACCTGATTACGCTTTTTTACAGGAAGAGCTTTTATTAACGTTTGATGAAATAGAAAGATTAGCGAGATTATTTATAAGTCTGGGAGTCAATAAAATTAGGCTTACTGGCGGTGAACCGTTATTGCGTAAAGACTTACCGATGTTAATTGCAAGACTTGCAAAGCTAGAAGGCTTAAAAGATATTGGACTCACAACAAACGGTATTCATTTAGCAAAACAAGCAAAGGCGTTAAAAGAAGCGGGATTAAAACGTGTAAATATTAGTTTAGATGCGATAGAGGATTATGTCTTCAAAAAAATTAATGGACGAAATGTAAATACAAAACCTGTACTGAAAGGAATTGAAGCAGCAAAGGCTGCTGGATTAGAAGTAAAGGTAAATATGGTCGTAAAAAAAGGAATGAATGATAGTCAAATTCTTCGTATGGCTCGTTATTTTAAAGAACAAGACATTCAGCTCCGTTTTATAGAGTTTATGGATGTGGGCAGTACAAACGACTGGAACTTTGAACAAGTTATTACGAAGGAACAATTAATAGAGAAGATTAATCGCGTATATCCAGTTGAGCCCGCTCAGCCTCGTTACTTTGGAGAAGTTGCGAAATTGTATCGATATGTAGGGAGCGATGCAGAAGTTGGGTTTATTACTTCAGTATCTGAGTCATTTTGTTCTTCTTGTACGAGAGCTCGTATCTCGGCAGACGGCAAGTTTTTCACGTGTCTATTTGGAACGAAAGGAACGGATTTGCGAACGCTTCTTCGAGGAAATATTTCTGATGCATCACTATTAAAAATTTTACAACATACATGGCGATATAGAACAGATCGATATTCAGATGAAAGAACGGCGGAAAGTACAAATCAACGTCCAAAAGTTGAAATGTCCTACATTGGCGGATAGTGAGAGGAGGATTCCCTATGCAAGAGCGATATGCAAGGCAAATATTGTTTTCTGGAATTGGTGAAATAGGACAAAGAAAAATAAGAGAAAAGCATGTGCTCCTAATTGGTGCAGGTGCATTAGGAGCTGCGAATGCAGAAACACTCGTTAGGATGGGAATTGGGAAATTGACAATCGCTGACCGTGACTACGTGGAATGGAGTAATTTACAGCGGCAACAGTTATACATAGAAGAAGATGCGCAGCAATGCAAACCGAAAGCAATTGCAGCGGCAGAACATGTAAGGAAGATTAATTCTGAAGTAAAAATTGTACCAGTTGTAACGGATGTCACAATGCAAGAAATAGAAGAGTTAACAAAAGAAGTGGATCTCATCATAGATGCGACTGACAATTTCGATACGCGCCTACTTATAAATGACATTTCACAAAAAGAAAATATACCTTGGATATATGGTGGATGCATTGGAAGTTACGGTGTAACGTATACAATTCTTCCTGGGAAAACACCATGTTTTCGCTGTCTAATGGATCATCCTATGGGCGGTGCAACATGCGATACAGCCGGAATCATTCAGCCAGCTGTACAAATGGTCGTTGCTCACCAAGTAACAGAGGCGATGAAAATATTGGTGGATGATTATGAGTCGTTAAGAGGAACGATGTTATCATTTGATATTTGGAACAATCAATATCTTTCATTAAAAGTAAATAGACAGAAAAAAAGTACATGTCCATCTTGTGGGAAATCACGAACGTATCCAAGTCTAGCATTTGAAGCGCAGATGAAAACGGAAGTGCTATGCGGACGGAATACAGTTCAAATCCGTTCAGGAATAAAGAGAGATCTTAATTTAAACGAAATTCAAAAACGATTACAAAAAAGTGTACATGTCCAAAAAACGCCTTACTTACTATCATTTCTAATTGATGAATATCGTTTCGTTTTATTTACAGACGGTAGGGCATTTATTCATGGAACAAATGATGTGAAAATAGCAAAACGATTATACGCAAAATATATAGGATGAACAGAAAGAGCGTTGCCCCTTATTAAAACGAGGTGAAAAAGAATGTTAGAAAAACGTATACCAATTCCGGTGGCAGAAGCAGTGGCACGTGTAATGAAATACGCTCATCAAGGTGAAATAGAAAAGGTTTCTCTTATAGAAAGTTACGGAAGAATTCTTGGAGAAGATGTTATTGCAGATCATGATGTCCCTCACTTTGATCGCTCTCCATACGACGGGTTTGCGATTCGAGCAGAAGATACAAAAGAAGCGAGTAGTAGTAACCCCATTCAGTTTGAAGTGATTGGCGAAATTGGAGCAGGTTTTGTTTTTCCAGAAGAAGTGAAACCATTTCAAACTGTCCGTATTATGACAGGTGCCGCAATTCCAGCCGGATGTAATGCAGTTGTTATGTTAGAGCTAACTGAAGGATTTGAAGAAAGTGAAAAGACTTATATGAAATTGAAACGCTCCTTTATTGCTGGGGATAACATTTCTTTTAAAGGTGAAGATGTAAAACAAAATACCATCCTTGTGAAAAAAGGGACTGTTATTAACCCTGAAGTAGTGGCGCTTCTTTCTACGTTTGGTTATAGTACCGTTTACGTTGTAAAACAGCCGGTTATCGGAATTGTAACGACAGGAAGCGAACTGCTTGAAGTACATGAACAATTAAAGCCAGGGAAGATTCGAAATAGTAACTCCTATATGATAGCTGCTCAAGTTGAACGAGCGGGCGGAGTTGTACAGTATTATGGACAATTCGCTGACGATTTTGAGACGTGTTATAACACTGTGAAAAAAGCGATAAAAGAAGTTGATATTTTAATTACAACTGGTGGCGTTTCGGTAGGAGACTATGACTATTTACCTGCTATTTATGAGGAATTACGAGCTAATGTGCTTTTCAACAAAATAGCGATGCGACCAGGAAGTGTGACAACTGTAGCTGAGCTAGAAGGAAAACTATTATTTGGTCTATCTGGTAATCCTTCAGCTTGTTATGTCGGTTGTGAATTATATGTTCGGCCAGTCATTGGAACATATTTGCATAGAAAAGATTCGCACGTATATCGTACAGAGGCAATATTACAGAAAGACTTTCTGAAAGCAAACCCATTTACTCGTTTTGTACGAGGGAAAGTGGAAATTGTAGATGGAACATTGCAAGCTACACCAGTTGGTTTAGACAAATCTAGTGCAATTTCTTCACTTGCAGGGGCGAATGCATGTATCGTCCTGCCGGGAGGAACGAGAGGATTTAAAGCAGGAATAACTGTCTCGGTACTGTTATTAGAATCAAGCGCCGGAAGTGAGTGGCCGTGGGAAGAACCACTTCGATCATACAAATAATAGAAAAATAGATTGCTAACTTATACAAAGATAAGAGGTGCAAGATGGCACATACGTATTATGAAGTAATTGATACACCTATTTCAATTGAAGAAGTTACAAACAAAGTAATTCGTCGTGAATGTGGCGCAGTTGCGACTTTCATTGGTACTGTTAGAGAATTTACGAAAGGCCGTCGTACGCTATATTTAGAGTATGTAGCATATAAGTCAATGGCGGAGAAACAGCTTAAGAGAATTGGCACCGAAGTAGGAGAGATGTGGCCTGGGACAAATGTCGCCATTACACATCGCATTGGTACATTACAAATTTCTGATCTTGCTGTTGTCGTCGCTGTTTCTACACCACACCGGAAAGCTGCCTATGAGGCGAACGAATATATTATGGAGCGTATAAAACAAATTGTTCCAATATGGAAGAAAGAGTTTTGGAAAGATGGTGAGTCATGGATAGGTGATCAGTTAGAGAAGGTAGCGTATGCAAATGGTGAGCCTGGAAAGGAGATGAGAATATGATTGAAGTACTATTATTTGCACATTTACAAGAAGAAGTAAGTAAGTCAGCATTACACATAGGTTGTGAAAATATTACGGTTGCTGAACTAAAGGAAGTCCTTATTACGAAATACAACGTAGCAATTTCAAGTGAGATAATGGTCGCTATAAATGAAGAGTATGCAAATGAGGATGATATCATTCAAACTGGCGATGTCATAGCAATGATTCCGCCAGTAAGTGGTGGTTGATTCTTTTCAGCCTAATCATGTTAGGACGTGATTAGGCTGGAGGGAATGAATATAACTATGCATACATAGGAGGGAACAGGATGAAAGGTCCTAATTTTCAATTAAGTTTACAAACTTCTAATCTAGTTATCGGTTTTATGGTATGGGTTATTTTATCATCATTAATGCCTTATATTAAAGCGGATATTCCATTAACTGCGGGACAAATTTCTATGGTAACAGCAGTACCGGTTATTTTAGGTTCTGTTCTTCGTATTCCAATTGGCTATTGGACAAATCGTTTCGGAGCAAGAAAATTATTCTTTATTAGTTTTATTCTATTATTATTTCCTGTCTTTTATATTAGTGTTGCCAATTCTATGATGGATTTAATTATTGGTGGATTATTTGTAGGAATTGGTGGAGCTGTATTCTCAGTAGGGGTAACTTCTTTACCAAAATACTTTCCGAAAGAGAGCCACGGTTTTGTAAATGGTATTTACGGTGTCGGTAACGCCGGAACAGCAATCACTTCGTTTTTAGCACCTGTTATCGCAACTTCAGTTGGTTGGAGAACGACAGTACAATGTTATTTAGTTTTACTTGCAGCATTTGCACTTATGAACTTTTTATTAGGTGATCGTAAGGAGAAAAAGGTGAATACACCATTAATGGAACAAATAAAAGGTGTATATAAAAATGAAAAACTTTGGTTTTTATGTATCTTTTACTTTTTAACATTCGGATCATTTGTCGCATTTACAGTATACTTACCAAACTTTTTAGTATCTCACTTCGGATTAGAAAAAGTAGATGCAGGTATGCGGACAGCCGGATTCATTGTACTCGCAACAATTATGCGCCCGATTGGTGGTTGGCTCGGTGATAAGTTTAATCCATTTAAAATATTAATCTTCGTATTTATCGGTTTAACACTTTCAGGTATTATTTTATCATTAATGCCTAGTATGAACGTGTATACATTTGGTTGCCTACTAGTCGCATTTTGTGCAGGGATTGGAAATGGTACAATCTTCAAACTCGTTCCAATGTACTTCTCAGAACAAGCCGGTATTGTAAATGGGCTCGTTTCAGCTTTAGGCGGACTAGGAGGATTCTTCCCGCCACTAATTTTAACATTACTATTCCAATTAACAGGTCATTATGCAATTGGATTTATGGCGTTATCAGAAGTCGCACTTGCTTGTTTAATCATTACAGTATGGATGTATAGCCAAGAGAAATTGTTAGTGATGTTAAAGAATCATTAATAAGGAAAAAGAACCATCCCAAAGTATTTTGGGATGGTTCTTTTAGTAATAGGCTTCAACATGTTTTTATTGCTATCTCAACAAACGCTTGTTTTCTATAAGAATGTGCTTTTAAAATGAAAAACAGAAGGTTGATGGAATTTTATTTTAAAATATAGATGTCAAAAGTTATTTAATTAAAGGGCAGATTAGTTAAGGAAATCTTAAATCTATTCTAAAGATCGAACTCATTTTTAGAATGCAAATATTTAATTGAATCGGGATGTTTAGATGAAAAAAATATAAGTCCACTCAAGATAAACAAGTATCAGGTGTGTTAGGTGACTCAAGCGACAAGTATGGAATTGATGTAAGTATTCTTCGCATAGTAACTGCAGTATCAGATTTTTTTAGGGCAAGATTTTTTGGTAAGGCTAACGGATATTGTGAAAAAAGTACACTTAAACTAAAGAATACAGTTTAGTTCAATAAGATAAAGTTATGAATTTGTATAAATAATCTATAATTTTATTTATGAGTCATATTTGATATGTTAAAGAAAAGAGAGCGTTTAATCCAACTAAAATATATGTAGAATGAGGTTTTAAATGATTATTTTTATTATATTAGACGTAATATTACCAATATTAATATTGCTGCTAATTGGTGCAATTTTACAAAGGAAGTTCCAATTTAACTTAAAGCAGCTATCTACACTTATTACTTATTGCTTGATGCCAGCGGCTGTATTTATGAATATATATGATATTAGTATAGAGACAGGTTTGTTGCTCCAGATAATATACTATTTAATGCTTTATAGTTTGAGTCTGATCATAGTAAGTCATTTCATTTCAAAAACATTAAAGTTAGAAAAAGGAGAAAGTGCAGCTCTAAAAAATAGTATTTCGTTAATGAATTCCGGTAATTATGGATTACCAGTAAGTCAATTGATTTTCAGTCACAATCCAGTGGGGGTTTCCATTCAAATTTTTATTGTGATTTTCCAGAATCTTTTAACTTATTCATATGGGATATATAACTTACTATCAGCAACAAAAACAATCGGAAGTATTATTCAATCATTTCTAAGACTGCCTGTACTTCATGCGCTTGTATTAGGGGTTCTCTTTCAATCTTTTAAAATTCAAATACCTAATTCTATCTTTCTACCTCTTAATCAGCTTGCGAATAGTTTTGTTGCAATAGCAATCATATTGCTAGGAGCGCAATTATCTAACATTAAGCTTAATTTTTTCCATCGAGTCATAACATGGGCTTTAATTGGAAGGTTACTGATAGGACCATTATTAGCACTTGCCATGATCTATCTACTAAACATTGATGGTATTGTTGCACAATCATTATTTATTGCAAGTTCTTTTCCTACTTCAAGAAATACATCAACCATTGCTATGGAGTATCAAATAGAGCCTGAACTACATGCGCAAATCGTTTTATTTTCAACACTTTTCAGCATTGTTACAGTAACTGTCGTTATTTATTTGTCATATATTTTGTTTTGAATATACGTGCAAAAACGAATAGATTTGAGGCGATAAATGATGGACGGAAATCCCATCGATATGAGAAGAAAACAGTCTTAGATATATTGGGTGTCGTTTACAATTGTACCATGTCTGATAATCAAGCAGTTTAATTCAAAAAAAGGAAACGCATTAGGGGTTATTTCGGATGCAAATCTTTAAAGCATCTACATATAGACTTGCGAAAAAAGACACAATTTCGCTTATAATTGACGTTACATGAGCTTAGTTTGATAGCGATGGGGTGGGAGTGTCAAGTAAGAATTTTTTCTTTATTGATTTTATGCGGTTTTTCCGCAAAATTGTAACTAAGGAGGGATTCCAAGTTGAGTAAACAGAATATCAGCACAACAGTTTCAGGAGATATAATTGTTACCCATCTAGTTGGAAATATAAAAACAGATGATGTGTATGAATGGTTTAATGGTTTTGAGCAGGTTTGTCAGCAATTCATTTCTGAAGGGCGGAAATACAAATTGTTGGTGGATAGAAAAGGATACACGCCAAATCATTTTTCTGTTCAAAAAGTATGGAAAGAGAAGTTCTTCAATGAAATCATTTTGAATAACAGTAAGGCAATTGCATTTCTCCTTGAAGAGGGGGAGATAATGGATTATTTACAACAATCTAATACGAAAGAATCTGTGAGATTTTTTGATGATTATGAACAAGCGCTAATTTGGTTGAATGAATATCCAATATAAAACCTGTATTGAAGCAGTTGCTCTCAAGCAACTGCTTTTTTTGTCCGTAATTGTTGCCGCTATTTTTCTTCACAGATTCTTGTCCAATTGTTTGTCTGATCCTAAAAAGCGAAACTAAAGCAAAAGGAACAAACGCCTCTAAAAAACGTTTGTTCAAAGTTAATTACTATTTTAGCTAAGTGATAGATTACATTTTATGAGTACGAGAAAGCTTGTTTATAAGTTTAGGAAATATAGATGTTAGTTCCTGCTTCAAATGCTTCGTAAACGATGGATCTTTACCTGAAGTTGAAATAGTGACAACATATTCATCATGTCGGATGACACCAGGTGTGTGAAACGATGATTTTGTACCATCACTTACGACGTTAACCCACTGGAAATCATGGGCGGCCTGTTTGACCATCATATTTACAGCATGTTGATTTGTAGCTGCATAAATAAGATGAGCATCTTTAATATCATTATTACTAAAAGCTTTTTGCTTCCAAGTAATATAAGGAAGTTCCTTCATTTCCTCGCAAATTTCTGGGCTGATAACGGTGACAAAAGCGCCTGTATCCTTTAATCCGGACGCTTTTCGATATGCGATTTTACCACCACCAACTATAACGACCACTTTTTTATTTAAATTAAACATAAGAGGGTACATGTTATACATATATGCATTCCTCCATTCGTTCTAATAATGTTAACTTCATGTATCTATCAAACTGAAGACAGTTACAAGTTGTAACGTGATCGTATTTTTTTGCATGCAATTTAATTTTTTGAAGTAATAATCCGGTAAAGAGAAGGTACGGCATGACATATACATGGGATGAAGTCGATGTTATAGCCTTGAGCTCAGCAGTAAAAGAGGGAGTTCCTTTCGTTAAAAAGGAGCACGATACTGGCATACTGAGTTTTCGTTCGACGACTGCTCCGATTTGTTGTAATTCATGTAACGGCTGTGGATCACTACTGCCTCTCCCTACGAGTAAAACACTACTACCTTGCATTGGCATAGTTTCACGTATTCTTTTTACTACAAGTTCAACCATATGTGGATGTGTACTAAAAGGTTGTACAACTGAAAATGTTATATGTGGATATTGCTTTTGTATTTTCTCTATCTCAAAAGGAATATCACGTTTATAGTGAGCTGCTGCAAATAATAAAACAGGTACAATCATTATTGCAGTTGCACCCTCTAGTATTGCTTCTGTAACTGCATCCGAAATGGTAGGTGTCGTTAGTTCTAGGAAAGCTATTTTTTGAATCCGTTCGTTACGTTCTTTTATAACAGATTGAATAAAGTGAATGAATTGTTCGTTACCTTTTTGTAAGCGGCTCCCGTGTCCAACATATACAATTCCTTTCATCGTACCACCAAATCTTTCTTCATAATCATGTCTTGTAATTGCTCATCTACATTATGAAAACCGACTTTATTCGCATAGTGTAAAGTTGGAACGTCGGTATACGAGAATGGGAGGGTAAGAATATTGATAAAGCCTATGCGTTTTATTTCTGCTAGAAACGTATCAATAGAAGCACGACCTTCAAATACAATGCTGTCCCATGAGAATTCAGAAAGCATACGGGAATGAATTTCATCGAAGCGATGATCAATTGTGTACTCATGAGTCATCATATAGGAACCAGCACCAATTTTTTCTTGAATAACAGCAATTCGGTTAATGTTTCGTCCTAAATAAATCGTTGAATTCGAAGAAAATTGCGCAGGTTTACTTAACAATCCATATTGCATAAGCTTTTCTTGAATAGAAAGGTTCATATACTGAAGCTCTGCCTGTAAGGAGCGAATATCTTTATGATATTTACTACATGATTGCACTAAGATGTCTACACTCTCAGCGGAACAAAATACAAGACGATCAACGTTAAAAATCTTATTAATTTGTTCAGAGGTTAATGTGTATTCTTTCTTTTGGAAAATTGGAATTTGATATATTTCTGCACCGGACTCTTGTAACATTTGCTTTATTGCGCTTTTTTTATTTGTTGCAGATGCAAGTAAAACTTTCTTGCCGTGCAATGGTTTACGTTCTTTCCAAGCAATTTGATTCCGTAAAGTAACAACATCACCAACAATTGTCATAGAAGGGTTAGAAATATTTTCGTCTTTGACGATAGAAACAATGGTGGACAGTGTCCCTGTGACTACACGTTGTTTACCAGTTGTACCCCATTCAATGACGGCTACTGGTGTATCTTTTTTCTTTCCTGCTTGTAGTAAGTTTTCACAAATTGTAGGTAAGTTTTTTATACCCATGTAGTAGGCGATCGTGTCGCTATTATAGGATGAATTATATTTTCCATGATCGGTTAAAGGGCCTTTTGCATGCCCAGTTAATAAAGTGATGCTATTACTGTAGTTACGGTGGGTGAGGGGGATACCTGCATAGCTACTAGCGGCGATGCTAGATGTAATACCTGGTACGATTTCATATGGAACGTTCGCTGCTGCTAAAGTTTCTGCTTCTTCACCAACGCGGCCAAAAATAGATGGATCTCCGCCCTTTAATCGGACAACGATTTTTCCTTCTTGTGCGAATTGAAGGAGGTGGGCGTTAATCATTTCTTGTCGCATAATATGATTCTTTGGCATTTTGCCGCAATACATAAGTTCACATGTTTCTTTTGTATAACTAAGAAAGAAAGGGTTTAATAAACGGTCATATAAAACGATATCTGCACGCTTTAAACAATCTATCGCTTTCTTTGTAATAAGCCCTTCATCACCTGGTCCTGCACCAACTAAATATACATATCCGTTCATAATCGCACCTCTTCTATTTTTATGTAAAAGGAAGCCAGAGGAGGCTTCCTTTCGTAAATTACATGTTTATATAAATGTCACCATCAATAACTTCTACTTCGTATGTTTGGATACAGCCGTCATCAGGTTTTTGCACTTCACCTGTTAGTAATGAAATTTTCCAATCATGCAGTGGACAAAAGACGAATTCTCCAGATACAATTCCTTCTGCTAACGGTCCGTTTTTATGAGGACAACGATTTTCTACAGCTCGAATATCTCCATTTGAAAGGCGGAATAGGGCGATAGACATACCATTCATTTGCACCTCTTTACCGATTTGAATAGGAAGGTCTTCCGCACGCATAACTTTTATTTTTTCTTTCGTTTGTATCATATAGATCACAGCTCCTTATTTCACAGTTTCTACTTCATACATCGCTTTTAATGATTTCGTTTCTAGTGCTTGTCCCCATGCTTCTTTATATGTGCCACGAGCTTTTTGGAAACGTTCATTTAACTTAGTGACCATATTTGCATCTTGCAGTATTTCTTTTATGTGATCGAAGCCTAAACGTTCTGTCCAGTAGGCAGTACGCTCTCCATAAATACCAGTTTCACGATAATATTGCATATAAGCTGTAGCGATGCGAAGGACATCATCTTCAGTAGGGACAATCATTACAAAATCAGCTTCGCGTACTTCCGTACCACCATTTCCGCCAATATAAAGTTGGTATCCATTTTCGACACAAACAACGCCAAAATCTTTCGTCAGTACTTCCGCACAGTTACGCGGACAGCCCGTTACACCCATCTTCATTTTATGAGGTGTATCTACCATTTCTAATGATTGTTCAAGCAACATACCAAGTCCTAATGAATCTTTCGTACCGAAACGGCAGAAGCGAGAACCAACACATGATTTTACATTACGAAGCGATTTTGAATATGCATATCCCGAAGTCATATGTAAGTCAGCCCATACGTTAGGTAAATCTTGCTTCTTAACACCATATAACCCGATTCGGCTTGCACCTGTAATTTTCACAAGAGGAACATCGTACTTTTTCGCAACTTCAGCAATTTTCATTAAATCATCAGCTGTTGTAACGCCTCCGTACATGCGTGGAATAACAGAGAATGTACCATCGTGCTGGATGTTACCATTCATTCTTTCATTAACGAAACGGGACGATTTATCATCTTCATATTCTTCTGGAATCGCCATACGTAAATAGTAGTTTAAAGCAGGACGACATTTTGAACAGCCTTCTTCATGTATAAAACCAAGAACATTTCGTACTTCTTTTGGAGATTTTAAGCCTTTCTCGTGAATGGCCGCTACGACTTCATCACGGGATAAAGTTGTACATCCACACATACCGGCAGATTGCGCTGAGGCATCAAAAGCATCTCCAAGTGTATGAGATAAAACTTGTTCCACAAGCGGACGGCATTTACCACAAGAACCTGCGGCTTTCGTACAGCCCTTAACTTCTTCAAAAGTCGTTAACTCTTGTTCTAAAATGGCGTGAACGATTGTACCTTTCGTAACACCATTACATCCGCAAATCGTGTCATCCGCACTCATTGTAGCAACGTCAAGTGCACTTTCTTCACCAGCTTTGTGGAGAAGGGAAGCGGCTGTATATTCTTGTATATCCTCTTCTTTCTTTAACATGCTAAAGAGGCGTGTACCGTCAGCTGTGTCACCATATAAAACGATACCGACGACTTTATTGTCACGAATTAATACTTTTTTATAGGAACGTTTACATTCATCAAAGATGGATATTGCTTTCGTTTGGTCATCTTCATAAATTTGGCCAGCAGAGAATAAATCACAACCTGCAACTTTTAATTGTGTACCGACGATACTGCCCGTATATCCATCAGTTTGTAAATTCGTTATATGTTTTGCTAATATCGCACCTTGTTCATAAAGAGGAGCAACAAGTCCATATGCGATACCGTCATGTTCTGCACATTCTCCAACTGCATAAATGGATTCATCATTTGTTAGCATATAGTCATTGACTACAATACCGCGATTTACAATTAAACCAGCATCTTTTGCTATTTGCGTATTTGGGCGTATTCCGACAGCCATTACGATTAAATCACAATCTACAACTTCACCATCTTCAAATTGAATGCCCTCAACATGGTCTGTACCAAGAATTTTTACAGTTTTCTTTTCCATTAGAAATTGCATGCCTTGCGCTTCTAAATCTTCGCGTAATAGAGAAGCTGCTTTGGCATCTAGTTGTTGCTCCATTAAGCTTGGCATTAAATGAACGACATATACGTCCATTCCTAAATCAATAAGACCTCTTGCAGCTTCTAAGCCAAGTAATCCACCACCAATGACAACAGCCTTTTTCTTTTCATTAGCGGTATCAATCATAAATTGTGTATCTTCAATAGTTCGAAATCCTGTTACGCCAGGAAGAGTAGAACCTTCAACGGGCAAAATAAAAGCACTAGAACCTGTTGCGATAATTAGTTTGTCATATGTAAGAGTACGATTTTTTTCTGTGATAATTATTTTTTCTTCTCGGTTAATACTTTGAACCCTTTCATCTGTATACAAAGTTATTTCATTTTCCTCATACCAACTATATTCATTCATAATGATATCTTGCATATTTGTTTTGCCTTGTAAAACATGAGAGAGCATAATGCGATTGTAGTTTGGATGTGGTTCATCTCCAAAAATAGTAATCTCATATGAATCACTATCATGTTTTAATATTTCTTCCATACAACGTATGCCAGCCATACCATTTCCGATCATAACTAAACGTTTTTTCATTTTCGTTTCCCCTTTTTATGTGAAGTGTTGAACAAAGGATTATATTTCTATTATAGAAAATTTAAAAAGAGGGAGATGTGATATTTATCACATTTTTACAATGATTCACAAATTGTTAAAATTCGGACTTATTCGAGAGGGATGTGTATATTCTTTACCAAATGAAAAAACAGGACATAAGTATTTACACTCATGTCCTGCACTTAATTTACACTCTCGTAATTGCACGTGGAAATAAAATGTTATTTTCTAAATGAATATGCTCAAATAAATCAGACTCTAGTGCTTCAAGGCGTTGATAAACAAGTCGATAAGTGCCGCAAGCTCCTTCTGGAGGAGTAAAGTCATTCGTCACTTTACGAAGCTCTTTAATAATGTTGCCTGCGTGGTTATGTTCATTTTCCAACTCATCTACTACTTTACGTAACTTCACATAGTTTTCTTCAGTTGGATTTTGTTCAAATTCTAAAATTAATGGAAAATCTTCTGTTTCTTCTTTAATTAAATGTTGTTCTAGTTCCATCTTTAGTTCATGAAATAGCTTATGAATTTGAGCTAAATGAGGCTGACTTGCCCCATGAACACGTAATACTTTTGTCACATACGGACTTAATTGTGGCAACTCTTCATTTAAATAGCGATGATGCTTATTTATAACATAATCAATCAATTCGCGATAAGAAGCATTTTTCCAATCAATTTCAGATTCATTTAATCGTTTCATATTATTATAAAGCGTATTTAACTCTGTAAGCACTTCAGTAGCTGATAAATTTCTTTCATGAATTGCATCAATAAGCGGTTTATTGCCACCACAACAAAAATCTATTCTATATGATTTAAAAAGATCACTAGCTTTCGGGAATTGTGTAACGATCTCACCGACAATAGAAGTTTCAGTAAATGTATGTTTCATATGAACGCCTCCATAAAGTTTGAATGTAATTACTAAATTAAGAATAGCGATAAATGAAAATCAATGTGGTGATTGAAATCACTTATTATGTGTCATTTTTGAGAATAATAGTATGAAATTTATTTAAGAACACATCTAAATAAGAGAAAGGGATATTAAATGTAAGGCATTACAGTAAAAAAAGAAGCTTTTACTAAGCTTCTTTTTTATTACTATTATTCGCATGCAACTCCATCGCCGTCTCTATCTAGTTTACGACTATATCCTGGTTGATCTTTATATAGAGGAGCTTTCCCCGCAGCTCTAACTGCATCACAATTTTTGTAATATGCACTACTAGTATTTCCTGAGGTAGGTTGTGTTTGAGTTTGCTGTGCTTTTTGCTCTTCTTGTTGCTTACGAGCTTGTTCATCAGCCTGACGTTTTTGCTCTTCTTGTTGCTTACGAGCTTGTTCATCAGCCTGACGTTTTTGTTCTTCTTGTTGCTTACGAGCTTGTTCATCAGCCTGACGTTTTTGTTCTTCTTGTTGTTTACGAGCCTGTTCATCAGCTAGACGTTCTTCATCCTCTTGCTTACGAGCTTGTTCCTCGGCTTGACGTTTTTCATCTTCTTGCTTACGAGCTTGTTCCTCGGCTTGACGCTTCTCATCTTCTTGCTTTTGAGTTTTTTCGTCAGCCTCTTTCTTTTCTAGTTCTTTTTTCTTTTCGCTATCTTTTTGTTCTTCATTGTTAGAGGCAACTTTTGTACTAGTTGCTGTCGTTTTTTCAGAAGAAGGAGCTGAAATACCTAATAGCGCAACAAAAATGACAAATAATACGGCTGTAATAATAAATTGTTTTTTTGCTACACCTGTTTTCTTAATAACAGATAATATTGCAAGTACAAGGAAGAATATAAATAGAATGAAACTTAAAATAGCAAAAAATTCGATGACTGGGTGTTCAGATTTTGTTGTACCAGTCACTATTAATATAATTGAAATCATAAAAAGAATAACGGTAGGACGTCCATATTGTTTTGCTTTTCCATTTTTTTTAAAGAATGAAATGATACATAAGATTAAAAGAATAAAAGCAATAAAAAATAAAGCTGCACCAATATTACTCAAAATCGCCATTTTCATACCTCCATTTGTAAGATTTTTCTTATTGATTATATAGGAACTTATTGGATATTACACGTTTTATATAAATTTAGAAAATTAATATTTTTACTAGACTTATAAACATTTATTTGCATATAAGGGAAAATAGATATATTTACTATTACTTTTTGAAAGAGATTTCATAAATTATAGTATATCGATTGAAAGGAGGAGATTTGAATGGAATTTCAATTGTTGGTAACTTGTATATTACAAGAAGGTAATGCTTACTTTTTAGTAACGAAGGTAGACGATGTTATTACGTTAAAAGTACCGATTACTGCGGGAGTAGCAGGTTTATTTTTAGCTTTAGGTGTACCAAGATGTTCTTAATTTAAATATCTATAATAGAAGAGGAAGGGACATGCCTTTCTCTTCTATTATTACATAATATAATTATGTAAACTTTAATATCATATTTGTGATAGCACGTTTGAAATGGACATGCATATACTATAATGTTTCATTGGATGTTAGGGGTGGAAGGTAGTTTTAATAAGTGCATCCAGTGATGTTTTTAAGCTATGAAAATAAAAGAGGTGCTATTATATATGAAAAGAAAAACATTTGATATTCCAGTTACATTGCGAAGAGAGTGGTTTTTAATAGAGTTAGCTCATTTAACGAAAAAATATGGAATTGAAATTGCAACTAGCAAAATGGGTGCTGCACCGTTTTTAAGAGATCAAGTTACAGAATCAAAGATAGGGAAAGGGTTACAATACGATAAATATGATGATGAGTATATAATTGAAAATTAAAGGGTAACAACAAAATTAAATTAATTTATAACAAAATATAAAATAAAGCAGATTCTAAATATAGAATCTGCTTTATTATGAAATACTTCTAGTCAACTAACCTCTTTCTAGTGTTTTTCCTACATATTTCTCTTGCGTTATTCCAAAAGATTCACGAAGAATGCGAGCATAATCTTTAGATTCTATTGGTCGTTTATTTTTGGTGCCTTTAAAGGTTTCTGTGTAATTTTTATTTGTTAACGATATGTGACCATAAGTAGTTAATTTACAAGTGATAGCCCCTTTATTAAAAGGAGATTCTTTATGCTCTACAATCACTTTTTGAATGTTATTCACTTTTTTCTCATCTATTGGATCTAAAGTGAAAGCATAACCTATTTTCCATTCATTTGAAGGTTCAGATTGTAAGAAACTTGTAGATTCTCCGTTAGCTCCTTTTCTCATTTCTAAAATATGCGTACCTTTTCGAGTATTTCGTTTACGAATTCGATATTCTCCTGTTTGAGAGGAGATGGCTTCTCCTTTAAAAGGGACTGGATGTAAAGGGAGATGAGATGCAAAACCTGCATCCACAACATAATCTTTATTCTCATGACTTAATATGATAATGACATGACCATCATCGGGCTTCCATTTATTATCGTAAAGATCATAAACAGTACCGGCTACTTTGTATACTTGAAACCCACAATCAATTAAAAAATAATACAATAAGGAGTTTAATTCATAACAAAGTCCACCTCGTTTTTGAATAAGTAACTTTTCTATTAAGTTATCTTTTGAGATATTTTTAATAGTACCAGCCATAATATCAAGATTTTCATAGGGGAGAATCATTCCCATTTTTAATAAGATTTCATCTAAATCATCAAATGTTATTTCTTTTGCAGGAATTTTTAAGCGTTCAAAAAACTCCTTTTGTAAATTGGTCATCATAAAGTATTCTCCTTTCTTTTTACAGAATTTTCTTCTGCTCACCGATAGGTTAGTACTTCTACAAGGTTAATTCAAGTGCGCGGAAATTATCATAATATATGTTTCTGGAAATATGATTGTTTATTCGGAAATTTCAGTTTGATTTTTAATTGTAGGAAAGCCTTACAATATAGGGTCCTTTAAAATTATTTTGTATTTAATGAAAAGAAAGTACATATCTTTATTATGTTTTTAAATAACTAACTAGTAATAAAATGTTTTTTTACTAAAATTTTTTCAAGATTTGTATGCTTTATATAAACAATAATGATTTAAAAAATATCTGGATGTAGCGAAGTTAACAATTATTGAGAAACTTTTTTGTCGTATTCTATCAAAAGGAAGAGGTAGAAACAAAGAGAATAACGAGAGTTAAGGAAGAGGGTACACAACTAGTAACCTTCTAAAAATAGGGCTAACATCTTTTTAAAATCAAAGATTAGCTATTATTAAGGAAGGGAAAATATAAAATATTATAAAGAACACCTTCTTTCAAAAAAATAGGGGGAGTAATATGAGACTGATGAGAAGATGTGTGGCCTTACTAATTGTATTTTTTATCATGGATCCAACGATTAGCACAAATGTACAGGCAGAAGTTGTAAAAGAGCTTGGAAAGGGGTTTCCTGACACAGAAGTATTTACACCTGGGGAATGGTTTTTAGGCCAAAAACCTGCTAATTATGATGAGAATAAACCACCAATTCTCTTTGTACAAGGAAGAAATGGTAATGCGGATAGTTGGTATGGAAAGACAGTATATCATGATATAAATGATATGTATGATTATGCTTTGAAAGCAGGCTATCAAACAGTGTTTATACAATTATATGATGCTGCGGGGAAAGGTTCGGCTAGTCAGTGGGATAACGGAAAACTGTTAGCACAAAAACTTGAAGAAATATATAATCATTTCGGTAAAAAAGTTAATATTGTAGCGCATAGTAAAGGTGGTATTGATACACAAGCCGCATTAGTTGAATATGATGCGAATCGATTTGTTGGAAATGTTATTACACTTGCTACACCGCATCACGGCTCAAATTTAGCAGATTTGTCATATAGTTGGTGGGCAGGGTGGCTAGCTTCTATATTAGGTCAAAAAGATGATGGTACGTACTCGTTACAAATAGGTGAAATGGCAAAGTTTCGTTCAACAATAGATAATAACCCAGCAGCTAAATTAAACCGTTACTATACGGCTACTGGGACTAGCTGGGGGCCAACATTTTCTGCATTATCTATGGGCGGGTTATATTTATCATCGTACGGTTCAAATGATGGACTAGTAAATGAATGGAGTGCGAAGCTATCGTACGGTACACATTTATTTACAGATTCCAGATTTGATCATGACAATATAAGAAAAGGATCAGCTGTTTTTACACGAATCGAACCATATTTACGTACGACAAATGTGGAATTACCAGCTTTAGTAGCATCCAGCACTAGTTCAAATGAAGATCTAGAACAATTAAATACAACTTCAAATCAAAATATTTTAGGAGGCGAATTACCACAAAATCAGTGGATAGAGCAAACCGTTACAGTTGATAAAAAAGCGGAAGGAATAGTTTCTGTACTAACTGCTTCTTCTGATGTAGAAGTACAAATGGTATCTCCAAAAGGAAAAATATATGCAAATAAAGATAGCGCTATAACTACTGGTGAAGGCGAATCTTTCTTTAATGGGGCGACAATTAGAACATTTAAGTTTGATAAATTGGAAGTAGGCGAATGGAAAATCAAAATGATGGCGAAGCAGTCGAAAGATGCATATTTAGTTGTAAGCGATTACAAGAATGACGCACCATTTGTTCTTCAAATACCTACAAAAGTTAAAGTAAATAAACCTGAGTATAAACTGAAAAAATCACCAATGGCACCTGAAATGAAAGGGGATCTTTCCATAACAGTAAGAGTCGTTAATAAAGAAGGTAAGTTAGTCTCTGAATTTAATGAATTACAAAATGTTAATACGAATACATTTACAGGTGCTTTGAAAGATATAAAACAACCGGGAGTATATAACGTTACGATGGATATAAAAGGGATGAATAAAGAAGGAAAACCATATAATCGTACGATTGTTAAGTCGGTTTATGTAGAGAAATAAGGAAGAATAAATAAGCATAATATAAAAGTGCAGAAATCTTGTGTTAGAAAGAATTCTGCACTTTTTTTGCGTGATGAGAGATAATAAAAGTCGAAGAAAACTGTTATTCAATAAAAAAAGATGCTGAAATAGCATCTGAATGTGAAGAAATAATATTAACTTAGTTTTGTAACTGTTAATTCAACTGAATTTATACCATTGTCACAAGTTACAATACTTTGACGATTAAAGCCACTATTATTTCTAAGTTGAAGAGTTGAATTAGCTGGCACTGTAACAATCGTTTCGCCAACGAGTTGAAGACATTCGTTATTTGATGAAGTATTCATTTGAATAGCGAAGTCACCTTGACTATTAGCAAGTGGATTGTTATTTAAAAATATAGTTATGACTGGGATATGTGGAAATACAGGATTTAAAGTAGTATTAATACTGGAAATGAACGAAACTCTATAATCACCAGCTTGTCTAAATTGTATAGTAGTAGGGTTTAGTAAGGAAACGCCTCCTGCTAAAGGTCCAACGTGATTAAATGGAAAAGGGTTGCCAAAAGGAACAGTTATAAATTCAGTTTGCCAAAAAGTTCCGTATGCAGGACAGCTTCGTTTATGTGAATGGTCACATGAACATTTTTTATTTGAACTGGAAGAAGATTTGCATGAGCATTTTTTATACGAGTTTGAAGAATGATAGTATGAACCCAATATATTACCTCCTATTCTTAATAAATGTAAAACACATAATAGTTTATGAAAATGAATCACAATTGGCGTGTATGCTTGTACTATAAAAGGAGATAGATTTGGAATATAAAGTGGTCAAATGATGAAATGTAGTATTGGGGTATTACCTTTAACACTTTTTGAAGATGATAAGGTTCAGAATTTGATAGAAAAATGAATGGGATTTCTAAATGGATTGAAGTAACGAGGAAACGTTTATCCCGCTATTTTCCGAGCAGTAAGACTCCCACCTCAAAATTCAGCGAAAGCAAAGAAGTTAGATGGGGATGAACAAAACCCCCCACTGAGTAAAGTTTCACTTTACTATATTAATTTCGTATGACAAAACAGCAATATTATCTTTTGCTGTATGGATGTTATCGTTTGGTGAAGCTATGATATTTAATCGTATGTATATTAGATTATTTATTTTTTGTTTTTATTTGTGTAGCTGGGCAGGAAGAAGTCAGAAAAAATAGAATAAATGTACATATGAAGCATCGTTTGTTTTTGGTGTGAATAGTAATTAAAGATACGCTAAAATATTTAAAATTGTAACGAAAGAGAGATTAAATAATAGAAGGAGCAACTTACATGGAAAATATATTAAAGGTATCTTCAAAATCAAGCCCAAATTCAGTCGCAGGTGCAATAGCAGGTGTACTAAGAACAAGTGGTAATGTGGAAATTCAAGCGATTGGGGCTGGAGCTATAAATCAAGCGATTAAAGCAATTGCGATTGCAAGAGGGTTCGTCGCTCCAAGTGGTATTGACTTAGCTTTTGTTCCAGCGTTTCAAGAGATTTCTATTAATAATGAAGAGAGAACAGCGATTAAATTAATTGTAGGCCCTAGAAAGAAAAGGTCTTAGTAGAAGAGAGTGTTACTATAAGGGGAAAAGACTAATAGACTTCCCAGGTTAGATACGTTATTTTATGTAACCGATCCTTGGGTGTGGACACGGCATTATACCGGACGCATGTCTGTTAATTTCTCCTTAAATTTAGCAGGTGTTCTAAATACTTAAAAATGCCAAATCCTTTGTGATATAAGGGATTTGGCATTTTTGATGTTTTTAAAAATAAACAACCTTAAAACTGCTCATTTAGAAGATTTAGTTTTAGTAGCGGCCATTGAACGTTTTTATGATAGTTTACCTGATAAATGGAGAGAAATAGTAGCAGACAATATTGATTGTGCTAGTTATGTAGATGGGAAATATGAAGCGCACGTTTTAATGGAAAATGGTATGGAAATAAAAATAGAAATCTTTTATGTGGAAGAAGACAAAGATGAAGAATGGATATATAAAGCTTATAAAGTTTTATTATAGAAATTTCATTTTCATACAAAGGGGAATTGATATGAATTTTGTAAACTTTGAAACACAAGAGCAATTTAAACAGTTACAAAAAAATAATGTTGTAATTGTGAAATGGAAAAAAAGCGTAAGGCAGTACAAGGAATTAGGAGAAATCACACATCATAATTCTTACACAATTAATCGTATAAATGAATTGATTTTGAAAATAGTTTAGATGTTGTTGGAAATATAGTTAGTATATGTCCGAACTGTCATAGGTTGATTCATTATGGAAGAGACAAAGATAAGAAAAAAGTTTTAGAACTTCTCTTTGAACAAAGAAAAGATTCTTTGAAGAAGTTCGGTATTGAGGTATCTCTCAAAGAGCTATTTGGATACTATGGAATTCTAAAATAAGAATATTCATAGCTATAGTGAAGGTAGAATGTTTCATACTTAAACATAGCTATTATTGTGATGGAAATTTAAATTTCGTCTTTTGAAAGTATCAATAATTTGTATTATTTTTATAGGGTTATATATTTTTCTTTTGCTCTGCTGTATAGCAGAGCTCTTTTTTTGTCGTACAAAAGCCACCTATATATGTGAAGTGCACCCCAATTGTTAGGCTGTGTCTAACAATTGGGGTGCACTTCAGTCCTGTCGGGCGGCTTCTTTTAATTTATATTCACCAATTCATCAAACTTAAACTTAGTATTCAAACCAAAGGCATCTGTACAATATATAGTTTTCGTCATCGGTTCAATATGTAATACATTTATGTACATGTCTTGCACCATTCCATCACGATAGTATGAGATATGTATTTCTTCTTCCTCGTGAAAAGATTGCATTAACGCTCTTTCTATTCGTTCCATAGTATCTTGTGTTAAAAAAGGTTTAGGTACTTTATATTGTTCCTCAAACATTCTATGTATTTCCTCGTATTGCTCCGGTATTGAAGCAAACGGATTCCATTTCACCATACCTCTTCCACGTACTACAGGAAAGCTGTTATATCCCATGATGTAATACCTCACGTTTGTTTTTTTAACTCCACTACAAATATGTGTTCTTTTTTAAGGTTTGAAAAGGGACCATTTTGTTAACATGAATATTCAAAAATAATTTTTTCAAGTTAGAATATTCAAAAACTTATTTATGCAAACAAGCATGTCATGATAACATTTAACAAAAGGGGGTAGAAGTAGATGAGTGTTGACATTATTTCTAAAGAAGAAATCACAAAATTATTAAACGAATGGTATCAAGCTATGATTTCACAACGTGTATTACAGTCTCAGAAAATAAAAGAAGATATTGCAAATAAAATCAATAATATTAAGGAAGACCAAACAATATTAGTCTACTACGCTTTATTGAATGCACGGTATAAACTGCTAATTCGGGATATGGATAGTACAAAAGATATTCTGGACAAAATCGAGCCTTTACCAGAGTCTACAGAAACATTTTTAGAGTACTATCATCATTTATTTAAAGCAATTTACGCTATTAATAAAGCAAACCATAGTGAAGCAAGAATGCAATTTGAAAAAGCTGAAACGTTTTTAGAGTACATGCATGATGAAATTGAAAAAGCTGAATTTAATTATTGGCTTGCAGTCCATTACTATCACGTATTAAAACCGATCCTAGCAGTTCAATTTGCTACAAAGGCGAATGAAGTATTTTCAATTAGTCCAGGGTATGAATTAAAAACTGCAGCATGCTTAAATACTTTAGGAATGGCACACATTCGACTAAATGAATTCGAAAGTGCAGAGGAATATTTACTTTCAGCACTAGGTACCTTCCAAAAATCTAATGATGAACTTCTTATTAAACGAGTTAAGCATAATTTAGGACTTTTATACGCAAGTCAAAACATGCCAGAGTTAGCAATTAAACACTTAGAGGATTCATTAGAAAATAACGCTAAAACTATGTTTCTTTTAGCAAGAGAACATTTTAAGTTAGGTTATAGTCATATCGCTAATGAATATATTGAGAATGGCTATAAGATTAGCGACTTATGTTATCGTCATCATTTCCGAATTTTAAAAGCAGTACATAACTATGTACCGCAAGAAGAATTAGAAAATGTGGTTATAGAAGGTATTTCGTATTTTGAAAAAGAAGAATTATATGATTGGGTAAAAGAATATGCTTCTCTTTTAGGTGAAAGATTCTATGGTTCAGAAAATCACAGAAAAGCAAGCAAGTATTTGCACATCGCTTTAGATGCAGACAAAAAGAGCATAGAAAGAAGGGCGCTAAAATGAAAAAAGCAATCTTATTAATGATGATGTTATCCGCTGTTTTTACTTTTGGTCTTACTAATGTAAAAGACATACCACAAAACGAAGCAATTGAAGTGTTTATGGATCATGGAGAACATATTTAAAACCTAAGGAAGAGGGCGCTTATAGTGTCCTCTTTTTAATATTTATTATTTATATGATGAGGTTGCAGGTACGTCTTTTGGTTATTGTTTGATAAACGTAGGATGTTTCTAAAAATGTGTATACAAAGGTGTATTTTTGTACTGTATATGTTCACGTACTATATAAAAAAGTATGAAAATCTATAAAAATAATTATTTCAATAAAATTTGTTTTAGATATTAAAAAGTGCCAAAACCCTTGTGGTATAAGGGGTTTGGCACTTTTGTGTTTTTTATATTTTATCAAATAAACAACCCTAAAACTGCTCATTCTTCTCCCAAGATTCAACGATATAATGTGCAATCGTCGGATTGAAGCCTTTACCAACTAAAAACATAATCGCAGCAACTTCTGTTAATGCGTGTTCATGTGATGTATGTTTTGCTTCATTTAAACCGTAATCTACCCATGGTTTTACGAAATCTAGTACGGGTTTCTTGAAAGGTAAAAACTGTGTACCGACAACTTGTTGAATTTGTTGTTGTGTTGGTTCTGTAATTGGTCCAGGTGGTAAGATTTGTGGTTGTGTAATGTCTAATGTTGGCCCAGGCGGTAAAATTTGTGGCTGAGTTGGATCTATTGTTGGTGGTTTAGGTGGTGAGACACGTGCGTCGTAGTTTGGTTGATACATTTGTTGTTGGTATTGCGGTTGAGTTGTGTATGGGTTTTGTGGTGTTACATATGGATTTTGCTGATATTGTTGTTCTTGGTTTTGTGGTGCTGCATATGGATTTTGAGGATATTGTTGTTCTTGGTTTTGTGCTACTGCATATGGATTTTGGGGATATTCATAATTTGGACGTGTGTCATATGGATTTTGTTGAAATTCAGTTTCTTGATTTTGCGTTGTTGCATATGGATTTTCGTCATATTGTTGTTCTTGTTGCTGTAACTCTTGTTCTTCGTATTGTTCTGTGTATCTCTGTTCCTGCTGTTGAGGGTAAAATGGTTGCCTTGGGTAAGGCGGTTGATTATTATAGAACATGTTTATTCCTCCTTCATGATGATGCCTACCACCTAGTGTATGGGCAGACAAGAAAATATGTGATGAAAAAATGCGGGCGTGTTACAATAAGTAACTGGGTGAAGATAAAATGACAAAACAAGAAAAAATCCAAAAAACAATTACTTTTGTAAAACATATTTTAGAAAAAGATGCGAGTGGGCATGATTGGTATCATATTGAGCGTGTACATAAACTGGCGATTTCTTTATCTGAGCAAGAAGGTGGAAATCGTTTTATAATTGAAATGGCAGCATTACTTCACGATGTGGCAGATGAAAAGCTAAATGAAAGTGAAGCAGCAGGAATGAAAAAAGTTTCTGATTGGTTAGAAGAGTTACGTGTTGAAGAAGAGGAAAGTAAACATATTCTTCATATCATCGCCAATATGTCTTATAAAGGTGGCCATGGCGGCACAGTAGAGTCACTTGAAGGGAAAATTGTTCAAGATGCGGATCGTTTAGATGCTCTTGGTGCAATTGGAATTGCTCGTACATTTGCATATGGCGGGGCAAAAGGGAGATTAATGTATGACCCAACTATTCCGCCGCGTGAAGAAATGACGAAAGAAGAGTATAGAAAAAATAATGATCCATCTTTAAATCATTTTTATGAAAAACTTTTGAAATTAAAAGATTTAATGAATACGAATGCAGCAAAACAAGAGGCTGAAATTCGTCATCGTTACATGGAACAGTTTATTGAACAATTTATGAAAGAGTGGAATGCACAAATATGAAAATGTTAACTGTGGAGAACTTATCAAAATCATATGGAGAAAAGCCGTTATTTGATGGATTATCATGTAGTATTACAGAAGGACAACGTGTCGGAATTATTGGTGTAAACGGAACTGGTAAATCGACATTATTAAAAATTATTGCAGGATTAGAAACTCCTGATACAGGTGATATGACGCATTCACGTGGGTATACAATTAGTTATTTATCACAGCAACCAGAGTTTGATGAAAAACTGACAGTATTAGAGCAAGTGTTCCATGGTGATACACCTTTAATTCGTCTTCTTCGTGATTATGAAAAAGCACTATTAAATATTGAAAAAGATCCAAGTAATGAAAAAGTACAGGAACAATTATTTGCAGTGCAGCAACGTATGGATGCAATGAGTGCATGGGAAGCAAATGCAAATGCGAAATCTCTTTTAACGAAATTAGGAATTACGGACTTCACTGCAATTGTTGGGAACTTATCTGGTGGACAGAAAAAACGTATCGCAATGGCACAATGTTTTATTGAAACACCTGATTTATTAATTTTAGACGAGCCTACGAACCATCTTGACCATGAGACAGTTGAATGGTTAGAAGAATATTTAGCGAGATATACAGGTTCGGTATTACTTGTAACCCATGATCGTTATTTCTTAGATCGTGTGACGAATCGTATTTTTGAATTAGATAATGGTAAATTATATAGCTACGAAGGAAACTATAGTACATTTTTAGAAGCGAAAGCACTTCGTGAAGAGCAAGAATTGGCACAAGAATCGAAACGCCAAAATTTATATCGTCGTGAACTTGCTTGGATTCGTCGTGGTGCAAAAGCCCGTTCTACGAAACAAAAGGCGCGTATTCAGCGTTTTGATGAGCTAAAGGAACAAGAAGGACCAGCTGCAAAACAGTCAGTTGATATTGCACTAAGCGGAAGTCGTCTAGGAAAGAAAGTACTTGAGTTAAAAGATGTAACGAAAAAATTTGGCGATAAGACGGTATTACATAATTTTAATCATATTGTGAAACCGGGTGATCGTATCGGAATTATTGGGGCGAATGGAAGCGGGAAATCTTCCCTATTAAATATGCTTGCAGGTAAGTTATCTCCTGATAGTGGTGAAGTTGAAGTAGGACAAACTGTAAAAGTTGCTTATTATACGCAAGAAAATGAAGAGATGAATTTAAATCAGCGTATGATTGAATACATTAAAGAGATTGCAGAAGTTATTCATACGACAGATGGAAAAGTAATTGGTGCATCTCAAATGTTAGAACGTTTCTTATTCCCGACGCATTCACATGGTACACCACTTGGTAAACTATCTGGTGGTGAAAGAAGACGTTTATATTTATTACGTATTTTAATGGGAGAACCAAACGTACTTTTACTTGATGAACCTACGAACGATCTAGATACACAAACATTAACAGTACTAGAAGATTATTTAGAAGATTTCCCAGGTGTCGTTTTAACTGTATCGCATGACCGTTACTTCTTAGATAAAGTAGTAGATGAACTGTTCATCTTTACTGGTGGAGGCGAAGTGCGTGAGTTTTTAGGTAGTTATACAGATTATTTAGAAATGGAAAAAACGAGAGAACTTATGGAGAAAGCGGAAGTTCAAAAAGAGAAAAAAGTTGTAGAAGAAGCTCCAAAACAACAACGTAAACGTAAACTTTCATACAATGAACAGCGTGAATGGGAAACGATTGAAGATACAATTGCCGAACTTGAAGAGAAAATTGAGTCAATTGGAGAAGAACTTGCGAAAGTTGGATCTGACTTCACAAAGGCACAAGAATTATCTGAAGCACAGCAGAAAACAGAAGAAGAGCTAGAAAAAAAGATGGAAAGATGGAGTGAACTATCAGACATCGTTGAAGGATTAAAATAAAAACAAGCTGCATATATTGAAAAGTAAAGAGAAAAACTTTACACTATTGGTAGAACCTATTTTAGGAGGGAAAAAATGAGAACATCTAATCCAATGTTGAAAAAAGAGGCATTCCGTAAAGAGGGAGCAAGCGCTTCTGCGATGACGATTGGCGGAACAGTAGGCAAAACGTTTATTATGCTTATCTTGCTACTTGCAACGTCTGTCTATTCATACATACAGATGATGCAGGGGACGATGAAGATGCCAGTATTAATTGGTGCTTTAATCGTTGCGGCAATCATCGCATTCGCGTCTATGTTCTTCCCGCGTATTTCACCTTTTGGTGCACCAATCTATGCAGCGGTAGAAGGGGTTGTGTTAGGAAGTATTTCAGCAGTTTATACAATGAAATTTGGCGATTCTATCGTTTTAAATGCTGTATTACTAACAATCTCAATTCTATTTGCAATGTTAGTGTTATATGCAACACGCGTAGTAAAAGTAACGGATAAATTCCGTACAGGCGTTATGGCAGCAACACTTGGAATTATGGTTATGTATTTAGTCGTATTCCTACTAAATATGTTTGGTGTAACTGTTCCATACATTCACCAAGGTGGTACAATCGGTATTATTATTAGTGCAGTTGTTATTGTAGTTGCTGCATTAAACTTATTACTAGATTTCGATTTAATCGAAAATGGTGTACGTAGTCAAGCTCCGAAATATATGGAGTGGTATACTGCGATGGGACTAATGCTTACATTAGTATGGTTATACTTAGAAATTCTTCGTTTTGTTTCTTACTTTACGAAAAATGACTAATAAAAAAATCCTGCATGAAAAATGCAGGATTTTTTTATTTTCAAAGATATATTGAATGTATGGTATAATATGGATGTTATCAACTTGAATTGAAGGAGATGGAATATGATGAAAGAGAAGAAAGGGATTATGAAAAAACTATTTTCTAAAAGTTTTTTCATAGAACTAGATGAAACTTTAACGTATCCATCATCAGAAGTTATTACTTCAGTGATTGAAGGATATGCAACTGAATGCAATGAGAGACTAAAATTTGAGAGTAAAGTTAAACCGATTACGTTCTACTTAGAAAATGTAATGTACCGTGCTGAAATAAAGATGGCTCGCGGAGGATATTACATATCTTGTACTGAAGTGTAATAAATTTTGAAACCATACATGTTTGAACTATGTATGGTTTCTTTTTTTGTTTTGTAGGGTCTAAAATAATACTTTTTACTTACGGATATATCATTTTGTGCTTTTTACTATTCAAATACTTCTCCTTACAATGAAGAAAAATATGTGAGGTGGTATAACTTATGATGAATCGAGTTGTATTAATCGGTAGATTGACAAAGGAGCCAGAATTATACTACACAAAACAAGGCGTCGCTTATGCAAGAATATGTATTGCGGTGAATAGAGGATTTCGAAATAGTTTAGGTGAACAACAAGTCGATTTTATTAATTGTGTCGTTTGGCGAAAATCGGCTGAGAATGTAACTGAATATTGTAAGAAGGGGTCACTTGTTGGGATTACAGGGCGTATTCAGACGAGTAATTACGATGATGAACAAGGCAAGAGAATATATAGAACTGAAGTTGTGATTGAGAGTATTACCTTTTTGGAGAGAAGGCGGGAGGGGGCATCATGATAAGAAGTAAAGAGTATCAAAAATAATAGAGGGGGTTAATAGCCCTCTATTATTTTTGAGTGATACCTCCCCAAACAACATCCAACTGTTGATAGAGTATATTTTTTGCATTTGTTTCATTAGCATGTAATTGGGAAGGGGACATTAGTGTATAAAAATAAGTACTCATAATAGTAGAAGTGATAATATTTACATCCCATTGACTGTTTAATGTTCCTGCCTCTTTCGCTTCGGTAATAATTGAAGACAAACCTTCTTGTAGCTGTTGTATACTTTTTAATTCATTTTCTACTAAGTAGTTTGACTTTATAATCTCAAAGACGGCATGCTTCATGAAATCACCATGTCCAGTAAATCGATCCAGTAAATCTCCTAAAACAAGTTTGATTTTTTCTTTTGGATGTTCCATATTTTTATACGTTTTTAAACTTTCATTCCATAGGTCAATCTGAGAATCACCTAAAAATAATAATATGTTTTCTTTTTTCGGAAAATAGTTGAAGAAAGTTCCTTTTGCAATACCACATGCAGTAGTAATATCTTGAACCGTTACGTTTTCGTACCCACGTTCTTGGAAGAGCTGTATTGCCTTTAGGAATATAAGTTCTTTTAACTCTTTTTTTCTCGTTTCTCTTAGCATTTTATCTACTCCTAACACAAACAATTATAGCTGTTTAATAGATAATCTCAAATAGAATCTTACATCAGAATTCAGTTTATTGTTTTATAAAGCTCTATATAATCGAAAGCAAGATAGAAAGAATTCTGTTTATAGTTTCTTGTTATAAACGAAAACTATATAGTTCGTGTGCTTGCCTTTCAGAAATCCATTTTGGAATACGTTTCATTACTTCATTTCTTATTATAGTTAAAGGTTTACTTTCTATTTGCGCCATTTTTCCAACTGTCCACGCAGTGGTTGAGATTTTTTCAATTCTATCTCTTCTTTTTTGTTCGTATTCTATAAATGCTTGACGATAATGAGCATTATTTTCGATACATTCAGCCAGAATAATCGCATCTTCAATTGCTTGACAAGCACCTTGACCTAAATTCGGAGTAAGTGCATGGGCAGCATCTCCAATAAATACGATGCGTTTGTCAAAAAATTGTTTCATTGGAGTGATGTCTACAATATCACGATGAATCATATTAACGTCAGATGCGTTTTTTAAAATAGCTGGAATGGGATTATGATAATTTTTGAAGTGATTATATAAATCTGCTGTTGTGTAAGCTTTGTATTTTGAATCTCTAGCTTTAGCGTTTATGAGTGCATACCAGTATACTTCATTGTTGGGAAGAGGGACGATACCAAATCTACCGTTTGTTCCCCAAGTTTCAATAAAATCGTTTGTTAAAGAAAGGTTATTAGTAGGAGTTACGCCGCGCCAACACGTATAGCCTGCATAACGGTAATTATCGCCTTGTGTTACTTGTTTTCGAACGACAGAATGAATACCATCAGCCGCAATGAGTATATTGCCGAGTGCTTCACTACCATCTTGAAATACTATTTTTAAGGCGTTTTCTTCATTCTGTTCTATTTTTACGCATTCTTTTCCCCATTCGACAGTATCCTCTTTTAGTTCAGAAAGTAATAATTGATGTAAATATTTTCTATGAATGGAGTACATTTTTGGATAGCAAGTTGGAATAATTAATTTATTGAAAGTAGTTCCTTTTTCGGATACAAGGTTAAAACCGTCACTTTCGTTGCCGAATTTTTTGATTTTCTCAGAAATTTCGTATAATTTCAGTGCTTGCATTGCATTTGGGGCAATGATAATACCTGCACCAGCAACAGTGGGTTCAGTTTTTTTGTCATATACTTTTACATCTAATCCTATTTTTTGTAGGGAAATTGCTGCACAAAGTCCAGCGATACCGCCACCAATAATTATGACATTATTCATTTGTTATCCCTCCACTTATAAATGACTTAACTCATAAAATGACCAAGGTCATTTTATGAGTTAAGGTTAATTCCTTTTTATGTAATTGTCAATTAGACTTTTAACTATAGTTTTGGAAAGATTAGGTGAAAATAGAATGAATAAAGCTTTTCAGAAATGTAGAAAAGGAATTAGTAAAATTAAGCATCCGAGTAGGAGTATAGAGTGATAACATGTTACAATACAGCTAAGAACATGCAATAAAGGAGAGTTTTTTACGTGAAGATTAAAGCAATTGAACCGACGCCAAGTCCAAATACAATGAAAGTTATTTTGAATGAAGTATTACCATCAGGAGCGCGTAATAATTATACAAATGAAAATAAAGAACAAGCACCAATGCAAGTGCAAGAAATTTTGAAAATTGAAGGCATTAAAGGTGTATATCATGTAGCCGACTTTTTAGCAGTGGAGCGAAATGCGAAGTATGACTGGAAAGTTTTATTACAACAAGTTCGTGCTGTTTTCGGCGAAGAAGTAGTGGAAGAAAGTGAAGAACAACAACTTGCTCATTTTGGAGAAGTGAAAGTGTTTGTTCAAATGTTCTTTACAATTCCAATGCAAGTAAAGTTAACAGATGGAACGACGGAAGAACGTGTTGGTTTACCAGATCGTTTTAAAGAATCAATTATGAAAGTGCAAATGTCTGCACCAAACGTTGTAAAAGAGCGTAAATGGGTGGAACAAAGTACACGTTACGGTAACTTTGAAGAAATCGGGAAAGAAGTAGTGGAAGAGATTGTTGCTGCTTATTCAGAAGAACGTGTAAATGAAACGGTTAAAGAATTATTAAATCAAGCAGGTGCTGTTGAAGTAACGATTCAAAAGCGTGAGCCATATAAAGTAACAGAAGAGATGATGAAAGATTCTGACTGGAAAAACCGTTTTGCAGCATTAGAACAAATGGATCCTACTGAAGAAGATATTCCAGTGTTGAAGATGGCGTTAGATGATGAAAAAGTTTCGATCCGCCGTTTAGCAACTGCGTATTTAGGTATGGTAAAAGGTGATGGAGTATTGCCATTATTATATAAAGCGTTATTAGATCGTTCAGTAAGTGTTCGCCGTACAGCAGGCGATTGCTTATCAGACGTAGGTGATCCAGCAGCGATGTTCGTTATGATTAAATCTCTGAAAGATTCAAGTAAATTAGTACGCTGGCGTGCAGCTATGTTCTTATTTGAGCTTGGAGATGAAAGTGCAATTCCAGCATTAAAAGCAGCGCAAGATGATCCAGAGTTTGAAGTAGCGATGCAAGCGCGTCTAGCATTAGAGCGTATTGAAGGCGGAGAAGAAGCAAAAGGTTCTGTATGGAAACAAATGACAGAGTCTCGTAAAGGGGAATAATATATGATTGTTTTCTATGATAGTTGGTGTCCGATGTGTACGGCCGTTGCAGAACGTACGAAAAAATTAGATAAAAAAGGTAAGATGAAATTTGTTTCATTTCGAGATGAAGATGTAGTTGAGAAGTATGAGCTTTCTCAAGAACTACAAAGTAAGATGGAACAAAGACTGTATATTTTTAAAAATAATAAGTGGTATGACGGCATTCAGAGCATAGATGTATTAGCAAAGGCCGTACCATCTTATTGGTTTGCCGTTCCTTTTATAAAGCTATCTATCGTACTTGGTTTTGGAAGTAAAGTATACGATTATATCGCTAACAATAGAAAACTTGTCCCAGTTGGACATTGCCGCGGTGGGGTTTGTGAAATCCCTACAAAAAAATGAAATCATCGTAATCTTTCTTTTGCACCTAGTAATAGAGCGTGATATGATGAATTTGGAATGAAAGTTGAAGGAGAGATTACAAGATGTCAAATGCTTATGAAGAATACATGCGCCAAATGGTAATCCCAATGCGCCAAGAGTTAGTGCGCTCTGGGTTTGAAGAGTTAACTACAGAAGAAGCTGTAACAGAATTTATGGAAAATACATCAGGTACAACTTTAGTAGTTGTAAACTCTGTTTGTGGTTGTGCAGCTGGTTTAGCACGTCCATCAGCAGGTCAAGCGGTTGTTCGTGCTGAAAAACAACCTGATCATCTTGTAACTGTATTCGCAGGTCAAGATAAAGATGCTACCGCAAAAATGCGTGAATACTTCGGAGAAATCCCTCCATCTTCACCATCTATGGCATTATTAAATGGAAAAGAAGTTGTTCACTTCATTCACCGTCATGAAATTGAAGGTGCAACTATGGACGAAATTATTACGAACTTAGAGCAAGCTTTCGAAAAGAATTGCTAAGGAAGGGGGAGAGTAAATCTCCCTCTTTTCTTTATATAGAGGTGAAAGAATGATAGTAACAACAGCAGGAAGAACAAATAAAGAAATGACAGCATATGCAAAGGAGGTAGCAGAAGAATTAAATCGTTCTTTTATTTTACGTAATGATATACCAGTGCATAAATTACATGAGCAGTATGAACAAGATGTACTTGTCGTAGGAAAGAACCGATTAGCTATTTATCCGAAAGGTACGGAAGAATCATTTTTCTTTCATCCGAACTCAGCGATGTTTCGTGTGAAAAGGTTAATGCGTGGAGAGCACGATCCGTTTGTACAAGCTGCTAAATTAGAGAGCGGAATGACAGTGTTAGATTGTACGCTCGGTATGGCATCAGATAGTATTGTAGCTAGTTATGTTGTTGGTGAAAGTGGAACAGTAACAGGACTTGAAGGCAATGAATATATGGCTTATATCATGAGAAATGGTTTGAAAACATGGTCTTCATCTGTTTCTGAAATCGATGAAGCAATGCAAAGAATCCTAGTAAAGCAAACGGAGCATTTTTCATTTTTAGCGCAATGTGAAGACGATAGTTACGATGTCGTTTACCTTGATCCTATGTTTGAAGAAACTGTCATAGAATCTGACGGAATTAAAGGATTAAAACACTTCGCTTTGTATCATGATATTACTGACGAAACAATTGCGAAGGCGAAGCGAGTGGCGAGAAAGCGTGTCGTATTAAAAGATTATTTCCGTAGTTCTAGATTTGAAAAACACAATTTTCACGTATACAAAAGAAAAAGTGCTAAGTTTCACTTTGGTGTAATTGACCCTTGCTAATTGTTTGAAAAGATGTATAATAAGCAATAATTAATTAAATATACTGTCTGTGATGAAGAGAGTAGTCTTTTTTAGAAGGAAAGCGAGCTGGGGATGGTGTGAGCCTAGTACGGAAGAAAAAGATGAAGCGCACTTCGGAGATGCTTCTTGAACGAATAGTAGAGAAAGCCGAGGCCCCCTGTCCTCGTTATAAACGGGAAAGTGGTTCGTAACGAACAACAAGGGTGGTACCACGGGTTAAAACTCGTCTCTTTTTTAGAGACGAGTTTTTTGTGTTTTAAAAAATAAGGAGGTTGTATCATGGATTATAAAATGCAGTTTGCGGAAAGTTTATCTAATATTTTCACGAATGAATTAACGCAAAAACAAATTTTAGATTTAATTGAAACACCGAAACAAGATGAATTTGGAGATGCAGCGTTCCCATGCTTTTCATTAGCGAAGCAATATAAAAAAGCACCAGCTCTTATCGCAAAGGAAGTTGCTGAGAAATTAAATAATCCGTTTTTTATGAAAGTAGAAGCCGTTGGTCCTTATGTAAATGTATTTTTCAATCGTGAAACTGTAAGTGATGCAGTATTAAAAACAGTTTTAGCGGAGAAAGAAGAGTTCGGTCAAAACCACTTTGGCTGTGAAAAAACAGTAGTAATTGATTATTCCTCTCCTAATATCGCGAAACCTTTTTCGATGGGGCATTTACGTTCTACAATGATAGGAAATTCGCTGAAACATATCGCTGAAAAATGTGGCTATGAAGTTGTAGGGATTAATTATATAGGAGATTGGGGAACACAGTTTGGAAAGTTAATTACGGCTTATAAAAAATGGGGAAATGAAGCAGTAGTTAAAGAAGATCCAATACGTGAGCTATTTAAGTTATATGTCCAATTCCATGAAGAGGTAAAAGACGACGAAGAACTAGAAGAAGAAGGACGTGCTTGGTTTAAGAAATTAGAAGAAGGTGATGAAGAAGCGGTAGAGCTTTGGAATTGGTTCCGTCATGAGTCCCTTAAAGAATTTTCTCGCATTTATGAACTTCTCGGCGTAGAATTTACTAATTTTCAGGGAGAAGCATTTTATAATAATTTAATGGAAGATTTTATTGGGATTTTAGAAGAACATGAGTTGCTTGAAGAATCAGAAGGTGCATTAGTCGTTAATTTAGAAGAAGAAGGAATGCCGCCTTGCTTAATTAGAAAATCAGATGGTGCGACGATTTATGCAACGCGTGACTTAACGGCAGCTTTATATCGTCAAAACACTTATGGGTTTGATAAAGCGCTATATGTTGTTGGTCCAGAACAAAGCTTACATTTCAATCAATTTTTCACCGTATTAAAAAAACTTGGCTATACTTGGGTTGATGGTATGGAACACGTACCGTTTGGCTTCATTTTAAAAGATGGTAAGAAAATGTCGACACGTAAAGGAAGAGTTATTTTACTTGAAGAAGTACTCGAAGAAGCAATCGAACTTGCAAAACAAAATATTGAAGAGAAAAATCCAAACTTAAAACAAAAAGAAGTAGTAGCAAAGCAAGTCGGTGTTGGTGCAGTCATCTTCCACGATTTAAAAAATGAGCGTATGCACAATATTGAATTCTCATTAGAAAACATGCTGAAATTTGAAGGAGAAACAGGCCCGTACGTACAGTACACACATGCACGTGCTTGTTCTATTTTAAGAAAAGAAAGTGTAGAATTTGAAACATGTACATTTGCTTTAAAAGACGATCATAGCTGGAGTGTCGTAAAATTACTAAATAAATTCCCGCAAATAATTGAAGCAGCTTTCAATAAAAATGAGCCATCGATTATTTCGAAATATATATTAGATGTAGCACAATCATTCAATAAATATTACGGTAATGTTCGTATATTAGAAGAGAGCAAAGAAAAAGACAGCAGACTCGCATTGGTTTATGCTGTGACGGTTGTATTAAAAGAAGGATTACGTTTACTTGGGGTGGAGGCACCTGAGGAAATGTAACATAGTAGTAAACTGACAAACTGGGTCTAGTATAAACCTGGTTTGTTTTTTTATTGGATATATATTTTTTTTGCAAAATCAATTAAAATCTTTTTAGAGAGGGTGATTCATATTGATTCGAACTTTTATTTTACAAATTCCTTGTCATAGAAGATTAGATAGGAGTTTTTTTAAACTACAAAAGTACATACCTTTATGTGCGCGTTGTACAGGCATGCTTATTGGTATTTTAATGTTTCCAATTTATTTTTATATGACACCTTCATTTCTTTTGGCAATCATACTATCATTTTTCGCTCAAATTCCGTTACTTATCGATGGGTTCACCCAAAAGTGGAAATGGAGAAGTAGCTCAAATTTGCTAAGAATAACTACTGGTGTATTAAGCGGTAATGGTATGGGATTATTCATTTCCTCTAGTGTTATATGGATATTATCTTAAGATATATAGTAATGGAGGTATTTACATAGATGTTCTGGATTTACTTAATTCTAATTTTTATTTCAGGCGGAAGTGGAACTGGTTTTATGATTCAAAATAAGTATACAGAAGCAATAATAGCTTTTGTTATTTGTATACTATTGTTTGGGCTACTATATTATTATCTTAAAAGAAACAAAAGAAAGAGAAAAGCAGATTGTGACGATTTAGACTGTACGGATTGTTTTGATTGTGATTGTACTTGTTAAATTTTTCTTCCAAATAAAAAGCTAGTGTATTATTAAAAATACACTAGCTTTTTTGCTTTGAAATTTTAAGAAAAGTGTAGGAATACGGCTATTATATAGAGAACTTTAGTTTTGTATATAAAAGGAGGCGTTAGATGTTGGAAACGTATGATTGGAACAATAAACTAACATATTTAAAAAACACGAGAGATTTATATTACAACGACGATTATGTAAGCTTTTTAGTAAATACAGTTTGGAAGATTACTAAGCCTGTACATATCGTTGATTACGGTTGTGGATATGGTTATTTAGGATTAGTATTAATGCCATTACTCCCAGAAGGTTCAAAGTATACAGGTATTGATAGTGGAGAAACATTATTAGCTGAAGCCAGAGAGTTGTTTCGTTTACTTCCGTATGATTCAGAATTTCTTGAAGGAGATGCTACAGAAATTGAACTGAACGATAAATACGATATAGCAATCTGTCATGCTTTCTTATTACATATGACTACTCCAGAAACAATGCTAGAAAAAATGATACATTCAGTTAAAAAGGGTGGGAAAATAATCTGTTTTGAACCACATTGGATTTCTAATATGGCTTCTTATTTACTAGATGGGGAGAAACAATCGGAATTTATTCAGCTAGGTGTTTTGCAGAAATTATTTGAAAGTGATACGCAAAGAAATGGTAAAGATGGCAATATAGGCATGAAAATACCGATATATTTAAGTGAATTAGGTGTGAAAAATATTGAATGTAGAGTAAGCGATAAAGTGAACTTTTTAGATTCAAATATGCATCACAATGATAAAAACGATTTGTATCAATCATTAAAAGAAGAGGGGATTGCAGGTGATCCGGGTGATAAGCAACAATTTGTAGAACGTTTAATAGCCAGAGGATTAACATATGATAATGCGCTAGCTCAATATGAAGCTGAACTACGATTTTTTAAAATATTTCATGTGTATTCTTCTTTTGTATACGCTCCCAATATGAAAATTACATTTGGTGACATAGTTTGTTAAAAGGTATGATGTATAAGGATTGTCGTTTAATGTCGATAAGTCGATATTCGACATAGAATCGCTGATATATTTGAATTATCGCCGATATAATTTTATGTACTAATTTCAGCTTCTACAAGATTAAAACCGCATGTTACGTTATTCCATATAATTAAACAAAATACGGAGAAAAACAATCATTTTTACTATATTTTGTTATAAATTTGAATAATATTAATTAATACCATCCATTATAAGAGATTTTAGTTGAATACATACTATATGGTGTGTAAAATCTAAGCAAGTAGCAGTTTAAATATAAATTCGAGGTGAATGCATGCTAGATTTTAAGCAGTTAGAAACTTGTTTAAAAGACAAGAGATTTGTAGATGGATTACAGGAAATAAATAATGAAATTGCATATATAAAAGAAACGAATACTTTATCCTCTGTGAAGAATTGGCTTGCCAATATTCCTTCGCATAAGGAGTTCGATATATTAATTCGCCTTACTGATGAAGGGCTTATGCACCAATACAGTTCATTCCTCATTCGTTACGCTTATAAAAAATTCCCAAATATGAGAACGCTCTCTTTATATTGTGATGAGTTAATTGATGAGCGGAAAATTCTTGAAGCGGAGCAGTTGTTAAAAGAAACTTTAGAAGAGAGTAATAAAGAAGAAATAGATGCAGATTTTTTAGCGAAAACATATTTTACGTTAGTACGATGTCTTTTAGAAATGAAACGAAACGAAGAAGCGTTAATGTATATGCAAAAAGCAGAGGAGTACAGTGCACGCTCAGTGTTTGATAAATGGGGCTACGTTTATATGCATACAGGTGAATGGGCGAAAGCGGAAGAACAATTTATTGCTGGCATGCAGCATGAAGATTGTGAAGAGTTATCTACCTATTTATTATCACAATTGTATGCGAATAAAGGAGAACAAAAACGCGCGATACAGTTAATCGATGATGCAATTGTAAAATTCCCACAAGTACCATATTTTCATTTTGAGAAGGTAAAGTATTTATTAGATTTAGAGCAATATGAAGAAATGTTAGCGGTAATAGATAACATAAATACTCAGCTGCCATATCATGCCTATAATACTTACTTTGTACATTTACGTGCAGAAGCGTTGTACAAAATGAATAAGTTTGCAGATTTACAAAAGCTATTAAGAGAAGAAAAGAGTTTAAAAGAATCTTTATATCATAATTTAGAAAAAAATCCGGATGGAAAAAAGGTTCACTTGCCGATAGTTCCTATTGTACAAAAGGATAATTATTGTGTTCCGACAAGTTTAGAGATGATGTTGCGTATATGGGGAGAGAAACGTACACAAGATGAAATAGCAGAGTTTATTTTTGATATGACAGGTTCGAAGTTTTCAGATACTGTTTCTTATTTAGAAGAATTAGGTTATGAATATCGTTATTTTAAAGGGAATGAAGAGAATTATAAGAGACTGATTGACGAAGGAATTCCTGTTTTATTAAGTATAGATATTGAGCATGCTTCACACGTACAAGTTCTATCTGGATATGATGATACATTGCAAGCTTTCTATGTTCAAGATCCAAACTTTATAGAACCAGTTCTTGTGGAATATAGTAAATTACAAGAAAAATATCGTTATACAGGCTGTTTAGCAATCACGTTTGTTCCGAAAGAAAAGAAGGAGCAACTAGCGTTTCTAAGTGAAGAAGAAAATCGTTATTTTAAATCTATTTTTTCTCTTACGGATCATTTAGATGAACATGACAAAGAGGGAATTAGTAACTTAGTACAATTTTTAAAAGAAACGAGTGATAATCCAAATACGTGGTTATATACGATAAAGCACTTAGATGTTGAAGTAGATAAAGAATTTATTTTATATTGTATCGATAAGTTAATGGAAAAGTTTCCGAACTCGGACTTTGTTAAATTGCATGGTGCACAGTGTTTTATTCGTCTTCAGGAAGTAGACAAAGCCGAGCAAATGCTGACAAGCGTTGAGAAGAAAAATAATCGTGCATTATATCATTTGATAAATGGAAGATATGCTTTTGAGCAGGAAAGTTATATAGAAGCAATTTCAAGCTTTCGTTCATCGTTACAATTAGACGCAGATCAGCCTATTGCTTGGAGTTTTCTCGCTTTATCCTATATGTATATTGATCAATCTGAAAAAGCATTGCAATACTCTCAAGTTGCGTTAGAGCGTAGTCCTGAAAGGTTTACTTTAACGAATCACGGTATAATATTAATAGATTTAGAAAGATATGAAGAAGCATATGAAATCTTTAATGACTTGTTAAAAGAATATAAATATGAAGCACATGTATGGTATGAACGAGCGAGATGTGCACATCAACTAGGAAAATTATATTTAGCAATAAAAGGGCTTAAAGTAGCGATTCATTTGGATAGTAATGCACCTTACATTTATACAAAACTTTCGGAAATATACGAATCTGATTTGAAGGATGAGGAAAGTACGAAAGAAATTTTATTAAACGGTATTGAGAATTGTGATGATAAAGCATCTCTTTACGTAAAATTAGGTGACTATCATTTTCAAAATGATAGCTTGGAAGAAGCAGAAGTATTGTATAAGCGTGCTTTAGAAGAAAATGATGAGGATGTTTATTCTCACTTCGGACTTACACAAGTTTATATGGCAAGAGAACAATACAAGGAAGCAAAAGAATATATTCTTGGTCTTGAGAAGCAAATTGAAAAGAGCCAAGATTTCCTCATGAATGCAGGAATGGTTTTATGGGATGCTGAAATTGAACTTGGTGGAAATGAAGAAGGGTTTAAAGTAGCGCTATCTAAGTTAGAAAATGGTATAAAGAAAAGTGATTATAATGTAGCAAGTGCGTTAGATGAATATGTGAATCGAATTAAAGGAACGGAATTTGTACAACGAGGTATAGCGTTTTTAAGAACGTTACACAAAGAAAGAAATGAAGTAAGTGAGTACGGTTGTTATGCAGGTATTTTATATGAATCTATTGGACAGTATGGCCAAGCGATGAAAAGATATAATAAGGCGATAGAACAAAAGGACACGGCATTACCGTATTACCGAATTGGTGAAACACTTATGGCATTAGGGCAATTGACGGAAGCAAAACAAGCGTATGAAACATGTTTAGAGCTTGATGGGAATTTCGTAGGTGTACATTTACAGCTTGCGGAAATATACGAAAAAGAAGAAAACCGTTCTAAAGAACAAAGTCATATGGTTCAGGCGATGAAGGAAGAGCCATTGCATATTAATATGGAATATTTGGCACAGCTTTCAGTAGATATGAATCTTCAGGAAGAATTGCTGACGGAACTAGAACAATTAGCGGACGAAGTACCTGAAATATGGCGTTTAGATGCGATTGCATATGTGCATGGTGCGATGAATGAAATAGATAAAGAACAAGAACAGATTGAATACGCGCTACAATTAGATGGTGAGCATATAGAAGTTCTATATCATTATGCAAAAGTATTAGTGAAAAAAAGAAATGTAAAAGCAATTGAAGTTGCAATGAAAGTAATACAAAAAGATTTTGATAATGAACGTATATTTGATGTTTATGTAAAAGCAGTAGAGCAACATAAAAAATTGTCTAACATACGAGATTTTCTTCATACGTTAAAGGTGAAAAAAGCAGAAAGAAGTACAGCATTCATGTATGCTGCAGCTGCGGTTACGGAAATATGGATTGAACGGCAGCTGCATGAACAGCCAAAACGATCTATCATTACGAGAGCTTTTTATCGTATGAAAAATCGTGCGAAAGAAATTTCAATGGTTACTATGATAATTGATTTATATGAAATCTCTTTAAAGTTAAATCCGAAAAATAGTATGGCAGCACAGCGATTTGCGCTATTTTATGAGAATGTAGAGATGAATAAAGAAGCAATAGAGATTTTGCACACATCACTAGAAAATAGATGGGATTATGAAGTAGCGAAGCAACTTGTAAATCTTTTCGTTGAGTGCGAGGAAGAAGATATGTTAAGAGATGCTTTGGAATTAACGAAGCAAATGGTTCGAGAACTACCAGATGATTATGATACACTTCTTCTGCAAGCACAAGTATTCTTTAAAGCAGGGGAAGAAAGAAAAGCAGAAAAGATGATCTTACAATTAATGGAGCAAACACCGTTCGTAAGTAGAGCATTTCTTGCTTTAGGAGAAATGTATCAAAGTCAAGAAAGGTTTGAAGAGGCAATTCATCTATTAGAAAATGCTTCTATAAATCATCCAAATGAAACAGCAATTCTCCTTTCTTTAGCGTCTTCATATCATGGTGCCGGCCAAACACTAAAGGCAGAAAAAATAGCAAATGAAGTATTAACAATGGATGCAAGTGATTTGTTAGCAAGATATGATCGTGCTTGTTATTTAGCACAGTTAAATAGAAATGAAGAGGCGAAGAAAGAGCTTGAAATTGTCCTTCGTGAGGATGAATCGGGATTCTTTGCTGAACTTATTGAGGATGATGAAAATTTAGCAGCATTGCGAGAATTTGAAAAGTAATTGTATAAGAATAGGGGAAAAGATAAGGATATATTTTGAATTAGTTGACAATTAGTTGTCAAATGGCATAAAATAACTTTTAACAAAGTATACAAATCTGAAGACGAGAAAGAGTAAAATAGTGAACTGTTCTCCAGAGAGCCGGTATATTGCTGAAAGCCGGTGGGCAGACGTTATTTGAAAATCATCTCCGAGGAGCCGAGGCTGAAAGTGAGTAAGCCCGGACGGATGTCTACCGTTACAAAGAACACGTATGATAGTACGTTGCTAAGCGCTATTAGTGAAAAAGCTAATAGAATTAGGGTGGTAACGCGGGTAAACCCGTCCCTACTTCATAGGGACGGGTTTTTTGTGTGCTTTTAAAACATTCAAAGGAGTGATTGTAGATGAAGAAAGTAGATGTAAAAGAGTCAGCTGTAGGGAGAGAAACACGTATTCGTAAGCAGTGGAACGAACAAAGCATTTTTGAACAATCAATTCAGAATCGAGAAGGCGCGCAATCGTTTGTGTTTTATGAAGGACCACCAACGGCGAACGGTTTACCACACGTCGGCCATGCACTTGGTCGGGCAATTAAAGATTTAGTAGCAAGATATAAAACGATGGCTGGTTATAAAGTAGTAAGAAAAGCAGGATGGGATACACATGGTTTACCTGTAGAACTAGGTGTTGAGAAGCAACTTGGTATTTCTGGTAAACATGAGATCGAAGAATATGGCATTGAACCATTTATTCAAAAGTGTAAAGAGAGTGTTTTCACATATGAAAAGCAGTGGCGTGAATTCACTGAAAGTATTGGTTATTGGGTAGATATGGATGATCCATATGTAACTTTAAAGAATCCATATATCGAAAGTGTATGGCATATTTTGGGAACAATCCATGAAAAAGGATTGTTATATAAAGGACATAGAGTTTCACCATACTGTCCAAGCTGCCAAACCTCATTGAGCTCACATGAGGTTGCACAAGGGTATAAAACAGTAAAAGATTTAAGTGCAACTGTGAAGTTTAAAGTGAAAGATAGTGAAAATGAGTATTTCTTAGGCTGGACAACAACGCCTTGGACACTTCCAGCAAACGTAGCGCTTGCTGTACATCCAAATATGGAATATGTTAAAGCAAAACAAGAAGGTCATGTATACATTGTTGCGAAAGAACGTGTACAAGAAGTATTAAAAGAAAACTATGAAGTATTATCTGTTCATAAAGGCGAAGAATTATTAAACACATCTTATACAGCGCCATTTCCGATGAAAGAAGTTACAAATGGTTACCGCGTTATCGCAGCAGAGTTTGTAACGGCAGATAGTGGTACAGGACTTGTTCATATTGCTCCAGCATATGGAGAGGACGATTATAGAGTTGTTCAAAGTGAAGGATTGTCATTCTTGCACGTTGTAGATGAAAAAGGTGAGTATACAGAAGCGGTACCATTTTTGAAAGGTAAATTTGTAAAAGATTGTGACGTTGACATTGTTCGTTATTTAGCGAAAGAAGGTTTACTATATCATAAAGAAAAATATGAACATAGCTATCCACATTGCTGGCGTTGTGATTCACCACTTCTTTATTATGCAGGAGAAAGTTGGTTAATCCGAACAACTGCAATTAAAGATACATTTTTACAAAATAATGATTCAGTTACTTGGTATCCGGATCATATGAAACATGGACGCTTTGGTAAGTTTTTAGAAAATATGGTGGACTGGAATATTAGCCGAAATAGATATTGGGGAACGCCATTAAACGTATGGGAATGTGAAAGTTGTGATCATCAGTTTGCGCCGAAAAGCATTGCCAAATTAAGAAAGCATAGTACGAAAGAAACACCGGAAGATTTAGAATTGCATAAGCCTTATGTAGATGAAGTTCAAGTCTGCTGCGAAAAATGCGGAGGCACAATGAATCGTACACCAGAAGTAATTGATGTTTGGTTTGATAGTGGTTCCATGCCATTTGCACAATATCATTACCCATTTGAAAATAAAGAGTTATTTGAAGAGCAGTTTCCAGCTGATGTTATTGCAGAGGGAATTGATCAAACACGCGGCTGGTTTTATAGTTTATTAGCAGTCTCAGCACTGTATACAGGAAAAGTACCGTATAAACGAGTGTTATCACTAGGGCATGTTTTAGATGAAGAAGGGCAGAAAATGTCTAAAAGTAAAGGGAATGCACTAGATCCAGTTGATTTAGTAGATAAGTTTGGTGCAGATGCGCTAAGATGGGCTTTACTTGTTGATAGTGCTCCGTGGAATGCGAAGCGTTTTTCTGAAAGAACCGTACTGGAAGCGAAATCTAAATTTGTAGATACATTAGTCAATGTGTATAGCTTCTACGTTTTATATGCAAATTTAGATGAGTATAACCCGAAAGAAACGTATGATGTAAAGCGTACGAAATTAGACGAATGGGTATTATCAAGATTGCATAGTACAACGAAAAAAGTGAGAACAGCACTTGATGATTATCAATTTACGAATGCAGCTCGTGAAATTGCAGCACTTGTAGATGAAGTGAGTAACTGGTATGTAAGACGCTCACGTAATCGTTTCTGGGAATCTGGTATGAACGCTGAAAAAGCTGCTGCGTATGAGACACTTCATGAAGTACTTGTAACAATTAGTAAATTAATTGCACCATTCACACCGTTTGTCGCGGAAGACATTCATCTTAATTTAGAAGGAAGTAGTGTTCATTTAGCTGATTATCCAGTTGTCAATGAATCACTACTTCAGCCGAAATTAGAAGCGGAAATGGATGCTGTTTTACAAGTTGTTGAACTTGGAAGAAGTAACCGTAATCAGCATTCTTTAAAAGTAAAACAGCCGCTAGCAGAACTTGTATTACTTGAGCATAACGAGAATGATATGGATTGGGAATCTTATCGTGATATCGTTATGGATGAGTTAAATGTAAAAGCGTTCCATGTTGAACTCGATGAAACAAAATACACATCATATCAATTGAAGCTTAATTTTAAAACAGCGGGGCCGAAGTTCGGTAAAAATGTGAATGCAGTGAATGGTTGGCTAAAACAATTATCACAAGAAGAAGTGCAAAACTTTGTATCAACAGGAAGAGCAGTTTACGAAGCAACACCAGGAGAAGAAGTAGTTGTAACTGCTGAAGATGTGTTAGTTGAGAAAGTTGCAAAATCAGGATTTTCTAATACGACTAACGGACAATACACAGTTATGTTAGATACGAATGTAACGGAAGAATTGTTACAAGAAGGAGTAGCGCGTGAATTCATTCGTGCGGTTCAAGAATATCGTAAACAGTTGAATTTACCAGTTAATTTACGAGTCGATGTTATTCTCGATACAGAAGTAGAGCTACAGCGAACGTTAACGAACCATAAAGATTTATTGGAAGAAAACTTACTCGTTAAACAATTTACATTTGGTCACTTAACGAACGAAGACGATGAACTTTCTTTAGGTGAGACAAAACTTAGAATTAAATTAAGTGCGGCTAATTAAAGAAAAAAGGAAGTTGGAATGATTCCAACTTCCTTTTTTGTATGATTAGAATTTATTTGACTATACATTCGATAGGATTACTAGCAATTTTCTTTTTTCATAGCGTACCGAAAACAATACTGTAGAAATATATTTCTACAGTATTGTTTTCACTTTACACATAAATATTGAGAAAATTTCACTTACCTCAAATGGAAAGGTAATAGAATTGTCCATAGAGAATTACTCCTAGATTCAATTTTTATCCCTCCATTTTGTGGAGAATGATTGCTGAGTGGTAACGGGATAAGGTTGAGCTACTTTATTAGGGGGAGTGGTTCTATGTTTAATAAAAAAATGGTGGCAATGGCAATGACTGTGCCGTTAGTAATGGGGACGATTTCTACGGTTTCGGCATTGGAAAAACAACAGCAAGTAAAGTTAGAAGCTTATTCGCCACAGAAAAAAGCAACTGAATATTTAAAAGAAAATGCTGCGCAGTATGGATTGAAGGCAGACCTTTCAGACTTGCAATATATTTCTACAACAGAAACGTCAGTAGCTTCATATGTTAGGTTCCAACAAGTTGTTAACGGTGCTCCTGTATTTTCAAAACAAATTACAGTTACTCTTAACGGAGAAGGAAAGGGAGTACTCGCTGTTTCTGATTATCAGCCTGTTACAGGTGTGAAGGAAGTAACGACAAAAATTAGTGAAAAAGATGCAATACAAAAATCAATGGCGTATGTTGGAGAAGCAAGTGAGCAAAACTTATGGGCTCCTACAGAGAAAGAATTCGGATATATTGTTGAAGAAGGAATGGCTCGTCCAGTATATAAAGTTGTAGTCCATTCTAATAATCCATTTGGTGCATGGGAAACATTTATTGATGCAGAAAATGGAAAGTTAATTAAAAAGGTTGATATAAACCGAAAAGCTGAAGGGTCAGGAAAAGTATTTTTACCTAACCCAGTAGTATCTAGCGGTAGTAAAGTAGGCTTAAAAGATAATAACGATGCAGATTCAACAGCTCTAACGAACCAACTGAAAACTGTTACGTTAAAAGGTTTAGATGGAACAGGATTTTTAATTGGAGAATATGTAACGATTTCTTCAAAAGCGAAAACAAAATCTACGAATTTACAATTTAACTATACACGTGCAAATGATAGCTTTGAAGATGTGATGTCGTATTATCATATCGATACATTACAGCGTTACATTCAAGGGTTAGGTTTTAAAAATATTAATAACCGTTCGATAAAAGTGAATGTTAATGGTACAACTGATGATAATTCATTCTATTCTCCATCAACAAAAGCTTTAACTTTCGGTACTGGCGGTGTTGATGATGCAGAAGATGCTGGTATTATCGCACATGAGTATGGGCATTCGATTCAAGATAACCAAGTTCCTGGCTTTGGTAGTTCAGCAGAAGGCGGAGCGATGGGAGAAGGATTTGGCGACTTCTTAGGTGCTACATATGAAGATGCAGTATCGACTACAGGATACGGAAAAGCATGTGTTGGAGAATGGGATGCGACAGCTTACTCTAGTTCAGATCCAACATGCTTACGCCGATTAGATACGAATAAAGTATATCCGAAAGATATAACGAATGAAGTGCATGATGATGGTGAAATTTGGGCACAAGGTCAATACGAAATGGCACAAGCTTTTGGCCGTGATGTAGCAACAAAAATCATTTTACAATCACACTGGTCATTAACACCAAACTCTAAATTCAGTGATGGAGCAAAAGCGATTAAGCAAGCAGATGCTCTTTTATATGGCGGACAACATGCTGCTGATATCGATCGTATTTGGGCAGCGAGAGGCATTAGTACGAATTAATATAAAAAGTCGTGGCATTATAAGCCACGACTTTTTAATTTGCTTACGAACTGGTACTAGTAAATAAAGCTATATCAATGATAGTGTGAATATATCCGTATCCCATTTACTTTTTAGCTTCTTTAAAAACAAAATGTTCTTTAAATTTTCTAGATTCAACTTTTTGACCATTTCGCATCAATCGGAATGGGTGTTCTTGCCATGTAATAATAACATCAACCTCATCCGCTTTTGTAGCAACAGGTAAATTAGCGTGTTCAAATCCAGTTTTTCCACTTGCTAAACGACTTTCCTTTAGGGAAAAGAGTTCATATTTCGTTTTCTTATTTGGTTCGTTGCGGAATACTTCGACGTTTACGTTATATACTTCACTATTCCCGATATTCTTTACTGAAAAATGATATGTTTGAAATTCATCTTTTTTAGCTTGAAGCATATTTTTGTTTGTTTTTTTCGGTTTATCAATATTCACTAGCCATTGACCAGAGTTTTGAGAGATTGGTAAAGATTTTGGTGAATAGGCGTATGTTTCGTTTACTACAATTAGGCAAAACAATAGGAGAAAGAAACTAATTGCTTTTTGCATATGCACACCTCACTTTAAATTTGTTTATTAATATGCGTGAAAAATACGGTTTTTATGTAAAAAATAGGAAAATATTAGATGTGTAATTTCGGATTTGATACATAAGAATATGTATTACAAAATTAACTTTTCCCGTTTTAGAAGCAGTTAGGAGTTAGAAAATCAGAATGTTTCAAAAAAATCTTGCATTTTATAAAGTTAGAAGTTAGAATACTCTGTAAATATAAAAAGTGATGATCAGGAAAAGTACATGGTGCAAAGGTCTACAGAGAGCAGCCGGTTGCTGAGAAGGTTGTGATACCGCATGATGGAAAGACACCTGTGAGTGTTGCTTTGAACGTGATTATTAGTAAAAGCAAACGGTACCTACCGTTATCAGGGCTAAGATGGTCAGTATGACAATTTGGGTGGTACCGCGGAAAAAAATCCGTCCCTATTTATAGGGGCGGATTTTTGTATTCTTTGAAAGGGGGGTGAGTGACCGTGGATGATGACGATGACAACAATAACGTAAATAAATATAAAATTACTGGAGGGAAAAATAATGAATTCAATAATGAAGCGTTCACTCACAAAAGAATGTACAAAGCAAAGTGGAAAGGTTGTATTACTTCAAGGATGGGTAAAAAAAATTCGGCATCTTGGAAATGTTAGTTTTTTATTATTACGGGACAGAACAGGAGTAATTCAATGTGTATTAGAGAATGGATTGGCTGGATATAAAGTTGATGTAGAAAGTGTTGTCCATGTAATCGGTGAAATAGTCGAGACGTCGAAAACAGAATTGGGTGTTGAAGTACTTGCTCATGAAGTGAAAGTAATAAACGGTGCAGAACCACTTCCATTTGAAATAAATAAAAAGAAGTTACAAGTGGGCTTAGATCAACTACTTAATGAGCGAGTAATATCATTAAGGCATGAGCGAACCGCAGCGATTTTTAAAGTGAAATCTACACTCGTTCAGAGCTTTAGTGAAATTCTTATAGAGAACGATTTCACACGGATCTTTACGCCGAAAATTGTTTCGCAAGGGGCAGAAGGAGGAGCAAATGTTTTTAAGCTTCCATACTTCCAAAAAGAAGCTTATTTAGCACAATCACCACAGTTCTATAAGCAAATGATGGTGGCAGGTGGGTTAGAACGAGTTTTTGAAATTGCACCTGTATATAGAGCGGAACATCATAATTCTTCCCGTCATTTGAATGAATATATATCGTTAGACGTAGAACTTGGTTTTATTCATGATTTTTATGAAGTGATGCAACTAGAAACGGATGTTTTACGATATATGTTTCAACAAGTAGCGAAAAAATGTGAAATAGAACTACAACTATTACAAATAGAAGTACCTGTTATTACTGAAATACCTAAAATTACATTGTTAGAAGCACAAGAAATTTTGAAAAGTAAGTATCGTAAAGAATCTCCTGTAGGGGATTTAGATACAGAAGGTGAAAAGTTACTAGGGAAATATGTAAAGGAAACATATAATAGTGAATTTGTTTTCATTACACATTATCCGAAAGAAGCGAGACCGATGTATACGATGCAAAATAAAGAGAATCCAGCTATTACTGATTCATTCGACTTATTATATAAAGGGTTAGAAATAACGTCAGGGGCACAGCGAATTCATAATTATGAAATGTTACTCGCTTCGTTTAAAGAAAAAGGATTACACCCAGAGAAATTTCAATCTTATTTAAATACATTCCGATACGGTTGTCCCCCGCATGGAGGTTTCGGAATTGGGTTAGAAAGGATTGTATATAAACTATTAGAATTAACAAATGTACGAGAGGCGAGTGCTTTTCCGAGAGATTGTACTCGTCTTATACCGTAAAAAGATGAAAATATAGACTCTTTCTTTTGCTAATAAGCTTAGTAAAAGTGAGTTATCAATATGAACCATTTCGACAAAAAATTAATATACCCCTTGACAGTTACAAATATAACCGATATACTTCATATTAATTTCAAAAGAAAATATATTCTAAATATTACAATGTGTTGAATAGGAGTAGTAAGGTCATGTATTTGTACAGAGAGCTATGGGTTGGTGCGACATAGTCAAATGACATCCTGAACTCGCCTAGGAGCAGTAAGGTGGAACGGAATCACATTCTTAGTAAATCTTAACGGTTAACCTTCGATATTAGGTTTGTAATCAAACGATTACTACTAAGGTGGATTCATAATGGAATCAATAAGGGTGGTACCGCGTTAAGTAAATGGCTTAGCGTCTCTTTATATAGAGATGCTAGGCCATTTTTTTATTATATGGAAAAAGAAGTGGAGGGTTTATTTGGATAGGTCTATAAAATTTATTTATCTATATAAAAAGATTTAATTAGGAGGAAAATGAGATGAAACAAACGGAGCAATGGACTTCGAAATTAGGTTTTATAATGGCTGCAGCAGGATCAGCAATTGGACTTGGCGCAATATGGAAGTTTCCTTATATCGCCGGGAAGAGCGGGGGAGGAGCATTCTTTTTAATCTTTATATTATTTACTATATTAATTGGATTACCACTACTTATAGCTGAATTTATGATTGGACGTAGTACGCAGAAACAAGCAGTTGGCGCATTTAAAAGTATTGCACCAAATACAGGGTGGCACTGGATTGGACGCCTTGGTGTTGGAACGTGTTTTATACTACTTTCATTTTATAGTGTTGTAGGTGGATGGGTGTTAATTTATTTATTCAGAGGAATTACTGGACAACTAATTGCACCGGGACAAAATTACGGAGCATTATTTACTGAAACAATTGGGAATCCCACTTGGGCTATTATGGGACATTTCGCTTTTATGTTCATTACGATATGGGTTGTATCAAAGGGTGTACAAAACGGAATTGAAAAAGCAAGTAAATATATGTTGCCAGCATTGTTCGTTTTATTTGTCGCTCTTATTATTCGTTCGTTAACACTTGATGATGCTATGAAAGGTGTGAAGTTTTTCTTACAACCAGATTTCTCAAAGATTACTTCGGAAAGTATTTTGTTCGCAATGGGGCAATCATTCTTTGCAATTAGTATCGGGATTTCAATTATGGTTACCTATAGTTCCTATTTAAATAAAAAAGAAAGTTTACCAAAATCAGCAATAACAATTGTTGGATTGAATTTATTTGTTTCTTTATTTGCAGGTCTTGCCATTTTTCCGGCCGTATTTTCATTAGGAATGGAGCCGACAGAAGGACCTGGATTACTATTTATCGTATTACCATCTGTATTTAGTCAAATCCCATTCGGTGGATTTTTCTTAACAGTATTCCTTGCACTATTTACATTTGCGACATTAACATCGGCATTTTCTCTACTAGAAACTGTTGTTTCAGCATTAGCAAATGGTGAACAAGAAAAGAGAACGAAATTATCATGGCTGATCGGTTTCGGCATTTTCTTAGTAGGTATACCATCAGCGTTATCATTTGGAGTATGGAGTGATATTACGATTTTCGGAAAGAATATTTTTGATGCAGTAGACTTCTTATCTAGTAATATATTAATGCCACTTGGAGCACTATTTATTAGTATTTTCGTTTCATTCAAAATGGAAAAGAAGATACTAGAAGCAGAGTTTTTTGTAGGTGGAAATTATGGAAAGAAAGTATTTACTTGTTGGGCATTTTTACTTCGATTTGTAGCACCGCTCGCAATCATTATCGTCTTCTTAAATGTAATAGGGATTATTTAACATTAAATGTTATAATATTCAGTGAAAAAAGAAGATGGTGATGTTTATGGCGAATTTGATAGAAACAGGAGAGTATATGAATATTAGAGGGAAAAAGCTATACGTTGAAACACATGGAAATCCTAAAAATAAGCCAGTCTTATACTTGCATGGTGGACCAGGAGAGAGTTGTTATGATTTTTCATTTCATCAAGCGGAACGTTTAAAAGATTCTCTATATGTAATTATGATAGATCAAAGAGGTGTTGGTCGTTCAGAAAAAATTACTGAAGACGAAGCTTTTGGATTAAATGATTTGATTGAAGACTGTGAGGAATTAAAAAAAGTATTACAAATTGAGAAGTGGTCTATAATTGGACATTCTTTCGGTGGATATGTAGCATTGCTTTATGCGTCGATATATCCAAGTTCAATAGAGAAAATAATATTTGAAGGACCAACTTTTGATTTTGCATTAACAAGTAGAGCTTTGTTGCAAAAGACAGGGCATTTATTAAAAAAGTATGGAAAAGAAGAAGTAGCAAAAGAGTGCTTTGCTTATTCATCTAGCGATGCTAGTTCAGAAGAGTTGTTAGAAGCTTATATAAGATTAAGCGCTGAATTAGAAGAAAAAAGAATGGAGATTTACAATAATAAGGAAGATAGGACAGATGAGAGTTTATACAGTGATGAAGAGTGGGAAATATTTTCAAATCGCTCCAAAATGCACTTTGATAGATTAAAATTAGAGGGAGCATGTCATACATCATTATTATCAAAAATAAAAGATGTACAAAATCTAATGTTATTAATAGTAGGAAAACATGATGTAGTAACGTGTGAAGAACAAATTAAAACATTTAATAAAGATGCCCGAAACGGCAAGTATATCGTATTTGAAGAGAGCGGTCATTCACCTCATTATGAGGAAGCAGATAGATTTGCAGAAACAGTCATACATTTTTTGAAATGAAGAAAAGGGTGCTTCTATAAATGAGAGGCACTCTTTCTAAATTTCTGGATATGTGATTGTGATGTTAGGCCACTTACTTTGCCAATTCTTTTTTATAACTCTGTTTTTGTACATATGTAATCGTTCTTTCGATTTAAGAAAATGAGCTGTTGGTCTCACTTGTAAGGAAAGGACATCTTCAATACCACATGGGGCTGTTAATATAACATTGTTTAGTTCATCAAGTGTAACTCCTAAAGCCGTTGCTGTTTCAGGGAATTTAGAAATAGCATTAACAGAAGAAGAATATGGTGGCATATTATTCACTACATGCATACGAGCTTGATTTTTTACAGACCAAGGAATAGTAGCATCAATATTCATTAATTTCGTTTCTAATGATTGTTCGTATATCTCATCTTGATGTAGACTATCATAATAAATCACATCAACATCAGGCATAGCCGTTTTAGCTTCATAGTCATGTAAAGTATCCCAAATTTTAGAACGAACAAAGCCGGCACAAACCCACCAATCAGGTAACTCTAGTGATTTTGCCATTTGTAATACATTCATCATCCATTCGTCGTTTTCTATTAAGCGAATTATATCTTTCTCTGTTTTGATCTTCATTGATAAATTCACCTTTCTAGTAAATTAATGCATAAGTTCAATAATCCATAAAATCCAGTAAGCACCTGGTACAAATAGTAGTTGTGCCAATAATGTGCCGAGAAGTCTAGAAATCATTAGCCAACCATACATTTTACTCATAGATTCAGCACCGCTTTCTGATTGTAAAGCACGTTCTGTTAAAAGAGCAATGCGTGGATCGAGTAATACAGTTAATAAAATAGTGGCGAAACCATTTACAAGGCCAGAAGCTGTACTTGCATTTGTTGCATAATCTGGATTTAAAAAAGAAGCGTAAAGGGCAGAAAGTACCCCAGCTGTATAAATAGCAGTAGCAAACATGTTAATAAGCATAATACGCTTTGGAATACCACCGATACGCAGTCTATGAATCATTTCTAACTTTGGAAAGCGGACATATTTTTTTGTGTACTTTAATTTTTGAATGTTATTCGTTTTCATCATTCGAATGAAAGAACCGTCTGTTTCAAAGTTTTGAATGACATATCCAAATAGTTTTGTCAAAGTTGGATACAGTATAATCGCAAGCAATGTACCGATAGAAGCAGATAATAGTACAAGACGTATAATATGCTCTAAATCAATAGAAGGATCTAGTTTTGCTTCGTCCACAATCCCGCCAAGTAAAAAGGCTTGTAGTAAGTTTGACGTTCTTGAAATGAGTAATACAATTCCTACGACGGATAATGCGACAGCAATCTTCTTTAAACGAACCCCCGCTAATCGAATACTATAAGAGCTTGTTTCAACTGCGTGGATTACAATTGTGAAAGCCATTATAAAAATTAACGTAATTGACATTTGTTTCACCAGTTTCTATTAAAATAATTGTAACTTTTTTACTTTATCATATCTATCGTATTTTGTAACTGAAAGTATGTGACATATGGAAATTGATTTTTCGAAAAAATAGATAATGATAGTATAATAGGGAGAAGTGGAAGAGATGTTAGCAGTTATTTATACAGCAAATTAAGTGGAGGAATGAAACATGTATAAAACATTTCTATTTGATTTAGATGGAACTTTAACGGATCCGAAAGAAGGGATTGTAAATTCGGTTTTGTATGCGTTAAAAAAAGTAGGAATTGAAGAAGTACATATAAGTGAGTTAGATTCATTTATAGGTCCTCCTATTCAGCAATCATTCGTAGAGAGATATAATATGAGTGAAGGAGAGGTTGAACGTGCAGTTTTTTACTTCCGTGAGTATTTAAAGCAGCGTGGATTGTTTGAAAATAATGTATACGAGGGGATTCTGAAGCTCTTGCAACAATTAAAAAGTTCAGGAAATCGCATATTCGTAGCTACTTCAAAGCCCACTGTATTTGCGAAACAAGTTATAGAGCATTTTCAATTAACGAATTATTTCGAAGATATCATTGGAAGTAATTTAGATGGTACGAGAATAAAAAAAGAAGAAATAATTGCTCATATTTTACAAACAAATGAAGAACTAAATAAAGAAGAAATGATAATGATTGGTGATAGAAAGCACGATATAATAGGTGCGAATCAGAATGGAATTGCTTCAATTGGTGTTTTATATGGCTATGGCTGTGAGAAAGAACTGACTGAAGTTAGTGCGACTTACATAGTGAAAGATGTTGAAGAACTGTATCATTTTTGTGTAAGAAAAATTTTAATAAATCAGTAAATATAGGTACTAACAATCCCTTTATAACGTATGATGAGGAATTCGTTTCTGTTTAAAGGGATTTTTCATATGTAATCGAATATTTATAATTAGACATTTTTAGCATGAAAAAATTGTATGAATAAGAGGAGGGATGTCAGAATTAAAAGATTAGTAGAAGTTTATCGATAAATTTTAGAATATTCTGTTTAATGGAGGGGTAAAATTGGAGTTAGTTATTATATTATTAGCACTAAGTTTACTTATGTTCGTAGCATATAGAGGCTTTTCTGTTATTTTATTCGCACCGATATTTGCATTATTTGCAGTATTTTTGACAGAACCTAGTTATGTATTACCTTTCTTTTCTAATATCTTTATGGAGAAAATGGTTGGATTTATAAAGTTATATTTTCCTGTGTTTTTATTAGGAGCAATATTTGGAAAAGTAGTGGAAATGTCAGGAATTGCAGATTCTATCGCAAAAACGATTATTGAGTTAGTTGGTGAAAAACGTACTATATTAGCGATTGTATTAATGGGGGCTATTTTAACGTATAGTGGTGTTAGTGTGTATGTAGTAGTGTTTGCTGTTTATCCGTTCGCAGCTAAGTTGTTTCGACAAGCTAATATTCCAAAGCGTTTAATCCCTGGAACGATTGTTCTTGGAGCAGTAACGTTTACAATGGATGCGCTACCTGGATCACCACAAATTCAAAATGTAATACCTACAACATTTTTTAAAACGAATATTTATGCTGCACCGATACTTGGCATTGTAGGAGCAATTTTTGTTCTTACATTAGGTTTACTATATTTAGAGAGTAGACGTAAGAAGGCAAAAGCGGCAGGTGAAGGATATTTTGGTTTTAATGATGGAAATACTGAAATGGCAGCATCTTTGCAATTAGAACAAAAAAATATGCCATTAATTAATAACATTGAAATTACAAGAGCACAACAACTTATTGCATTTATACCACTTATTTTAGTAGGTGTAATGAATAAAGTGTTTACTATTATGATACCAAAGTGGTATCCAAGCGGTTTTGATTTTTCTGCAATTGGTATGAAAGCATTTGGAAAAGTAGAATTAAGTGCAGTAGTAGGAATTTGGTCTGTAGAATTGGCACTTATTATAGGGATCTTAACAACGTTATTATTATATTGGAAGCGAGTAGTAACAGGTTTCCAAGCTGGATTGAATACAAGTATTGGTGGAGCGCTACTTGCAACGATGAATACAGGAGCTGAGTTTGGATTCGGTGGTGTCATTGCAGCACTTCCAGGCTTCGTAATTATGAGAGATGGCATCTCTGCTACTTTCACAAATCCGTTAGTGAATGGTGCAGTAACGACGAATATTTTAGCTGGAATTACAGGCTCTGCATCAGGAGGAATGGGAATAGTATTAAGTGCAATGGGAGATAAATTTATTGCAGCGGCCAATCAATTTGATATTCCATTAGAAGTTATGCACCGTATCGTATCAATGGCATCAGGAGGAATGGATACACTACCGCATAACGGGGCTATTATTACTATTCTTACAGTAACAGGATTAACACATAAACAGTCCTATAAAGATATATTTGCTATTACAGTTTTGAAAACGGTTGCTGTATTTTTAGTTATCGCGTTCTATACTTTAACAGGACTCTATTAAAAATTCGAATCGTAAAGATTCATCAAATCGATAATTTATATCATAAAATATTAAATAGGATAAGAAGGGGTGGAGTACTTGCAAGAAGTTTCTGAGTTTCGTATGCCAAAGTCGGTATTATATGGAAGGAATTCGCTTGAAAAACTTGGGGAACAATCAAAAAAGTTAGGGAAAAGAGCTTTTATAGTTACTGATACAATTATGGAGAAATTAGGATATCTTGAAAAGTGTATACAACAACTAAATAAGAAAAGTATTACTGTTAGTACATATAATAAAGTGGATGCTGAACCTACAAATATACACGTGTTAGAAGCCTTATCTCTTTGTAAAGAGGAAAAGTGTGATTTTATTATCGGTATTGGTGGTGGAAGTTGTATTGATGCTGCGAAAGCAGTAGCGGTTTTATATACAAATGGTGGAGAAGTTGAGGATTATGTCGAAAAGGATATTGAAATAGAAAACAATCCACTACCACTTATTGCAATTCCAACAACTTCTGGTACTGGATCGGAAGTTACAAGTGTAGCAGTAATTACGAATAAAAAAACAGATGTAAAAATGATGATGAAGCATCCTAGTTTTATACCGAAAGTAGCAATTATAGATCCAGTTTTGACAAGTTCGTTACCACCACAAATTACGGCAGCAACAGGAATAGATGCGTTATGTCATGCGATTGAAGCTTATATTTCTAAATTTTCACAGCCACTTACAGATGTACTTGCTCTTTCAGCTATTGAAAGTATTATGAAATATTTACGTATAGCATATGAAGATGGACGTAATATGGAGGCAAGAGAAGCGATGATGATTGCTTCCTTACAAGCTGGAATTGCATTTTCTAATGCATCAGTTACATTAGTTCATGGAATGTCAAGGCCAGTGGGAGCATTATTTCATGTACCGCATGGAATATCAAATGCCATACTATTACCTACAGTGTTAGAGTTTACAAAAACAAGTGCAGTGAAAAGGTTAGCAAAAATTGGACGTAGTTTAAATAAGGATTTGTATTCGAATTCTGATGAGGAAGTAGCAGACTACACGCTTGGGGAAATAAAAAAACTTTGCTTTGATCTTCGTATTCCAAATTTAAAAGAATATGGAATCGATGAAATTGAATTTGAAAATGCTATTTCTAAAATGGCATCAGATGCAATTGAAAGTGGTAGCCCAGCTAATAACCCACGTGTTCCATCATATGATGAAATCAAAGCGTTGTATCGAGAGTGTTTTAATTATAAGTATAAAGAATTTATAAAAACATCAGATTGTTAATTTCAGAATATTCTATAAAAATTTCCTTGGAAATGAAAGTACAATTACTCTTTATTATTTCCATATTAAATTCCGTAAAACAAGACTTTATATTTCAAACTTAAAGTCTTGTTTTATTATGTATAATATATACAATAAAACGTTGTTATTAGTTTTATAAAAAAGTTTAGGTAGGTGTTGTTTATATGAAAACGATAGGTCTTATAGGTGGTATGAGTTGGGAATCAACTTCTGAATATTATCGAATTATTAATGAAGAAATAAAAGAGAGATTAGGAGGGCTACATTCAGCAAAATGTTTGATTAATAGTGTGGATTTTGAAGAGATTGAACGATGTCAGTCTAGCGGAGATTGGGATGGTGCTGGAGAAATTCTAGGGAATGCGGCATATTCATTACAAAAGGGAGGAGCAGACTTTATAATCATTTGTACAAATACAATGCATAAGGTAGTTGGAAAAATAAAGGCGAAAATTGATATTCCAGTCTTACATATTGCTGATGCAACTGCAAAAGCAATTAAAAGAAAAGACATTCAAAAGGTTGGTCTGCTTGGAACTACATATACAATGGAGCAAGATTTCTATAAGTCACGTATAGAAGAAAATAATATAAAAGTAATAGTACCATCAGAAAAAAATAGAAAAGAAATAAATAAAGTAATATATACAGAATTATGTTTAGGAAAAATAGTATCTCAATCTAGAGAATATTATAAAAGAGTCATCGAAGAGTTAGTGCAAAAAGGAGCACAGGGAATCATATTAGGTTGTACAGAAATAGGGTTATTAATAAAGCAAGAAGACGTATCTGTCCCGATATTTGATACGACTCATATACATGCAATTGAAGCAGTCAAGGTAGCTCTAGATAGAATGTAATTATATTATGCAAACTAAATTCATATATCTGGAAAACATTCAGAAAATATTTTATAATGTAAGTGGTTACATTTAAGGGGGAATGCGCATGTTTTCAGTTCAACCAATCGCATTTGTACATAATGAAAGAAAGGAAATAAAAGATGATGAGTGGGGAGAAGTAAGATCCCGTATAACTTTAACTGAAATGTATGCAGAAGAAAGTATACAAGGGATTGAAGATTTTTCTCATATTGAAGTTGTTTTTTATTTTCATAAAGTAACTGACGAGCAAATTCAGTATTTTGCTAGACATCCTAGAAATAATAAGGATTATCCTGAAGTAGGTATTTTTGCACAGCGCGGGAAAAATCGCCCGAATCGCATAGGTGTAACAATTGTAAAGGTGATCAAAAGAGAAGGTAAATCAATTATTGTTGAGGGATTAGATGCTATTGATGGCACTCCTATATTGGATATAAAACCAATAATGAAAGAGTTTATGCCGAAAGAAGAAATACACCAGCCTAAATGGGCAACGGATATAATGAGACAGTATTGGAAGGGGAATGGAGTAAAATGAGAATATATGAGGCAACAATTGCAGATTTAGATGGACTAGCATCAGTTTTTAATAACTATCGCATGTTTTATAGGCAGGATTCTGATTTAGAAGGGGCAAAAGTATTTTTACGAAACCGAATTGAGAAAAAAGAGTCCGTTATTTTCGTAGCAGTTGAAGACGGCGAATATATTGGGTTCACACAACTATATCCATCATTTTCTTCCATTTCAATGAAAGAATTATGGATTTTAAATGATTTATTTGTACAAGCGGCGAAGCGTGGAGCCGGAACAGGTAAAAAATTATTAGAAGCTGCTAAAGAATACGCATTAGAAAATGGAGCAAAAGGTGTAAAATTACAAACAGAGATTGATAATTTATCAGCACAACGATTATATGCTGAAAATGGTTATTTGAGAGATAATCGTTATTTCCATTACGAATTAACGTTTTAAAAAATTAAGTTGAAAGAGGCATTTTCAAGAAAAAGAATTTCTTTGTAATGAGAAATACTTTTTTATTTTTTCCTAAATTAAAAAGTATGACAATAACGATAAAACGATATTTATTTATTGTTAAACGATAAATTATGTGGTAAAATTATGTTGTCATTAAATAAGTGAGTTATTGTAAATGAGCCTTAAATGAAGTTCAACAACGTTCTTAAAAGTAATTATTTTTCTTTCTGGAATTGCAGTGCTTGCCTTATGCATATTTTTAGTGCCGGAAATGGCGAATTTTGTAGCGAATTTGTATCCTAATATCGCTCCGATAAAATATCTTGTTTTTATTGTGATGTATGGAGCAGCTGTGCCTTTTTATGTTGCTCTTTATCAGGCTTTCAATCTTTTACAGTATATTGACGAGAACACAGCGTTCTCGGAATTATCTGTAAAGGCGTTAAAGAATATAAAGCGCTGTGCAGTTACAATCAGTGGTTTGTATGTATTGGGTATGCCACTTTTTCATTTTATAGCGAAAAAAATGGACCCTCCTATTGGGTTAGTGGGACTTATTATCGTTTTTGCTTCGCTCGTTATCGCTGTTTTTGCTGCTATTCTTCAACGCCTTCTACAAGAAGCAATTAACATAAAATCAGAAAATGATTTGACGGTCTGAGGTGGCGGATATGACAATTATTATTAATATTGACGTCATGTTAGCAAAACGAAAGATGAGTGTAACGGAACTTTCGGAGAAGGTTGGAATTACGATGGCGAATCTTTCTATTTTGAAAAATGGGAAAGCAAAAGCGGTTCGTTTTTCAACATTGGAAGCGATATGTAAAGCTTTGGAGTGTCAGCCAGGGGATATTTTGGAGTATAAAAACGATGAGAATACTCAATAAAAAAAGATAACAAATGTAAATAATAGAAGTCAATAAAGAAGGGATAGCCACTAAGCTATTCCTTCTTTATGTTAATTGCTGTTAGTAATAAAAAATATAATTTGAATTGCAATGTTTGCGTATCAAAAGGGAACTTGCTACCTTTTGAGGTAATCCGTTTTGTGGAAGAAAATTATTTGCCAAAAAGGATATTTTAACTATGATTTAAATTATTTTGAGTGCATCAAAATCTTCATTTGTATTATAGTTGATTTAAAACCCAGTTTGTTGCATCTTCAAAGTTATCTGCAATGTAGTTTGGTTCAATATGTGCCCATTTGTCTCGGTACGTATGCAAAGCATCATACCCAGCTCCTGTTCGGACTAGAATCGTAGTCGCATTTACTTTTTCTCCTGCAACAATATCAGTCCAGCGATCACCAACTACAGCACATTGTGTTAAATCAAGCCCATGTTTTTTTGCTGCTTTAAGCAGCATGCCTGTACTTGGTTTACGACATTCACAACCATCACCGTGTTTATGAGGACATACATAAATATCATCAAAACCGAAGCCTTCTAATTCTTGTACAAAATCGGCTACAGTTGCTATTCCATCTGCGATACCAGGTTGATTTGTGAAAGAGAAAATTTTTATATTTTTAGCTTTTAGTTTTTGCAAGGATGTTTTTGTGAATGGAAATAATGTAAAAGATCCCGGATAATGTATTGTAGTGTCACCACCAATTGTACCGTCACGATCAATGAAAATTGCTTTAATGTTTGTCATAGTTATAGTCCCTTCAATTATAAGTAGTTTAGAAATGTTTTACAAATCGGTAGCCATTTACTTCATAACCTAATTTTTTGTAAAAAGGATGAGCTTCTACTCTTTTTGTTCCACTAACTAGCCATGTGCCAATGCAATTATGTTTCTTTGCTAATTGCTCTGCATAATCCATCAACACTTGTCCAATGCCTTTCCGTCGTATGTTAGAATCGACGCTAATAATTGAAATCTCTCCATAATGTGTTACATCTTCTAAATTTTCACGTATACGAAATCCAAGTAATCCAAATATAGCTTCTTCTTCTTCGTAAACATATAAAAAATCAAACGGACTCATTTGTACGAATTGTAATCGATTGTTCATATCTTCATAGGAAATAGAGGAACCTTTTAATTCTTTCGTTAAAGAACAAAGTGCGTCTATATCATCTATCGTTGCTTCACGAATTTGAAAAGACATATTATCCACTCCAATAAAATGTAATCAAACATTTAATATTCTGTTAAAAAATGTTTTTTCCTGCTATGAAAATAAATATTTTATAATGATATATAGATAGTTATATGTTATTCTTTTCCTTGATTGTATTGGAAATGGAAAGAGGGGAAAGACATGTTAGAAGTAAATATCCGCTCAGCTGGATATGAAATAGGCGAAGAAACAATTCATGATATAGCTTTTTCTATCGAAAAAGGTGAACTAGTTGCTCTTATTGGAGCAAATGGTGCTGGGAAGAGTACGACGATAAAAACGATGCTCGGATTACTTGTAAATATGGACGGTGAAATATCATTCGGTGAAAAGAAAAATCCGTATGCATATGTGCCAGAACATCCAACATACTATGATTACTTGACGCTCTGGGAACATATTGAATTATTAATGGCTGCTCGTGGAAGTGAAATGGGAAACTGGGAAGAAAGAGCGGAACAATTATTACATACTTTTCGAATGGATAAGCATAAACATGAGTATTTATCAAAGTTTTCAAAAGGTATGAAACAAAAATCGATGCTAATATTGGCGTTTTTAACTGAGCCAGATTTTTATATTATTGATGAACCCTTTATCGGTTTAGATCCAGTAGCTACGAAAGAGTTTTTAACTTATTTATATAAAGAAAAAGAGCGTGGGGCAGGAATTTTACTTTGTACGCACGTATTGGATACGGCTGAAAAAATTTGTGAAAGATTTTTACTCATTTCACAAGGTACATTAGTCGCAGATGGACATTTAGAATCTATTCAAATGTTAGCGGAAATGCCTGGTAGCTCATTACTAGACTGCTTTGATATAATTGTAAGGCGTGAACAACATGATTAAACAACAATTTTATAAAAGATTACGCCATGAGCTCCGGCGGAAGTGGAAGTCTATACGTTCGGTAACAGATTGGACAGTCGCGTTATATATTATTATTCCAATACTTATATTTATGGGAATCTATTATAGGTCACTATGGATAAATGAATTATCAATGGAAGAGAAGATTTATTTCGGATTAGGATTACTAGCATTTTATCTAGTAACATATCCGAGAGGAGTTCGTTCATTTTTTGAGCAAGCGGATAGTTTATTTTTAATTTCGTATGCAACACATATGCGAAAATTAGTCCAGTATGGCATGATGTACACATTTATTCGAATAGCGATAACGAATATAATAGTGGTCGTTATTATGTTACCGGTGTTGATGAAAAGTATCGAGGTAACAGAGATACAAGTCCTATTATTTTGGGTATTCTTTACTATATTTCGATTTATGTTGTCGTTGTTAACGAGATTTATTCATGTACATGTGGGGAAACGATGGGTTTTATGGATTATAAAAAATGTAGTATTTTCTATGAGCGTGTCCTTTTTGGGAATTAGTTTATTTTTTATTTATAAAAATCCATTTTATTCAATTCTATTTATCGGTTTAGTAATTTTCTTAAGTAGTGTATTAGTAAAAGAGAAAATGAATTATAAAAAGTTCTTTTTTAAAGAAATCGAGAAAGAAAAGGAGGAAAGCATGCGCTGGACGAGCGGAATTATGCAAGTTGGTGGTCATGCGGCTAAACCGAGTAGTTCGAATAAAAAACCGTGGATGTTTCCGCGCTCTAAAAGACTATTAGGAAAAAAAGCTGATTCTCGTATTGTCGAATCTTTTTTGAAAGAATTTTTCCGTACAAGTACTGCACGAATATTTTATATTCAAATTGTATGTATCAGTACTGCAAGTATAATTATGACTCCAAGGTGGATTACAGCTATTGTTCTCGTATTTGCTGTAGTTGCAATTTCTCGCTATGCACGTGATTATTGGAATGAATTTACGAATAAGATGTTTCTTCGTTTATATTGTGATGAAGGGAAATTACTATTGTTAAGATGGAAGGCAGATCGTTATTTATTACTACCAGCAATACTCTTGTATGCAATAGTTATACTTGCCCAGTTTTATTTATTGCCAGCTGTGATTGGTGGCTTTGTTTTTATTTTATTAATTGTATGGATTGTATTTTTACCATAAAAAAAGAGCCATTGATGAAGTGACCCCTAAAAGTTAGACACGGTTATTTCATTAGGCAGCTTGATAAAAGTGAGTCCGGTATTGTACCGGGCTCATTTTTAATTTTGCC